>JAFRZX010000128.1 GCA_017442315.1 Bacteroidales bacterium
ATAATCCAACATCTCACGTGGAAACATCAACTTGACTAATGCTAAAAGTATTTTCTGTTCGTCTGTCATAACCTTTGTATTTATATATCCATACAAAGGTATCACTTATTTATCGAAACACATACTTTTGCACCTGAGCCAAAGTATTCATTGATGACTCACGGCACCACATCAAAAAACCCGCTGATTTTCAGCGGGTTGGGTGGGTTTGGTTGAGATACCAGGATTCGAACCTGGACAGACAGAACCAAAATCTGTAGTGCTACCATTACACCATATCTCAATTCCGGCGGCAAATATACCATAATTTTTATTTTCCTGCAAATCCAAGAATCGGCTATTGGCACAAGTTATGGAATCGGATGAGAAAACGAACTGAAATGAAAGTACTTATTCTCTCATGCAACACTGGCGAAGGTCATAATTCAGCCGCACGCGCCATAAATAGCCATATCCGTTCATTAGGAGTGGAATGTACTATTACTGACACACTCTCATTGGTTGGTCAGACATTATCGAGGAATGTTTCTGACATATACGTCTATAGTACACAGACAAGTCTATTCAAATATCTGTATAAAATAGGCATGTTTGTCAGCGATATTTCCAATAAGGTCAAATCTCCTGTATACCTATGGAATTCTTCTTATGCCGACAAAGTTCTAAAATACATTAACGAAAATGGATTTGATTCCATCATATGTGTACATCTGTTTCCGGCACAGGCTATCAGTTATCTTAAAAACAAAGGGAAACTGTCTATACCGGCCATTTTCGTAATGACAGACTATACATGTATACCTTTCCTGGATGAAACAGCACTGGACAGTTATGTCATCCCACATGAACATTTGATAGAGGAGTTTGCAGAGAAAGGGATTCCGAGGGCAAAGTTATTCCCATTCGGAATACCGGTTGACAACAAATTTCACCATACTGAGCCTAAAATCATGGCACGCAAACTACTTGCTGAGATTTTCGGATGGAATGACATTTCAATATGGAACAATTGGTTTCTGATAATGACCGGCTCTATGGGATTCGGAAGCACTCAGGAAATCATAGATGAGACAATAAGACAGTCCATGAACGGTACAGAAATAATAGCCATCTGCGGAAGAAATGAAGAAATGCTGAATAAACTAAAAAATGAAAACAGATATCTTCATGTCGTACATCCGATTGGATTTACTGATAAGATCTCGCTGATGATGGATGCTGCTGACGTATTGTTCACAAAGCCTGGAGGGATATCCAGCACTGAAGGCATGTCCAAGCAGATACCGATGATACATACTGCACCTATTCCAGGATGCGAGACGCGCAACGCAGAATTCTTCCACTATCACGGCATGTCCTATAGCTGCACTGACACTATACAACAGGTATCGATAGCCCTGCGTTTATGTGAGGACAATGAATTCAGAAAAAGAATGACAGGTGCCCAAAGGCTCAACGCCAAACCGGACACCTGCCATAGAATATTCAGATTGCTTACAGACCGAGCTTCTTGAAGAAGTCGTTGCCCTTGTCGTCCACCAGAATGAATGCAGGGAAATCTTCAACATGGATCTTCCAGATAGCTTCCATTCCGAGTTCCGGATACTCCACGCACTCGATACTCTTGATATTGTTCTGAGCCAGGATGGCCGCAGGACCTCCTATGGAACCAAGGTAGAATCCGCCATACTTCTGGCAGGCGTCAGTCACCTGCTGGCTTCTGTTGCCCTTCGCAAGCATGATCATGCTTCCGCCGTGGCTCTGGAACAGGTCTACATATGAGTCCATTCGGCCTGCAGTTGTAGGTCCCATTGAACCGCAAGGCATTCCTGCAGGAGTCTTTGCCGGACCCGCGTAATAGATAGGATGATCCTTGAGGTACTGAGGCATCTCCTCTCCCCTGTCGAGACGCTCCTTGATCTTCGCATGAGCGATGTCACGGCCTACGATGATCGTACCGTTGAGGCTCAGACGCGTAGATACAGGATATTTTGTGAGTTCCTTGAGGATGTCTGCCATCGGCTGGTCGAGATTGATCTTGACAGCCTCGCCCTCGCCTGCCTGACGGAGTTCCTCTGGAATAAGGCGCGCAGGGTTGTCGTCGAGCTTCTCGATCCAGATACCATCCTTGTTGATCTTCGCTTTGATGTTGCGGTCTGCAGAGCAGCTTACTCCAAGGCCCACAGGACAGCTTGCACCGTGGCGTGGGAGACGGATGATGCGCACGTCATGAGCGAAATACTTTCCACCGAACTGAGCACCAAGGCCGATCTTGCGAGATTCTTCAAGAACAAGTTTTTCAAGTTCCACATCACGGAATGCGCGTCCTGTCTCATCTCCTGTTGTAGGAAGCTCATCATAGAACTTTGTTGAAGCCAGCTTCACTGTCAAGAGATTCTTCTCAGCCGAAGTACCGCCGATCACGAATGCGATGTGATATGGAGGGCAGGCAGCTGTTCCGAGAGTCTTCATCTTTGCCACGAGGAAAGGAACGAGAGTCTGCGGATTGAGGATAGCCTTTGTCTCCTGGTAGAGATAGGTCTTGTTGGCAGATCCGCCGCCCTTTGTAACGCAAAGGAAGTGATATTCAGCACCATGAGTCGCCTCGATATCGATCTGTGCTGGAAGGTTGCACTTGGTGTTTACCTCGTCATACATTGTAAGAGGAGCATTCTGTGAATAACGGAGATTCTCCTCGGTATAAGTCTTATATACTCCGAGGGAAAGAGCCTCTTCATCACAGTAACCGGTCCACACCTGCTGTCCCTTTTCACCATGGATGATGGCAGTACCTGTGTCCTGGCAGAAAGGAAGCTTTCCCTTGCAGGCCACCTCCGCATTGCGAAGGAAAGTCAGAGCCACATACTTGTCGTTCTCGGAAGCCTCAGGATCGTGAAGGATCTTCGCCACCATCTCGTTGTGCTCAGGACGAAGCATGAAAGAGACATCACGGAAAGCTGTATTAGCCATCACCGTGAGACCTTCCTTCTCGATCTTCAGGATCTCATGCCCCTCGAAATCGCCAGTGCTCACATACTGCTCCGAACCCGGAATCTTGTAATATTCAGTCTTGTCCTCGCCAAGCTGAAACATTGGTGCGTATTTGAATTCAGCCATTTTGTATTGAGTTAGTTATTATTTGCTGTTTTCCATCAGGAAGACCTTCATGAAGTCGTTCAGGTCTCCGTCCAGAACACCCTGAGTGTCGGAGGTTTCGTGGCCGGTACGCAGGTCCTTGACCATCTTGTATGGGTGAAGGACATAGCTTCTGATCTGGGATCCCCATTCGATCTTCTTCTTCTGACCTTCGAGTTCAGCCTGCTTCTCCTGACGTTTCTTGAGTTCTATATCATACAGACGCGATTTCAGGATACGAAGGGCATTCTGACGATTGTCAAGCTGAGAACGCGTTTCCGTATTTTCTACAACTATACCACTAGGTATATGCCTCACACGCACTCCTGTCTCCACTTTATTGACATTCTGTCCGCCGGCTCCACTTGATCGGTATGTATCCCATTCCAGGTCACCCGGATTGATTTCGATTTCTATCGAGTCGTCAACCAATGGATATACAAAGACTGACGAGAAAGTTGTCTGACGCTTGCCCTGAGCATTAAACGGTGATATGCGTACGAGTCGATGCACTCCACTTTCCGCCTTAAGATAGCCGAATGCATAATCACCTTCTACCTGCATTGTCACTGATTTGATTCCGGCATCCTCCCCTTCCAGAAGATCTGTCACAGTTACTTTATATCCATTACGTTCCGCCCAACGCACATACATCCTCATCAGCATTGAAGACCAGTCATTAGCCTCTGTACCTCCTGCTCCGGAATTGATGGTAAGGACAGCACCGAGATTATCTCCTTCCTCTCCAAGCATATTCCTGAGTTCCAATGCCTCCAGTTGAGCAAGGACATCTGCATATCCAGTCTCCAGCTCTCTGACCTCATCCGTTTCCTCGTCTTCCGTTCCACCTTGACTCTCCTTTGCAAAATCATAAAGTACATTCAGGTCTTCTGCTGCATCAGATACCTTATCAAAGCCAGTCACCCAGAATTTCACTCCGGACAATTCCTTCAGGAACTTTTCCGCTGCTTTAGGGTCATCCCAAAAGTCTGCTGCCAGCGTCTTCTCCTGCATATGGTTCACTTCAGCTCGCTTTTCCTCTATATTTATACATCTGCCCAAGGTATGAACCCGCTGTTGTAAAGACTTAATATGCTCTATACCTATCATTGTGTGTAAATTCAATTTTAATAAATCATACAAAGATACATAAAAATAATTATCTTTGTCATGATTGGCAAGTCAAAGTCTCAAAAAGACTATACGACTAATGACTTCTCCTGATTTGGACACAGGAAAACAACGGAAGGACAGTATTTTAAACCTCACAAAATGATAGGAATTTTTGATTCAGGAGCAGGAGGACTATCCGTCTTCAAGGAAATACGCAAGATACTTCCTGACCATCATTATATATATTATTCCGACAGCGCACATTGCCCTTACGGAGAAAAGACAAGAGATTACATCATCACAAGAGCCCGTACGATAACGGATTTCCTGATTGACAAGGGAGCTGAAATAATTGTAGTAGCTTGCAATACTGCAACTGCAGCTGCCATATCTACACTAAGGAAAGAATACCCTCACATCCCATTCATAGGCATGGAGCCGGCAGTGAAGCCTGCCGCCATGCAGACCAGGACCGGAATCATTGGAGTTCTTGCTACAGCCGGGACCCTTAAAGCAGAAAAATATATCGGGACTAAAGACAGATTCGCACCGGATGCTGAAGTTGTAGAACATACTGGAGATGGATTTGTAGAGCTCGTGGAACAGGGATGCATCTCAGGCGAGGAAGCAGAAAACACTGTCCGGAAAAGCATAGCTCCCCTCATTGAAGCCGGAGCCGACACCATCGTCCTAGGCTGTACCCACTATCCGTTTCTTACTGAAGTCATTAAGAAAGTAGCCGAGGAAATCAAGCCTGGACACAGCATCAATATAATCGATCCTGCTCCTGCAGTAGCAAGACATCTGCTTACAGTCATGGCAGAACGAGACATTGCAACCAACTCTCCAGAAGGCTTCAACATCGAACTGCACACATCCGGAGACATAGAGAAACTGAAGTCACTTTACGGGAAACTCAAATGAAAACCCGTGTATTTCAATAGATATGATACTTCTTTGACAATGCACGGAAAGCATCTTCATCTTTACGCCAATAATCCATGATGTCAGAGAACCGATAATTACGGGAAAATTCCTTACGTATATGATCGGTACCGCATACCTTGTCAAAAAGTCCATAGCTGTCTATAACGTCAAATGCCTTCTTGTCAGGATATAGTTCTGCAACTGCCTGGATGACATGGAACTGGACTTCCGTCAGACGGGCCTTAGGGTAATCTGTAAAAAAGTATTGGACTCCGGCAGCCAGCTGCCCCTTGAGACTTCCTGAAAACGGTTTATACCATATGGTGCGGAATCCTACTCCTTCCAGGCCGTATGATTCCAGGCGTGACTGAAGCTTCACCGGATCGAGCCATACTGCGCCGAAGACCTGAAACGGCAATGTATAGCCTATACCTATGTTCATGAATCCGTAAAGTTCGCCACATATTCCAGCAGACGCATAATACATAGGAGAATCGCAGAATGGTATGTTAGGAGATGGCAACACCCAAGGAAGACCGGTATCTCCATAAGTCATGCTTCGTTTCCATCCTTGCATAGGCACAACCGTAAGGCGGCACTTCGATGGCTCCATATCACCCTTCTGTCCTCTGTTCAGACCTTCTTCGTTGATGAGTTCCGCCAGTTCCCCAACAGTCAGTCCATAGATATAAGGGATTCTGTATTGACTTACAAAAGAGTTGAACGGCTGCTCTACATAACATCCTTCAATTTTTTCACCCCCCAATGGATTCGGACGGTCCAGCACCATAACTTCTATTCCCTTTTCAGAGCAGGCCTGCATAACAAGACCAAGCGTACTGATGAATGTATACGAGCGAACACCTACATCCTGAATATCATAGACCATAACATCAATTCCCTCCAGCATTTCCGGAGTTGGTTTTCTGGTTGCTCCATATAAGGAATAGACAGGAAGGCCGGTTACTGCATCTCTTGAATCAGAGACCTTACCGCCCGCATACACATCCCCCCTGACTCCGTGTTCGGGGCCAAAGAGTGCGACAAGTTCCACTCCAGGAGCATTAAAAAGGATATCTATAGTTGAATTCAGTCTGCTGTCAACACCGCTTGGATTAGTAACAAGACCTACCTTGCGTCCGACCAGTCCCTTGAATCCTCCATCTGCCAATACTTCCACTCCAGGCCTGACTACAGGTCTGACGGCATCAATATCCATAAACGGAAAAACGGAAAGCAGTGTTATAAACAATATGGCTATTCGGGTCATGTCCTTACAAATTAACTATCTTTCCTGCAAAAAGTATATCTTCCATCTGAGAGTCTGCAATCATAAACACAAAAGGTCTGTCAACGGTCATGACCGCAGGAGTTCTGTCTGGCCGTGCAGATGTAAGTCTGACCTGGGCTACCGTTACCGCCGCAGCCTCTGTGCCTTCCTCTGACAGTTCCAGAAAACACTTCTGCTTTACCTGGTCAAGCACGAGAGGTCCCATTTCCGCAATGCCGCTGAAATCTGCAGCCTGAGTAAATGCTGTCCTGATACCCATATCCTTGAGAGGTTTATTCAATAGCACAGATGTCTCATTCTTGAATTTTGGCAAAGACAAGACAACTTCCCTTGATGAGAAAAGTCCCAAGGATGCATCAAGCATGTCACCATCGACTTCAGAGAGCAGGGCATCCATATCAGCACCTGCAGGCGGAAGAAAGACAAACATGGAATATCTGCCACCTGCATATGGAAGACGCACCATCTGCACACCATGATATTCGGCATAATCATAGAATGATCTTTTGAACATGAAAGGTACATTACGAGTCACCGATACACCATGGAAAGGCTTCTGGGATGTCAGTTCAGCATTGAATGAATTCTCCCAAGGAGCATTGAAATATAAAGCATTGGCAAGTACCATTACCATGCCCGGCTCCAGCCTGTCTATGACTTCATTAATTTTTCCTGCCGTATGTTCTGAACACCAGTTGTTTATAGCCTTTACCGTTGCCGGATCAGCAAAGTTCTGAGTCGTGATGAATGCGTCAAAATCTCTTTCCAGCAGTGACACATACCTGTTCCTCAGACTGAAATCATCATCCACCCATACAGAATTGGCAGACTTTACAATAACGGTATCATTTCCACCTAGATCCTCTGCCTGATAGATGATCCCTCCAAGCACATCGTCAAATTCCACTCTGGTCTCACCCTCTGCTCCTTCTGCAAGCATCGAAAGCGCAACAGCAGCGCTATATGGCGACAGCACAAGATTTTCTCCCTTAGGAGTATCCTGATTGACATGCTTGAAGAAAGAAACTGCAAAATCCTTTTGCGAAGCCTCTACCGGCTTTATATATCCGGGACCGCAGGACATCAGACCTGCAGAGAGGATAAGTATTGACAATAAGTTGTAGATCCTTTTCATATCATTCACTCAATAGATTGTTTCTTACCAAATTCCGGTTCTACCTTAAGCAAACCGGTCACCAGCACCGTAGCAAGACAGCAGATCATAATGAAGACAAAGAAATGCGTGTATCCAAGATATTCCTGCACATAACCTGCAACGAGCCCCGGAAGCATCATGCCCAATGCCATAAATGCAGTGCACAACGAATAATGTGCCGTCCTGAATTCACCATCAGAAAAATAAATCAAGTAGAGCATATAAGCTGTAAATCCAAATCCGTACCCAAACTGGTCCAAGGCCACACAAGCACCTGTTACCCACTGATTTTCAGGCTGGAATACAGCAAGAAAGACAAATGAAAGGCAAGGCAGGGCAAGACTTGAAGCCATAGGCCACAGAGACTTCTTAAGGCCCCACTTTGAAGCAGCTACACCACCCAGGATACCTCCGGCAGTAAGAGCACCGACTCCTATGGTTCCATAGATCAGCCCTACGGATTCAGTCGACATCGCAAGGCCTCCATCCTCCAGGGAATCCAACATGAAAGGATTCATCATCTTGACTAGAAATGCCTCTGGAAGTCGGTACAGCAACATGAACATCATTGCCATCAGTATATCTTTCTTTTTGAAGAAGGTAACAAACGTCCTGACAAAATCCCGGAACACATCCTTGACATTTCCTGTGTCTGCATGTCTGTCCGCTTCCGGAAATGGAAGACTCCATGCATGATATATGGTGACTGCCGCAAAAATTGTAGCTGACACCAGCAATGTTATCTTCCATGCCATATGGACATCTCCGGTCCCTGTTTCAAGAAAGCCTGCCAACGCAACCAGAACTCCCTGGCCGAAAATCGAAGATAGCCGGTAGAACGTACTTCTGATGCCAACAAATTCCGCTTGCTTGTTTGAATTCATACCCAACATATAGAATCCGTCAGCGGCAATATCATGAGTGGCAGAAGCGAATGCAGTGACCCAGAACAAAGAAAGAGTAACAAAAAACAAAGGCGAAGATGCTATCGCAGAACCCGAAGCGGACGGAAGAAGGAACGGAAGAGCCAACATTGAAATCGTCATCAGAAACTGCATTGCCAATATCCATCTGCGTTTTTTCCCCAATATATCCACAAACGGGCTCCACAGAGGCTTGATTACCCAAGGAAGATAAAGCATGCTTGTATAAAGGGAGAGTGCTCCGTTTGGCATTCCCATATTCTTGAACATTACAACAGATATATTGTTCACTATGAAATAAGGCAGACCTTCCGCAAAATACAGCGTAGGTACCCATAACCATGGATTTCGATATTCTTTCATAAACTTCTATCAACCACGAGTCAACTGCGATCCCGGATAATAATGCTGAAGTATCTGGTCATAAACATATCCTTTTGCTGCCATAACAGCAGCACCTATCTGGCACAGACCTACTCCATGCCCCCATCCTCTTCCATGAAATATTATATCATTTCCAGATATTTCAACATCAAAAGCCGAACTTTTAAGATGAGTTTCAGACAGTACACGTCTTATTTCCAATTCCTTACCTACAGTAACCGTCCGTTTTTCACCCACAATCATCAATTTCCAGATTCTGCCGGATGCGCCTCTTTCCAGAGGAAGAACAGAAATTATTGTTCCAACTTCCACCCCACTCTTCCTGCTGACCAGTTCCCCAAGTTCCTTCCTGTCATATTTCTGAACCCATCTGTAGAAATCCTCTGTTTCCAGATCATAACTGTTCAAGACCTGTGACAATATATTCTTATCATCTGTGTCACAGAAGCATTCCCCTCCTTCCACATGTCCCGGTGTATCTGCAACAGACTGGAGATATGGCTTATCCTCGTCTGCCCAACATGTACTGAAACGCTCCATAATCCCTCCGCAACATTTGGAAAAGCGCGTATCGCACAATTCACCTCCGCATGTCAGTACCTGTCCCCATGTGGAATCAATGGCGCTCCGTACAGCAGATCCTATCGCCCGAACCAAGCCCTGATACCTCTGGCAATGATCATCGGCACACACATCGAAACATACATGATCCTCATGATCATACCATTTCACATATTCATGCTCATTGCTGCAGACCATGTCAGCAGACTTATTCATCACTGTATCAAGATAAGAAACGATTTCTGGTACATTATAAATGTGTTCGGGAATACGTTCCTTTCTTTCCTTTCGGGCCGAGGACATCTGAGCCATCACCCATGAACGTGAAATCACTGCATGGGCCTTGAGGAATTCAGGTGAGGCAGATGCATTCATTTCAGATGAAATCACACTAAGCAGATAATCCTCCACTCCTATGACATTTACAGCAGTAAGCCTTCCTCTGCAGACGATTATCTTCAATGCTCCGGCAAACTTCTGGGTTTCCTTGCGTTCCCAATGAAAATCTACTCCGATAGTTACGTCATGAAGAACGAAAGACGGCTGGGCGAACATTGTAGACAATGTCTGAGCTTCAAAGAACAACTCATCATACAAGGCTCCATCATACTCGATCTTACCTTCCTTATAAACAGCTTTTCTGACACCTGCCCCATCTGAAAGTATTTCAAAAACAATTTCCTTTCCGGACATTATCCCAACTTCAAGAGAAGGCTGTTCACGTGTGAGACGCCAGATCACAAGTTCCTCTTCCTGCACAGGGATGGAAACCTCCTGAATCATCTCATATATCAGTTCCGGAGTTATTTTCTCAAACTCTTCCTCTACAGGCACAATCATCACTCCTCCCATATCCGCACATCCAGGACTCATTGTAAGGTGATCCGGACCATCTGAAAAGTAATGATGGGAACGATGAGAACGGCGCATCACCACTATCGTCCTATATTCACCTGAATGCCAATATGTAAACAGATTGATAAGCGGTTCCTGTTCACCTTCAGGAACATAAGCGCAATCAAGAAGCCGATAAAACATCTTAGCCGCCGACTTGGATGTCTCTGAACGCAACACGAATATTCCGGTTGTAAATCTTCCGTAATGATACAGGTGAGCATCCTGGGAAGATACCAGATGTTTCAGACTCTGACTATCATCACTTTCACATAATGAATTTACATCATTCACAAGTGGTATAAGTCCTTCTGGAGCTGCCTGAAAATGATGATGGTCCGGAGCTGAAGCCCCGCTTTTTGGACCATTATAGAAAAATGTAAACTCTTCATACTTGCGTGCCAGATCAAGCATGTCGACATATCTGTGCCATATGGACTGGTCAGCATGCCTGTTCATTGCAATTACAAGGTGATTCGGGAAAATCGGATATGGATTGACAAGAATATGATATTTCTTTCCCTTCCTTCCGTCAAACTTTATCATTATCTGCTCAGCCGGACGATTTTCCCTGCAAAGGAAACAACGGCGTCTTGCAATATCATCCTTTTCAAGCTTTGCAGCTGAAGATATCATTCTAGCAGGATTGAACTGCAAACGCACCGCAAGCCCGTTAATCGTCATTTCTTTTTCCCTGACATGCTTGAGGGCACGGAAATTATCACATGCCAATGGCCACAGGGACAGCTGGTCACCTACAAATTTATGAATCCTTTTGTTCTTCATCCTTATCTGCCATTTAGTCTCATACGCGCTTCCAACTCCCATGTACGAATGCGGTCCTTGTATTGATTGTTGGCATTAACTCTTTCTATATCCAGAGCTGCATCAGAATTCCCTTCCCATCTGCGGCAGCAATACAGAACATCATAGATTCTCCCTATGCGATACTCTCTACTTATACGCAGGCCTATAGCATAGTCTTCACCATAACTTGTATCCGGCAGTCCCAACTCCCGAAGCAAAGGAGTCCAAAAAGCTCTCGGAGCACCCAGACCATTGATTCTCAATGCATTATTTCTACCATTCTCATCAGTCCATTCTTTATGATCTATGATACCTGGAGGTATAGGATTCATTTCAAAATCAGTCATCTGATATGTTCCTATCACCATAGCGCATTTCTGCCGGATGAACGTGTCTACGATTTTCTGCAAAGTCAAGGGACCGCTATATACATCATCGCTGTCAAGCTGTACAGCAAATTCCCCGCATGCATGATGACGGACAGCCATATTCCAGCACCCACCTATCCCATGATCATATCTTTCCGGAACGACATGGATGATCCTGTCATCTTTCTCTGCCATTTCTGCCAACAGTTCCGAAGTACCATCTGTTGAATGATTATCCACCACTATGATATTGAATGGGAAACTGCATTCCTGACTCAACGCGCTTTCGACTGCATCTCTTATTGTTCGGACCCTGTTGAACACAGGAATGACCACACTGGCTTTTACATTAAAGATACATTCAGGAAAATCTGCCGGATCTAGAGTCCTGAACTGCGGCTGGAGATAGCCTCCAATGCGCTTCAGATATTCGGTACAAGCATGTTCCATCTCTAACTGGACCTCCCTGTTGCGTGGATCCACATAATCAAACTGCTTTTCTCCGGACATACGTATATCCGACTCAACTTCGGAATACAGATATTCATTGACATGTACTATCTTCTTCATCCTCAGACGAAGGTCATACAATCCGGCCCAGCGGTACTCATGCTTCATCTGCCTTACGGCCCGACGGAATGAAGACGCCTTGAACAACAATACGCTTCCGAAATCAAAATCATCACGCAGGGCACCTTTCTGACATTCAATAAGAGGATGCTTTATACGGGTCACAGTGCCATCTTCGGAAATCTTCAGATCATAATGGTCGGCATACAACATATCCGCACCCGTATCCTCTGCTACAGAAACCATGCGGTCAACAGCAGATTCTCCCATATCCAATGATGAAGCCTTGGTATACAGAAGCAGGTATTTTTCGGATATACCCTCTGCTATATACTTCAATGTCTCCGTTGAACGCAGAGACATACCCGTCAGTACAGTTACTCCTGTAAAAGTCTTGCTTCTGCCAAATGACTCAACAGTTACTGCCATATCTTCTACAGGCATGGACAGTACAAAGCATTCCACCTCTACCATATCAATCTACTTTAACGTCAATTCTCCTGATCCAATAATTATTTCCACCAAGGTGTAAGTTCCGCACACAACAGATCATTAACGGTACATCTTATATGTATCGTCAATCTATCAGAATTCAAATCCGACAGACAAGCCCGACAATCTGCCGACATTTCCTTTCTGCAGCGACAGACTTACTCCGACCTTAAGCATCCTCATAACTCTGAGGCTGAATCCCCATGAGACATGAAAGCGCTGCGCATCCTCCTGTTCGCTAAAATCATACACGACTTCATTCTCCAGCTTGGTCTTCGACGAAAGGATTATATTGAAATCCGGGCCGGTTGCAATTTCAAGATTCCTGTCCAGAATACTGACTCCGACATTTACTGGAAAAAACAAGGTATATGACGACGACTTGTATTCACCATTCCTGGAGAATCCCATATGCAGACCGACGCCGTATGAAGCGAACAGATTCCTTAATATATAATTCTTGCTTCCTAATGCCACTGACGCACCCCACACATCATTCACATTTTCCAGATCAGTGAAATCATATGTCGCACGTAAAAAGCCTTGAATTCCTGTTCCATCATCTTCTTCTTTATCTTCATATCTCTCATTTCCGGCATCCTGTAATGCCTCAGAAACCACTGTGCAAAGATCCTCACTACTTACATTATGCGCAAGCATCGGGTGTCCATACATTGCAACGGACACAAAGATCAAACTTAAAAGAAAACGTACTAATCTATTCATTTCAACTGTTTTTATTTTTCTGAAAATCGGCATTGAATTCAAATACATATAGCGCAGGCATTCGTTTTCAACTGATATAAGATTCGGATATGGATTATCATCAATCAGGAATCACAAGTAGAAGATATCGGGTCTGCAGATTCTGCCAGATGTCAAAGCAAAGCCAGCAACGAATCCCTTATCATCTGGAATTCCGATTCAAAATTCGGAGTAAACACCCCTTTACCGATATTGGCATCAATATCATTGACATTCCACCACATTCCTTCATCAACCTCATCCATATCAGGATAAAGGTCATAACTTCCTACCACCGCAAACACATTTACCATTTCACGCTCTATGTCAGACTCAAACTCATATGTTTCCATGTGTCTGGGATTGAAATCTGAAAATCCTAATTCTTCATAAGCTTCGCGGTATACCGCTTCAAGCAGAGATTCTCCATATGCGACATGACCCCCCACTGCCGTATCCCATTTACCAGGCTGGATATCCTTGCGCTTAGATCGTTTCTGAAGATATATTCTGCTGAAACGATCTATTATATGTATATGGATTACAGGATGAAGGGGTTTCGCCCCGCTATGACAGTATGCACGAGTCGCACGCCCGGTCACCAGACCTGTCTTGTCTACTATAGGGAACCATTCAGCATCACCAACCTTTCTTGAGGATGAAGAAGCCGTAGGTGCAGGAACTACGGGAGCGACATCATAAGGATATATCAATTCAATCATTCTGATCAGCTTCTAAAACACAATTTCGACGCTGAATGAGGAAACATCTCCAATCATTCCTTCGATATATACATGAATCCCATCTTCTTTTCTGACATCAGTCTTATATATGCATACCTCATCCCCTGACTTGGTTTCATGGTTGAAATTTATCGTAAACTCCTTGACAGGATGTGCGGAGGCCAGTTCCGGCCCCACTGCATCCATAGCCCACTGCATATACATGGCATTATTCGTGTGGCCGTTCATGTCAACATCAGAATAGGAAACCTTGTGGGTCAAGACATGCTTATGCTCAAGATCCTTAGGAATCTGCACCTTATCTGCCGGGGTGTCAATCACATTATCCTGGCAAACGGTATTATCTTCCATAAGCTTCGGATCACGCACAAGTCTCCTTGTTTCAAGATTAAGCACAAGCCATGAGGTCGTTGCCTTGACACGCTCGTTGCCATCCTTATCCAACATAAGAAAATCTCTCAGATAAAACAACCTGTTCAGTCCTTTATGCCAGGTAACAAGAGTTACTTCATCCCTCCAGCGAGGAGTGTCCGTAAACACAACATGTACACGCGAAAGAATCCATGCCGTATTTGAAACTATAAGGTCATCATATCCGAATCCAAGATAAACAGCATGCCTTCCAGCAGCTTCCTGAGCATAGTTCATGAATGAAGACGGTTTCAGAAGCCACGATGCATCTGCGTCATAACACGGTATTGTTAATTTTTCTGTATACTTTATCATTTATCAATTATTCAATATCTCCAGCTCTTCAGGAGTATAGAGCAAGCTATCAATGATTTCAGGGAAAAGATGTGCGGCTGCAACAAAAACAGCAAGCAGCACCAATGCTGTTATAATAAGAACAAGAATGATCCGACCTGCGAGTCTCACAAAAGATCGACCTTGCACATTTTCTTCAATCACAGTCTTATGGACAATGCCTGCACCATCATGTCCGTCCGGCAGGCATGAAGTTTCGGCATAATGGCAATCCGGTTGCGGTACAATGTCAGGAACAGGGTCTGGAGCAAGGTCAACAACTGGTGAAGACACCGAAGCAGGATCCTGATCAATCACCGGAGGATTATCACCGATACTTACCGACGCCGCATCAGATTTATCCAGAATGGAACGGAGTTCAGTAACAGCCTCAGCTACAGATTCATCTGTTTCCTGATGTGTTTTCAATGATACCGGCTCCAATCCGACTCCTTCAGGAAATATATCAAGCTCCTCGTCCGATACGAAAAAAAGATTATTCTCTTTTGTCGCTCTCAATCGCCCTAACCCAGGAAATACGACAATTTTCTTTGTATAGAGAAGGGTCTTGAGTTCTGTCAGAAAATCATTTATGATTCTTGAGGCAACATCTGCATCAATATTATTTGATGAGGCATAAAACATTGCCAGCATATCACCCTGATCCGGTTTAGTCCTGAAGTAAAGACGACGATAAGGAGGATTGATGGTATAACCTTTATCGGAAAAAGTCGAAGGGACAACCTCCGCTACAAAAGATCCAAGGCCAGGAAGCACCACCTTATCATTATCAAGGATGAGTTCCTTGACCATTTTTGACAAAAGATCGATATCCATAAAATAGTTTTTGTGAACCTGTGGTCAGTAAAATTTCAGATCAAGAGACAAAGATATGAAAAATATCAAAAAAAATTACGAAAAAATTTGGAGGTTAACAAAAAATGCCTACCTTTGCAATCCCAAACGAAAATAAAACGTTTGAAACAACATTCCCGAATAGCTCAGTTGGTTAGAGCATCTGACTGTTAATCAGAGGGTCCTTGGTTCAAGTCCAAGTTCGGGAGCCACTAAAAATCAAGCACTTACGAAGAAATTCGCAAGTGCTTTTTTCTTTTGCGTGCTAACAAAAGCAGATATAATTGGGGATATAATTGACAAAAACGGTTGGTAAAACCGCTGTAAGTTGATTATATTCATATACTTACATAAATTAGATGAAAACGGTTTCATCTAATGAGTGATAATCCAAAAATAAGAAGGCGTTTACGCTGCCCCAGTTGTGGGTCTTTAGACGCGTTAAAATGGGGCGTTCGCAATGGCGTACAGCGCTATAAGTGCAGGAACTGTCAATCCCTATTTTCTGCCAGACGCAAGGAAATATCCAAATCAAACAGGTTCATCTGGTTCAAGAAGTGGGTCTTAGGAAAGATGACAGTTG
>JAFRZX010000018.1 GCA_017442315.1 Bacteroidales bacterium
GACTTTGAAGCGTTAGAAAAGCTAAAGGTGGCTTATTTTAGCGGGCGTGAATATGAGGAAATCTGTGACATACTGCTCCAGCCGACCTATCTGATATCAGATGAACTGAAAAAACTCCTCGAGCTATATGAGAGAAAGACCCTGTTCAAGGGTGTGCAGATCTTTCCGACTGCGAAGGAGAGTAAGCAATATCCTATCTACTGGGTGCCTCAGTTCCCGGTACTGGATTGCATTCATAACAGTACCGTTAAGGGGGATAATGGAATGCTGCAGAAGCTGGTATTAGATTCAAGGAAGATAGGCAACAGGCAGATATTCCGATTACCCGGATTTCTGGAATATAAGGTAATCGTATCCATGCCCGTAGCAGAGAGTATCCTGCGAAGAAGATTCTATGGTGTTGGTTTTGAGAAGGTAGAGGTGAGATAGATGGTAAAAAAGATAGTAGAGGGTTTTATAGTAATAGTCAGCCTCATTGTTGCATTTTTTGTATATAAGGGGATAAACCCGGAACAATTTATTAAGCCGGATGACACACCTGTCATGTTGGGAGAGATTGATATCACGTCACAGACGTGCTACACAGGAAAGGCAGCAGGAAGTGATATTCCAAGACTGACAAGCAGTGAGGAACTAGAAGAACTGGTGGGGACAAGCTATGTTACCGCACAGACAAGTGAGGTCATTTCCACAGGAGTCTATGGTATAAAGCCTTGGGTTGACCCATATGAGATTACGAAGGTGCGTAACGCAAAGGGAAGAATGGTAAGCAGCGGACGAAGAGCACCGGATGCAACAGATAACGCAGTACAGGCAGTGGAATATTATCAGGAATATTATCTGATTAAGCTGCCGGATGAGAGCTATATTCTGGCGCAGTTTGGCGATACCTATCGGGAGAAGATAGAGAACGGAGAAAACATTACACTGCCAATCGGATTGAGAAAGGCAAACACAGACACAGCAAGAAAATACTTAAAAGGCATATGTGACAGCTATCAGGCAGATAATACATACACATTATATATGATTGATGATGAATGGCAGGAAGAGCATGAATTTACCTTTATGCTCATGAAGTTTGGAATAGCAGCAGTTGTATTTATAGTACTCGCAGTAGGAGCACTTACTATATTTTATAAGGTCAGTGACTAGAGCGGTAGTATGGAGGTGTGTTTATGGCATCAAATAAGGAACAAATCGATCTTGGACAGTTGATATTACAGTCAGATATGGAAGCACTCTATATCAAAAATGTTCAGATAGAAGAAGAGTCCAATGAGCATGGAACGATGGTAATTCGTTTTCTTTCAGGCAAAAAGCTACAGTCAGCAGATGTATTACGCTATCAGGGTAGTAAGCTTCGACTGGTAACGACAGATGGCGAAACGGTATTTGCCGGCGAATGCGTAAACATTAACCTGATAAAAGAAAACGAATATGCAGAGATAGAAGTAGTTGCCAGAACCACATCCATTCAGACCGACAAGCAGGAAAAGTCAAACACCTTTCAGGGAGCGGGAAAGACATTAAACAGCATTCTGGCTGTTGGTATCGGGAAAAGTGCGCTCATTCAGCTAGATCGTGATGTGACAATCGATGAAATGCTGTCACAGGAAAAGGAAACAGACTGGAGCTTTGGACGCAGGATTGCGAATCAGTATCAGAAGCAGTTCTTCGTAAACAGCAAAGCAACAGGCTGTCAGATACATATCGGAGAAGTGCCTTTTCAAAAGAAAGAAGTAGGAACGATTCTGCACAAAGCAGTGAGCAGAGATATTGATAAGGTAAGAAGCATGCAGGGCAATAAGTGCCCGGGCAATAATAGTCCGGCTGCCTCCGTATTCGAGTATGAAGAAACGACACTGACCATCAGTGACCTTACGCTAGGTGTCGGATATGCCATAGAGTATCAGGGAAGAATGCAGATAGTTACAAGAAGCCGTATCACCTGTGTACAAGGCGTTCTGCAAAATGAGATAACCATTGTCCATGAGGAAGGCTTAAAGCCGTCTGTCAATCAGTCTATGGGAAGCATGAACCGTTCCAGTATTCTGACAGGTACGGTTCTGGAAGTGGATGGAACCAATGTTAAGGTGGATTTCCATTCACCAAATGATGAACCACGGTGGATACCTTATGCCCATGCAGTCAGCAATTATCTCTATTCCATGCCGGATGAGGGTGACACTGTATTTGTCTATTATGAAACAGGTGCCAGTGATAAAATCGTGTGCCTTGGAAGTAAGCATGTGAAGGAAAGCCCTGACTTTGCAAACTATCAGGACAAGATGTTCACGGCCAATAACCGTATGATTAAGTTCGGTGATAAGTCCGTAAACCTCGTTGGTAACAGAAGTGAATTAGATGGCTATGATGATAAACAGGCAAAGATTATTTTCAACGATGAAACAGGAATCGAGATTCAGAGCACCAATGATATTTTGTTGGAAACCACAGATGGCGGACAGATTTCCTTTCAGGCAGTAAAGGAAGACTTCCCGGGAATGGACGAGCTGCGTCAAAAATTTGAGCGCATGTATGGCGAGGGAAACGATAAGTACGAGGCTGACGGTGGTAAGGCTGATTTCGATGCCATGGCATATCTGCAAGGCAAGGAATGGGACAGACTAAAGCAGAATATTAAGGATAACTTAATGGCACCATTGCAAATCGTGGGAACTCTGCAGGAGCTTGCAGGAAGAATTGGCGGTTCAGATGAGACGGAGACAGAAGCTATGGAAGAGGCAGCACCGGAATATACAGATGGTGTCATTGATATCTTTGCACTCAACAATCTGGTCTTAGAGGTAGGAACCACGACCATCAGCATCTCAAACGGTATCATACAGATAAAGACAGGAACCTATATGCAGCTTGGCACAGACCGTTCCGTTACCTATGAGCATCTGGAGGATGCCAATTATACATGGCGTGACATGGCGCTTGATGTAGCGCAGCTTGCGCTTGATATTGTCGGTGCATTGCCGATTCCGGGTGTATCGACCGTAGCGAATCTTGCTAATGCAGGAATCTCACTGGCAAGAGGGGATTATGTTGGAGCTGCGATTTCGGCAGGAACAGCAGCGTTGTCACTGATACCGGGAGCTAATACTGCGGTAGCAGCCGGAAAAGCAGCAGTGACAGCAGCAACAAAAGCATCTAAGGTTGTAAAAGCAGTAAGTGCCGTTGCTAAGGCGGTAAAGGCATTAAAAACAGGAGCAGAAAGCGCAAACATGCTCCTTACCACTGGAATGGCAGTATATGATGTTGGAAAAGCGGTTGCAGACGGCTCCTTTGATTGGAATGACCCGGATTGCAGGCAGGATGTGTTTAGTATTCTGCAGGGAGCACATTCCACAGGACAAATGGCATCAAGCAGAAAGAAAAAAGGCGATGGAGCAGATGCCAATAGTAATGATACTCATAAAATAAAAGATACGGAAAAGGATACCAATAATCCTGCTGAAACAAATAAGCCGAAGCTGAATGAGAATTCCGATAACAGATGTAAAAATGGCGAGCCGATTGATATGGTCACAGGCAGTTACCTTGTGGAACAGTGTGATTTCATCATCAATGATGTGGCAGGAATCTTTGCAGTGGAACGTACCTATGAGTCATTGCTTTCCAAGAAGGATTCACCGATTGGACGAGGCTGGACATTAAGCCTGTTCAGTAGGGCTTACATCTATGATGACAGAGTCGAAGTAGTTCTGCCCGATAACCATACAGAGACCTTCTTAAAAACTGCCCAAGGTTTCCGAAACCGTCGTGGTGGTACGAAGCGAATGACTCTGCATATGCAGGAGAATGGTTACCTTCTGACCGAAGCAAGGACAGGCATTACCAGATTTTATGATGCAGATGGCAGGCTTCTTATAATTGCAGACGAGAATGGCAATAAGACCATATATCATTATATTGGAGATACGCTGCAAAGGATTTCCTTTGCCAGCGGTCAGTATCTGGATTTCTTATGGGAAGACAATAAGCTTATCTCCATGGAGGACTGTCTTGGTCGTAAGGTGGTCTACCATTACGAAGGTGACTTCCTGACAGCGGTTGAGATGGTGACCGGTGGTATGGAAGCCTATGCGTATGATGCGGAAGGACACATCACGGACATCACAAATGCCAATGGTGAGACGTATGTACATAATGAGTATGATGCAAGCGGACGTGTGACCTTGCAGACCTTGTCAAATGGACAGGAATACATCCTGCTCTATGCGGATGATGACAGAACGAATACCTATCTGGTTCCAGCCAATGGTAAGGAAATCAGATACATTTACAATAAGGACAGACAGCTTATCCGAACAGAGTATCAGGACGGTACCTGTGAGGAGACTGCATATGACTGCTGGGAGAACCGAATCTGGGAAAAAGACCGCAATGGAAATGAAACACATCGTATCTATGATGAA
>JAFRZX010000019.1 GCA_017442315.1 Bacteroidales bacterium
GGCACTTTCGCAGGAAACGATAGATGCCATATATCTGCTGGGGAATAAGCCGGATATGGTCTTTGGCAACAGCTATCTTACCTTTTCAGTGGGCTTTCATTATACCGAGCATAAGGTTCCGAATGAATATATGGGAGACTTCCTGAAAATCACAAAACTGATTTTAGAGAAGTCAGGACCAAAGGTAAAGATTATGGCAGAGAAGGTAAGACAGACAGGAAGACATACCGTGTCCTGGCTGGAGCTGATATCTCATTCGGTTACGGATACCGTATACAACTATATGTTTTTTTCATCATTGGAGGACAGGGTACTGATAGGCTTTATTAACTTTAATATTAAGTATCAGGAAAGATACAGACCAATCGCAGAGGAAATGATACAGTCATTTCGTTTCCCGGATGATGAGAAGGAAAGCGGGGATGAGTAATGGAAGTAATCTCTTATGAAAATATCAAAATCAGTGGTTTTCCGTTTCAAAAGCTGTTAACCCTACACATCATACATAATCCAAATGAGCATGGATTCGCAGAGATAGAGGGAGAAATTGACCCTGAGCAGGCGCAGGGTATTGTGCAGCGTGCGGATGAGAAGATGGAAGTTGTCATTACAACGACAGCAGAGGGACAGCCGCAAAAGCTGTTCTGCGGCTGTGTCAAGAGTCTGTCCATGCAGCAGGAGAATGCCTATAGCAGAATCAAGCTACAGCTCTATACCACCAGCAGACGTACCGATATCACGAAGGAAAACAGAACCTTTCAAAATACATCTAAGACCTATGGACAGATTATTTCTGAGGATATTTCCGCAAATGCAGACCTGCATATGATGGTATCGGATAAGGCAATCGGACAGCTTATTATGAAATATAACGAAACCGATTGGGAATTCACGAAACGTATGGCATCACAACTGAAAGCACCGCTTGTGGCGGATATTTATTCTGCCAGAGCGCAGCTTTACATAGGATTACCGCCAGCCAGCAGAACCATTACGGCAGAAAGCGGTTCCTACTCCTATGGAAGTGATGTATCAGCCTACGCACAAAATGCAGATGCCATGGTAGAGGACTTTGCAGGAGAACAGGTGGAGCTGGAGCAGTATGCGTATATCGGAGATCAGGTTTCCTTAAATGGCAAGAATAAGTTCATTAAGAGCGTATACGCCTTTCTGGAAGATGGTATTATGCATATCCGATACGGCTTGCTGGCTGCGACGGCAATGGCAGCAGGCGGAAGCATGACAGGAATTGCAGTACCCATGACAGAGAGCAAGGCATCCGGAAAAATGATGAAGGGTATCGTTCAGGCAATTGATAAGGATAAGGTACAGGTGCATTTAACAGATATTGATAAGGGATATGATAGTGGCGGAAACTGGTGGTTTCCTTTTTCAACAGCATATTCCTCCAGTGATGGAAGTGGCTGGTATTGTATGCCGGAAGAGGGAGATGAGGTGCGTGTATTCTTCCCTTCCGGTAAGGAAGGAGAGGCATTTGCGGCAAGCTCCGTATGCATGAATCCTCCAAGCAATCCGAAGCATAAGAGCTGGAAAGCTCCCGGAGGAAAGGAAATCCTTCTGACAGACGAAGGCATGTACATTATCGGAAAATCAGGCAAAATATACATCAATCTTACCGATGAAAAAGGAATTGAGATACATTCAGATAAGGATATCTCGATTACATCGGATTCTAAGATTAGCGTAACCTCGGCAGATGAGGTTCATATTGTTGCGGAAAATGAGATTATGATTGGAACCGCAGAGGCATATATTGACCTTACCAAGAATACGGCAACACTGGCAGCAAGTGAGGTTCTGATTAACTAAGAGGGGATTCTTATGGCAGAAACATACATTCAGATGTTTCAGGAGAAAATCTATCCTGATGTCTTTTTGAAAATAGCAGAGGAAACGATAGAGCGGTTTGTAGAAAGAGAAGAACAGATTCTGGAGGAATGGAAAAAGGGAATAAAACAGTACATGGAACAGCTGGTGTCAATACAGAAAATGACACAGGACACTTCTGTTTCCGAGATAAATATATCATTCCTATATACCTCTCTATATGACGAAAAGCCTGTGTTCAGAATTGACAGCTATTGCGAAGGCGGGAGAGTAATACAGGAAAGTATGCTGACAGCATATTTGCCGGCAGACTGGCTTGTTGCAGGAATGGACAAATTAGAGCAAATGCTTACCGAGCGTGCTGCAAGGGAAAGCATGAGAAGATATGTACGTGCGGCAGAGATAGAAACCTTAAAGCTTCGGGCAGTGAGAAGTCTTGTATACTATTTTGCATTACGATTTAAGTATCTGATACAGGATATGATTGATTTTAAATGCCTTGCACAGATTCAAAAATCTGACAGCTTTGTCATTCAGATAGGAGAATACATGGACTGGCAGAAGACTATCTATGCCATTTTTCCAGAGGTGGATATCTTCAACTGTGATAAGAAGACTGACCTTAGATTCCGAAACTTCCCGGCAATCTATTACAAGAATAAGCGGTTTGAAGGACTGAACCTGACACAGGCAAGATTTCAGGACTGTACCTTTATGGAAAGCACGATTGAGAACTGTGTGATGAATGACTGCCTGTTTGAAAATTGTATCTTTGAGCATGTGAAGCTTACCGATACCAAGCTGTCAGGATGTCTGTTTCAGAGCTGTACCTTCCGACAGGTGGATTTTGAAAATGACAGCTTCTATCAGGGAATGGAACAGAGCACCGAGCCGGAATATTTTGAACCGGCAGAATTCTTTCGCTGCTCCTTTGCGGATAGTAATTTCAGGGAATGCAGCCTGTCGCAGTGTATTATAACGGATTGTGAAGGGCTTACCTCAGAAGAGGAGGTGTAAAAGGGATGGAATACTTTGAAATGACACAAAGCAAAAAGGTAGAGAATCCGATGCAGCTGATGGGATTGGATTCACAGCTGTATACCTATGCCATGACAGAGAAAGACTTTGAAGCGTTAGAAAAGCTAAAGGTGGCTTATTTTAGCGGGCGTGAATATGAGGAAATCTGTGACATACTGCTCCAGCCGACCTATCTGATATCAGATGAACTGAAAAAACTCCTCGAGCTATATGAGAGAAAGACC
>JAFRZX010000129.1 GCA_017442315.1 Bacteroidales bacterium
CTTGGGCACATTCATCGCACCCGTTTCCTCATCGATATCTTCCCAGCGTTCTTCTATGCCACGGTTAAAGCCATCCTGAAAGCCGCATTCGCTTTCCATACGAATCATTTCCCGGACGGTGGTTTTCAGACCGTACCGGATCAGATCAAAGAATCTGGGATCACGCAGCTTACGAAGTGCCCTGATGATTCGCTCATGCACCTGTGAAATCTCGATTTCCAACTCTTCTACGATATCCTGATAAGAGAATTCAAGATCATAAGATAACCTCAGGATTTCTTCATCTTCGATGCTCAACGCGATCAACCGCACAAATTCAAAGCTCTCCCTCAAATCCACCGGAGCATAGCACAGCAGGTGGTACGCAGAGGTTTCGGTCAGGCCCGCAATCAACAGATTATCCGGCCAGTATGAAATTGAGATATCGTTTCTACTCTTTGTTAAAGTGCAGCTGTATCCTTTTTTCTTCAGCAGCGATACAATTTCATTGATCTCATTCTGGCCAAGCCTGTATTCTGTCAGCAGTTTTCTCTCATCTGCGTCAAGAAGCTGCTTTACCTCATGAATTCCTGCAAAATACATAGCGCCATATGCTTCTTCAGAAGGCTCCAAGAAAGAGACCGGATGGTTATGCCCAGGCAAATCAAAGAAAACATCTGCAAAGGCATTTCCATGGTCCTCGGTTGCAGAAGGAACTCCATTAATAGCATGTCTGTATCCCTTCCGGTAACCCACTACATAAGCCTTCTGTTTTTCCTGCTCTACCCGCCACCGCAGTCCTTTTCTGTAGGTCTCCAGAAGGATGGGATCCTTGAGCTTATTACCTGCATTTGCGATTACTTCATTGACACGTTCCTTCTGAAGTCTCAGCTTTTTTGCAATTACTTCCGGAGGCATCTGCTCCAGAAAATACTTCAGAATGATGTCTGCATCCCAATCGGAATAGGTATCCCGAACGGTATACGCCAGAAATGCAGCCAATTCTTTTGGTGCATTCGCTTTCAGTGCGACCAGATCCTCCTGGTCAAAGATGTGGCATAGTAAATTATAAGGCCACACTTCATTTTGATTGACTTCCATGTTTTTTCCTCACTTTCATTCATATATCTTGGGTGTTCCATCACCGAGAGGAAATCCTAAGGTTTCCGCCTTCGCAAAGATCTCATCCGCAGTTTTTCTCCCAATGCCCCGAATTGCCTTTATTTGAGGCTTCGTAAGGAGAAGCAGTGTCTCCACTTTGGTGACACCGGCTTGGTCCAGAGTCCAATACGCGTGATTGGATAGTCCAAGGTCGCAAACTCGTTCCGGCAGAGTTTTCCGGATCTCTTCTACCAGTTCTTTTCGCTCCTGATCCCTCATTAAGAATTCTTCCTTGCAGTCCTGATACCCAACCTGATAACCCTCTTTATAGGCAGCAGTTCGAGTACGCTCCACTTCTCTCTTTACTCCATCAATCATCCCGTGAAGCAAATATCTTGCTCTGGAGGGATGTCTGAGCTTCTTGATGACTTTGTTAATTCGCC
>JAFRZX010000130.1 GCA_017442315.1 Bacteroidales bacterium
AAAAAATGGTCTTTAGGAGGTCAAGCAGTAGGAATTATTTGATGATAAAAAAAATCAATTTAAAACTAGGAAAAATAAAAAGGTTAGAAATAATGTGACGTTAGACTTGCTTTTTTGATAGGTATAAATTGAAGTACTACAATGAAACATAAACAGGTGCCATATTTTCCCTGCTCCCGGCAATCATATCTTTATACCACTTAAGATGATCTTCCCCGCAGTAATGAGGAACCTTTACCATATAGCTTAAAACCTCATACAATTCACGGTATCCCGTGGTTACTGTGACACGCTCACCCTCCTTGTTCTTATAGTTAATGTCAAGTTCAAATGGCTTCAGTGTGTATTCCACAAGTCCGTACTGATTATTGGCATATGCCTTGTGTTCCTTTCTGTCATTCAGCACCACGCCTGATAAGAACTCAAGCTTGTTAGGCATAAACAGGTCATTCGTTGCCACAAGGTCCATAAGAAACGGTTTAAATGGTGTGTAGCAGCTGCATTCCGATATAAGAATCTCCATGGCTGTACGCATATCTTCATCCATATTGGCAATCACTTCGGCATAGTTAATCGGCTCGATAAACTGTAATTCCCCTGAAGTTTTTTGTGTAGGGTCAGGAGTAGACTCATGGTCTGCCTTTGCTTCCAGCTCTGCACCATATTCCGCCATGGTAACAAGTCTATCCTCCAAAGCTGCCTCTTCCGGTGTAAGCTCCCTTTCCTCTGCATACGCTTCTTCCAATGATTTTCTTGCACTTGCATAGCTTTCCGGCTCATCAGGAATGGCAAATTCATCCAGTACCTCTTCCTGCTCCTCGTCATCCACTTCCCGAAAATCTGCGTCAATAATTTCATCATCTTCACGCATACCGTCAGACTGTATCTCATCCAGTCTCAGTTTCTCCGGCTGGTATTCTCCCGTAAGGATAAGTGCTGAAATCTCTTTTTCTATATCCCTCCAGGAGACATAGCCTTCTACTTCGCCTTCCTCATCTCTCCACTGAAATCTGATTCCGTTTCCCCTAAAAGTATCATATCCATGCAGTCCCAAGCCCTCAATGGGCCAGCCTGCACCTCCTGTACCATACTCTGCCTTAATTCGCTTGGCTCTTGTTCCTGCATCAATCTCTGTCTCAAAGATTTTGCACACTCTTCCTCTGCCACCGACAAAGCCTGTGCCTTTAAGAAGCACTGTTTTGACATATTCATGTGGAACAAAAGAAGCTTTCTTTGGATTGAGATAATTGTACTTCCCGCTTTTGGCATCTGCCATTTCCTGCTTGAACCTCTGCATATACTCATTCGGTTCTGCCTGTGATTTCTTTGAAGAATCAATCAGACCATACTCGGCATCCTCGCCAGATGCACGCATCCGGCGGTCGTCGGCAGTCGTCAAATTCGGATTAAATCCGATTTGACTCGTTGCTTCGTCGAAAAAAAAGGAAGCCTGAACATACTCAACAGCTTCCTTTTTCATGCCTAATGAATTAATCTCATCAAGCTCCTTATTCAGTTCTTCATCATACTCATTACTAATTAATGGTATTTCAACACTATCTCCGCCAGAACGATTTCCTCTGCCATCATCTTCGCCTGTTCTCTCAGCTTCCACATTTCCATCGTACTGCTTGGATTCTGTGGTTTGTTCTTCTTCAGGTACTGTTTCTGAAGCTGCTCCATCATCCGGTTCGCTTCTTCCTCCACTTCCAACATCTTCTCGGTCATTCTGCCCGTGCGAAGCAGATTCTTGTATCTCGCCGGTTCGTTCTCCTCCAGATACTTCATCGCCTGACGTCCGTATTTGCCCAGTCTCGCCAAGTTCTCCTTCTCGTCCGGAATCTCCAGTACCGGATACAGAAGTCCGTCCACTTCCTTGTACTCTAATTCTGCTACCATATGCAATTCTCCTTTCCTGCTCAACAACCCTACAATCTTTACTAAATGCTCTAAGAACATTACAGGAGACATCGCATATGAGGGAACCAAGACGGTAAATCGTATCTTCGTCCGTTACTTTTACAATCTGACTAAAATCCTGTTCTTCAGCAGACAAGTCAAATCCGCATCTCGTACCTACAACATATAAAATCCCTTTTCTTGCAAGCTCGGCAAGGTCCGGTACTTCGTGTAAGCCCTCACGTTTTTCGCTAAATTCCTTAATCACACTGCCTGTAATCTGTGATAATTCGGTCATTCGGTTCTCGAATTCCTCTTCAATTATGACTCCGATTTCCTGCTTTGTAAAGTCCTTTAGAGCAATTAGTGAATCTTCTCTTGTCACTCCTTCATACTTTTGATACTTCCCATGTGCTACCTGATATTCCATAAAACTGCTAAGCTTATCTCCGTCAAGATTCCAGGTAAGCTCCGACTGTTTTCCACCCGTATCACTGATATCAAACACATATCTCATATATGGCTGCAATGCTCTGGAAGGATAGATTGCAATCCCTTTACTTCCACGCTTTACATACCTGCCTACCTTTTTCCATGTGTCAAAGTCAGCAACTAAAGTGGCATGTGGTTTTTGTGCATATACCATGAGAACATTATCAAATTCATAACGGTATATCTGCCCGGCAAGTCGAAGCACTGATTTCCAGCTTTCCTGTGTTTCAGTCACTTCTTTTATAACCACGTTATAAATCTGCCTGACTTTGTAATCTACGCTCATATGCTACACCTCCAATATTGCTTCTCTGATGTCTTTTCCATCAATTTCATTTCCAAGGCTTACCCAGCCTTCACATCTCTCCCTCGCAAAAAGCTCAATTCTTGGAAGATTACCGCATAATTCGACGATTTTCTCCCGTATCTCTTCCGGCTTTTTACTGTGTTTCATGATTCTTGCATCACACACCTGCGAAATAGAACGGGACACCCTTGAAGGATGCCCCCTTGTTCCAAGCAGGCATATTTCCGAGTTGGAACGGGTCCAGTAACCAAGTCCCATAAACCAGCTGTCTGCTTTCTTATTTCTTTTTACCCAGTTAAAACCACAGGTCTTATAGGTAAATCCCCACGCTTTCATTACTTCAAGCCCTTCTTTAAGAAGCGGGAATGTTACCCACAAAAACAGGATACTGTCATCTGCTGCAATGCTTTCCACAGGAAGAGAAAGGATGTCATCGAACTTCATACATGAATAATGGCAGTCTGCTGATTTTAGCTGACTGCCACGCTCCGAATACGTCTGGAATTTCCAAGGCGGATCGGCATATATGATATTGAATTTTTCTCCCATAGACATCCTCCCTTACTCTGCCGCAAGCTTGCGGAAACAACTGAACTCTTCTTTGTCAAAGGCAATCGTATATTCCGCTTCTCCTGACTCTTCGGCTGCATTCTGTCCTGCAATAAGCTTTCTTGCAACCCTTAAAGTGACATAATTTGCTCTGCAAAGCTTCATGCTCTCCTTAAAGCTCATATCCGACTGATTATGAAGCATCTCGCCCATATCCGCAATCTGCTGTTGTACCTTGATACGAACCCTTCTTGCATCCTTTACAGATATCGTTACTCTGTGCTTTGTTTCCTTTGAAACATCCCATTCCTTCTGCAATTCCTTGATTAGAAATTCCATGTTCTTTTCTATATTTTCCTTTCTGCTCATTCAAAATTCCTCCGTCTATCTTGTATTCTGCTGTGTGGGTGCAGCATCTATTGTTTTTCCCACAAAGTCCTCAGCATCAAGAACAATCTCGCCTCTTTTGTACTGATCCATTACCTGGTCAATGGCATCACCAAGAGTTTCTGCTTTCACAGTAACTGTTCTTGATAACTCTTCTCTGATTTCAATATCAAAATCCTTTCGTTTAGCCATACAGAATTTACCTCGCTTTCTGCTTATCCATATGTACTTCTGCCATACTGATTACATT
>JAFRZX010000020.1 GCA_017442315.1 Bacteroidales bacterium
AGAAAGCTTCCTGTATACTTTAAATAGGTCAAGAGATTGACACAGAAAAATACCTCAAGTAAATTTAGATTATTACTGACCTGCGAAGTTGGTAAAACCTAAAGAATACAAGAGGTATCTATAATGAATGTTAAATGCACAAAGAAGAAAAATCAAGTAGTAAAAGTAAATATTTTTGAACAGCAGGAGCTTTTGAAAAAAGCGGAGGTGATTAAAGCAAACCTCTCAGCTTCAACCTGGCGTGAGTTGGAAGCCCAAGGTAAGTTTGATAAAAATGCAAAACTCTCCTTTATCAGTGATGACATGCTTATATTAGGATGCGATGTAGGCAGTGAAACACACTATGTGAGAGCAATCGATACCAGAGGCAGGGAACTCAGTAAGTCCGCATTTTCGTTCAGTAACAATTCAGAGGGATTCCATAGTGCAAAGGAATGGGCACTGGAACTGGCAGCAAAGAATGATAAGAGTCAGATAGTTCTTGGCTTAGAGCCGACCGGACACTACTGGTTCTGTCTTGCCACATGGATGGTTTCCAATGGTATCAGCGTTGTACAGGTAAATCCCTATGCGGTAAAACAGACGAAAGAGGTTGAAGATAACAGCCAGCTGAAGGATGACACAAAGGATCCGAAGCTGATAGCGAATCTTGTGAAGGATGGAAACTTCGGTATGCCCTATCTTCCGGAAAAGCTATATGCAGAGTTGCGCAGGTTATCCATGTTTCGGGATCAGCTGAATGAAGACAGGATCCGGTCATTGAACCGCCTGCACAGGGAAATGAAGATTTATTTTCCGGAGTATAAGGAAGCACTGGGAAAGGTGGACGGCGCATTCAGTCTGGAACTGTTGAAGCAGGCACCATTTCCTGATGATTTGAGAGCACTTGGAGAAGCTGGGATAAGACAAATCTGGCATGAAGCAAAGCTTAGAGGACGCGGTTACAGCAGAGCCGGAGAAATCTTAGAATACGCAGAAACAAGTGTGGGGATCCGGGAGGGAGCTGATGCAGCCAAAACAGCCGTGAAGTGGTTTGTAGAGAAAATACTGGAACTGGACGCAGAGCTTGCAGCAGTGGAGAAACAGCTTGCCCAGAAATGTCTTGAAATTCCCCACACCGGTAACATACTGGAAATATCCGGAATTGGAGAAAATACACTTTCCGGAATCCTTGCGGAAATGGGAGATATTTCAAGATTTGATGATGTAAAGGAAATACAGAAACTGAGTGGATTAGGACTTGTAGCATGTAGCTCCGGAAAGCATAAGGGAGAAACCAAGATAAGCCACAGAGGACGCAAACGGCTTAGATACTGGTTATTCCAGGCGGCAAAGTCCGTGGTGGCACATGCGGAGGAGTTTAAAGAACTTCATGCTTACTACACGACAAGGGCAGATAATCCACTGAAAAAGATGCAGTCGCTAATAGTAATAGCCTGTAAGCTGCTAAGAATAATCTTTGCTATCCTAAAGAATGGAACAGTCTATGATCCCCAGAAGATGTTAAAGGACATCAGGCGTACACAGAAGCAGGAAGTGATTGCAGCATAAGTCATAGATAGAATTATTTATTCCAGAGCCTTGTCGGATTTCAGATGCTTCTGGAATCGGGCAGGGTTCTGGAAAGAACCCCGATAATGATGGAGTATCATAGGTACTGCATCAACACAATGGCCAGCTGAGTGAGACAGGGGCAAGCGTCCACGGAATATCCGTCCCCTGTGGAAATATGCGGTCAGTAAGAATCAAAATACAAACAAACAAGAGCTGTAGCCAGCAGTAGTTTACTCCGTAGGGTATGACCCTGTTTGAAAGCTTAGCCGGCACTCAGTGTATGAACAGGTGGGACGAAGGAAGTTGGTACACGATACCATTAGACACGGAAGGTTCACCATCATAGTTAAACAGA
>JAFRZX010000131.1 GCA_017442315.1 Bacteroidales bacterium
ACTCTGGATTTATGGCGAAAGTCTTATCTCCGAAGCAGACTACCTGCCCTATCATGGCAAATGGTTGAACAGAAAAGAAAACGGCATCCTGACAACGGAATCAGACGATTGTCTGCTGAACAACGGACGCAACCATGATTTCCATCTTGTGCCCACGGGAAAGCAGACTCCCATCACACTCTTTGCCAAGGTAAACAAACGTGACCATGCCTTGAAGACCACCTTACCGCCACTACAGGCAGGAAGTCTGATACAGCTGAACCTCAAAGTCGGCAAAGGCGGTCAGCTACACGTAGAAAGCAGTTGGGTGGAATCCGAACGAACCTTATCCGTTCCGTTCACGGCAAAAGCTGATAGCGTAAGAATAGGCTGTTATTTACAGTATGACGGAACTATCAGTTTGAAGAAAGACAGCCTATCTATTGGCGTAGTCATAGAGACCGACGGCAGACATGGCAAGGCAGTGGCTTTAGAGGATGTAGAAGGGATATATACATTCGGAAACAGAACCTTGTCAAGCGGCAAAATTTTCCCAACCATTGACGGCAAGCGTACAGAAGGAATCGTAAATCCAACACACGAAAATACAGCAGATAAAGATGAAAGAATCATTTTCAAACCCGAAATGCCATATCCTGACGATTGCGCATTGGGATATACCTATGGAGAGATATTGACGGAAAGACTTATCGGACATTCCGATAACAACAGTCTGACAGATGCTATCAGCCAGGCACACACAGGACTATTCAAGCCATCCAAACAGATGCTCTCTGTCCTGTCACGCCATAAGGGAAGCTATATCCCGTCACTTGGTGAAATGGTTCATCTGTATTATCTGTTACAGCCCTACAGCGAAATAAAGATGACCGACAGTCTGATTCCATTGCAGGGAGAATACCTTACCTCCAGTGAATCTTCCGGAAACTCCTTCTATATGATGGATATGCAGAAAGGTATCATCAACGGAAGTGCTTCCAAACCCTATTCCAAAGGGCGTATCAGACTGTTTTATCTGTTCTGACGCTCAAAACTAATCTTATAACCCCATAAAATTGCAAGATGACGTTATATGTAATACTCTTTTTCATCGCCCTGCTGATAGGAATGGCCATATCGGTTGCTGCATTCGGTACAGGAGGCAAGCGTAAGAAAATCTTTCAGGACATCTATTTCTCCGTGGAAGATACCGACGGTGTGGGTGTCCTCTACACCAAGACAGGCGAATACTCTGCCATTTTGAAAATAGAGAACCCTGTCCAAAAGTATTCTGCCGATACCGACAGCTATTATGAGTTCTCCCATCTGTTCAATGCCATAGCGCAGACATTGGGCGAAGGATATGCCCTGCACAAGCAAGACATCTTTATCCGTAAGCGTTTTGATGTGGAGGATTCGAACAATCGTGAGTTCCTGTCATCAGCCTATTTCGGATATTTCAAAGGTCGCCATTATACGGACAGCGTTACATACCTGACCGTGACTCAGGAATCCAAAAGAAGCCGTCTGTTCTCCTTTGACAACAAGAAATGGAGAGATTTCCTTGTCAAGATACGCAAGGTACAAGACCAGTTGAAAGACGCAGGTGTCAGTGTCCGTTTTCTCACCAAAGAGGAAGCCGCTGATTATGTTGACCGCTATTTTGCGGTTAATTTCCGTGACAAGACCATATCCATGAGCAACTTCAAGGTTGATGAAGAATGTATCGGCATGGGAAACAAGAAGTGCAAGGTCTATTCCCTTGTGGATGTGGATTGTGCCAATCTGCCCGGTCTCGTGCGACCTTTCACGAACATTGAGGTAAACAATACCAGTATGCCTGTTGACCTGCTCTCACTGATAGACAGCATACCGGCTGCTG
>JAFRZX010000132.1 GCA_017442315.1 Bacteroidales bacterium
TGATGAGGAGTCTGGAAGGGCAGTTCTGACTTTGTCTTCAGATATGCGTTATCTGATAGACAATTACAACGAATACATCCGTCCGGTGCAGGAGACAGGTAGAAAAGTGTGTCTGTGCATTGAAGGCGGCGGCAAGGGCATCGGTTTCTGCAATATGACTGACGAGCAGATCGCAGACTTTGTCTCACAGGTGATGTACTATGTGAATGAGTTCGGATTTGACGGTGTGAATCTGTGGGACAGGAACTCCGGATATGGAACTGATGGAATGCCTCAGGTGAACAAGACCTCTTATCCAAAGCTGATACGTCATCTTCGCGAAGCACTTGGCAACTACAAACTGCTGACCCTTGTGGATTATGAGGAACCGACTGCGGATTTCTGGGATGTTGCGGCATGCGGAGGTATTGAGGTCGGTAAATATATCGACTATGCATGGTCTGGATATGTAGAACAGATTTATCAGGTCGTGGACCCTTATAATCCTGGAGGTACAGGTGTCTCGACTGAGCATATAAGGAAACCGATAGCCGGACTTAACAGCAAACGATATTGTTGCGTGATGGGACGTCCTTATACAAAGAGCGAGATGCCTATTGATTCTGACGCAGTTCAGCAATGGTTTGGTGCAGGACTCCGTCAGAACAACATGTCTGTTCATTATGATGTAAGGTCGAATACGCAGGATGGATATGAAGGTGCGGGCTGTCTGTTGCAGACTTTCTTGATGGATTTATTAGGGTGGAATAATCCATACATGCTTGATCTGTGGGCTCTCTCTGACACCCCTTCCGGCTATAACAAATGGAAAAAATCATGGTAACCGTCATCCCCGACTCGCCCCCATGACGTCATCCCCGACCATCCACGACATCCCCGACCATCCACGTCATCCCCGACCTGATCGGGGATCTCATCCGAACCACGTCATCCCCGATTATCCACGTCATCCCCGACTTGATCGGGGAACCCAACCGAACAACATTACAAACCACTAAATACACAAAACAATGAAACAAAACTTTTTGACAAGATCATTAGCCGTAGCAATAGCGGCGATGATGACATTCACAGGATGTTATGATGACTCTGACCTCCAGACACGTATGGATCAGGCAGAGGCAGACATAGCAGAACTCCAGCAGCTTGTAAAGGACATCAACACCAATATCAGCGGCCTCGTGACTATTGTTGATGCCCTTAAGAACTCAGATCAGATCACTTCTGTGACTCCGCTTTCTGACGGCAGCGGTTACACCATCACCTTCTCGAAGTCAGGTACAATAACCATCTACAACGGAAAGAACGGTGTGGACGGAACAAACGGTACCAATGGCGAAAACGGTGCTGACGGTCACACTCCTCAGATCAGTGTCAAGCTTGACTCTGACGGTCAGTACTACTGGACAGTTGACGGAGAGTATCTGACTGACGCAGAAGGAAAGAAGATTCCTGCTACCGCTCATATCGCCACTCCTCAGATCCGTATCAACGAAGGAAACTTCGAGATTTCATACAATGAGGGTATGACTTGGGAAGTCATCGGTAATGCAGGCGCATCTGATGATGTAGTGTTCAAGCAGGTAATTGACGGTCCTGCATCTGTTCTTTTCGTTCTCTCTGACGGAACACAGATCGAGATCCCTAAGACCCAGCAGTTTGTGATCAATGTTGAATCGACTGATGTCATTGCATCAGCTGGTCAGCAGGCTTCTGTTAGCTTCACTGTTTCAGGTGCAGATGAGAATACAGTAGTGGATGCTTTCGGAACAAAGGGCTATGAGGCTTCAGTTATGATGATGAATGCTTCTACAGGATCTCTCACCATCACAGTTCCTGATCCGATGACAGACGGCAAGGTATATCTGATGGCAGTGAAGAGCGACGGCTCTACAGCGGCTCGTATCTTCTCTTGTGAGGAGGGCGTTTTCTCTGTTGATGAGACTGCATTCGCAGCTAAGGTACCTGCTGCCGGTGGTACTGTGGAAGTTCCTGTTACTACCAATATTTCAGGATGGGGAGTAATGGTCGATCCGGGCAACCTGTGGATCAAGCATGTAGAGACCAAAGCCGTAAGGACAGAGACTGTGGTACTCTCCGTAGAGGAAAATACA
>JAFRZX010000133.1 GCA_017442315.1 Bacteroidales bacterium
AATACTATGTGCAGTCATAATCATCTACCTCATCCGCAAGCAACTTCAAATCCGCACTGCAGAGAAGAAGCAACTGGAGATTGAGAAAAAGAGGTATGAACAACTCTATGCCGATGCTATTGCAGAGCGCGATGCATTGACCAAGATGATCGAGGACTCAAGCGTGAAGGATGAGACAAAGGCGGTCATCAGAGAGAGGCTTGAGGTGCTGAATAAAGTGATCATCTCACATATCACTGATACCAGTTCTGCAAACAAGAAGGCATTCCAGGAATTGGAGGCTTTGATATCTGACAGGGATTCATTCATTGAATCTACAAGACTGACCATTGAGGGCAACAATCCTGGATTCATCACAGCTCTCAGAGAGGCAGGTCTGACTGATGAGGAGATTAACATCTGCTGTCTGTATGTGATCGGTCTGAAGGGAAAGGATATCAAGACCTATACAAATCAGTCAAGGCTCTACATCCAGAGTGCAGAGATCAGACACAAGCTCGGCTTGACTGAGAACGACACAAATCTGTCGATCCACCTGAGAAACATGTGCGAGAACGAGGTTTGTTAAACTTTTGATTGGAGAGCGAAGGAAAATATTTTTCAAGCAGAACAATTCAACACTGATTTACAACGACTTACGAAACGAAATTCGTGGGTCGTTTTTTATTTTGTTAAACTTTTGGCGGGTAACTTTGTGGTAGGAGGAAAAATCCGAGAATAAAGATCATTTAAATTTAAGATATCATATGAAAATTTATTCATTAATTATTGCCACATTTTTAGGTATTGGTTCAATGTCATGCACCAGGGACATATGTATCATTGAAGGACACATCTCCGGATTAGAAGATGAAGGATGGATGTATATACAGGATGCGTGGAACGATTATGAAATAATTGATTCTACAAAAGCAGTCAACGGCACATTCCGTTTTGAGTTGCAAAAATCTCAAACTACTTTTGCATATCTCTATTATAATCAGGAAATCCAGCTTCACAACTTTATTATTGAGCCAGGTATAATTAAAATACAAGGTGATGCGGAAGATGCTTGGATGCTTAACGGTATAGGAACTCCTATGAATGATAAATACAATGCTTTGATGAAGAATATAGGGACTACCGATGATTCAGAATCCTCTACAGAACAAATCAAAGATAGGATCATAGAAATAATCCGCAAAGAAATGAATACTGGAGATGGTGATGAATACCGACTGTTACTGATAGAGAACAGTTTTACCAGCGGCATACATCCAGTTGAACTTTTGAAGTACTTTGAAACATTGACGGAATCTTTGAAATCTTCAGATCATGCAAAAGAAGTTCAGGAATATCTGTATAGGCTGGCACGAGTCTATCCTCAGTCTGAAGGCAGCGACATTATTCCAAAATTCATTGACATAACCTATCCTGACAAGAATGGTAATTCTGTATCCCTAGAGTCTATAATCAGAAGTACAGATAACAAAGTCGTCCTACTTGATTTCTGGGCGACATGGTGCGAACCATGCCGTGATGAAATGCCATTCATAAAATCTGCTTACAATGAGTATCATAATAAAGGATTCGAGATTTATGCTGTATCATGCGATCCGAATCAAGATAACTGGAAGAAATATATTGACGATGAAGAATTGGAATGGGTGAATGTTTTGGGCGGTAACATACGTCGGATGCCGGAAGTTGATACTTATGCATTAGATGGAATACCAGCAAACATCCTCATCGATTGCTCCACTGGGATTATTATTGGCCGCGATCTCAGAGGTAAAGATCTTCTTGAGGAACTGAATAAGTTATTATAATTTAAAGGTGTATGATGTGTATGATATGAAACGAATTTATCTTTTCTTGCTTGCCTTGATAGGCATTGCGCTGTCTTCCTGTAACAAAACAGATACAGAGACCAAGTATTACGTAAAATACGAAGTTGAAGCAGTAGACGGTACCAATATCTCTGAATAGCATCAGATTCTAGTTGTAACTGCTTTGGAGAAGAAAGATGTAACAGAGTTCTTCGTTAAGGATTATTGGTGTCAGGAATTTGGTCCATTTTATAGCGGAGAGTATACGTTCATAAAAGTGGATTCTCCTAATCTAGATACATATCTTGTACGAGTGTATCTTAAGGAAGGAAAGAACGGAGAATGGCAATTATTTAGAGAGGGTTGGAATCAAGAGGAATTATATATCCCCAAATCATAACCAACCCTAGCCAGATACCAAGGTGAGCACACACCTTTCGATGCCGTCGATGATGGTTTCGAGAAGGTCTCGTCTGTTTCCTGTAATGAGGAGGCAGACGGGATTATTTTGTAAATATCACTATATTTGTGAGACTAACGGATTTGGGAATGAGAATGAGACTTCTGCTGCTGATCATCACAGCAATCACGATAGTTTCCTGCAATGATGCTAGGAAGAGCGAGACCATCAGGGTGCTGGAGGATGTGGACTCGTATATTGAGGCGAGGCCGGACAGTGCTTTGGCGGTGCTGGAGGGCATTGATGTGGAGGAGCTGGGGAGCAGAGAGGAGAAGGCGAAGTATGCGCTTCTGATGTCGATGGCTCTGGATAAGAACTATATTGACAGGACTGATTTCGAGGTTCTGCAGCCGGCTATCGATTATTATGAGAATCACGGCAGTGCGACCGATAATCTGAGGACTTTTTATTATCAGGGAAGGATTTATTGCAACAGGGGTGAGTCAGAAGATGCTATGGAATGTTTGGTCAAGTCTATTGACCTTGGTTCCGAATCAAATGACTTAAAGACAAAAGCCAGAAATTATACTGCTCAAGGCACATTATATTACTTGTACTATAACTGGGATAAGATTATCGAATCCAGTTTAGCTGCTGCAGATTGTTATAAAGTCTTAGAAGATTGGGATAAGTATGTTGTGATATTATGCCGAATATCAGAAGGGTACAGAATGAAAGGTGATAAAGAGCAGGCAGGCGAATACCTTTCCAAATGTCAAGATCTGTTAGACAAAATCAATTCTACCAGTAAGGCTCATTATTATAGCGGGTACTTATTACACGGCTTCGATAATGTGTCTGAAGAGGAGATTTTAGAAATCATAAATGATTATCTTAAGATATGTCCTGAAGATCAAATTGACTGGTTAACTATCGCAGCCACATATTTAGACTTAGGTAATATCAGTGCTGCAAGAGAGGCCATTAATCGATATCCGGGTATTGCAGTCAAGAACCAGAGATATTATGCCATACTGACAAAAATATACCAAGAGGAAGGCTCATTTAAAGAGGCATTGGAAACGTATGAGCAATACAACAAAATCACAGATTCTCTTGACTTCGTTGCTCTCAAGCAAGACACCCAATTCATCGAGGAACGTCACCAGCTGGAACTGAAAGCCCTTCAGGAGAAGGAGGCAAAGACCAGAACAGCACTTATCTGCATCATTGCCCTCCTTATCGCCCTAATAGCAATCTATCTCATCCGCAAGCAACTCAAAATCCGCACCGCCGAGAAGAAGCAGCTGGAGATCGAGAAGAAGAGATACGAACAACTCTATGCCGATGCCATTGCTGAACGTGATGCATTGACAAAGATGATCGAGGACTCAAGCGTTAAGGATGAGACCAAGGTAGTCATCAGAGAGAGGCTTGAAGTGCTGAACAAAGTGATCATTTCTCACATCACAGATACAAGTTCTGCGAACAAGAAGGCATTCCAGGAACTGGAGGCTCTTGTGGCTGACAGAGATTCTTTCATTGAGTCTACCAGACTGACCATCGAAGGCAATAATCCGGAGTTCATCGCTGCTCTCAAGAAGCAAGGTCTGACTGATGAGGAAATCAACATCTGCTGTCTGTATGTGATCGGTCTGAAGGGAAAGGATATCAAGGCTTACACCAGCCAGCCAAGACACTATAATCAGAGTGCTGATATCAGGCATAAGTTAGGACTGACGGAGAATGACACGAATCTGTCGATTTTCCTGAGGGAGATGCTTGAAAAATAGGTTTGCAAAACTTTTGATCAGGACTGCAAAAGAATTATTTTCAACCCACACTGATAATCAACGACTTACGAGGTAAAATTCGTAGGTCGTTTTTTGTTGTGCAAAACTTTTGGCGGGTAACTTTGTGGTAAGCAAAACGAGAAGTATCGAATAAACACATAGCCATGAAACAAATCTTAACAATCCTCGCACTTTCATTATTGTGCCTCACATCAAACGCCCAGCTTCTCTGGAAGATCAGCGGTAACGGTATAAAGAAGCCCTCATACATTGTTGGCAGTCATCACGCGTGTACTTTCCAGTACTGTGACAGTATCCCCGGACTGATGAAGGCTTTTGAAAAGGTTGACTATGTCATTGGTGAATATGATATGGTGAAGTCTCAGCAGATGACACCGGAAGAAACGATGAAGCTGAAGAGCATGATGATGATGCCGGCAGACACGTCTTTCGGATCACTCTTTGCCGAAGACGAAAAAGCCAAGCTGGATGAGTTCCTCAAATCAAAGCTCGGAGTTCCTTCTGACAAGCTGGTTACATTGAAGCCGATGGCAATAATGATTACCGTTCAGAACAAGGTCATAATGGAGGTTCTGCCTGATGCGGCAACCATGACAGGTATGGATAAATACATGCAGACTTTTGCTGATTATAAGGGCAAAGGAGTGGGAGGCCTTGAGACCATGAACTATCAGATGGAACTCCTCTTCGGTGGTTCCCTTGAGTCACAGGCCGATGCATTGCTCGAATACATTGATACCGGAAACACAAAAGAGCTTATAACCAAACTGACGGATGCATATAAGTCACAAGACCTGGATCAGCTTTGGGAGGTTTTCATGGAGCAGATGTCGAAATATGACTATGACAATGTTGTGACCGTACGTAACAGGAACTGGGAGAAACAGATGAAGGAGCTTCTTCCGAAGCAAAGCACCCTTTTCGTTGTCGGAGCAGGCCATCTACCAGGTGAATTCGGAATGATCAACCTGCTTCGTAATGCTGGATATAAGTTAAAGCCTGTAACAAAATAATCATTAATATGGATCAACTCAAAACATTCTCCGCAATGTCCCAAAAACTTGAGCAAATCAAGGAAAGCCGGAGGGAGTTCATCGAGAATCTGCTGGCAGCTTTCGAGAGGGATCACCCGGAGTTCATAGCACATCTGAAGGAGTGCGGGCTTGATGAGGAGGAGATGCGGTATTGCTGTTTGGAGGTGCTGGGAGTGAGAGATGAGAACTGATAATATGAACTTACAAATAGACCCTAACCGGCACTAGCCGGATACCAAGGTGAGCACACACCTTTCGATGCCGTCGATGATGGTTTCGATTATTTCTCGTCTGCCTTCTTGTGAGAGGAGGTAGGCGAGATCCTGTTTGTTGTCCATGAAGAAGTTTTCGATGAGGACGGCGGGACAGT
>JAFRZX010000134.1 GCA_017442315.1 Bacteroidales bacterium
GTCACATGGATCATCGGAACCATTGCGCTGACTCCAGGTGATGTCTCCTTTGCAACAAACCTTCCTCCGGCGAATCCCGTACTCTCAAGACTGATATTACTTCCAGTCTTCCTGTATATCAAAGAACCCAGGTACAGAAGTCCGTTCCCCTCGTTATCCAGCGCACTGACCTTCGTACCGTCTGCAAGATAGGAATAATTCACCAAAACGGTATCGTTCAGGCTGACTTTTTCGACAAGACCAAGGTCGTTCCATTCCAATGACATGCCTGTACGCCCGTCGAAGGTCATGTTGCCGTCTGCGTCGTAGGAGTAGTTCTGGGATAGGACATCTCTGTCAGAGAGGCTTGCAAGGCGGTTTCCGTCATAATGATAGCTCAGATCATTGACTGCAGAGCCGTCTTCTCCTGTCCTTGTGAGGGAAAGGATGTTACCGTTGGAGTCATAGCTGATGTTCTTCTCCGAAATCGCATCTGTCAATGCATTGTTCCTAAGCAGACGGCTGCCGGTCATTCGTGAAAGATTGTCGTAATCAAACGAATAGGCTTTGGTGTCCCCATGTTCGCCTCGTGTCCACTCCCATTCGGAAATGTTGCCGGTGAATGAGGCTTCAGATCCATAAAGAGCAGGAGTAAGATATCTGAGCGTAGCTGAGAACGGGTCGGATGAGATGCCTGTAATCCATCCTCTGACGTTGTAGGTTCTTCCGATAGTAAGGCTTCCTCCTTCTTCAATGCTAGTGGTCGTGACATTCTGTCTCCCAGCCATATCGTACGAATAATCCGAACTTACTCCCACTCCGTTCAGGGCGGAAGTCTCTTCTATCAGTCTTCCGTACAGGTCATATTCGTATTCTTTGTGCAGGGTATCGGGAAGTGATGCTTCCGAAGGCCTATTCACTTCAAGACTCTCAAGAAGTTCTCCGTTGAAGCTGTAACGGCGGAATATGTCCGATCTCTGTCCTGATGATGTTCCGGAACGTGTCTGTATGCAGCGCTTGAACTCATCGTAGTAATATGCCGTCCATCTGAGACCGTCGGTCTCTACATACCTGTCAACAGATCCTGTCAGCAAACCTTTTGAACACATCGGGTCTGAATCTGACCCGAAGCGTTCTCCATATCCTGAGGCAGCTTCATAAGAAGAAGACTCTGCGAAGGTATCAAGCGAAAGAAAGCTGTAGCCGTCGTAGTACCTTATCTGACGGATTTCGGCATTAGTCATGTCAAGGTTCTCCACTCTGTATCCATCAGGACCGTCGTCCTTATATGCCCTGACAACGACACGGTCTATAGAAGGTCTGTCACCTTGATATTTTCCCGAAAGCACCTGCCTGCCGAAGATGTCGTTTACATAGAAGGTCCATTCTCCTCTGGTCCTCTGTTCTCCGTCACGCGAGAGGACAAGCTGCTCCGCTCCATCGTAAACATATTCCGTCCAATCTGCTCCCGGCAGTTTCTTTCCGGTCATGAGATTCCTTCTGTCATAGCGGTACTGATATGCGAATTTGTCGAGGATTTCTTCGGTGATATCCTGTCCCGAAGTCATAGGCGGCAGCACGAAGCATAGGTTCCCGAAGGTGTCATATACATAATATGTCTTGAGACCTCCGGCTTCCTCACACAGGGTCTTTCCCGTGCGGTCCTTGAACATGCGTGATGTGTGCCCGTCTTCGTCGGTTGTGACCTCCACATTCAGATCTCCGGATACGTATGTGCCGCAGTCGCGGAGTACACGGCCGTTTTCTGCAGCAAATGCATGATATCTCTTCAGGATGTCGGTGGTGTATTGCTTTGTGACAGCCTTTCCGGCTTCTGCCCATTCTTCTCCAGCTCCCCGCAAAGAGGAGATTCTGTCCAGACCGTCTTCCGAATAGGACGTGACAGAAAGCGCCATGCTGTCTCTGTATGCCGATGCCGTAGCAGCCTTGACATCCTCTATTCCGGCTTCTGCCCCGGAACTTCTGCCCAATGCAGCAGCAAGCCAAGTCCGGTCCTGACGTCCGTGAAGGTCATATCCGTAATGGAATGAAAGCATGTCGTTGCCGTCAGGCGCACCCTTATAGGTCACGGACTGGACCGGACGTCCGAGCGCGTCATAATAATCCACCACTCGTCTGGCGTCACTGTACTTCATACTGTCCGGATCGGATATCATGTCAACAGGTATTTCAGTGACTATGTGGTTTGACATCATGTCCGGATTGAACGGAACCGGATCAGGCTCAGGTATCTCGACATGTTCCAGCATCAGTTCCCAGTCAAAGATGTCATTTTTATTCTTGCCCTCAAGAATGAGATAATAGCTTCCGGCATGAAAATAAATTTCAGATGTATGCCAGTTCCTGCTGACGTCCAGATCAGCTATGATTTTAGTGTAATCTGATGAATTCTTAATGAATAATGTAGCTTCCGATCCATAAGTCGTAGCTTTGCGGGCTTTCAGTCTGAAAGGTGATTCTGCAGTAAACCTGTAATAAGCTTCCGAAATGCCGTTTTCTCCGATTCTGTCTTCATAGCCTCTGGTATCGACATGAACGTCATGTGCCAATGTGTCCTGGATGACACCAAGGTTGATGGCGTTCCAATAGTGGAATCCTGTAGAAGGAGATATGACAGGGAACCTGTAAATCTCTATTTCCGTATCAACGAGTGAGACACCGTCACCATCAAAGACAGTCTTTAGGAAATATGAGTCAGACGGGAGTGCCTCGGCACTTATCATAGGATATCCGTCCGAAGTGAGGCTGTTTTCAAGCAGGTGATCTATGTTGTTGCCGTCATGATCCAGAAGCTCCATTCTCATTCGCGGCATGGGATGTGCGTTATCCTGAATCCTATTTGAGAAGCTGAAGCAGTAGGGCTCATCAAAAGTCAGCTTGTAATACACCTCATTCGGGGCACCTGTTCTGCTGCAAGAGGCATGCTCCTCCCTAAGCTCGGTCGGACAGATCTCTATCGCCTCGTCCATGGAACCTCCAAGCTGATATACATGGATATCAGTTCTTATGACACCGTTGCTTGGTGTTTCCTTCCCGCTGCCTTCGCAATAGAGTTCATATACTCCCGGAGGAATGGCTGCACACAGGAAACCCTGGCCGGAAGGCATTGTCTCAAGTGCGTTATAAACCGCAGGCCACTGAGGATAGAACCTTTGCATCTTTGCAAGGTATGCTTCGTTCGTCCCGTCAACCGACACACCGTCAGCATGCCATGTACGGGCGACTCCTGTATCCTGAGACAGGCTACATTCCAGACTTAAGCCTATGGATGTTTCTGACAGTTCGGATCCGGCATTGCTTACAACTATAATACTATGCTGCGATACGGTAAAGATGTATAATGCCTCCCGATTGCTGTTGCCGTAATTGTTTGAGCCGACTGAGGTGTCCATCTCATCAGAGAAAGACCATGATTCCGTATATAAAGGAATGTTCTGCGCAAGAACACTATGTGACAATACAGACAATGCAAGTATTGTCAATAATAGTCTTATCGTTTTCATTGTAAATGCTTATTTATGGTTAAGGATATTGTAGGTGCTTCTTTTCATGATGACCTTCCGTCCGTCATCAAGAACCAGAGATTCCAGCGTCAGTCTCTTTGATGTATCGTACTCATACTCTATCGTGTTTCCGGAAGGGTCCGTGACTTTTGCCATACCTACAGTGTGGTTGTAATCGTAGGTATGTACCATCGCTTCCGGAAGTCGGGCACGCAAGGATTCCAGTTTTTCACGATATTGGGTAGGAATGTACAGGAAATTGTAAGGTTCAATTCCCAATGCATCACAGACCTGACCATATGATGCATTCTCTATCTTGGCAAGCGGATAGTTGCCCGCATATCCCCAGATTACGACATATTCCTGTCCGCTGTCGGATATGATGTGCGTCGGATTGCCCAGAGTATCGCATCTGGCTACCGTCACTTTGGAAACAAGGTCACCTTCAACATAGTCGGCAATTTCCGAGAGTTTTCCCCGATGGTTATATGAATATGTCGTACGGGTCTGACATAAGTCATTCATATCCTGAGACGGGACCTCGTTCGAGTATCCGTAGGTATTCACCACTTCTGTGACATGTCCAGGATATCTTTCGGTTCCAGGTCTCTTGTTCTGGAATACATAAGAATAGTCGGTACGCGCATGATCTCCGTTTCCATAATCAACGGTATGGTTAAGCAGGTAGCCGTTGTCGTTATAATTCATGGTTTCAGTTACGCTATGCTTTATATTCAAGTCTGGGAAATATTCCGTTGTGACCGTACTTGCAGGAAGATAGCTATAGAATCTCTCTTTGATGATGTTGGAATATATACCGACCATCACTGCATTTGATGTACGAGGGGTGAGCCTTGCATAAATACCGTAATTATCATATCCAAATCTGGCGTATTCATGACATATTGTCCTTACAGTATCGCCCGATGCAGACATCCATGTTTCCTTAAGGACCTTGCCTCTTTCAATGGAATGGTCGTCTGGGACATGAAAGCTGTTTGCAAGATAACAGCTGTCCAGAGCTGGATGTATCATGAGACCTGTTTTGTTCGCAAAAGCATCAGACCAGAACACTCTGGAATAATCATAAAAGTCGGGATTGGTATGATGGTCGGTAAATTCTGTAACTACAGAAGAACCTTCCACATCGAACCGCGTCTTTCCATAGTATGCCGTCCCGAAATCTATGGTACACATTCCTGTCTTCCAGATTTCGACACGATACATCCCTGCACCGAATTCTTTGAGGGGATTGAATACCTTCCTGACTATGCGGTCTGATATGGTGTCTTCGTAAACCAGAACCTCCGGTGTCGCATGGTTCATGAACAGTTTGTATATTTTGATTCCTCCGCTGGCTTCATCATAATCAGCTGAAACGGAATATGCCCATCTTGATGCATCTTCCTCAGCTGATGCAAGATTAAATATGGTATTCATGTTTCCGACTTCGATGATGGCCGTCTTCGTCCGGTCTTCGGATAAAGCTGTTATCTGGAGCTTTATCGGATCAATCTTATTTTCATCATAAGTTTCAGTATCGTATCTGGTCACACATGAATATCTGACGTGAGGACTTTTGTGTTCATGCTGATTGAAGGAGTTTGAATTGTACAGACGGATGTAAGTCTTCAGTTCTATCGCATCCTGACTTCTCCAGAAATGATGATACTGAGGCATGTACTCCAGTATTCCGCTGCTCAGCACATCACTATCCGATTTCGTGTATTTATAGCTTGTCTGACTATGAAGTTTACCTTTGGAATCGAAGTGGGAAAGGTTCTTTATGCGGGCTCCTCCGCACGGGTGGTTGGAGTCATCATCAAAAAGTACTCTCCTGAATTCCGTACTGTCATTCTTGATGAAGAAGCTTGAATAATCATGAGATTCGTATGTGATCAGAGTCTTTCCCCCTGTCGGGTAAGTGATGGTCTTCAGCAATGTAGCCTCTGCCGGATTGTATGTAGACTGACGGACTTCATCCAAACCATATTCCGCATACTGGCTGGCATATATTCCTCCAGCATCCGATATTTCAGGAATGAGGCTTCCTACTGGATTGTCCTTTCCTCTCCAGTATCCCCAGAAATCAATGTTCATCGTCAGAGGATCAACATTCCCGTCATAGTATTCGAAGGCATGCTTTCCTTCTATAGTATTACTTACACCCTTCAAATACATTCTGTTGTCGTTTGAATACCTATAGTTCAGGACGGATTCTTCAACTATGTTGCTGTATCCTGAGTACCTTACTTTTTTCAGTATTGCTCCGCATTTCCTCGGAAACGTATATGTCAAAGCATGATTGTACATCGGCTTGTCCAATCGGGCCTCATATTCGAAATTTATCGTCTTGTCACCGGTGTGGATGCTTTCTATCAAGACGGTTTTCGTGAGGGTGTTCATGCATTTGTGCAGGTTTTCATTGAAAATGTCATCAGGCCCATTCGGAAAGAAGACCATCTTGTTGTTAACCCACAAGGACGGTTTTACAAACGAGTAATCCACCGGTGAGGCTGAGAATGAATAGAACATGTTGTATCCGTTGTCAAGCAGAGTTCTACTATAGTGCTCGTAGACCAATTTCCACGGATTTCTGTGGTATTCAGTATCGATATTGTTCCCTTTATAGGTTAATGTCATGACCCTTCCGCTTGGGGCTTTCACCTTTGTCAGATAAAAAGCTGTCACATGATTTTCCGTGGATGTCGTATCCGGTGACAGAGCCCATGATGTGGCGTTGAACTCTATGCTTCCCCAGTTACCTCCGAAAGTGTATTCGTAACCGTCATCTGTCGTTATTACGATTGCGGAATTATAGTCAGATTGAGATGCCGGATACTGATAACCGGAGATGTCAACATCATATATTCCGCCACCGTCTCCACTGACAATGACATTTCCGTTGAAGTCGATCATGAACTTGCCGGAGTGTTTGCCGAACTTGAAGTGATAAATGTCGGAAGAGAATTCATAAGTATTGTCTCCACGGAAGGACATGACAGCTTCATAGAGAAATTGGTTGACATGATCTTCCGGATTCCCTTTCAGTACGTTGTCCTTTACTTCCCACGGCTTGAATTTACCGGAACGGGCAGTGCGGAGAAATCCTCTTGGAGCTTCACCTGCACCATGCATGTTGCTAAGATCATCACATAGTCCGTTGACCTCGCGCATTATCACACCCCCATAATCCAGGAACCAGTTGCGCCCGACATAGTTATCCGGCTGACTGGGCTTGAAACCCTGCGAATCATACCTGAGATTTACCGGACACTCGAAATCAGGATCCTCCCAATGCACAAGTGGAATGGAAAAATCCAATTGACCAGTATTCAAGGCTACATCTGTTCCGCTGCCGAATCGGATCATGGCAGCGGTCTGTGGTGAGACTGTCTGAAACAGCTGGCTCAGATAATCTATCGTCTTGGTCGAGTCTGTCTGTTCTTGTGAGTGGCCGACCTGAACCACCAGCATCAGCATCACTGATGCAAATAATGTTAATCTTTTCATGATACTGTGTTTTTAAAAATCCACAGTAAATGTAAAGACGAAAGCAGGGGAGGCCTCCTTGTTTACTGCCTGTTTACTTTTTGTTTACCGTTTTCGGAAAGCAAGCGATTGAGGATGAAGCGTTTGCAAAAATTCTGTTTACTTTTTATTTACTGCTTGTTTACTTTTGCGACTGCAATTATTTGAAAACCAATGAGATACAAAATCGAAATCTCTACAAATTCCGATAAAAAAGAAAATTCTGACCTTTTTCGAAATAAAAGTCAGAAAGTTGTTTTGAAGTATGAAAAGAAGTCTTATATTTGTCTCGGAAGATGGAATTCTTCCCCCGCGTCACTATATCGGACGACCGGTCCGGTGTAAATGTTTAATCTCTATCCCGCGTTCCTGCCTGGCATACGGCCATAGGAACAACGAATGGTTCCTGACGGTTCCGTGTCGGACCTCGTCATTCCCATTCCCCGAAATATCATTATGATGAATACGCCTTACCGACGTAGGATGGAGCATGCGCTCCTTACTGACTTGTGGAAATATGAAGAAGAGCAGAAACAGACATTTGCTCGAATTCCGGGCAATATTGTGCTCCGTGATGGCCGAATACTCTTCGGATATCACGGATACTGCTCGTAAATTGCCACGGGAGAGAAATACGAAAGACACTACGGCGTACCAGTCCTATTCCGACGAGGTCATTGACGACAAGATCGGTCTATACAGAGAAAAGATTTATTCAGTTCTGACTTCAGAAGAATTCATCAGAAGCTACCCTAAAATGGGAAAGGTTGACGACCTTCCATATACAGCCTTGGAAAA
>JAFRZX010000135.1 GCA_017442315.1 Bacteroidales bacterium
ATGAATTTCTCAAACAGATGTTCTGTACCTGTTGATGCAGGACTCTCAGTCCGGTCTTCCGACATAAGAATGATGCTGTTGAATAAGGAAATCACCAATGGCTCGACAACATCTTTTCTATATGACACATCGGCAGCAAAAGTATAGACTGAATAAATCAGATGAGAAATCTTTTCCCATTCTTCATTTTCAAGATGTATATGAATGGCATTGCGGTCACGCTGCAGAAGTTGCGAATTATATTGTTCCGGGAGGAAAGCAATGACTTCTCCTTTAAAATCATCTGACGAATCGATGACTTCAAAATAGCTGCCTTCCTTGATAAAAAGAATATCACCTGCAGTCACCGTATATTCAGTAAAGTTTACTTCTATGACAGCTTGCCCGGAAATGACTCTAAGCATCCTGTTATCTTGAACAAGGTATGGAACATTCAGTTTTTCCAGTATTGAACGAGGGGCCAATGACTTGCATAGGTTCAGATTTATTCCAAGTCTTTCCCGGACGACAAGTCCTTCTACCTTGAAGTTGATTTCTTCAAGCATATCCACAATGGATTTGATTGTCATCGGCTGGAACACCCGTCTTGTATCATTCATAGTACAAATTTTCACAAAGATAATAAATTGCTCAACAAATATACCTATACAAAGAATAAGATTAAAAACAGGACATTTTTTGCAAAGAAACGGCAATATCAATTCAATGTTCTTAGACTTACTTTGCATAAAATAATTTACGCTATATGAAGAGATTTATATCAGTAGTTGCATTGACTGCTTTGGGGCTGTCTTCAGCTTATGCACAGCCGGACTTGGAACAGTGCAAAGAAATGGCCCGGAAACATTATCCGGCCATAAGACAGTACGATCTGATTTCCCAGAGTCAGGATTATAATATGAGCAATGTTTCAAAAGCCTGGTTACCTCAGGTAAGCCTGTCCGCGCAGGCGACATATCAGTCTGATGTAGCAAGGTGGCCCGATCAGTTCGAATCAATGCTTGCTGCTCAGGGACTTGATATGCCGGGTTTGAGGCAGGATCAGTACAAAGTGCAGATAGATATTCAGCAGACAATCTGGGACGGAGGTAAGTCAAAGGCAGAAAAAACACTCACGGAAAGTGAAACGCAGCAGTCATTGAGGGCTGCTGATGTCGAGATGTATGCCTTGGACAACCGCATAGATAATCTTTATTTCGGCATTCTGCTTCTTCAGGAACAGAAAAGGCAAGTCGAGGATATGATTGCAAGACTGCAGAACAATCTTGATTATGTGAATGCGCTTGTAGATAATGGCGTTGCAATGCAGGCTGATGCGGATGCTGTCGAGGCTCAGATGCTCTCATCAGGTCAGACTCTCCATCAGATAAAGTCAAGTGAGGAAAGTTTCAGAAAAATGCTTGAACTGTTCATCGGTGATAGTCTCGGAACCGCTACTCTTTCATTGCCGCAGACTCACCAACTGATGATTGCAGAATCTCAGAGACCTGAACTGATGCTTTTTGATTCCCAGATCAAAGTGCTTGAGGCTAAGAATCAGATGTTGAATGTGGCTCTCACACCGAAATTTGCTTTTTTCGCTCAGGGATATTATGGATATCCTGGACTGAACATGTTCGAGAATATGATGAGCAGCAGATGGTCTTTGAATGGAATTGTAGGGATTCGTATGAGCTGGAATATCAGCAGTTTCTACACTGACAAGACATCCAGAAAGCAGATTCGGAACGCCATTGACAGAGTTAAGATGCAAAAGGATATCTTCTCATTCAACAACAGGCTTCAGGCTGAGCAGGATGACGCGGAAATCAGGAGGATCAAGGCTGTGCTGGCAGATGATGACAGGATTGTGCGATTGCGTCAGAATGTCAGGGAAGCAGCAGAGGCGAGACTTCAGGAAGGTGCAATCGATATGAATGATCTGCTTACAAAGATAAGCGATGAGTCTGCTGCGATGATTGCCAGAAGTACCCATGAAATAGAGCTGGTGAAAGCCATATATGATTTGAAATATACATTGAACAGATAGGATTATGAAGAAGTTATATTATTTGATATGCGCAGCCGTTTTGTGCAGTGCTTGCGCATCTGAGGCAGAATATGATGCATGCGGAAATTTTGAAGCTGATGAGATTCTTGTGTCAAGTCAGGGAACAGGTGAGGTAATATGGCTGAACCTTACTGAAGGTATGGAAGTAGGGGAGAAAGAGGTCCTGGGTCAGATTGATACGTTGCAGCTTCATCTTCAGAAAGAACAGCTTCAGGCCCAGTTGAATTCGCTGAACAGTTCACGTCCGGATATTGAAAGTCAGGTTGCTTCATTGAAGAGTCAGATCCGCAACCTGAAGTCCGAAAAGACAAGAGTGGAGAATCTGATTGCAAGAGGAGCGGCTCCGAAGAAACAGCTTGACGATATCAGTACTCAGATAGAGGTTCTGGAGAGGCAGCTTGATGCTCAGCAGACATCTTTGAGACGAAACAGCACGGCTATAGACCATAACGCAAGTGCTCTGAAGGCCCAGATATCACTGCTTGAAGACAAGATAAGCAGATGCAGGATTTCATCTCCGATTTCAGGTACCGTTCTGGCTAAATATGTGAATGCCGGTGAAATGGTAGCTGCCGGCACTCCTGTGATGAAGGTGGCTGATATGGATGCGATGTATCTCAGAGCCTATTTTACTTCCGATCTGCTCCCGCAGCTGAGCCTTGGCAAAGAAGTGAGTGTAATAGCGGATTTCGGGGGTGAGCAGCAATATGAATACAAGGGTCGGGTAGTGTGGATTTCGGATGAAAGCGAGTTCACTCCGAAGGCTATCCAGACGCGTAATACACGAGCAAATCTAGTCTATGCCGTAAAGATAGCTGTCGAGAATGACGGAATGCTCAAGATCGGTATGTATGGTGAAGTTCAGTTATGATGGAACCGTCAATCATACTTAACGGCATAACCAAGCGATATGGAGATGTCACGGCCTTGAACGATGTCTCGTTAGAGGTCGGCAAAGGCGAACTATTCGGACTGATCGGACCTGACGGGGCTGGGAAAACCACACTTTTCAGGCTTCTGACCACCTTGATGCTTCCTGACGAAGGCAAAGCTGTAGTGGAAGGTCTGGACTGTGTTGATGATTATCTGGAAATCAGAAAGATAGTCGGATATATGCCAGGTAGATTTTCTCTCTATCAGGATCTCTCCGTGGAGGAGAATCTTGAATTCTTCGCATCGCTTTTCGGCGGGAAGCCTGAGGATAACTATGAAATGATAGCTCCCATATACAGTCAGATCGAGCCGTTCAGGAAACGACGTGCCGGCAGATTGTCCGGAGGTATGAAACAGAAACTGGCTCTCAGCTGTGCTCTCGTTCACAGGCCCAAGGTCCTTCTTCTGGATGAGCCGACAACAGGTGTAGATGCTGTCAGCCGAAGCGAATTCTGGGATATGCTTGCCGGACTGAGGAAATATGGCATCAGCATTCTGGTTTCCACTCCATATATGGACGAGGCCGGCAGGTGTGACAGGATCGCTCTCATCAATGAAGGGAAAATCCTGAAGATTGACACCCCTGCAAACATAGCAGACGACGGAACTACACTTGAAGAAACATTTATCAGACTGATCAAGCATGAAAAGGGAAAACATAATATCCGTAAGGAATCTCACTAAGAAATTCGGCGCATTCACAGCCGTTGACGGCATATCCTTCGATGTGGCGAAAGGGGAGATCTTCGGTTTCCTCGGCGCCAACGGTGCAGGCAAGACAACGGCTATCAGGATCCTATGCGGCTTGAGCAAGGCCACTTCAGGAAGCGGGACGGTTGCTGGATGCGATATCATCTCACAGAGTGAAGATATAAAGAGGAATATAGGGTATATGTGCCAGAAATTCTCTCTATATGAAGATCTTACAGTCATTGAGAATATGGAACTGTATGGCGGCATATACGGTCTGTCATCAAAGGAAATCAATTCCAGAGCAGAGCGTATGCTGAAGGAGCTGGAGTTCTGGGAACACCGCAATGATCTTGTAAAGTCAATTCCGACCGGATGGAGACAGAAACTGGCCTTTACAGTTGCTAACCTTCATGGGCCTAAGGTCATTTTTCTGGATGAGCCGACAGGAGGTGTGGATCCTCTGACACGCAGGCAGTTCTGGGATATGATAAGAAAGATAGCTTCGGAAGGCACGACAGTTTTTGTGACCACACATTATATGGATGAAGCTGAACATTGCGACAGAGTGTCCATAATGGTTGACGGTAAGATAATGGCACTTGACACTCCCGCAGCACTGATAGAGAAATTCGGAGTCAAATCCATGGATGAGGTTTTCAGGAGCCTTGCCAGAAATGCTGTAAGAAATGAATAGGCTGCTGTATTTCATAAAGAAGGAGTCTCTTCATATCCTAAGGGATGTGAGGACTCTGCTTGTTGTCATCGGTATCCCTATTGTGCTGATGCTGCTTTTCGGTTTCGCAATCTCGACTGATATCAACAATGTGAGTGTAGCAGTATGTACTCCGGAAAGATCTGCTTCGATTGATCGGATTGTCTCGCGGATCAGTCATAATGAAATGTTCACATTCAATGGCTATGTCGATACGAAAGAGATAGACGAAGTGCTCCGACGCTCTGAAGCAGGTGCGGTGATAGTCTTTGCTCAGGATTTTGACAGGATTACAAGCGGAAGGATCCCCGGTGAAAAGGCGGTCCAGATAGTTCTGGATGGTTCAAATCCTAATGTGGCTGCATCTGCAGAAGCATTTCTGACCGGCATCTTGAATCAATCTCTTTCCGGCACAGGACAGATGGGCATGATCGAGAGCCATATCCTGTATAATCCTCAGATGAAGAGTGCGTATAATTTCGTTCCGGGAATTCTTGGTCTGATCTTCATCCTCGTATGCGCTTTGATGACATCTATATCGATCGTGAGAGAAAAGGAGATGGGAACAATGGAGGTGCTGCTGGTTTCGCCGGTGAGGCCGATATGGATAATTGTCGCCAAGATGGTTCCGTATTTCGTGCTTAGTTGCCTTAATCTGATGACCATACTGTTGCTAGCCAAATTCGCTTTGGGTGTGCCGATGACCGGAAGCCTTCTCGGAATTATCTTGATTTCAATAGTTTATATCATTCTTGCATTGGGTTTCGGACTTCTTGTTTCGGTTGTGACTGACAAGCAGATGATTGCACTGCTGATTTCAGGAATGCTGCTGATGCTTCCAATCATGATGTTCTCAGGTATGCTGTTCCCGACGGAGAACCTGCCTTGGGTACTCAAGCCGTTTACATATATCGTTCCGGCACGATGGTATATTGACGCTATGAGAAAACTGATGATTGAAGGACTTGCATTCAAGGATATACTGCTGGAATTTTCGATCATTTGTGTTATGGCTATCGGTATCCTGCGAGTGGCACTGATGAAGTTCAACGACAGACTTGAGTAGTTATGGGAGTATTGAGAACACTAATAATCAAGGAATTGCGCCAGTTCAAGCGTAATCCGTTCATGCCGAAACTGGTAGTCGCATTTCCGATAATGCTGACTCTTGTGCTTCCTTGGATCGCGACGATGGATGTCAGGGATGTTCAGGTGGGAGTAGTTGACTATGACCGTAGCGATGTATCTCAGAAGATGGTATCAAGAGTCAATTCATCCGACTATCTGATTCTTGAAGGCGTCTATGCCGATCATGATTCGGCATTGAAGGTGTTGGAGGATGGAGGCATCGATGTGATATTGGAGATTCCGTCAGGATTTGGAAAAAGCATTCTGGGGAAGCCCGAGAAATTAGGTCTATGGTCTAATGGTGTGAATGCGATGAAGGGGAGTCTGGGCAGTCAATATTTAATTCAGACTGTCATGAGTTGCCTTCAGGATATCCGCTCATCAAAAGGAATGGATCTCCCTGACGGTCTGATTGAAACTGTCAATTTTTATAATCCTACGATGGATTACAAGCATTATATGATTCCGGCCCTGATAATAATGCTTCTGGTTATGGTAGGAGGTTTCCTCCCGGCCTTGAATCTGGTGACTGAAAAGGAGTTCGGAACAATAGAACAGATTAATGTGAGTCCTGTAAATAGGTTTGTGTTTACTTTATCGAAACTTATTCCTTTCTGGGTCATATGTTTCATTGATCTCGGAATCTGCATGATTCTGGCAAGACTTGTCTATGGACTTTCCGTAGCTGGTTCTGTCTGGTCCATTTTCCTTGCTGCCGCGTTTTTCATCTTGGTGATGTCAAGCATCGGCGTAATGCTTGCGAATATGTCTGAAACCATGCAGCAGACCATGTTCCTTATGCTGTTCATAGTCCTCTCCTTCATCCTGATAAGCGGACTCATGACCCCTGTGGAGTCGATGCCGATCTGGGCTCAGAAACTGTCATGGTGTCTTCCTCCGACCTATATGGTTGAGATAATGAGGTCTGTCTATCTCAAAGGAACAAGTATCGCGGAACTATGGGTAAACTATGCCGCACTAGGAGGATTTGCAGTCTTTTTCTGCTGTCTGGCTGCATTGACGTACAAGAAACAGCAATAAAAATTATGAACAAAGCTGGATTCACAATACATACACTTGTGCCAGGCATTTTTCTCGCAGATAAATTGGAATTTACATTTAGAAGCTGAACTTCACTCCAAAATTTAGAAGGCCTTGATTACCCCAGCCAGTTTCAAGGAATCCACGTAA
>JAFRZX010000136.1 GCA_017442315.1 Bacteroidales bacterium
AGATCATCGTCTTCCCCGACATCGGCGCCTTCAAAGACTGGCAGCAGAAGATCTTCACCTTCCCACACCTCGACATCCGCATCTCCCGCCTCCTCGAAGACAACGCCACCCCAGCAGATCGAGCAGCCCACATCGACCTCGCCGACTGGATTCTGAAATATCTTGAAACCGACAACAATTAGCTACGATTTTCCATAGGGAAACGACATCAATATATTACGTTTGTAAACGTGAATTATAAAGATTGAATTATGACAAAGACATCTATCATGAATGTACAGGGAATCGAAATAGCCCTGACTACAATCAACGAAGAAGACTTTATCTGTATCACAGATATTGTAAAAGCCAAGGGTGGAGACGCCCGTGCTGCAGACATCATAAAGAACTGGATCAGGAACCGTAGCACCATTGAATTCCTTGGTACTTGGGAAACCTTATATAACCCAAATTTTAAAGTGGTCGAATTTGACCACTTTAGAAAAGAGGCTGGATTACCAACCTTTACAATGAGTGTCAGCAACTGGATTGAAAAGACAGGAGCCATCGGAATCGTATCCAAAGCCGGACGATATGGTGGAACCTATGCACATAAAGACATTGCATTTGAGTTCTGCTCCGCAATCAGTCCTATGTTCAAGCTCTATGTCATCAAGGAGTACCAGCGCCTCGTAGAACTAGAACGAAGCGAACTCGCTCTATCCTGGAACGTGAAACGCCTCCTCTCAAAAGCCAATTACCACATCCACACCGATGCCATCAAGAACGTGATACTTCCAAAACTCAACATCAGCCAGATGAAACAGGGTCTCGTATATGCAAGCGAAGCAGATCTTCTGAACATGGTTCTATTCGACTGTACAGCCAAGCAATGGCAGGAAGCGAATCCTGAACTTGCAAAGACAATGAACATCAGGGACACGGCTACAATCAATCAGCTGATAGTTCTCTCCAATATCGAATCCCTGAATGCTGAGCTTATCAAGCAAGGAGTATCAAAAGAAGATAGATTCACCATCCTGCGTCGCACTGCAGAAGAACAGCTGGCAGTTCTGATATCCAGAAATGCAGAACAGAACTTCGCAAAGCTCGCATCAGAGGATCCGAAACTCATAGAATAGTTCTCTTTATAATTCACACTCAAGAAACTATTTCTCGCGGTAATTCCATTATGGAGTTACCGCTTTTTCATTACCTTTGCCCGTCATCCCCGGCCCGACCGGGGATCTCACTCGGAATCGAAGAGCTGTCCCCCACAGCCCCATGAAAATCCTAATCGACAACGGCCACGGCATCCAGACCAAAGGCAAACGCTCCCCAGACGGCCAACTCCTCGAATACGCCTACACCCGCGACCTCGCAAGACGAATCGTCTCAATCCTCAAAGCCCGAGGCTACGACTCCGAACTCCTGGTACCTGAAGACGACGACATCCCTCTATCAGAAAGAGTACGACGCACCAACGCCCATTGTCAAGCCCTCGGCAAATCAAACGTCATCCTGATATCCCTCCACATCAACGCCACCGGAAACGGCTCAAAATGGATGAATGCGACCGGATGGAGCTGCTACACCTGTAAAGGACAGACAGAATCAGACCGGCTTGCTGACTGCCTTTATAAAGCTGCAGAGCAGATCCTCAAGAACCAGGTAATCCGCACCGACTACGCAAGAGACGGAGATCCGGACTGGGAAGAAAACTTCTATATACTTCGGCATTCCTTGTGCCCTGCAGTACTTGTAGAACAATTCTTCATGGACAATAAAAAAGATTTCGCTTACCTCATCTCAGATGAAGGCAAGCGAAATCTTATCGATGTTATTGTGGGTGGATTTGAGGCATTCTGCCGCGTATGGCCTCTTAGATTATGCATTTAATTACAATCTTCTCATTTCATCAGTTGAAGAACTGCCTCTATACTTATCTCTGGTTGAGTTGAAATTATAACGTATAGTCAATTGAACATGTCGTGAATCGCTATATTTGTCATAATCGAACTTCATTAGATTATTGTTGATATGCCACTTAGTCTTAGCAGATCCAAATATATCATTGACGGATAATGATACAGCCAATTTTCTGTCAAGGAACTGCTTTGTAA
>JAFRZX010000137.1 GCA_017442315.1 Bacteroidales bacterium
GAAGATTTCACTTTCTATGAAGAATATGATCGTATTCGCCCGCAAGCGTTCCGGCCACTCCATGGCAGAAAAGCTCTGTGCTGAAATTATTGCAGCATATAACTGCGAGGGTGCAGCATTCAAGAGAAAGGAAGATATGCACAGAATGGCAGAAGCTAACAAGGCATTTGCACATTTCAGATTCTAATCCCCAGTTAAGACCTGACAAACAATGGCAAGAGATCTTAAATTCACCAGAAATATCGGTATCATGGCTCACATCGATGCCGGTAAGACCACTACTTCGGAGCGTATCCTTTATTATACAGGTAAGACCCATAAGATCGGAGAAGTTCATGAAGGTGGTGCTACAATGGACTGGATGGTTCAGGAGCAGGAGCGTGGTATCACTATTACATCCGCAGCTACAACTGCTTTCTGGAACTATAACGGGGATACATATCAGATAAACCTGATCGACACTCCGGGCCACGTGGACTTCACCGTTGAGGTTGAGCGTTCACTCCGAGTGCTTGATGGTACTGTAGCTACTTTCTGTGCAGTAGGACGCGTACAGCCACAGTCTGAGACAGTTTGGCGTCAGGCTGACAAGTATGGTGTTCCGAAAATTGCTTATGTAAATAAAATGGACCGCGTCGGTGCAGACTTCTTTGCTGTAATCGATGAGATGAAGGAGAAGCTTGGTGCTCGTGCGGTTCCGATCTGCATTCCAATCGGAGCAGAAGATAAGTTTGATGGAATCATTGACCTTGTTGCAATGAAGGCAATGATTTATGACCACAACTCGGATGCGCTTGTAAACTATCAGATTACAGACATCCCTGAGAAACTTGTTGATGATGCCAATACTTGGAGAGAGAAGCTCGTTGAGGCTGCTGCCGAGTATGATGAGACACTTATGGAGAAGTTCTTTGAGGATCCTGATTCCATTTCAGAAGAGGAACTCATCGCAGCCCTTCGTAAGGCTACAATCGATATGGCTATCGTTCCGGCATGCTGTGGTTCTTCATTCAAGAACAAGGGAGTTCAGTTCCTTCTCAATGCAGTGATGCGTTATCTTCCGTCACCGCTTGATAAGGGATCGGTAACAGGAACAAATCCTAAGACCGGTGATGAGGAAGTGCGCAAGCCAGATGCCAAGGAGCCATTTGCAGCTCTCGTATTCAAGATTGCTACAGACCCATTTGTGGGACGTCTTGCATTCCTTCGTGCATATTCCGGAAAACTTGATGCCGGTTCATATGTGCTTAATACACGTTCTGACAAGAAGGAGCGCGTGGCACGTCTTTATCAGATGCATTCAAACAAGCAGAACCCAATCGAGTTTGTTGAAGCAGGTGACATCTGTGCAGCAGTAGGTTTCAAGGATCTTCGTACAGGAGATACAATCTGCCTTGAGTCTGCTCCTATCACACTTGAGTCTATGGAATTCCCTGATCCGGTTATCGGACTTGCAGTTGAGCCTAAGACTCAGAAGGATCTTGACAAGCTCGGTATTGCACTTGCCAAGCTTGCTGAGGAAGACCCTACATTTACAGTCAAGACTGACCATGAGACAGGTCAGACTGTCATCAGCGGTATGGGTGAGCTTCACCTTGACATCATTGTTGACCGTCTCCGTCGTGAGTTTGGTGTAGACATCAATCAGGGTGCACCTCAGGTTAACTATAAAGAGGCTATCACTCAGACCGTTCAGCATCGTGAGGTATTCAAGAAGCAGACCGGTGGTCGTGGTAAGTTTGCAGATATCATCGTTGAGATCGGACCTGCAGATGAGGGCGTGACAGGACTTCAGTTCGTTGACGAGGTGAAGGGTGGTAACGTTCCGAAGGAATTCATCCCATCTGTGGAGAAGGGCTTCAAGTCGGCAATGGCAAACGGTGTGCTTGCAGGTTATGAGGTTCCGTCACTCAAGGTTACTCTGAAGGACGGTTCATTCCATCCGGTGGACTCAGACCAGCTTTCATTCGAGCTTGCTGCACGTATGGCATTCCGTCATGCATGTCCTAAGGCTAAGCCGGTTCTCCTTGAGCCTATCATGAGCCTCGAAGTTGTTACTCCAGAGGATTACATGGGAGACATCGTAGGTGACCTTAACCGTCGTCGTGGACAGATAAATGCAATGGACTCTACAATCGGTGCACGTATCGTCAAGGCGTACGTTCCACTTGCAGAGCAGTTCGGTTATGTGACTATCCTCCGTACTATTTCTTCAGGTCGTGCAACAAGCACAATGGCATTTGACCACTATGCAGAGGTTCCTGCCGGACTTGCTAAGGAAGTTATCGAGAAGAGTGGTTACAAAAACTCTGATGACGACGAATAATTGTTTAACTGAATTCAACGAAATTTGATATGAGCCAGATAATTAGAATTAAACTCAAATCATTCGATCATATGCTTGTTGACAAGTCAGCGAAGAAGATCGTTGAGACAGTATCTGCTACCGGTGCTCGTGTAAACGGACCTGTTCCGCTTCCGACCCACAAGAAGATATTTACTGTCAACCGTTCGACTTTCGTAAACAAGAAGTCACGTGAGCAGTTCGAGCTCAACTCTTTCTGCCGTCTTCTTGATATTTACGATTCAACTCCTAAGACAGTCGATGCTCTTATGAAACTCGAACTTTCTTCAGGTGTTGAGGTTGAAATTAAGCTCAACTAAGTGAAATAATCGAAAAAAGTATTATATTTGCAGTGTGGTTCGGTAACCACTCCGAACCACAGCAAATATAAGTTCTTTAAAAAGATCATCACAGTTTATATTGTGATGCTTAAAGTTTGAAGTATATTTCCGAGGGAGTTCGAGGCGGACGAGCGACGAATGAAGGAGCTACCTTTCGGTAGTGACTGACTGAGGATGCGAAGTCCAACGAAGAAATCACCGGAAAGAAACGAAAAATGGTCCTATAGCTCAGTTGGTTAGTAGCACCTGACTCATAATCAGGGGGTCACAGGTTCAAGCCCTGTTGGGACCACAGAAAGCACTTGCATTTCCAAAGCAGGTGCTTTTTCTGTTATAGGTACTCTTTTCAGAGCAGGAAACATAAATTTGGATCAATATAAAAAGTGGTCACCTGGGCACATGTATTTGTGATTGAGCCGGTATTGGTTAATAGACAAATTTTACACAACTTTGTCGGGAATTGTAACTTATGAATATATTGCTTACTATATCCGGTCTGTTGGCCCTTGGATTAGGTATTTGTGGTATCTTTCTTCCGGTACTGCCCACAACACCTTTTCTGCTGTTGTCAGCAGCTCTGTTTCTTAGAGGAAACAGAAGATTGTATGACTGGCTGATGAATCATCCCCGTCTGGGACCTTATATATCGAATTTTCTCAAGCATAAGTCTATCCCTTTGAAGATAAAGGTCCTCTCGGTCACTATGCTCTGGCTCACCCTGTCGTACTGCGCACTCTTTGTTACGGACAATCTTCTGCTCAGGATTCTTTTCCTGGTCATAGCAGTCAGTGTGACCATCCACATTCTTTCGTACAAGACTATGAAATGATCATTTCTGGAGCGTGCCGCTGTAGCTGGTAGGATAGTTTTCCTGTTTCTTTGTGTTGTAGAAGCCAAGTGAAAAGGTGAGGGTTGAACTGCTTACCGTACCATGCAGGTCGTATACGCGATATGTATCATATGGTCCTCCCATAGCCCAAGGTATCATGTCATGTCCGGCAAACGACCATGAACCATCGCTTTCCTGTGTCACAGGTACCTGAAGTATGGTTACATCAATCGAAACAGGCATTGCCGGAACAAATTTCACCTTTTTCAGCATTATGTCTATTGTCGAGTTGCCGGGACTGAATTCCACCTGGACCTTTATTCCGTCCTGAGGAAAGTTCTCCCCCTCATGCAGCACTGTCATGGTTCCGGAAAATTCAGGTGAGCCATCGGCGATTACTGTCGGTGGTTTCTTGCATGATATGAACAGGCTGACTGCAGCTATGAAAATAAGAAATCTTTTCATTGTTATCATCGTTAAATGTCAATCGCTATTCCTATGGTCCATCTTAGTGGCTTGCCTCTCTGGAAGAACGAGTTGCCGACTGACTTGAAATAAAATACATTATAGTTCTGGTTCAACAAGTTATCCATCCTGAGACGGATGTCAAGCCATTTAAGGCCTAAGACTGCGTCTGCACCTGCCTGTGCTACAAATGGCTCTGCAATTGTATTGGCTTCATCCCACCAGATTCTTCCTGCTGCAACGCAGTCTGCATTTATACTGAGGTTGCGGAAAATATTATTATTGAAACGGAATGTATAACCTATTCTGGTGTTGAGTGTGTGTGCAGGTGAATATGGGATACGGTTTCCGCTGTAGTCGTGGTTACCATCGTCATATGCAGTAAAGCGTGCATCTGTATAGCCGTATGAAACATCTATGACAAGATCTTTAACACTATATTGCAATGCAGCCTCTGCACCAATGCTGCGCGATTTTCCCACATTTGCCATCATGCGTCCTGTAGATTTTCCCGGAGGAAACAAGGTTATCTGCTGATTGCGGCAGCTGATATAGAATACAGAGGCTGAACCAGAGAAACGATGCCCGTCTTTGCTGATGTTCATTTTTCCTCCGATTTCGTAGTTCCATGTCTTTTCTGGTCTGTATGCAGTGTCTTCAGCTGTTACAGCTGTTGATGAATTGTCCAGATAGACTCCAAGATCAGCCATCAGTCCGTTCATCATCATGTTCTGCAGAATGTCGGAGAATATCTGAGTGTTGAATCCTCCGCTTCTGTATCCCTTTGATATGGTAGCGAATATGCTTGACTTGCCATATCCTCCGAAATCGCCCGATTCGTATAGAACGGAGAATTTTGGAAGCAGTTCGACATAATGATTATCTACCATTCCTTCATAGATTGTCCGGAACTTCTTCCATTCTTTCATTGTAGGCAGGAAACGATAATGGATTGCGGCATCGCTGCAATAATTCATGAAATTACCCTCATAGTCGATTCTGAGTCCTGCGGTCACAAGAAATTTCCCCAATGTGAAATATGACTCGTGGTAAAGGGCGGCTCCAAAAGTGTTGATTGCAAATTCGCTGTCTATATTGAATTCGTTTTCCTGTATGGCAAGTGGCTCTTCATGACCTCCGGAGATGTCTTCCGGGATATTGTCATTCGCATTGCCCAATATCAGATCTTCGATTCCATGCTGCTTGAAGAGGACCGGGGCGGACATCCTGTTGTATTTCCAGAATGCGAAAGCTCCACTCTGCCAGGACCACCATTCCTTTTTCCAATCTGCCTTTGGCTTAAGAACGAATTCCTGTGTCAGGGCAGCCTCACGTTGTATCTGTGTAAGAGTGAACATGGAGCGTGGCGTGAAGTCCTGATCCAGATCCATCCTGTCTGCGAGTATCTGAAGGGCCGATATGCTGCTGAGGGTATACTTTTCTGTCTCAAGCCTCAATTTTACGGCTTCCGTCACATTCAGTCTCCTGTATGCGCATATGTCATTATATGAGGTTTCCAGCAGTTGTCCGGTTTCCTGAATATATTGTCTGTACGGCCACCCGCCCTGTGTCAGTGCTCCGGCTGACAGTATGTTTTCAAGATATATATTTTCATTCAGCTTCTTTTCAATCCTCATCCTCATGGATACTCCGTCATGCGGATCGCATGGCTGTCCGTTCAATGCATTTGTATAAAAGCCGTCAGAATGTCGGAACCATACTCCTCCGCCAATTGCCAGACCCTTGTCTGTCTTTCCGTATATTGATGCACGGGCAGAAAATGTATTGGCACTTCCATATTCCAGTCCGGCTCTCACACCTTTGTAGTCAGATGGAGAAAGTGTACTTAGGGAAAGTACTCCGCACATGGAATTACGTCCGTATAAGGTACCCTGAGGGCCCCTGAGCATGTCTGCGCGTCTGATGTCAAGCATCTCCATTTCGTAAGCATTCTTGTTCAGAACCGGTATGTCGTCAATGTATAGGCCGAGGACAGGGTTTTCCATCCTTGAACCGAACCCTCTCAGATAGATGGATGACGTCATGGCTGAACCGTAGTCCGGAATGTGAAGATTCGGAATGACCGCTGACAGTTTCTTAGGAGAATCGATAAGCCTGTCTTCCAGTTGATCCAAATATAATGTAGAGACAGGGGATGCCTGTCTTTCCAAAGACAGACTCTGTTTGACAGAAGTCTCTACAATTGAATATGACAAGGTATCTTTCAGTTCCTTGTCGCAGATCGGAACTGATATCAAAACCGATATGATGGTTGCCAGAATCACAGAACAGCAAAGGTAGCATTATTATGTGGTTTTGCCAAGAGTCAATATCCTGCTTGATTTTGTACATGTGTGATATTCAGGATTTTGATAATTGAAAAATTATTATTTACTTTGCCAAAATATGTGTTTTAAAGAAATTGCTTCAGATGAAACAACTATTCAGATCATTACTTACGGTAATGATTATTTTTTCAGTCTTTTTTTTAACCTCATGCTCTAAAACCGAATCATCAGTAACATCAAGATTGATGCTTTCGGAAAATAGTGTTGTTTTTGCTGCTGGGGGGGGCAATAAATCAATAGTACTGACTCCTTTTCCTGAGAATGAACTGTGGGAGGCTTCATGTGCGGATCCGCAGGAATGGTTTACACTTACGGTCTCATCCAATACTCTGGAAATAGAAGCGAAACCCAATCATTCTACAGAATCCCGTTCTGGGGCTGTAGTCCTGACAAGTCCTGAAGGCAGATTCGACCAGTATACTGTCAATGTATATCAGGAGGGGGCAGCGCCTTTGGAATTCTCCACAACTGCAACAGATCATCATTTCGATTCCGAAGGTGGTGAAATATCTTTTTCAGTCGAGTCGAACTATCAGTGGACAGTCGAGTATGATTGTTCATGGCTTACTGTTGTTCATGAAGTAGAAAGCAGCCGCATGATCATACTGTGCCAGCCTAACATGTCAGACGAAGAACTGTCGGAGATTCTTACCATACATGCAGGAGAAGGAGAGCAGGGAAGGCAAATCCAGATAAAGATAACTCAAGGCACAAGGGCTGACAATCCTTATTTCAAACTTCTGGGCCAATGGGAGATTACTGCAACCAAGTGGTTCTATTCGCCGAACGGCTCCCTCAACAGCCTCGACTTTAGTCCGAACCCATCTGACTACTATCTGATATTCGATATTGAAGAAGGTGTCTATGGTGAGACTTTGATCATGAGGGATTTCCTCTATCCAGACACCTCTCTTGAAGTGCGTTATGACAAGGCCGGAGGATCTTTTGTCATTCCGTTCGGATGGACGGTACTTTCTTATGATGTGTTTCTATATCTGACTCTTGTCAGTGACCGTCAGTTTGCCTATGCATCTTTGGAGGTCGAGGCGTTGCCGTCTTCAGATTACTCTTCGTTGACTCTTGACCTTCCTTCTGTGGATGGCTTCAATTATGTCGGTTTCGGCCTTTGGACATATGATGAAGATGGCAATAAGATCGCTTTGGGATCAAACTACAGGCCTACCATGTTCCCTATGGGTGACATCTCTTTCAGAAAACAGTCAAATTAAAAGCAGTCTCCAATGAAACATCATATATATAGTATTCTGGTAATGGCGCTATGTGTCATTGCGTGCGGAAAGGAACTCCAGCCGGTGGAACCTGTTTCATCAGAAGGAAAAGTAACTCTAGAGGTGAATTCAGACAGTCATCTTCTGGATATGTCCGAAGATGGCAGGGCAGGAGATGTCCTTTTCAAGACAAGAGGTGGCTCTGTTGTCCTTGATGTCCTGACCAACCAGGATGAGTGGACTTTTTCCGTAAAAGGTGGTGATTGGCTGGATATCTCTGCAGACAGGTATTTTCTTACCATAAAGGCGGAAAGGAATGAGGGTGATGGATATAATGAAGCAGAGATAACGGTTTCTGCTACAGACGGTGAAAGAACTTCAAATGTTGTTTTGAATATACGACAGAATCATGCAGGCGTTCCTGAAGTGAGTCTTTCTTCCAATGATCATCATTTCAAGGCGTTCACTGGCCTGGTGCATGAAATAGAGATTGAGACCAACCAGGATGAGTGGGATTTTGAATGCACTTGCAGTTGGCTGCTTTTGGAGAAGAAGGATAACCGTCTGATTCTGTCTTCGGATGAAAACCATGCTTTCAAACAGAGGGAAGTTGAAATCCTCATCAAGGCCGGTTATGGGGAAAATGCTGATTCGGATGTGCTGCGTGTACGTCAGGACGGAAAGGCATTTGTGAAATTGAGCACTCAAAATGTAGCGACTGATGACGATGGAGATACAAGGACAGTGGTGGTTGAATCCAATCCTGAACTTGAATGGACATACGAGACAGACGGCAGTGATTGGTTCAGTGTTTCTTCAGAAGGAGACAGGCTACTGGTCACCATTCCTTCCAATGCAGGTGGTAACCAGCGTTTAGGGTCGCTGACGGTGATTGTAGGAGATGAAGACAATAATGCTACAGCTAAAGTCAATGTGCGTCAGATCGGGCCTGATACTGAGGAACTCATATATGAAGTCCTTATTTCCGAACCTGATTTTCTTCTGACAGGCGCGCCTGTGATTACTACATCCACCGGCGGCAGTGTTACTGTAGATTGGGGTGACGGTACGCCTGTGGAGACCTTTGAGTCGAGGAGGCCTTCTCACGTATATAAGGAACCGGGAAGATATACGATTGAAATGTCCGGTACGGCCAAGTCTTTGGAATTCGGATCAGGAGATGCCATGTCCCCTGAACTTCAAAGTGTCATATCGTGGGGAAAGATGGGATATACATCATTGACAGATATGTGTCTGGGATGCAATAATCTGAAAGCCATCCCTAATGATGTTGCAGGATCATTCTCAACTGTAAAAACTTTTCTTGGAGCCTTTTCCTGCTGTGAGTCTCTGGAGGAGATACCATCCGGACTCTTCAGGCATGCGACAGTGGCCAGAAATTTTGAGGATTGCTTCAGCCATTCGGAAAGCATTTCGGAAATTCCTGAGAATCTGTTCGAGAACTGCGCAGCGGCAGAAGACTTCTCCTATGCATTCTATGCTACCGGTACCGGATATGTGATAACCAGCAGCACTCTTGGAAATTTCGACGAAGTCAGAGCGATGGTTTCCGAAGGCAGACTCAAGTCGATTCCTTCAGGACTTTTCCGCAATTGTCATAATATAAAGCAGCTGGACTATGTGTTTGGAGCAACATCCATAACATCTGTACCTGACGATATATTTGCCTCGCAGTCTTCTGCCACTATCTTTACCGGAGCATTCTCTGCTTGTGTAAATCTTCAGTCGATTCCGGTTTCCTTGCTGGCCGGAGCATCTTCGGCATTGGACATCAAGTACATGTTTGCCGGATGTGAGTCGCTGACTGAGATTCCTGTGGGTATGTTCGTCTCGAACTCTACAGTAACCAATCTTGAATACATATTCTATAAGACGGGAGTTTCAAAGTTGTCTTCCGGAATCTTTGAAGGATTGAACGGAGTCAAGACAGTCGGTGCTGTATTCCAGGGATGCGAGTCCCTTGTCGAAATAGAACCAGGGGTATTCAATGGCCTGACATCAGCAAAATCGTTCCGATACTGCTTTTCAGATTGCACTGCCCTTAGAGAGATTCCATCAAAACTTTTTGCCGGTCTGAATGCGGCATACGAATTTACATATACATTTGAAAATACGGCGTTGGAATCAGTTCCTGCGGATCTTTTTGCCGATGCGAGGGATTATTCTTCAGCAGACTTCACCTATATGTTTGCTGATTGCAAGAATCTCAAGACGGTTCCTGCAGGGCTTTTCGACACCTTTACCAAGGTTACATCCCCTGGTTTCAAGAATCTCTTCAATGGTTCAGGCATAGAAACAATACCAGCCGGTCTTTTTGCAAAGAATACATCTGTTTCCACCGGTTTTGAAGAGGTGTTCAGCAATTGTCAGGAATTGAAGAAGATAGAAGGATCCATTTTCCCTGAGTCATCATCAGTGTCTTCGATGGCATATGCCTTTGAGAATTGTACTTCATTGGAAGAACTTCCTGAGAATCTGTTTGCACCGTTGGCCGGTTCAAAGACCAAGTTTACAGCTAGTTTTGTAAGCTGCACTTCTTTGAAAACCATTCCTAAGGGAATGTTTTCTGCCAATACTCTTGCAGCAGGATTTCAGGGGACATTCTGCGGTTGTTCTTCGTTGGAGGAAATACCGTCCGACCTCCTGCCTGCTGCTGAAAAAGTGACCTCTGTAAAGGATATGTTTGCTGAATGCTCATCGCTTAAGACAGTTCCGTCCGGTCTTTTTGACAACACTCCGGCCATCACTTCGTTTGAAGCGACATTTGCGGATTGTACATCGCTTGAAATCATTCCTGAAGATCTTTTCAGTGCTATAGGAACAAAGACATCCAGCATAACATTCGCAGAATGCTTCATGAACTGTTCGTCCCTGAAGAGTATCCCGGCAGGACTTTTTGACACAGTAAGACGCATAAACTACATAGACCAGTGCTTCGAAGGTTGTTCCTCTCTCACGGGAGAGTCACCTTACACAATGATAACAGATGCTGAAGGAGTGGAGAAGAAAGTACATCTGTACGAACGTGTAAGAGACGAAGATTTTCCTAACGCTCCAGTATCAGCATCGGCTCATGCTGATTGCTTTTCCGGCTGCACAGGTCTTACCGATTATGATTCCATGCCTTCAACATGGAAATGATGCTGTTTTCAATAGTTAAACGGATTATAAATGAAACTGAACGTGAAAAGAACTATATATTATTACATTGCTGCACTTGCAGTGGTATCCTTGTACGGCTGTTCTGAAGAACCGGCAGAGATTCTTCAGCCTGAACCGGACTATGCGTCTGTATCCCTGTCTTCGAGGGAGATTGTGATGCCTGAGGAAGGGGGGCAGAAGACCATATTTGTAGCAACCAACCGTGAGGATTGGGATGTTGTCTGCATAGAGGATTGGGTGGATGTAAGTATTGAAGGAGGGTCTGTCACATTCTATGTGGACGGCAATACCTCAGAAGGCGGCAGAATTGCCGTTGCCGATGTCGTTGCCGGAACAAAACCGGATATTGCAAAAGCCCGGTTCAAGATATATCAGAAAGGAGCCGATACCAGGAATCTTTCGGAAGAAGGAACAGCCAACTGCTATATCGCCGGCACAGAAGGTTCATACAGGTTCGATGCCAGTGTAAAAGGTAACGGAAAATTCAACGGAGACGGAAAATCATTGTATATTGATTATCTTGGTGTGGATATAGAGGGTGCGGCTTATGCTGATCTTGCATGGGAAGCCACCTATGATGGAGACAAGACCAGAAGCACTTATATAATAGATGGTTATCCGGTGTATTCTGCAGAAGAAAAGGCTGTATACTTCTCTACCGGACAGACAGAAGGAAATGCTCTTGTATGTGTACGCAATGCGGAAGGCGATATATTATGGAGCTGGCATATCTGGGTGACAGATGACGCAGTTGGCGTCTCTACCGGAAATTCTCTTGAATGGATGGACCGCAATATCGGTGCTTTGACAAACTTTCCTGATGATATATCCAACAGGGGAATGCTCTATCAATGGGGACGCAAGGATCCGTTCCTGCCGTCTCCTGCTCCATATATGGAAGTGCCATACCATGTGTATGACGAGGAAGGATATCTTATGGAGACAGAAGAGGAATATTATGCAAAACAGGAGCAGATCGAATCTGCCCGTATGGTTCTTAACATAAACAATACTCAGACGGGTAACGGCTTCCTTTCATGGGAATATCTTGGAGTCGCACCGGTTGCCCTCGAAGCACCTGGAAATATAGAATATGCCGTAAAGCATCCTACTACCGTGCTTGGATGCAGAGTCGACATTCCTATAGGGGAATATGTCTTTGACTGGTATCTGCAGCAGGATCTCCCTTCTGCATCTGGTGCCATGATGCAGTCTCAATCGGAATTATGGGGCAATGCTGAGTCTGGAAGCGATTATAAGACAATCTTCGACCCTTGTCCTCCTGGATATGCAGTCCCTCCTCGTGGAGCTTTTGGTCAGATACCTGAAGGATATGCGTGTGCGTATGTGGACAGAGACTGGGAAAGGAATGATTACGGCTGGACCTGGAAAGGCGGGAACGGTGACTACTTCCCAAGTACAGGCAATCTGGATGTTTCCGGTCTGATAGGAGAAACAAGCGAAAAGATGCTTTACTGGACAGCGGAATACTTTGGCAGTGGTGCAGCAGGATTCGGTAAGGCTGCAATGCTCTTTGTAGCATATAATGAAGTGTATTATGGAGTATATCCTATACTTGACGAGGCGGAAGCTGCCGCATGGTATTCATACGGAGCGAAATGTTTTGCCGCCCCTGTAAGATGTGTAAAGGAATGACAACGAATATTAACAAAAACCAAAGAATTATGAAAAAAATGAAAGCAGTCTATGAGGCTCCCTTTCTGGAGGTAACAGAAATACAGGTGGAGCAATGTGTTTTGATCGGTTCCTATGGAGATGAGGGCGAACCTGGTCAGGATTCAGGTTACAATGACCCTGATTTTGATCTTTAACTCTTAAATTGAATCAACGATGAAAACGATAGTAAAGAGTTTTATCCTTATTGCAGCAGCTGCAGTGGGATTCACAGCATGCCAGAAAGAGATTCAGGAAGAAGTTCCTGTAAATAAAGGCACAGTCCAGGTCACTTTCGTTGCCGGTTCTCCGGAAACAAAGACAACAGTGGATACCTCAAGCGATGAGGCTCCAGTATTTTCATGGGAAGAAAATGAGACATTCGCAGTCCTTGAGCAGACCGAAGAGCTTGCAGCGGCGACTCAGGTGGCTTACGAAAAGGTTGACGAAAAAGCCCAGATCAAAGCAACTTTCAACACAAATGCAGGTCAGTCGTCTTATGATTATGTTACCATATATCCGGCAAGCGGATATGTAAGTGCAGAAAGCATTGGTGCAGCAACCCTCAGTCTTCCTGCAGTCCAGACAATGGCAGAGAGTTCATACGATCCTGCAGCAGACCTCATGGTTTCTGAGGTGGTAACCACAACCGTGCAGCCTACAGAGGCTCAGATGGTACGCTTCACCCGCATGGCTGCTGTAGTCAAGATGACACTCAAGAACTTCACTCCTGAGGATGGCGACGAGGTTGAGCAGGTAATCTTCACGGCAGAAGGCAAGAACCTCGCAGGAACTGTAACAGCAGACCTCGCTACCCCTCATGAGTTTGCCGTAGCGGAAGGCGTTGACAACGTAACGGTAAACACAACTTCTTCAAGTGACGTATATTTTACCGTCCTTCCGGCCATTCTTGAGGCAGGTGACGCATACACAGTGACTGTCATCACCAACAAGAAGCTCTACATAAAGAAAGGCGTTATCCCGGAAGAAAAATCTCTTGCATTCGAAGCCGGCATGGTAACCCGCCTTGGGGTAAACATGGATGGTATTGCAGCAAGCGAAAAGTGGGTGCTTGTGCGCGATGCTTCGACACTTGCCGAAGGCGATATCGTGACTATTGCAGCGAGTGACCTCAATTATGTCTTGGGATGTTATTTTGATTCAAACTACCCATACGCATCTTACACCACAGATATCATTAAGTCTGGTGATTATCTCTATCATCCGATAGTTGCAGATAAGAGTCAGTATAAGTATATGGCGCAGTCGCTTATACTGGCAAAGAGAGATGCAGACAAAGTCGCATTTGATTTCTACAATGGAGTTGATTATGAGGGTGATACAAAGACAGGCTATCTTACCAATCTGATAACCAACAACTATCTTCGACTCTCTAGCTATCCTACCGATAATACACTTCTCTATGTTACAATTGACGGTGAGAGTGGTGTGGCTACAATCAGTGCAACAGACAGCGAGTTTAACAATAAACTCTTGAAATATCGTGCTTATAATAATGGCACAAGTACCTCATATCGTCGTTTTGTTTTTGTTTCTTCACCTACCTCGGAGCACCATGATGTCTGCATCTATAAGTTATTAGGTGCCAAGGGTGTTGTGCCTACAGCAGGTGCTGTGGTTACTGTTCCAGACGCAGATGAGCCAGTTGTGGTTCCAGTGGAGGGCGTTGCAGAAGAAACTGTATTCGAGGACGTTAAATTTACCTATGTAGGTGATTGGAATATCTCTGTTTCAGACAATGCCGAGTGGCTCACTCTCGATTATGCAGATGGTGTTCTCAAATATCTGGCAGATGCAAACCCAGGTGTAGTACGCTATGCAGAAGTTACAATAAAAGCTACTCACGATGGCGAGGCTGATAAGACCTGGACTTTCAACGTTGTTCAGAAGGGCGCTCCTGTAAAGGTTACCGTTGCCGAGTTTATTGAGATGGAAAAAGATGAAAATGTGGAGTATGAGGTTACCGGCATACTTCAATCAAAGGCTTCATCGGCATCGTACAGCACATATGTCGTTGATGCTGAAGGCAATAAAGCAACCTTCAAGTATATAGATATGGCGGATGGCTCAGATTTCTACAATAACGCCGATGTCGCGGCGAACGATGTTGTTACTATCATCGCTTCTGTAGCAACCAAGGGCACAGGTGGTTCAAGCTCGGCTCACGCTATCTGCAAGGGCTACTACAATCTGTCTGCTACAGTGGAGAATGACCTCGTCGATTATACAGGTGGCAGCGTAGAGATATCTCTCAATAAGTCAGGAACTTTGAATCCGGCTGGTAACATCACTTGCACAGCAGATGCAAACTTTGCCGAACTAGAATATACAACTAATGCATATGAGGCAGTCGTTACATTACCAGCCAATGATGGCGCACCTCGTCAGGTGATTGTAACCTTCACCGATGGCTATGCCAGGACTTCAGTTGCCATTGTGCAGGGTGCTGATAAGGCAAAGGGCAATACATGGGAACTTGTAACCGACGCCTCTACTCTTGCAGAGGGCGACCAGGTGATCATTGCAGCCAAGGATTACGATGTGGCTATGAGCACAACCATCTCAAGCGAGCGTCGCAGCGCTGTTGCTGTTACCAAGCTTGGCAGCTACTACCTCACACCTGCTCTTGGCGCACAGACTTTGGTTCTGGCGAACGGTTCGGCTGAGGATACATTTGCTTTCTACGATGGAGGAGACAACAAGGGCTTCCTTGTTTCGACCAGCACATCGTATGAGCTTAACAATCAGACATACATTGATGCTAACGCATCGTTCACAGTATCGATAGCAGATGGTGTGGCAACTATTGGAAATAAGACTGGAGATTATAGTTCTAACAAGATGTACTATCGTGAGGGATCTTCTTATAACTATTTCTACAGCGGAACCACAGCCAAGCAGGCCATCTGCCTCTATCGTCTTGCAGGCGTCAAGGGTACTATCCCTGTCATTCCTGCCGATGTTACAGTTCCTTCAAGTAGCGTGGTCGTTCCGGAGGAGGGCGCTGTTGCGGCAACCGCTATCAACGATATTGAATTCAACTATGTCGGAGACTGGAATATCTCTGCAACATCGGAAGCAGAGTGGATCTCTTTCGCCTTTGACAAGGCTAATAGCAAGCTCACTTACACTGCCGCAGCAAATGAGGGTACAGTACGAGAGACATCTGCTACAATTACTGCTACCATGGAAGGTCAGGAGCCGCTTACCTGGAATTTCAATGTTCTCCAGAAGGGCGCTCCGACGGAAATTACTTGCGATGAGCTGAACGACAAAGAGCAGAATGTAAATGTATCTTATAAACTCACCGGTAGGATTGTTTCTATGGCTATGGGTAGTTCGGGTACATTTATGCTCGACGATGGTACTGGCAGACAGGCCGAAATCAGATATCTTTACACGGACGCTGGAGATGCAGTCTATGGTAATGACGAAATAGGACTTATGGTCGGTGATGTCGTGACTGTTACCACTGTTGTTTATACGAAAGGTAAAGGTGGGCACAGTAGTTATCACTCTACCTATAAGGGACACTATCGTTTGACTGCAACAGCAGATAAGGACCTGATTGATTATGAGGGTGGCACAGCAACCATTACTCTTGCAACATCGGGTAATCTGGTGCCTGCAGGCGAAATCATCAAGGGCGCAATGGCTGAGGCTTATGACTTTGTAACCTTCGACTACACTGAAAATGCGGCAACAGCAACAGCAACATTTGCAGCAAACAATGGAGCATCACGCGGTGCAGAGTTCAACTTCACATTCGGACTAGCTTCTGTTACCGTTGCAGTCGGTCAGCAAAATAATCCAGCTGTAAAGGTTGGATGGTTCCTTGTAACTAATGTTAATGAACTTGCGCCTGGAGATATGGTTATCATTGCAGCAAAGAGTCCGGATGAAACTCTTGATTATGCGTTTGCAAAGCCTACAAGTTCTACAGCGACAACATTTAAGGGAACAGCAATTACTCTACAGGGTAATTCAATCAGTGATGTAACTGGTATTGAACAGTTCACTCTTGAAAGCGGTCTCGCTGATTATCCTGGAACATTCGCATTTAAAGGAAGTACCTATAATAAGTATATATATGTCTCAAGTGGTTATTTAAGAACTAATACCACCCTTAATCAGGCAGGTTCTTGGGCGGTTGCTATTGATTCAGAAGGAAAAGTCTCATTGGTATCGCAGACAACTAATAGCAAGAACACAATGATGTTTAACTATGTGTCAAGTAATCAGACTTTTAGTGTGTATACGTCATCTACAACCGGCAAGGGTGCGATATATCTTTATAAGTACTACGAATAGCATGTAATACATAAGAAACAGAGTAACGAATGAAACTCAACCAAATGATTTTTAAAACAGCTGTGGTCGCTATTGCGGCCATGGCTGTCTTTGGATGCAAGGAAAAGGAAGAAACCCTTCCGGCTCTGAATGAAGGCCTGGTGCTCGCCGTAGATGTGGATGATGTTACATACACTTCTGCAAAGATCAAGGTTACTCATAATGGAGCCAAGGAAGATACCTGGTACGGCTTGCTTACCACAGATGTGAAGACTGATGAGGGTGCTCTGATCGCATCGGCAGCAGCAGCATATAAGGCAGGTGACGAGGCTCTTCATAAGTCCAGAAGCTTTGTGACGATCCTTCAGGATCTGGAAGAAGGCAAAGCATACAGATACATAGCTTTCGGACTTTCGGAGGACGGGCGCGTATACGGCACTTCTGCATCAGTGGAATTCCAGACCAAAGGTTCTTCCGGAGGCGGAGATGAACCTGTAGATGGAATGAGTGTGAACCCGGCATGGACTGTCAATTATGTAGGGGCGGGAGTCATCGGTGATCAGGATTTCGATCATGTAATTACTGTCAACAGTACGGACAGGAACACTTATGCCATTACAGTGGTGTATGCGGATCTTTGGGATGTGAATGATCTTCGTGATATGGCGGAACTGTTTGTTGATAACCTGAAGAATACAGTAGCCGAATGGAATTCATACTACGGTACTTCCACAACTTTGGCGGACTGGCTCTATACAGGTTCTGCATCAGATGCCTTTGATCTTGATCCCGATTATTACAAGGCAGTTGCCATTGGTATAACTCCAGCCGGTGAGGTCAGCGGATTATATGCTGTGTCAGAAGTTTTCGAGGTTGTTGAACCGATTGCCACTGAGGATTACAATGCTTGGCTTGGTGACTGGACAGTAGTGGGAGAGAATGGAGTGGAGTTCGATATAACTTTGAGCAAACATTTGGCCAACAAGTCTTTCTGGATGTCAGGCTGGGAAGGTTTTGAGGATCTTCCTGTTGATGTAGAGTACAGCAAGCAGCGCAATGACCTGACATTCTATGCACAGAAGGTGGCCGAGGATTATTATCTTAAGTCCTTGGATGCAGCGGTTGATATGTATTTTCTTGGCAGTGATGATGAAGGTCAGTTCTATGACATTAAGGATGGAATGTACTATATAGCAATAGCAGGAGTATTGGATGGAGGCCAGAGGGCTCTGGTCAGATATGGAGTCAATCTGCCTTATTATCCGAAATTTTCAGCTATGTCTTATGCCGCGGAACTCGACGGAAAATATTATTTCTTCACTGATGATGAGGATCTTCCTACATTCAGGGGAATCGCAGCGATAGATTCTGCAGGAAAGTCATTCAACGCACCTGCTGCCCGTTCAGTACGGACCGGGGAGGTCATTGCGTCTGAAAGTCTTTTGAGATGCGTTCCAGGATCACCTGGGCATATCCGTTAAAGGTGCGGATTTGAACAGATGTCGCTGCCAGATCTGGCACAGGTGTGCCTTCTGCATGCGAGGAACTTATTCCATAGGTGACCGGTCTTTCAATATCTTGAAAGGCCGGATTTCCGTTTCCCCATCCGATGATACGATAGCCGTCGGGAGCTGTAAACTTAAAGCTTTCGCAGGCAGTTGGCACAAAGCGTCCTTTGGAATCTGTCATTTTTATCGAGGTTATTACAATTCCGGAAGCGGCGTCCTTATCAAGTGCGGTGCTGCCAAATACCCACTCTCCTTTTTCTGTAAGGAAATCATAGGTTACTTTCTGATTGACAGGTTCGGAGGCAGTCTCGATAATAGTCTCCATGATTTTCCGCCCGCCTGTATATCCTGTTGCCTTGATGTATCCCGGTTTGTATACGGCGTCCCATTCCAGATGTCCGTTTGCAGGCATCTTCTTTCTGCCTAGCCTCTTCCCGTTTACAGTCAGCCGCACTTCTTCGCAGTTGCTGTAGGCCCATATGGAGATGGTCTCTCCTTCATGTCCGTCCAGATTCCAGTGGGGGAGTATATGGAGAACAGGTTCAGAGGTCCACCACGACTTCAGGTAGTAGGCTTCGTCCTTAGGGAATCCGCAGTAGTCGAGTATACCGAATTGTGAGCCTGTTGCAGGGAACTCCATCGGATTGGGTTCCCCCCGATAGTCAAAGCCGGTCCAGTAGAACAATCCTGCCAGCCAAGGTCTCTGGTCATAGAATTTCCAGCCCCTTTCTATGCAGTTGTATAGGCTGTCCGGTCCGTGCTTCTTTCTGTTGTGGGCTGTCATGAGTCCGTTTCCGCTGTCGTAATATTCGCCCCGTGTTCCACAACCTGATGTTTCTTCCGATCCAAGTGCACATCTTTCGGGATAGTCGGCTCTGTGCTGGTCTACAGGGTTCTGTAGTATGTAGTTGTAGCCTGCAACATCTGCCGGAACGAGGATTTCCGGGCCACTGCTGGATGCTGCACACATAGGGCGGCTATGGTCGAATGAGTGGCAATATTCTCGCATGGACTCTGCAATCCTTCTCCCGAAGTCGTTCCATTCTATTCCCCATTCTTCGTTACCTACGCTCCAGAGGATCACTGAGGGATGGTTTCTGTCGCGTCGTATCATTCTTTCCAGCAGATCGATATGCTCTTTGTTTATTCCGGTCAGCCTGTTTTCTTCTATGACCAGAATACCCAGTCTGTCGCAGGCTTCCAGCATTTCGGGTGTCATAGGATTGTGGCTTGAACGGTATGCATTGCAACCGAAATTTTTCAGTTGCAGCAGTCTCCATTCCTGAAGACCGTCAGGAATGCCGCTGCCGACTCCTGCATGATCCTGGTGCATGTTCACACCTTTAAGCTGTACCCGCTTGCCGTTAAGAAGAAATCCATTGTCGGGATCGAAGGTGATATGCCTTATTCCTGTGACGGTCTCGTAAGTGTCTGTAACGGTTCCTTCGGTGATGACTTCTGTCACTATGCGGTACAGGTGCGGGTCTTCACAGCTCCACAGGCGTGGATTCTCTACATGGATGACAGCAAGTGTGCTGTGGTTGCCCTTTGCCGGGATATTGCCGCCTTCAGTCTCGCATTCTCCTGCAACACAGCCTTCCGCATCAACAAGTTTATGCTTCAGCCTGTATGACGAGGTTTTTGCTCCCATGTTCCTTACGATGGTTTCTATGTGCAGGGATGCGAAGGAAAGGTCAACCTCTGCATCTTTCCGCAGACCATAGGGCTTGGCGAATTCCGAATAGGCGAATGTTCCCGATGGCGCGACATGCACTTTCTCTGCCTTGTTCAGCCATGCATGTCTGTATATGCCCGCACCTTCATAAAACCACCCTTCTTCAAGGGTTGCATCGACACGGACGCACAAAAGATTGTCTCCTCCGTAGTTCAGATATTCGGTTATGTCATATGTCTGTGTCGCATATCCGCTTGGTTCATGGCCGAGATAGAAACCGTTTACCCATATGCGGGCATCGCGGAATATACCGTCAAACTGAAGCCAGATATGCTTGCCAAAGTCTTCTGCCGGCAGAGAGAATGTCTTCCTATACCAGCCTACACTTGTCTGAGGATATTTGTAGCCGACTGTCTTATAACCGTGGCTGTGACTGGCTTCAGCTGCGAAAGGCAGGTCCACCACCCAGTCGTGAGGGAGATTCACTGTGGCCCATCCGGTGGCATCAAACTTAGGAGAGTATGGCCCCTCGTTGTGAATGGAGGCAGCTTTGGTCAGATAGTTGAAATATTCCGTGCCGCATCCGAAATCCTTTTCGGGTGATGATGCGTCTCCGAAAGCAAACTGCCAGTTCCTGTCTATGTTGATTCTGTCTCTCTGGTTCTGTGCCAATGCATGAAAGGTTGCAACCGCACAAATGAAAAGCATAAAGATCCGTTTCATACTGATGAGTTTGTAGCCAAGAATACAAACATAGCAAAAACTTCTGTGATGATATCAGTAATTATATATAAATTTGTAAAGATGGATATGTCCACCCAGATGCATGTTCTTCAGCCTTTAAAGAATTATGAGACGTTTTTTCTGTCGTGCTTCTGATGCTTGCAGCGGTGAAGAGTCAAACGTTCTCCTTCATGAGATTCTTAGCACTTCATCTTCAAGCAGCAGATAAGGGCTGATTTTTCGGAGTGATGGATTTTTTTGTCCCAGAATTTGGTGGAACGCATATTTTCTTGTATTTTTCCAAAGAAAAACAAAATAGAACTTGAGTAATTAGTGGATATGTTTGAAAGGAATGTATATGTAAACCGTCGCCGCATGCTGCTGGAGCATATGGCGGCAAGGATGCCGGAAGGAAAGAGAGGCATAGCTGTATTTCCCGGTAATGTGGATGCTGCGCAGAATTATCGTGGCAATGATTATAAGTTCAGGCAGGACAGCAGTTTCCTTTATTATTGGGGTGTGGATGAGCCTTGTTTTGCGGCAGTGCTCGATCTGGACAGCGGCCAGGAGTGTCTGTATGGAAATGATGTGGACATAGACGATATCATATGGATGGGACCGCAGCCGTCTGTTGCATCAAAAGGAGAAGCTGTAGGTTGTGGCAGGACAATGCCGTTGGCTGAGTTTGACAAGGCAGTTTCATCTGCTGTATCCGCCGGACGTCCTGTGCATTTCCTTCCTCCTGCACGGTATTACAATCAGATGAAACTGGCCGAACTGACCGGTATTCCTGCGGCAGAGGTACGCAGAGTAGCTCCGATGGAGGCTGATGGCGGGCGCCATGCGTCAGAAGAGCTTGTGAAGTCGGTTGTGGCTATGCGTCTGATCAAGGAACAGTGTGAGATAGAAGAAATCGACAAGGCGTGTGAAATCGGTTGTCTGATGCATACGGAGGCTCGCAGAGGCTGCAAGCCTGGTGTCCTGGAGCAGGAGATTGTTGGAAGAATGGAAGGGGTGACTCTTTCAAAAGGCTGGGGAGTGTCTTTTGCGACAATCCTTTCTCAGAATGGAGAAACCCTGCATAATCACTCTCACAATCAGATAATAACTCCAGGCCGTCTTCTCGTTGTGGATGCCGGTGCGGAAAGCAATACTCATTATGCCTCGGATTTCACCCGTACATATCCGTGCAGCGGCAAATTCACCACTAAGCAGCGTGAAATATATGACATAGTGGAGCAGGCCAACTCCCTTGCGTTTTCTTTGACAAGGCCGGGCACATCTTACTGGGACGTGCACTGTGCGACTGTGCGTTATATGCTTGAGCAGCTGAAGGCTCTTGACTTTGTGAGAGGAGACGTGGATGAGATGGTTTCATGCGGTATTTCCGGACTGTTCATGCCTCATGGCCTTGGTCACAATATGGGTCTTGATGTGCATGATATGGAGGATCTGGGAGAGAATTATGTCGGTTATGGTGACGAGCGTAAGCGTTCGCCTCTTCTGGGTATGGGAAATCTTCGCATGGCACGCGACCTTAAGCCGGGCCATGTGATATCAGACGAACCTGGAATTTATTTCATCCCGGCACTTATCGAGCAATGGAAGAGGGAAGGAACAGACAAGGGTTTTGTCAATTATGCAAAACTTGAAGATTATTATGACTTCGGTGGCATCCGTCTTGAGGATGACGTGCTTGTGACAAATGACGGAGCACGCCGTCTTGGACCTTGGCGTCTTCCTATAAAGTCTTCGGAGATCGAGGAAGTGATGGCTAAGGAATAATATGGAGAAGTTGTATAAAAGTATCTGAACCGATGGAAATAGTCATTATAATATTGGCGATATTGGCTGGAATCATAGGTATTGCCGGCAGCATATTGCCGGGGCTTCCTGGGGCTCCTTTCAGCTGGATAGGTCTTCTTCTGTTATTTATATGGGGACCGGAATCCATGCCGGTCAGCACTCTTGTGATCTGGGGTGCTGTTGTCATTGCCGTTTCTGTGATTGACTACCTTGTACCGATGTGGCTTACCAAGGCGACAGGGGGCAGCAGGTATGCCGAAAGAGGGGCTATGGCAGGACTTGTAATTGGTATAGTCCTGACTCCTGTAGGAATGATCCTGGGTTCATTCCTTGGAGCTTTTCTTGCAGAAATCTATTGGGGAAAGAAGAGCGCTGGTGATGCTTTGAAGGCTGCTTTCGGCTCGTTCCTTGGATTTATCACCGGTACAGGTCTGAAGACAATAGTAGCTGTCCTGATCATGTGGAGGATTATTGTGTTTGCTTTCTGATGATTTCACACATCTGGTCGTACTGTGCTTCCATGCTTTGAAGAAGTCTGTATTGTGCGTGTGTACGGACCAGATTGTGCTCAGGATATGAAATCTTGTAATACCTGTCTCCGTCGATATAATCCATCAGGAAACGGAGAACCTGTTCGAAGGTTATGTATCTTGCTGAGAAAGCCAGGTGGTCAAGTTCACTCTTTACCATTGAGTCCTTCTGTTCGTGGAGATATCCTTCCGCATAGGCTTTGAACATTTCGAGGCTCATTCCGACATTTTCAAGATTCATATCGTCTTCCTCTCCGGTGTTGGTGTAAGACCTGATCGCATCCCCGAAATCGTTGAGGGAAGTAGACATCATCACTGTGTCAAGATCGATCATGCAGAGCATTTTACCGTTTGACTTTTCAAAGAGGATATTGCTGATTTTCGTGTCGTTGTGAGTGACGTGGGTGGGGATCGTGCCATCTTCCACCAACTTCCAGAAATCCATCATCTCCTTTCTGCGGGATTCTATCCATGAGATTTCTTCTTTCAGTGCGGAAACTCTTCCTGCCGGATCAGCTGCTATGACAGCATCCCACTGCTGGAAACGCCATCGGATATTATGGAATCCTTTTATTGTTTCATGCAAAGGCTTTTTAAAGTCGGACAGAAGATGCTGAAATCTCCCGATTCCCAGACCTCCCTGATATGCGAGGTCTGGTGAATCGGCTTTTGAGAGACTCATTGTGTCGGAAATCAACAGGCAGACGGTCCAATATTCATCACCTTCCTTTACATATAGCTTTCCGTCTTTTGCTGGGATTACAGTAAGGGTCTCGCGGAGTGGATCATTCACCTTTGCCTTTATATGTTCTGTAACAGCCTTTATGTTTTCCATCATTCCCGGTACATCGGGAAATATATGATGGTTCTTACGTTGCATTATGTAATCAGGGGAATCTCCTTGGGTCTTTACAATGAATGTATCGTTGATGAAGCCCTCACCCAAAGGATAGATTTCCACGATAGTGCCTTGTATGTCGAACTGATATGCGATTTTTAGCAGTCTGGTGTCCATATCTTACTTCTTTATATGCAATTTCACTCCGTTGGTCTTGTTCCAGTCTCCACGCGTGAAGTCCGGCATGGCAACGGGCTTGTTGCCGTTTTCAATGGAAACTCTGGTGAGTTCTATCAGACAGGACCATTCGACGGCATCGTAGACATCCTGGTCAAGGGGAAGACCGTTGCGCAGGCAGTATATCAGACGATAGTCCATGATGAAGTCCATGCCTCCGTGTCCTCCGACTCTTTTGGCCGTTTCTACTATTGAGTCTTCGCGGACTATGGGATGCCTGTATATGCTCATCAATGAATCATGTGTCTCATGATCCACATATTTCTCTCCGTCAAGATTATCGATGCCGAAGCTGTTGTGTCCGACATTGTCGCCTTCACGTCCTTGTGTACGTATTGCAAACCCTTGTTTCGGATATTTATTTGCAAATCCCTCGGTGCCTTCAATCAGATACATGCGGTTGTAGGGGCGAGGTGTCACCACGTTGTGCTGAATCTCAATGGTCTTGCCTTTTTCTGTACGGATAAGGGTGGTGGTATGGTCTCCGTTGCTATAGTCCTCTGAATCGGATAATCCGGCCAGTTTCTTTCCGTTGAACGGATCGGTGTCCATGGCTATGAGAGTCTTCATTCTGTCGCCCCTGTGGATATCCAATGCCCAGCATGCAGGGCCCAGGCCGTGAGTAGGATATACGTCTCCCCGATTCTTTCTGTTGAACTCATGGCGCCAGTTGTCCTGATATTCCTTCCAGAAAGGATCGAGATTGTGGATATACGCCCCTTCTGCGTGTATGACTTCACCGAAAAGTCCATGCTGTGCCATGTTAAGGGTCGTGAGCTCAAAGAAATCATATACGCAGTTTTCAAGCATCATGCAATGACGCCTGGTCTTTTCTGCGGTATTGACCAATTGCCAGCATTCTTCAATGCTTGTTGCTGCCGGCACCTCTATGGCTACGTGCTTGCCCTGTTCCATTGCGTATACTGCCATAGGAGTGTGGGTCAGCCACGGGGTAGCGATATACACCAGATCGATGTCTTCTCTTTCGCAGAGCTCTTTCCATCCTGACTCCCCGCTGTATTCAGCTGCACGTGGCTTTCCCCGTTCTTCAAGAATCTTTTGAACCGGCTCAAGCTTTTCGTGATAGAGGTCGCAGATGGCTACGGTTTTCACTCCTTCGATATGTGACATCCTGTCTACCGCTCCGGGACCTCTCATGCCAAGTCCGATGAATCCGACCCTTACGGTATCGATGGGTTCTGCGGCAAACCCTATCATCGGGATCTGGTCTTCCGGGCGATCAGGAGTAGGGTAGACGATAGTACCGTCTATTATCCTGTAACCGGTTTCATTACAGCATGATATAGAGCACGTTAAGGTGATGATTATGGCAAGTGCCGGCATTAAAGATACTTTCATATGTATTTTCTGTTATTTAGGCAGAAATCCTTTTTCAATAAGCTTTTCTGCAATCTGTACTGCATTTGTTGCTGCTCCTTTGCGGAGATTATCGGCCACGCACCAGAAATTGAGTCCGTACTTGACCGAAAGATCGCGACGGAAGCGTCCTACGAATACATCATTCTTGCCCCATGCGTAGAGAGGCATCGGATATATGTTGTTTGCAGGGTCATCCTGAAGAGTGACTCCAGGAGTCTCTTCCATCATTCTGCGTACATCTTCCAGAGTGAAATCCTTTTCAAATTCCAGGTTTATGGATTCCGAATGACCGCCTTGTACCGGAACTCTTACGGTTGTCGGAGACACTCCGATGCTGTCGTCAGCAAAAATCTTATGAGTCTCGTTGATCATCTTCATTTCCTCTTTCGTGTATCCTGTTTCAAGGAAGGAGTCGATATGAGGTAGGATGTTCTGGTCTATAGGATGAGGATAAACTGCAGGGTATTCTCCCCATTTCCCTCCGTTGCGCTCTTCTGTCATCTGGTCCATCGCCTTGTAGCCTGTGCCTGTTACGGACTGATATGTAGATACTACGATGCGTTTGATGGTATATGCCTTATGCAGCGGCCACAGAGGAAGAAGCATCTGAATGGTGGAGCAGTTGGGATTTGCTATGATATAGTCTGATTCTTCAATAACGTCTCCATTTATTTCTGGAACTACAAGTTTTTTGGTCGGATCCATTCTCCATTGAGAGGAGTTGTCCACCACTCTTGTTCCTGCTGCCGCAAACTTGGGTGCAAGTTCTGCAGATGTGCTTCCTCCAGCAGAAAACAATGCAAGGTCTGGTTTTGCTGCGATTGCGTCTTCAGCACTCACCACTGTCCATTCTTTTCCCTTGAATGATATCTTGCGGCCAATTGATTTTTCGGAAGCTACAGGAAGAAGCTCCGTTACAGGGAAGTCTCTTTCAGAAAGAACTTCCAACATTCTTGTGCCAACCAGTCCTGTGGCACCTACTACTGCTACTTTCATATAAAAATCTCGATTTTTATATGAAAGTAAATTCCTCTATGCCTAGGGGCTCTGCCCCTATTATACCCCGCGGCCTTTGGCCTTTCGTTCGTTCCTAACACGGCGTCTGCCGGCGCTCTGACGAGCGAAGGATATATCACAAAGGGATTTACTTCATATAATTAAACAATAAATAAAACTTCTTTATCATAACACGGGCGCTTCAGCGCCGCGACATTCGCGTCAGCAAGGTTTTCAGAGAAAACCGCAGCAGCGATGGTGCCCGACCCGACCTGAGGGAGTGGTCGATGTGCCCCTGGGGGCTGTCGCCGTAGGCACCTGGGGGTAACAGGTCGTAGACCTTAAAGAGCAGCTTTAAGGTCGGCGATGAGATCGTCTACGTTTTCTATGCCTACGGACAGGCGGAGCATGTTTGGATATACTCCTGCTGCAACCTGTTCTTGAGGACTGAGCTGCGAATGGGTGGTCGATGCAGGGTGTACGATCAGCGATTTTGCATCTCCCACACTTCCGACATGCAGGATCAGTTCCAGACGTGTGACAAGTGCTGCCGCAGCCTCAAAGCCACCTTTGACACGGAATGTGAGGACTCCTCCAAATCCGTGGTGCAGATATTTGCATCCAAGTTCATGATATGGGTTGCTTTTAAGACCTGGATAATTGACGCTTTCTACAGCAGGATGCTTTTCCAGAAATTCAGCTATGGCCATTGTGTTGGAACAGCAGCGCTCAGCTCTCAGAGACAGTGTTTCCAGACCTTGGAGCATAAGGAATGAATTGAAAGGGGATGCTGACGGTCCTATATTGCGCAGACCGTCCACCCTTACACGTCCGGCAAATGCAGCCGGACCGAATACTTCCTTGTAGACCAGTCCGTGGTAGCTCTCCGAAGGCGCCGCCAGAAGCGGGTACTTCTCAGCGGTCCAGTCGAAATTTCCTCCGTCTACAACAACTCCGCCCAGGGATGTACCATGTCCGCATATCCATTTGGTTGCAGAGTGGACAGATACATTTGCACCCCACTCGAAAGGACGGAAAAGGTAGCCGCCCATGCCGAAGGTATTATCCACCATCACGCATATTCCCATCTTCTGAGCAAGCTCTCCAATAGGCTCATAATCAGGAATGTTGAACGCAGGATTGCCAAGGTTCTCAAGATAAATAGCCTTTGTTCTGTCATCGATCAGCGGCTTGATATCCTCTGCTCTGTCGCTCTTTGCGAAGCGGACTTCGATTCCCATGTCGCGCAGGGTGATTGCGAACATCGTGAATGTTCCTCCGTATAGGAAAGGCTGTGCTACGATATTGTCTCCCGGTCCGCAGATGTTTGTTATCGTGAGGAACACCGCTGACTGGCCCGAAGCAGTAGCAACTGCTGCTACACCACCTTCCAGTGCCGCCATTCTTTTTTCAAATACGTCAGTTGTGGTGTTCGTGATGCGGGTATATATGTTTCCTGTGCGCTTGAGCTCGAAAAGCTCAGCACCATATTCCATGCTGTCAAAGGTATATGCTGTACTCTGGTAGATAGGAACTGCGGTCCCCTTTGAAACGGGATCTATCTCCTGTCCTGCCCTTACCTGCAGTGTCTCGAACTTATAATTCTTCTGTTTCATACTATATGTGTGTTATCTTATAAAGGCGCTTCAGCTATGTCGCCCGACACGAACGAAGTGAGTGGTCGGTGTGTCCATCGGGGCTGTCGCCGCAGCCGACTTAGGGTTAAACGGCGGACAGCGTCCTAAACGATAATATCATTTAGAACGCCGGATGCTGTCTGGTATGCACCAGCTCCTGCACCTTGGATGACCAGAGGTGAAGGGTAGAAGTCTGTCTGTATAAGGGCAGCATTGTCTGTGCCGCAGAGATTGTATAGAGGGTGGGTGCTGTCAATTGCCTCAAGCCCTATCTTCGCCTTATATCCGAATGGAGTGTTTTCGTCCTTTACAAGTGATGCGACGAATCTTTGTCTCAGACCTTTAGATGCCGCTTCATTATAACGTGCGGCAAACATGTCTTCATTTTCAGCCAGCTTTGCATAGAACGACTCCACATCTCCCTTGAAGAATTCGTCCGGAAGCAGCGCTGATATCTCCACGTCCTTTTCATCTATGCCGACGCCTGCCTCACGTGAGAGTATCAGCAGTTTTCTGAGTACGTCCCGTCCACTGAGGTCCAGACGTGGGTCCGGTTCTGTGTAGCCGGCTTCCTGAGCTCTTCTGACAACTTCTGCGAAAGTGCCGCTGATACCTCCGTCATAATTGCTGAATATATAGTTGAGGGTTCCGCTAAGGACAGCTTCTATGCGGAGAATCTCGTCACCGCTGTGAACACTGCGGGAAATTGACTCCAGAATAGGAAGCGCTGCTCCTACTGTTGTTTCATAACGAAGGGTGGCTCCTATTTCTATTGCGGCCTTCTTCAAGGCTGCATACTGCTTGTACGGTGATGAAAATGTGATTTTATTGCATGCAACTACTGAATATCCTCTCTTGAAGAGATTCATGTATTTGAATGCTATGTCTGCAGAGGCCGTACAGTCTACGAAAACAGAATTCTCAAGTGACAAAGTTGCCAGCTGCGTGAAATACGCTTCATCTGCGGAATTTGTTCCGTTGTTCAGCTGATCCTGTATATTCTCAAGAGACAATCCGTTCTTGTCAAGAATGAATCTTCGGCTGTTGGAAAGGCCGCACACATGAAGGCGACGCCCTGTACGTTTCTCGATTCTTTCCCTGTTCTTTCCGATGATGTCTACAAGGGCTTTTCCCACTACTCCATATCCTGCAATGAACAGATGGATGTCCTTGCCGCTTCTGCGGTCAAAGAACTCGTTGTGGATGGTGCGTATTGCGGCATCTGTGTCAGATGACGAGATTATCACTGATATGTTCCTCTCTGAAGAACCCTGTGCGGTAGCTCTTACAGGAATGCTGTTGCGTCCAAGTGCAGCAAGCATTCTTCCTGTCGCACCACTCTGGTTGAGCACGTCGTCTCCGACAAGACAAACTATGGAATAGCCTTTCTCCACTTTCAAAGGATTGAGTTTTCCGAGTGAAATCTCATATGCAAAGCATCTGTCTGCAGCTTCGCGTGCCTTTTCTGCATCCTTTTCCGATACGGCTATACACATGGTGTGTACTGACGACGCCTGTGTGATCAGGATTATATTGATGTCGTTCTGGCTAAGGGTCTCGAACAGACGGCTTGAGAATCCTGGAATACCTACCATTCCGCTTCCTTCAAGAGAAAGAAGAGCTATGTTGTCGGAGTTAGATATGCCTATGACGGAGTCCTTGCTGCGCGGAGGGTGCTTTTCTATGAGGGTCCCGAAAGCATCGGGGTCAAATGTGTTCTTTACATAGATAGGAATGCCTTCTGCCACAACGGGCTGGATGGTAGGTGGATATATGACTTTGGCTCCGAAATGCGAAAGTTCCAGGGCTGCCTTATATGAAATGTTGCTGATGGTGCGGGCTGTAGGTACTATCTTTGGGTTTGACGTCATCATGCCAGGTACGTCTGTCCAGATTTCAAGAACGCGGGCTTTGCATCCTACAGCATAAAGCGAAGCTGTATAGTCGGAACCTCCGCGTCCCAGAGTAGTTGTACGCCCCTGTTTGTCTGAAGCAATGAAGCCCGGCAGTACAAAGAGCTGGGTGATCGGATTGCTCTCCACCATTTCATTTATGCGTGAATATGTCTTTTGGGCATCGACAATGTTTTTGTCTCCTTTAGTGACAGTGCGGATGATATTGCGTGAGTCTATCCATTTTGTGGCGATTCCAATTGATGCCAGCTTGGTTGCCAGGATTTTTGTAGACCAAAGTTCACCGAAACCTTGGATGGCATCAAGACTGGCAGGTGAAAGTTCGCCAAGGAGGAATACACCTTGTGCAATGCTTCTGAGTGAATCGAACAGATAGTCGCAGACTTCCTTGGATTCATCCTGTTTTTCCAGAGGAAGAAAACTTCTTATTATTTCATGATGTTTGTGCTGCAGGTCGTCGACGAGGACTGTGTAGCTTTCATCGCGTTGTGATGCGAGATGTCCTATTCTGATGAGTGTGTCTGTGCATCCGCTGATGGCAGATGCTACAAGAATGGTTCTGTCACGGTCCACCGCTTTTGTAACGATGTCCACAACTTTTGACATATTGTCTGCATTGGCAACCGAACTGCCTCCGAATTTCAATACTTGCATATATTCAGTCTCTTTGTTTCTATGTGTTGGAACCTGTAATGATCCTTTTGGTTTCCAGATCCTGTAGCAGGTCATATTGTGCTTATGGTAAAAGGGGCTTTATGATGCCCATCAGCTGCTCATTTTCCAGAAGGAATCCGTCGTGTCCGAATTGTGAGCTTATCTCATGATATGCTGCTCCTGGGATCAGAGCCGCCATGTACTTCTGTTCTTCGACAGGAAAAAGCCTGTCACTGTCTATGCCGATTACCGTTACTTCAGCCTTTATGGAGCCTAATGCCTGTTCAACTCCTCCTCGTCCTCTTCCTGCGTTGTTGCTGTCCACAGATTTGCACAGATAGTAATATGAGTATGCGTCAAAACGGTCTGACAGCTTTTTCCCTTGATATCTCTGATATGACCCTGATCTGTCTGCAAAGAGGCAGTCTTCGTCTTTTTCATATTGTGTGATATTGTACCCTTCATAGCTTCTGTAAGAAATCAAAGCTATGCTTCTTGCGCATCTTAGCCCGGCTTCTCCTCCTTTAAGGTCTGTGCATCTGCGGAATGTAGGGTCGGCTTCGAGAGCCATTCTCATTGATTCGTTGAATGCCGTAAGCCATGGCGTCACTCTTGCTCCGCAGGCGATGTACACTGCCTTTCTGATGACATCCGGTTCCATGATGGACCATTCGACAGCTTGGAAGCCACCTATCGATCCTCCGACCATAAGATCTATGTTGCTGATGCCGAGATGTCTTCTCACAAGATCGTTTGCCCGAACAATGTCCCTGACCGTAATGAGAGGGAAATCAAAGAAATAAGGCTTTCCTGTTTCCGTATTGAGTGAAGCTGGCCCTGATGATCCATATGCGGACCCCAGCATGTTTGCGCAAATGACAAAATATTTTTCCGTGTCGAACAGCTTGCCGGGACCTACCAGCTCAGGCCACCATTCCTGTGCATCGGAATTCGCTGTGAGGGCGTGGCATATCCATATGACCTTTCTTTTGTCGTTTTTCTGCCAGTGAAGGTCGGAGCAATGGTATACTATTTTAAGCCCGTATATGCTTCCTCCGGCCTCAAATTTGAAGGTTCCGTTATGTATATATTCGTGTTTTATCATATCAGTCAATACGTTACGAGCGTAAAAAACATGCAAAGATACGCAATATCTCCTTATGTCGGCTTGCAAATATGATAGAATGGAATAAGAAATGCAATCTTTCTGAAAAAATCAGAAAAATATTCTAAATTTGTCATATAAATCAATGTTTGCAGAATAATAATCTCTTAATTGCGTAAAATGCAGAATTGGAGTCTATGAATAACGATGTGCTTGACAAAACTGATATCCTTATTTTGCGTGAGCTTCAGAAGGATGCAAAACTCACCACAAAAGAGCTTGCTGCAAAAGTGAATCTTTCTCCTTCACCTGTCTTCGAGAGACAGAAGCGTCTGGAAAGGGAAGGCTATATCAAACGATATGTAGCAGTAGTGGATCCTATTAAGACAGGAAATGGCATCATGGTGCTGTGCAATGTGCGTCTGAAGCATCATAGCAAAGAATTCAGCCGACAGTTCACTTCCGTAATTGCAGAAATGGATGAGGTTGTGGAGTGCTTCAACACATCGGGTGATTATGACTATCAGATCAAGATATATGCCCGTAACATGCAGGATTACCAGACTTTCGTTCTGGATACGTTAGGAAATCTGGACTGCATAGGTTCACTTCATAGTATCTTCGTGATAGGAGAAGTAAAGAATACTATGACAGTACCCTTGCAATACTAGAGATGAAACGTCTGCTTGAATTCCAAGAAGCTGTTTATTTAAACAGTTTCTGATAAAGATGATGAATTTTATGAATTTGAACCGTTTTAACATATAATATGATAGCTACTCTTATAATACTTCTGGTATCTGCCATTTTGTTTGTAAGCGGCAAAGTACGCTCGGATCTGGTGGCCTTGTGTTCGTTGCTGGCTTTGATGCTGTGTCAGATACTCACTCCGTCAGAGGGACTTTCCGGATTCTCCAATACTACAGTCATAATGATGGTCGGCCTGTTCATTGTCGGAGGCGGAATCTTCCAGACAGGTCTTGCGAAAATGATAGGAAGCAAGGTCATGACCCTTGCCGGAAAAAGCGAACTCCGCCTGTTCCTCCTTGTTATGGTAGTGACGTCTGCTATCGGTATGTTTGTGAGTAATACAGGTACAGTCGCTCTGATGCTCCCTATCGTAGTAAGTATGGCGGCTGCAGCCGGTACTTCTTCGCGTCGTCTTTTAATGCCTCTGGCATTTGCGAGCAGCATGGGAGGTATGATGACCCTGATCGGTACACCGCCCAACCTTATTGTCAGCGACACATTGGCCAGTGCGGGATATGAGCCTCTGGGATTCTTCTCCTTCCTGCCGGTAGGTCTTGTGACTTTGGTTGTGGGTGTTCTGTACCTTCTGCCGGTGACTAAGGCTGTCCTGTCTCCTAAGGAAAAGGCTAAGGATAAGAAGACTTCCGGCAAGTCTTTCAAGGAACTGGTCAACGAATATGGTGTTACAGACAACCTTTTCCGCATACATATCAATGATGACAAGTCGTCTGCTATAGGAAAGACCCTGGCAGGACTTAATATCTACAGAGAGTACGGAATCAATGTTCTGGAACTCCGCCGCAGTGCGGGACAGAACCGTTTTGTCAGGACGGTGAACCAGCAGCTGGCTTCTCCGGACCTTGTCCTTAAGCAGGGAGATGTCCTGTATCTGTCAGGAGATCCGGAAATGATAGAAAAATTTGCAGTTGATTATTCTTTGAGGCTTCTTGACAGGCATACGGATGAGATTGTCGGAGGTTCATCAAATGCATCTCTGGATTTCTTCGATATAGGAGTGGCGGAGATTCTGATAATGCCTACTTCTTCCATGATTGGCAGAACGGTTGTTGAGGCCGGCTTCAGGAGCAAATTTTCCGTCAATGTTTTGGGTATAAGAAGAAAAAAGGATTATATACTTAATGATCTGGGTACACAGAAGATTATGGACGGAGACATGTTGCTTGTGCAGGGAGCATGGAAGGACATTGCGAGGATGAAGAATGAGTCTTCCAACTGGGTTGTCCTTGGTGAACCGCTTCAGGAAGCATCCAAGGTCACTCTTGACTATAAGGCTCCTATAGCGGCTGCCATAATGATTGCAATGATAGTCATGATGGTAGTGGACAGTATTCCTGTTGCTCCTGTGACGTCTGTTCTGCTTGCAGCTGTCCTGATGGTCATAACCGGATGTGTCCGTAGCGTCGAGGCTGCATATAAGACCATCAACTGGCAGACCATAGTCCTGTTCGCTGCCATGCTTCCGATGTCTATAGCCTTGGAAAAGACAGGAGTCTCCCAAATGATATCAGGAGCTATCGTGACTTATCTTGGAGGTAGCGGTCCACGTCTTCTTCTGGCCGGAATCTATGCGGCGACTTCAGTCATGACGATTTTCATAAGCAATACGGTGACTGCCGTTCTGATGGCTCCGATAGCATTGCAGTGTGCGTTGCAGACTGGTGTAAGCCCTGTTCCGTTTATGTTTGCGGTTACGGTTGCGGCCAGCATGTGCTTTGCCTCTCCGTTTTCCACACCCCCTAATGCCTTGGTAATGTCTGCAGGACAATACACTTTCATGGATTATGTCAAGGTTGGACTACCTCTACAGATTCTTATGGGAGTTGTGATGGTCTTTCTCCTTCCTTTGATGTTTCCTTTCTGATAAGTGATTCAGGTCGTTGTTCAAACATCACTTGATGAGGTTGGGTAGTTTCCTAAAGGAAGATGTACTTCAATATGAATAGGACAGCGAGAATATACATCCCCGGCGACAGTTTGTTTAATTTCCCGCATATGAGGTTGAGGAGGACATAGCTGATTATTCCAAGCAGTATTCCGTCGGCTATGGAATAGGTCAGAGGCATTGTCATGATCGTTATGTATGCTGGTATCGCTTCTGAAAAATCATCGAAAGGTATGTCTTTGATTGAACTGGCCATCATCAGGCCAACAATGATAAGGACAGGGGCTGTAGCTGCATTGGGAATTGCAAGGAACAGTGGGGAGAAGAATAAGGCTATGGCAAAGAATATCGCAATGGTGAATGCGGTAAGTCCGCTTCTCCCTCCTTGGGCAACTCCTGACGAACTTTCAATGAATGTGCAGGCTGCCGATGTGCCGAATAAGCCAGAAGAAATCGTTCCTATCGAGTCGGCCATAAACATCCGTCTGATTCCTGGAATGTTGCCGTTACTGTCGGTGAATCCTCCTTTCATGCAGACACCTATTGCAGAGCCGGTCAGACTGAACAGGTCTATGAACAGGAATGATATCACGGTTACAAGCATATCTGTGGAAAGGATTCTGTCGAATTCAAATTGACAGAAGATGGGAGAAATTGATTCAGGGGGTGATAGGATGCCTTGATATTGTGTGATATGCATAGGGATGCCTATTAAGGTTGTGAGCAGGATACCTATCAGCATTCCTCCTTTTATATTCTTTATCACAAGAACGGATGTGATGACCAGTCCGATCAGGGCCAGCAGTCCGCTTCCTTCTGTAATGTTTCCTATCTTTACAAGGGTGGATTCATCATTTATAATAAGGCCGGCATTCTGCATTCCGACAAATGTTATGAAGAGCCCTATTCCGATACTGATGGATTGCTTTATGACGGCAGGGATGGCATTTACGATTGATTCACGAAGATTGCTCACTGTCAGCAGCAGCAGTATGATTCCTTCTATAAGGATTGCTGTCAGGGCAAATTGCCATGAATGTCCGGTTCCAAGACATATTGTAAACACAAAGAAAGCGTTGGGACCCATGCCTGGAGCTATTCCGAAAGGTTTTTTTGCGAGAAAAGCCATCAGTAATGTACTTATTATGGCGACTGATGCCGTAGCCGTGAATACAGAACCTTTCGGCATACCTTCCAGATTGGAGAACAGACTTGGATTAACGGCCAGGATGTATGACATTGTCAGGAATGATGTCAGACCTGCGAATATTTCTGTAGTGATGTCGGTTGATGACGGATCGAAACCGAACAATCTGGACAGGGCTTTGGTGATTGTGTTTGGTATAGACATGTGAAATTCAATATCAGCAAACATACATAAAAAATCCCTCTTGGCAAAATCCAAGAGGGATTACTGTGCTTCGGACGGGAATCGAACTATAATGATTATCAGTTAGTTATATTATTTACAAGCGGTTTTACAAGCGGTTGAAAAAGATTTTTAACTTTTTACTTGCAACCTTACTGTCAACATAGCTAGCAACCTTACTATCAACATTTCTTACATCGCTACTATCATCGTTTAATTATGCATAAAAATGATGATAGTAATATTACTGTTTTCTTCTGTATTTTTGATAAGGATGTCGTGGTGCATCAGGGTATTGACGCTCTAACAATTTTTCATCGACCATTTGAGGTATGATCTTATTCTTTAAATAACGAATGCCTTTTCCTACTGTTTCTGCAATATCTTCAAGAGACATATAATCATCACATGCCTCAAGTATTTCATGTCTCAGTGCAAACAAAGATTTTCGGGTGCTCTTTTTAACTTCCGAGCTAGCAACCTTACTAGCAACCTTACTAGCAACCTTATCTATGGTTGTATGCTTGTATTCTTTATTGATCTGATACTTTGTGCCTCTGCCAAAACCACATGAAATCAGGAACCCATTGTCACAAAGTTTCTTCAATAGCTTAGTAATGTCTGCACTATGCTTATCAATGATAATCTGAAGTCTATAATTGCTTACTTCACCTTCGCTGTAACAGGTTGCAAGAGTCATCAATTCATCATGGCTAAGGTCATCGAATGCCTCTCCATAGTTTTGCTTGAGAAAATTCAATATGTCCTCTGAAAGAAGATTAACCAAAGGCAAAGTCAATTCAACCTTGTCTGGCTGGGTTCTTTCTTTAAGTTCAGGACTTCTATAGTCCGCTTCTTTCCATCCCTGAAGAATTTTATCTGCACCACTTCCTGCCCTTTCAGCAGCGCCCATCATAGTGAATATCTGCTGTAAATACTTGTTTCTGCACACACTTTCTCCGCCATGGTAATATTGTGCAACGGGTATTAATAATGATCCCGGATTTGAGAACTTTATATAATCTTTATGCTGCTCTATAACGAGATTGGAGTTTATAGAATAGTCGCAATGTACTAGTGCATTTATAAAAGCCTCTCGTAGAGCTACATGTGCAGAAGACTCATCGATACGCTGACCGTTCTTTAAAGCAAATGGTTTCGGTAATGCTGCAGCAAGTTTGTTGTAAACTCGCATGTAAAATTGAAACAGGTTTGCCTCCCATGTTCCGTCAGGATAAACCCTATTTGTCCATCTGGCGTGCGGATCATTACTGAAATATTCCCTATAATCAGGGAAATAGTTCGGACAACAATACTCATCCTTAATACTATCTGACTTTCCAAACATTAAAAGACCAGCAATAGTAAGTCCCTCTGTTTTCTCTCTCTTGTCAGTCCTATATGCTCCGAGTTTTTTAAGAAACTCCTTATCGCTAAGTGACAACCAAGTGTGTGAGGGATAATGAATCGACATCATTCTCTTGTATTGCTGTAATGTTTCATTGTCAATATCCTCTTCTATAGAAAATCCTGGAAGAATGCGTCCGTCGCGTGGGTGCTCAATATCTGCATCTGCATACATCCTTCGGATGTTATCAGGTGTGCATTTATAATCTCCTTCGTGATTCCTCTTGAAAACATTGTCAGGGTTATTCTTTATGTAAATCGGGATTTGCACCCTTGGAGCTCTAGGCACATTTATGACAAGTACATACGAACCATTGTATTCTCCCTCCTGCACGTCGCTGTCTTTAAGAATGTTCGCACTGCAGGTGGACCGGTTATTCAGGCCATTCCAAAGATCTTTTTTATATTGTTGTACCTGATCTTCTGTAAGACTGTCGATGTGAAATTTTCCGTTTTTCTCATTAACACCGAGAATAATGACACCTCCTTGCGTATTGGCAAAAGCCGAATATGTCTCCCAAAGCGTACCGGGAAAACCTCCTTTTGCAGATTTAAATTCAATATCTGTAGACTCGTATCCCTCCATAAGGCTCTCCAGCCTTTCCACGAACTCTATGTTGTCAAACAATGTCTTCTCCATCAGTCTGTAGTTTTTACAAAAATATGTATTTATTCTTCTTTTGATGCAATCTTTACCCTTTGTGGTATAGGGAACATTCTTTTAAGTTCCTTTTCTAATGCGGCCTGCCTTTCAAGTAGTAGTTCTCTTTCTCTCTTTGCTGCAGCGCGACTAAGTCTCCTTCGGGCTTCTTTCTGCTTCTTTAGTTCTCCTGCTGAGCGGATCTCCTCTGCCAAAGTCTGTATTCTTGCTTCTGCTTTTTCTTTTCCTCGAAGTTCACATTCCCACACTACAATAACCGTCCATCCTAATGCTTCCAAATGAGCTGCTGTCACTTCATCTCTATGTTTGTTCCTTGCAATTTTCGTCTCCCAAAACTCGATATTAGACTTTGGCTTTGTTGCATATCGACATCCTTTATGCCCGTGCCAGAAGCATCCGTTTACCATTATGGCAACACCATATTTTGGCAGCACTATATCCGGCCTTCCTGGCAGCTTCCTATCTTGCAGTCTGAACCTGAATCCACGTGCATGCAGCCCTTTCCGAACCAAAA
>JAFRZX010000138.1 GCA_017442315.1 Bacteroidales bacterium
AAGTATGCATTATCTGATAGTTCAGATAATACATATCATGCACCATCTGATCGGTCAGATCATACATTCCATGCACCATCTGACAATAATGCACAGTCAGATAGTACAAAGTATGCACCATCTGAAAATTCAGATAGTACATTCTGTGCAGATCAGATAGTACATTCTGTGCAGTCAGATAGTGCAAAGTATGCACCTTCAGATAGTACATTCCATGCACCCCTAAGTATATATAAGGAAACAAATAAGGAAACAGAGAAAGGGGACACGTCAGAGAAAAAATTGGCTGCAAGTCAGCAGAGTGACTTTTCTCTCTCTAGTGATTTTTTGAAAAAGAAAAAAAGGGTATCAAAGCACAGTGATCTGCAAGATGTATCTGAGATGGATGATGATAAGCAGAAAAAAATCTCTGAGCTTATGTCAAGGTTTGCACAATAGGAGCTAGAAATGAGACATACACTTGATAAGGTCCTTGGTTTATTTCCAGTGACTAATATCTACTCACATGAGTGGCTTAAGGTATACACAGTGAGAGAGTTCATAGACTGTGATGGTTATATGAGTAATTGGTTAGCTTTATTATTCAGTGGATGTAGTGTTGATCAGATAAGAGGTGATGTGCATTATTCAGCGTTCAAGGATTGGATTGTAGAGTCAGTTAATTGGGATGACTCACAGATTAAGTGCATCATCATGATAGGAGAGTGTTAATGATAATATTAAGACTGCCACTACCTCCATCACTTAATCACTATTATGGAAAGACTAAGACAGGTGACTTATATCTGACTGCTGATGGCAGGAGATACCGGGAGATAGTCAAGTGGACTGCTAAGGGGCAGTCTGTTGGAGAGGCTAATGTGAGACTTGATATCATCATGGCTATGCCTAACCGGGGTAGGAGAGATGTAGATAACTATCTCAAGTGTCTGTTTGATGCTCTCACTAAGGCTAAGGTGTATGCGGATGATAAGCAGGTATTTGATCTTCATGTTATCAAGATGCTTGACCCTGAGAAAAAAGGCTTTTTCATGGTCATGATAGATGAGTATAAGGGGGGGTGGTAATGAGCTTGGATGAGTTCTTACTGATGCTCAGAGAGTGGGGCAAGTGGTCAAGAGGTGGCATACCTCAGTACAGGTGTCAGCTCAATAAGAGCTACAGAGCACAGCCAATGATAGAGCCTGATGTGGCTCAGTGGATAGACTCAAGACTGTGCCTAGTCAAGAGACACCTAGATACACAGAGCTTTGAGCTTTACTATGTGGGTGGATGGTCTGTCTCTGCCATAGCTGTACAGCTTAAGAGATACAGCAGAGCTATAGACAGTGAGATAACAGCAGTAGAGAGGATCTTGTATGTCGATTATATGGAAAGGGTCAAAGATGAGTAATGATGTGAGATATCTTGCTGAGATTAAACGGCTTAATTATCTGCTTGCTCAGTCAAGGGATGAGACATCTGCTGCCATTCAGAGAGCTGAGGACATCCAGAGAGACAAGGATGCAGAGATAAGCTCTCTCTGTGACAAGTTGTCAGATGCTAATCTGAGAGTAACACAGCTTGAAAATACTAACAGTAAGAGGATGTTTGATAGCACTTTGGAAAAGCTGAATAACGTGACATCCAAGCTTATCACTGCTGAGTCAGAATTGAGAGAGCTGAGAGCCAAGGTATCAGACATGCAGAGATTTATTGATACTCTGCCAGATGGTCTGAGAGGTGCATGGAGTCTGTATCTAATGATGAAACAGGATAAGGAGTGTTAGGATGAGTATGACATTATCTGAGAGGTTTCAGGAGATAGCGTATTTTTGTCTGGGTTCAAAAGTTAAAGCTGCCAATATATACAAGGTTCACGATTGCATAGGCAATAATAAGGTCATTAGTGCAGTTTCAGTCAAAAAGATAGAGTTGCATAGATTGGTTCATATAGCAATGACTGACAGACTCTATGGTAAGTACAAGAATTATTATGTGGTTTGTGAATGTATTGATGGCTTTGGGTTCAGGATTGAGGGTACTATCACTTATGAGATAAGACATGACTATATCCCTGCTAAGGATGGTGATGATGCTTAAGCTCGGTAGTCTGTTTGATGGCTCTGGTGGATTTCCTCTAGCAGGAATTTTAGAGGGTATTCAGCCTGTTTGGTCATCTGAGATAGAGCCATTCCCGTTCCGTGTGACTACCAAGAGACTGCCACAGGTAAAGCACTATGGTGATGTCTCTCGGATGGATGGCTCACAATTAGAGCCTGTTGATATTATCACCTTTGGGAGTCCCTGCCAAGATCTGAGTTTAGCAGGTAAGAGACAGGGGCTTGATGGCAGTCGGTCAGGTCTTTTTTATGAGGCAATACGGATAATTAAGGAGATGAGGAGAGCTACAGATGGCAGATATCCAAGATGGTGCATATGGGAAAATGTGCCGGGAGCGTTCAGCTCCAACAAGGGAGATGATTTCAAACGTGTCATTGAAACGCTCTGCCAAGTTGCAGATGAGTCGGTTTATGTTCCTAGACCTGAGAAGTGGGACTCTGCCGGGGCAGTCATGGGAGATAGCTACACGCTTGCATGGAGACAGCTCGATGCTCAGTACTGGGGAGTTCCCCAAAGACGTAAAAGAGTGTTCATTGTCACAAATTTTGCTGAGGGGGGGGGTAAAGCTCCAGAGGTATTATTTGACTCCGACTGCCTGCATGGGAATTCTGAGGAGATGCAAAGCCAAGGGAAAGAGACTGCCAGAGAAATTAGAGAGAGCACTGACTATACAGTCTATGAGAACCATGGACAAGACTGCAGATACAGAGAGTTAAATCATGTTGTAAATACTCTTGCATCCAATCCAGGTACAGGTGGTAATAATCAGCCATTGGTGGTAGATGAGAGTACAGCATACAGGATATGCTCTCAGGGGAGCAATGCTATGAATAGTGCTAATCCTCATAGTGGTATCTATGAGACATCCATAGCTCCTACAGTTGACACCTCAGACCAATCACCTAATAAGAGTCAAGGTGGCATCTGTATCTATACAAGCAATAAGGCATCACACTTTACTGCTACAGACAGGAATATAGCTCAGACCTTGGTTGCTACAGACTACAAAGAGCCTCAGATAGTATTTCCTGACTGCAGTCAGATAGTCAGGAGACTGACACCTACAGAGTGTGCAAGGTTACAAGGCTTTCCAGATTGGTGGTGCTCTGACCTCGGTACTCCTGAGAGTGAGATAACTGAGTCAGACATATCTATCTGGCGAGGAGTATTTGATACTCACAGAGCTATAGTCACCAATGCTAAGAAAGGAAAGACAGATAAGCAGATTATTAAGTGGCTCACCAATCCTCACTCTGATGCAGCAGAGTACAAGATGTGGGGCAATGGTGTAGCACTGCCATGTGTAAGATTTATCATGAGGAATATCAGACTAGCTGAGGAGCTAGATGACAAAGAGAGAGGTAAATATGAAACTAAGTGAATTCTTAAAAGAGCATTATGATGACTATGTGTATCTATCTAAAGCTGATGGTACTCATATCACTGATGTTGCTGTCAAGTTTATTCCTTATTGGTTCTTAATGACTTATGGGGAGTGTGAGGTCAAGGCTGAGTGTCGTGAGAGTAGCAGTACTGATGCATACTGCATCTATGATGTGACTGTTTTTGTACTTAAACTTAAGTCTCTCAAGGATGTATTGGATGAGTGTATCAGTGCTGAGCATGTTGGATGCAATGTTAAGATACAGGATGCTGATGGTGGAGTGTGGTCAAGGTTCAAGCTGAGAGATACCATTGATAATACCTATAGTGGCAGTGATACCACTTTGGATGATTGGCAGTTTTTGATGAACAGAAAGGTCTTATCATATACTGCAGACATGTATGACATAGTTATCACTCTGTCCATGTCTTGGTAAGTCAAAAAAAGAGAGCCTGTGGCATGGCTCTCTTATATAAAATGTTTGAAAATCAAACATACAAGGTAAAAAGGTGATTTTTTGAAAATGCGACATAAATCACTCAAAAAATGCTTTTTTTAGCCAAATAAACTGTGCTAAGATATATACAATGTTACGTCAGTTATTGGATATAGCAGAGGTTCGGTTGTAAATACTTTCCTTAACTCGGTGGTGGGATGGTCTTTATTACCGGGCTGTTTTCCAAGACAGTAAAATAAACAGAATATAAAGCCTCACGGATACTCCTGTGGGGCTTTTTTTATTATGGTGAAACATGGATAAGATATGGGCTTGGCTCTCAGAGAATGTGGCGGTAGTAGTCGGTGGGGGCTTTGCATTTCTCATTAGCATGATATCTCATAAAGAGGGCAAGTTTATGGATCGAGTCAGCTCATCACTACTGTGCTCATTATTCAGCACAGGTCTGTACTATGGCATAGTGTCTCTTTTTCCTGCAGTACCTAGTGTGGCTGCAGTTGCTATAGGTAGCTTTGTTGGTTTCTATGGGGTTGATGAGTGCAAGAGACTCATACTGGATAAGATTAAGTTTGCTGTAGGTAAAAGCTCCAAGGAGAAAGATAATGAGAATGACTCTGAGTGATATAGGCAGAGAGCTGATCATTAAGCGTGAGGCACTGAGACTCAAGTCTTATCTTGACAGTGCAGGTGTGTGGACTATCGGTATAGGTCACACTCTGGGAGTGAGAGAGAATATGTCTATCACCAAGGAGCAGGCATATGAACTTTTCAGACAGGATATAGAGCCTGTTGAGGATTATCTTAACTATGTCAATGCTAACATTAAGAGAAAATTCAAACAGCATGAGTTTGATGCTCTGGTAAGCTTTATCCATCAGATAGGACTCACATACTTTGCCAAGAGCACCTGCTTAAGAAAAATCAGAGAGGGGTGCACTCCTGAGGAGATTGCTAAGGAGTTTCCAAGGTGGTGCTATATCACCGACAGAAAGACAGGAAAAAAGGTTATCTGTGATGCCGTTAAGAACAGGCACATAGACGAAAAAGTACAGTACTTAACAGGTTACTGATATGATAGATGACTGGACATATGCTGCTATTAAGATACTCATCAAGAGCTTAATGGCTGTGCTCTTAGCTTTCTTGGTTTATTACCTTGGGTACCGTGAGGGTACACAGGTGACAGGCAGTAAGTATGACAAGATGCTGATAGATATGGATCTCAAGAGCCAAGAGAGATACAGAGCCTTATTGGACAGTCAGAACACTGAAATAGTGACATACCTAGACAGGATAGCAGAGCTTAATGCTCAGCATGATGCAGATGTGGAGGCACTAGCAGATGCTCATTATAAGGATAGCATTGTCATCACTGATACTGATGCAGATGACAGTAAGTGTGACCGGGTGTCAGTCACCAAGAGTGATACACCAAGAGTGCATCAGACCTCCAATAAGTCCGATCTTGTATGTTATACCAGAGCAGAGCTACAGCGAAAGATTGCAGAAAGTATGGCTATCACCAGAGATGCAGATGAGCTCAGAGAAAGATACAAGGCATTAGTTAAGATATGTGCACAAGAATAAAGCTCTATGAGGTGCTGAGATTATTCAGACATGAGAGAAAGATTAACCTGCATGTGGTACTGCCTAGAGGTGAGTACATCATCACTAAGACAGTGATAGAGATGCTTAAGGAATCTACAGCAAGAAAGCATGAGGTACTCTGGAAAGTCAGTCTGTATAACAGATATGTGACACTTGTAGATAATAACCTAGACTGCCTAGAGGTATGGTTGGTCAAGGAAAAAGAATAAGAGGACTTGATTTTTACAATCAAGGCATTGAAGATGTTTGACGGTATCATCATTAAAAATAACCGTACCATATATAGGGATTATAGCTCAGTAGGTAGAGCGGTGGACTGTTAATCCATGTGTCGATGGTTCGATCCCATCTAATCCCGCCAGAATTAGGGCTACACGCTTAATCTTAGATGCGGACCAGGTAGCTCCCTTTTGGGTGGCTGAGTCACTGCTGATGACCTACACGGATGTATGGATATCAGACGTACTCAGTCTATCAGATTGCCTCCTGTCACATTGTCAGTTTAAGCCATAGATTGATAATGTCGCACAGGAGTCTGAATTATGGAGCAGTGATAAAGAGCATACTCTGTGCAAGTTGCTCATGGAGACAGTTGTACTGTGGCTGTATATGTTGCACAGCTCAGACCATTGTATATAAGTCTCTTGCTCCGCCAGATGATAGAGACAGTCTCACGGCTGATTGTGGTATAAGGTCGCATATGGTGACTGTCTCTGTCTACCTAGGCTTAAGCCTAGACTAGATTGGATATTAATTACCACAACATGAGGATAGATAGATGGCTACTACAATTAACACTTATATCAGCAGAGTTAAGCTGATTACTGCTGCTACTCTCAGTGCCTTAGAGGATGCTGTTAACGACTACATTACAGGTGATGATGCAGGTCTTGAGACTGGAGAATATGTTCTCAGTATCGATATTGATTTTACTACAGTCAGAGATGTACCTACTCCTGTATCTCAGTACATTGCTACTCTTAGCATTGCAGGATCTACCACTACTGAATGATGTAGACAGGTGCTATGCAGATCGTCATTATCGAGAAAAGGCGGTCTGCAGTTTTCTCTTGAGTATTGAGGTGTGCTATGACAGATGATGAGATAGACAAAGGTCTTGATAATGCTCTGTATCAGTTAGCTATTGGTGTCACTGTTGATGAGCTAGGAAAAGATAAAGACGGAAAGTCTAAGATATTCAAGAGAAAGCTTGCCCCTAACCTTGAGGCTATCAAGTACCTCAAAGAACAAAGGAGAAAGAACCAAGGCTCTCAGAAGTATGAGCCTAGTATCATTCCTATGCAGAAAGGATTAGATAATGACTGTTAGAGCTAAGAGACCATGTGCTCATCCGGGATGCAGAGAGTATGCGACTCATGGATACTATTGTGAGAAACATTGGCAAGAGACTCAAGAAAGGATAAAAGCCAAGAGAAAAGAATTTACCAAGAGAGCATGTAAGGAGAGACCTACATCTAATGAGAGAGGATATACCTACAGATGGACTCTGACCTCCAAGATGTATCTCAAGCTACATCCTATCTGTGTTAAGTGTGGAGCTCCTGCTACTGAGGTAGATCATATCATTCCTCACAAGGGAGATCCTAAGCTGATGTGGAACGAAAAAAACTTTCAAGCACTCTGTCACAGATGCCACAGTAAGAAAACCTATGCAGAAGTATCAGAGGCAACGAAAAAGAAAAAGGTGATAGATATCCCCGGAATGAATATCTATCACATTAACTGATATCAATTAATATGATAATATTTAACATTAAATAATATCAAAAAAGTTGATAAAATTTAAACAAGACATGAGAAAGGGGTAGGGGGGAGTTTCGATTTCATGGTGAGCCCTCCGTAT
>JAFRZX010000139.1 GCA_017442315.1 Bacteroidales bacterium
TAGTCCTTGACTATTATATCACTTATGTAAAGATTACCATTCAGGAGTGGGACAAAGAATATGTCTATAACATCACTTTGTGATAAAACTTTTATTTAACTTTAACAAAAGTCTTTCTAATTCAAAAACATTTTGTATCTTCCTGTCTTTGACACTTTCATTTAGTGCAATTTGACATATTTTGAGGCTACAGATTGCTGTGATGGCAATTTGTAGCCTCAAGATTTTTTTCGGATATGTAATGTATTATCGTTGTGATGGGGTGGACTTCGGTCCGGTACGCGCCTGCGGCGCTATCCCTCCCATTGTCCCTTCGGGCCAACGGGTCCCTCCCGTTCACGAAGTCACGGGCGACTACGCCGCCCGAAGTCCACCCCATCACAACTATTAGTCTTCATTATCCTTTTCACGTTTTTTTGTCAACGATATTATGCTTCTCATCTGCTTCTTTGTGACTATCTGGTAGTCTGTCCTGAAGCCTGCAGAACCATGCAGATGGTTTGTAAGATCGGTCCTCGTATATGTAGGGATATATCCTTCTCCGTTGACACTCAGGAAGTTCATATCTTTGAGGGTGTCTATGATTTCAGATGTAGTGAAGTGCTGACCGCCACGGTTGACTTTCTTTTCAAGATACTTGTAAAGCAGCAGCGACAGAAAGCAGGTCAGGAAGTGTGCCTTGATCCTGTCGTCTCTCTTCAAGTATACCGGTCTTGCCCTAAGGTCAGTCTTCATCGTGCGGAAGCCGTTCTCGATGATCCATCTGCCGCCGTTGATTTTGATTATTTCCGGAGCCGGGCCTTCAAGGTCTGTGCATATGCCATAGAAGCCGTCAAAGCGCGATTCCTGATCAATCATATCCTGATTGAGGGAGAAGTTCTCTATCTGTGCCAGTTCTCCATCAGCTGTACAGTACTCGGACTTGATATATCGCTTGGCATCATTCGGACTCTTGCGCTTGGATGTGTTTCCGCGACCAGAGTCGATCAGAGCCTGTGCTCTTGATATCTGACGATTGCGTACATATGACAAGTATTCTCTATACTTAAACGAGAAAGTGACGATGATGCGCTGCTCGAGAACCTCGCCTGTTGACATCCTGGTAGGCTCCCACCTCTCTTTGTAGAACGTCACGTTGTTGTATTCATCAGGATCCAGCTGACTGATGTCGTATTCGGAGTCTGAACCGCTTATGTGCCAGCCTTTAGTGTCAAGAGCCCATTCCTGAAGCGGACTCCTGAGCTTCTTCAGCGACTGGACTGTGATGAAGGCCCTGCCTCCTGCACTGTCGCGTTTCCTGTTCTCATATGACGACAGGCCTCCGTCCGTGCATACAACGAGTTTAGAGAGTCCGAACTTCTCCTTCAGAAGTTCTTCCATCGGTTTGAGTGTGGTGGTCTCAGCAGTATTGCCCGGCTCTATGCACATTGCCAACGGGAAGCCGTCTTTATCCATGAACAGACCCATCTGAACAATCGGTAGTGGACGACCTTCTTTACTGTGGCCGTACTGAACCAGCCCCTGTTCCTCCTCCCATTCAAAGAAGTAGTTGGTCAGGTCGTAGTATACGACACGGGTGTCCCTTTTGCCTAATTTCAAACTACGTTTATAGACATCCGCCTGGACCTCATTGAACTCTGTTGCAAGCAAACTAAGGGCTCTATATACCTGATGTATATCAGCAGAAGGCTGTTCTATAAGTCTTTTGGCATCCTCAAGAGAAGATAACTTTGAGCCAGGATATAGAACACGAGTGTAAAGCAGCATTGAAAGAATGGCATTCAGGTCAAACTTGTTCTTGTGCTTCTTCTCGATCTTCTTGCAGATATAGTCCAAGCCCAGCTCGTGATAGATTTTCTGCAGGAATAGGTAGCCGCCATTGTAGCTGCGCTGTTCGTTTTTCTGAATAA
>JAFRZX010000140.1 GCA_017442315.1 Bacteroidales bacterium
ACGAAATGCAGCGATCATTCACCTTTAAGAAAGGTACAGAGATGATTACACTTCCTGATCCCAATCCGAATGACTCTCCGGAGAGTGTGATGAGCTTCTACTCGAACATCTATCCGGAACTGACCACGGCAACCGTACACGGCCCGACCATCAAGGATGACAAGGCTGTATATGAGTTCAAGACAACCATCGGAACAAAAGGATGAAAACTATGAGTAAGGATACTAAAAAGAAGAAGTCATGCAGACCATTGGACGAACATCAGTCGGAACAGCTCGCAAGGATGATAATCGCATCGACCAAGCGGGAGATACGATACGGTGTGACAAGAGCAGAGAGAGTTACGGCGCCAACGGGTGCCGTAATTCTTTTCTGAAAAGTATGATACTCCCCATAGCACCACAAGTGATAACAAGGGAGAACTATTGTGGAAACAGCTATAACCTAATCACGCAGGAGAATTACGACTACCTGCGTGATTCCTATTTCCGCTATGCCGAACTGATGAATGTAAAGGCGGAGCATATACCCGGCAGGAGTATAGGCGAAAGCATATCCAATCTATATCACGAGATGGCTGCAATAATAGGCGAAGGTATGAACCTCAATTATGAGGAGGATAATGGTCGTCTATACTTCAACCTATGGCAGACGCATACTTGGGGACAATATACACTCTATTACTTCCCGATAAAGTTTGTGGAGAATCTCAATCCAAAGCTAAGACGCATTGTCATTACCTTTATCCACAATCTGATGAAGGCAAACGGATTTTCCACTATCAACGATGAAGACGATGTGGATTGTATCTTGGAATGGATATCCGATGCTCCGGAAGATGAAGAACCCGAAGAGCGTAAAAACAGGGAACGGTTGATACGCTCTTATAAGGAGGGTGGCAAGGCTCATCGTTCTCTTGACAGGGTGTGGCGTAAATCTTACTACAAGAACTTACCGAAAGCCATTGAAGGATACGATTGCAAAAATGGCTTTGAGAATGGTCTCATCGAGTTGATGAGAGCCGGATTGGAATATATCACTCCCAATAAGTCGATTATGTATTACGCATACGATCCTTTCTATGATGATGAGCCTGATACCCTTCCCATAGGATTGGAGCAGCAGATAAGGGTTATATATGATTATGATATGTTGACAGATTATCTTGAAGACCATCTCACACAAAATCTCTATAACTCTTATGACATTATTCCTATTTCGACATTCGAGGTAACACCTCAGACAGAAAAGCCGTTCTCATTGGAAGATACTTACCCCGAAAGATTCTTCAAGTGGGCAGATAAATTCATCTACTACATAAGTTAAGATTATGGATACCAACAAACTAACCAAGCAGATAAATACAATGCTGCACCCTCGTGCGGCACTGATTGCATACTCCACAGATGGTGGAGATACGCATTTCCTTGAACTCAGAAGCATAAACAATGAAGGTACTATGAGTGAAGGTCGTCCTGTTACGGTGGAGTTCATCAACGAACTCATCAAGGGATATTCCGAAAGGCACAGCAGTACGCCGCATGGTCGCATCCCATCCAATATGCTATGGAGTGATACCCGAAAGGGTAACGAGAAATACATCTGGTACAACCCGCCACAGAAGCGTATGATGTTCTTTAAGGAGTCGCTACATATTGAGAATGCTGAGTACAATCTCCCTGGAGTAATCTATGAAGTAAGGGATGAGCGTATGAACATATACGCATACATAGACAAGGAGCTGAAGCCCGAAACGGAACTCTACGCTGCTCCGTTCTTCAATGTCACGGGGTCAAGCGTCTGTCTCGGCTCGGCAAAGATTGACAAGCCGACAGAGATTACCTACGACAAATTACTTGAGTACTGGGAGAAGAAATTCTGGCTCACGGAGTTCTCACACCTAGGAGGTAACGGAAATCCCACAAAGAGCAACCTTGTGCTCGTAACAAAGGCAGCAAAGGATGC
>JAFRZX010000141.1 GCA_017442315.1 Bacteroidales bacterium
CTCGGGTTTTGTAACGCATTGATTATAAGTATTAAGGGTACTTATAAAGTTACAAAATTTCGAGGTCTTTTGCAAGTTTAATTAATTGATAATCAACAAGATACAGCGATAATTTTCAAAAATTGTCATGTGCTAAACATTCTCATACAAGTTCCTGCCACCGATCTCTCTACGGACCACACCCTGCAGCGGATTCAGTTCATTATTGGCTATATCATCAGCCATAATCAGAATGATATGATCATCATCATATCCCTTTCCTTTCAAATACTGATAAAAGCCCAGGACATCCGCCTGATGGCGATAGTTATACCATCCCTCAGAAGCGGCCACCAACACCGCATAATTGTCTTTCAGTTCAGGATAATCAATCTCATTACCACTTTCTCCAAAATCCTGCATATGCTGCTTCTTCCACTCCCAAGCCGCCACAGGAGAAGATGAATTCCCCTCACCGCTTCGACTGTAATAGTCAATGATAATCATCTTACCTTTATAAGTGATCCAGCGGGCATACGATGTCGAACGGATGGTAGTATAATACTGCGAATCAAAATCCAATCTGCCCGTCGCACCGCTTATCGCTGGAGTACCGCCGGCCATAATCGCGTGATGATAATTGGAAATCATACCGGCAGTCCAGCCTCCCTGAGAATCAGCTTGTCCATTAAGCAAAGCAGACACAGCCTTATTCAAATCCTCCTCTTCATTCTTTTCAGCCCAAGCAGCAGCAAGAACAGTGATCAGAACAGCATCGTAGGCCTCAGCTTCGCCCGCAAACGGCACTCTGCCGTATATGGCATCGTATGACACACTAAAGCCCGAATTCGGGTGACTGGCAGGGGCTAGACCAGAAATATAATCAACCGGGTAATCACCCTCCAGAATAGTCTTGTTATACGCCCTGTCAGTAAACATCAAGGCAATTCCTCGGCCGCCTTCTGACTCGTACATGAAATGGTCAATATAATCCTGTACAGGTACGACATCCTCCGCAGCAGCCGGTGCACACACAATGGCATCAGCTCCGCTGTCAAGGATTCTTTGAAGGCAGCTTTCAATTTCACGGGACTCCTTGTATGTCTCGATGCTGACAGGTTCCAGATTCAGCTCCACTGCCTGGAATGCGAACCAGTCCACAAAAGTCTGCCCATACATATCGTCAGCCGCAAGCAGAGCCACCTTCTTTAAAGCAGGGTGCTCATGCGAAATACAAGAAAGAATGATCTCACTCTGCGAGACATCCGTTTCGCACAAACCCCAGAGAAAACCACGATGTCCGAAGACTCTCGGCAGCTCCTGTGATGTCGAGAATGTAAACAAAGGCTTTATATTAGTCTTCTTTTTAGCCAAAGCAAGGGCAAGCTTCTTCGTGTTCGCAGAAACGCTGCATCCTATGACACCCTTGATCTCTTCACGATTTGAAAGAGATACACCGACCTCGGTAAGATTGACTGACTCCTCATCATACCACTCATATACGACCTTTACGCCAATATATGCTTCCCTGATGTTCTCTGCGGCCAATTCCAAAGCGTTATTCCAAATGGCTTCACGGTCCTTCTCAGGAAGAACCACTGCGATTCTAACCTCTTTCAAGCCCGCAGTGTCTTCCATCGGCGTTTTCTCGCACGACAGAAGAGTGCTCACGCAGAGCAGAAGCACCCAAATACTATTGTAAAGATTCTTCATAACTCTGCTCAATTTCTATGATACGATTCCTGATATCAGAAATGTCGAGGAACCATTCCTCAGTAACTCCTTCTGAATAGACCATTTCCTCGTATCCTGATGAATATGTAAAGTCCTGATGATATGGAATCTCCCTATTCTCAAGCAAGGCTCCAAGCACATCGATAACGACTTTGTCCATATGCTTGACAACCGACATCGTAATCATAGATGAGAAGAAACCCATATTGTCATCCATTCCTACTGCCAAGTTGTAACTTTCGCGCGAAAAGCGGTACACGCCCTTGTTGGATGCTCCAGCAGCAGAAAAATAGTACATATACTCTCCGTCATTCTCCAGACAGAACTGATATGCTTCGTCCTGCATTCGATATCCGCCGTCCGGCTCTTCGCTCAGATAATGTATGTCGCATCCAGTGCCACCAGCAGCCAAGTATCCGTCCCTATATCCGTCGACGGCACGTTTCACCTGTCTGTCGTGAGGATTGGCAGCAATTATCAATGCCTTCTGTTCCTTTCCTTCATTATCCAGCACGCAAGTCGCTCCAGCTAGGTAGCTAGCTGCATAACAGCCTACATTGAAGGTGTATATGCCATCATATTCCCGTTCGGTTTCAAGCATCAGCACATCCTGTCTGCTATCATCAGGAAGAGTGAGTTCTTCCAATAGATACTCGTATTCGCTGCCTGAAAAAACAAACAGAGAACGCTCGCATTTATCGTCAATCGTAGTACTCAGCCAATCTTCATAAATCTGTCTGCCCTGTTCCTTTTCGTCAGGAACATGCACGGCCAGCATAAATCCATATTTGATTGCAGCCTCCTGAAATCCTCTCAGGATCTTGTCGTTATAACCTTGATCGCCGACACCTCCGGGTGAAAGGACCACTTCCACTCGGTAATTATGAATAAAACCAATTTCCTCCTTCCTGCACCCTGTAAAAAGGAGGAGGAAGAAGGAAATAATGATAAACCTATTTGTAAATCTACGCTTCAATGTCATGAATTACTATTCAACTGGAGGATAGATTTTTACGCGCATATAGCGGTATTTGTACAAACTGCGAGGGTTTACGCTGCGTATACTACCTTTTTTACCATCAGAATCATCCTCATCCAAATCCAAGCAGCTCAGCTTATATCCCATGTACGCGCCCGATGCTGAATTAATCATGAACTCTGCGTTTTCAGTAGTTTCCCAGCCCGCTTTAGGATACCAATCATATCCCATAGAAGCCATAGTTTCCATCATCTTGTCCCATCTGGCTTTATCGTTGTTAAAGATATCGAGAATCTGCTGTGCTTCCCATTCAGATGGGAGATATTGTAGAGATTCGCTAGTGTAGTGGGAAGGTGTCGGATGCAGGTCAGAATCATTAGAATCTGGGCACAGATACACCTGGATACCGACTTTGCCATCAGTATTTCCCTGGAGGGTATAGTACGGAATACTTCCCGATTTAAGATAGAAACCATCTTCCCATGTTAATATACCATCAGCCCTAGTAACGACTTCTCCTTCCTTAACCTCTACCCAAGGAGCAGCATTCTCTGGCCAAAGCTTCGAGTTGATAAAATTAACCTCACTTACCTCCGCAAGCTCAGTACCTTCTGCCACAGTCATACGTGCAACAACACGACCTCCGTCCTCTACGGCACGGAATGATACGCTACCCTGAGCCTTGCCCTCTTCATCAGTAAGGTTGTAGTCATAACCTCCATCAACCTTTGTTGCACTCTTGCCAGGTGCCACCCAGCTGAGGAAGACCTTCTCAGCTGTCGCATAGCTGGCAACAGGTGCCGAAAGCACATCAGGCTGAGACTCATCAAGAGGCTCACCGTAGATTCTTCTGACAATTTCACCATTCTTATTAACCACAACGAGGCTACCCTGCATCCAAGTCAACGAGTTGTATGCTGTAATCTCTGTAAGGTCAGAATCAGACTTAGGGTCATGCTGACCATCCTCCTTCTGAGGATCCTTCTCACAAGATGTCAACGGCATCGCTACGACTGCCATCAACATAAACAAATAAAACAAACTCTTCTTCATAGTATCAATACTTATTGTTTATAAATTTATTGCTTAATAATTAACACAGAAAAAGGCATTACAGACAAGGCAGCCGATCTGCCAAGTGTAACGCCGAAACTAATTTATTGACCGTACTATTGCGGTCAACTATTTGATTTACAGGATTTTTATAGGGGGGGTAACGGTTGCGCACATACCCGCCTCCATGTTTCCAAAGAAGCTATTCATTGTGCTATGTGCAAACCTACCTATCATCACTCTATATACCTGTCAAAAATAAAGATGCAAAATTATTGAAAATTTTCAATTTACAATACATATTCCATTAGACTTTACACCCTCACGCCCAAATTTCCAACCACCAGTCATGCCCGACCCCAATGCCATCCCATCTAGATTCTTATATCATCCCCGGCTCGACTGAGAATCCGACACACATATAAAGCGGCACTTGCCCACTTCCCTTACGGTCAGTCGGCAACCATCTATAACTCCGGCCCGCCGCGAAACTCTAGCCTTTCTACGAAAGTCAAGAGATTCGCCTTCAAGGCGTGCCTCCGGTGCATGGGCGGCGACCTCAGTGCAGTAGTCGCCAGTGCAAGTCGCCGCCCTCGAACGTCAATGTGCTTAGTGAAGGTTGGTAGTCGGCCAGCTCGTTGAAAGACTCCAGCATTTCAATTCAGCCCCGGTTTGCCACGATTCAACCTTCGTTCATCAGGTATCTTATCAACGATTTTGGGAAAATCGTTGGATACCTGACTCTCTCCCCACAAGCCCACGCCCTCGTCGCAAACCTACTCTCGTTGATTCCGACCGTCATCCCGCGATGTCCGGCCCAAGGCCGCACATCAATAAAAAGCGGCACTCGTCCTCTATGTCTTTCTGCGAAAGCCACAGAAGACGACCATCTAATCCCCACCACACATTCACAGAGAGATTGATGTCTTTGTACGCATCCGCTCCCAA
>JAFRZX010000142.1 GCA_017442315.1 Bacteroidales bacterium
AGTTCCCTACACTGGAGATTAAAGATGCAAGTCTGAACACACATACTGCAAACATATTTGAGCCTGTGCATTTCTATCTAGAGGGAGACGATTATATGAACTGGAGCCTGTCGCAGCTGTGCGATTCTCTTGTATTCAGCGTTATGGGAGAGGACGGAAGCCGTAAGGTGTATTATGATGAGAAAGGCCACTCTGAACTGATTGTAGGATGGGATCATTATTTCTATCTTCCGCAAGGTTGCTTATGTAGGATTCATGCATACAAGAATAATGAAGTGATCTATACTGATGCCATCGAGGTCAATCTGACAAATGGCAAGGATATCCTGATGTATGATTGGGATGATATTTCAGATACGGCCATCGGAACGGTTCCTTATAATAATTTCATAGTACCGGAATTATGCCTTTTAAGTCAGTCCTTCCGGAAAGATGAGACACCGTATGTCAGGGTATATTTGGACAAGAGCATGAATAGTCCTTATGCGAAAGAATGGCTTTACGACTATATTACAAGACTATACAAGACCCCTGCATACAGTGACAGTTCAGAGGTAGAGGAAAAATATACAGAATTGTTCGCCTCCGCAGATGAGAATGATACTCCTCTGCATATCTGGAAGGATGACAAGTCTGTCATTGCGTTGGTCCGCTATGACTATTCCGATATGGACGGCTATAACGGAAGCTATGTGACATATGTCAAGGCGGAGCCGGTGATGACGTCCAATCATTGAAATATCAACGGGCATGTGACGCCATTTTGAGGGAGCCAATGCCATTCACCATCCTGGCAATATGTTTTCCAATCAAACAGATTGAATACCCTGTTGACTTCTGCAATGATCATTTCTTTAATCTGATCAGACAGATTATCATGTCCTCGCAAGAAATCCACAGACCAGTCGGTCACTTTACCTTCCTTACTGAACTTGCAGGCATCTATCCTGACTGTTACGCGACCCTTTGGTGCAGGAATCTTGCTGAGGTCAAACTCCGGTGATATTTTATAAGTGACATCGTCAAGATGCACAGTTCCATAGGTTGTATTTATGTATTTCCGAGAAGAGACAATGACTCCGTTTTCTATAGTCAACTCCGTTTCCTGCTCATAAACACTGTCCCATCCGTTTGAAGCAACATACAGACATTCTCCGGCTCCGCAAATGATTGTTCCTGAAACCCAGCAGGCCAAGACTCTGCCTTTCCTATCCATATACTTATCCAGCAAACCTTTGAAGTCGGTATGATCTGCGGAAGTCTCGATCTTGTTCAGATAAAGTTTCTTGCCTTTGACATTAAATGTAGCGACATGGCCCCTGAAATTCCAAGAGAAGGTGGCAGAATTGAAATCAAACTTATCTTTCAAAGAATAATATGTGACAGAGTCAAGTTGAAACATCAGGGGATGATTTGCCCTATACTCTACATTGTCAATGATGACAATGTCTCTCACCTGCACTGTCGAACCTGCAACTGCCTTATGAGGTAAAGCCAAGAGTGAAAAAAGAATCAATAGTATGTTTACTATTCGTTTCATCAAAAATCCAGATTTATCTGATCACATACGATTGAACCGCTTGCCGCATCTGGTGCACTTGTAGTTCTTGTTCATCTTCGTTCCGACAACCATAAGGATTATGCTGAGAATGAAAACTGCGACTGC
>JAFRZX010000021.1 GCA_017442315.1 Bacteroidales bacterium
CAGACTGGCCGGGATGTTATCTTCGGTGGCGCTTCGATCGAGGACCGGGTGCTGCTCTGCTCCGGAAAGGTTTCAACTGAGTCTGGTGATGCCTGTGTCCGTATCAGACTCAACCAGGAAGTGTACTTGCTGCCCTTGGATCCAGAAGGCTGTTTTGAAACAGAACTGTACTTTCGATCCGGCGGTAACTACGCAATGATCGATTTCACTGACTTTGTAGGAACGGTGGAGATGACTTGTGAATATCTTAATGAGCAGGGAAGTGCGTCAGAAGAGTAAGATAGATTGGCGGGGAGCTGCATGCTCCGCAGTCATATACGTAGCGCTGGCTGTCATACTGATCCTGGCCATTCCAGCCATGATTTCGTTTGCCTGTATCTGGGTAGTTTGGACAATGACTGATAAACTGATCATTTTCTTGGAGAGATCCAAGCGCTGAAGCTAAGGGGACCCCTGATGAAGGGGTCCCCTTTGCTATTTGAAAAGTTCCATATTTTGCGACAAATTAGTATTGAAATGTCAGTTAAGGTGTGGTAATATCATATTGAAATGTTGCAAAGGAGGTAACATTATGCTTTATCGAAAGATTGAATCGCTTATTAAGGAGCACTTACAGTCTGGCTCACCCAAGATTCTGCTGGTGGATGGCGCACGTCAGGTAGGTAAGACCTATATTATCCGCCATGCTGCGTCACAGTTATTTGAAAATGTAATTGAAATCAATATGGTGGAGGACTCTCTTGGCGATCGCTTGTTTGCGGAGACTAGAACCGTTGATGATTTCTATCTGCAGGTCAGTATGATTGCAGGCGATAAGATGAAGAAAAGAGAGAATACCCTCATTTTCATTGATGAAATCCAGGCATATCCACATCTGCTGACACTGTTAAAGTTTCTGTCCCAAGATAATAAATTCACTTATGTGGCAAGTGGTTCACTGCTGGGCGTCACACTTTCTGAAACTACTTCTATCCCTATGGGGAGTATTCGCAAAGTTCGGATGTATCCTCTGGATTTCGAGGAATTTCTATATGCTAACGGTATGAATGAGGTCGCCATCAACGCTATGCGTAAGAAATTTGATCGTTTGGAAGCCCTCGATGAGCCGATGCATAAGAAGATGATGGATCTGTTCCGTAAGTACTTGCTGGTAGGCGGTCTTCCGGATGCGGTCAATGTATATCTTGCCCAGAAAAACATACAGGCGGTCCGGGAGGTGCAGCGAGAGATCCACGACTATTACGCAGCCGATGCATCCAAGTATGACGACGAGCGGAAATTGATGATCCGAAGAGTCTTTGATCTGATCCCATCCAATATGGAAAATAAGAAAAAGAGGGTAGTGGCACAGCAGATCGAGAACAAACGCGGCAAGACCTTTGGAGACTATGCGGATGAATTCGAGTATCTGATCAGTGCCGGCATTGCACTGAAGGTGCAGGCAATCTCCAATCCTGCATTCCCTCTGATAGAGTCTGCTGGCAAGAATCTGCTGAAGCTGTACTTGAACGATGTGGGTATCTTGACGGGAATTCTGTACGGTAACAATATTCGCGCGGTATTGGATGACCAGAGAAGTGTTAACTTAGGATCAGTCTATGAGACGGTTGTGGCCAGTGAGCTTGTGGCGCATGGCTATGAACTGTTCTATTACGATAACCGCAGCAAGGGTGAGGTGGACTACCTGATCGATGACTACAGCACATTGTCCACGGTTCCTATTGAGGTAAAGTCCGGAAAGGATTACACAGTTCACAGCGCGCTGAATGCCTTCACCCAGAATGAAGACTATCATATCGAGAAGGCATATGTGGTATCCAATGAAAGGGAGATCATGACGAAAGGGAAGATCACCTACATCCCGATCTACTATATCATGTTCTTCTCGCCAAACGCAGGATCAGACCTGAACTTACAGTTTTGAGTATTGACCTTATGAATGACCAGAGCGATCTTGGTTGCTCTGGTTATTTTATTCGGAAAATATAGCTGACTCAACGGCTAATTCATTGACAAAGGCGAATCAGAGTGCTAAAATTATACTAGTTTTTTTGGAAAGGAGCGAGAATTATGAAGACTTATGTAGTTAGTTATGAAAAAGTAGTTCGCCTTGCTCCTGATACCCTTACCCGGTGAAATTGTCGGGAAATCGTGTATGTTTTACGGCGCAGGCATAGGTCTGCGCCGTTTTTCCATTTTGGAGGAATTATATGAAGGTTGAGTACGGAATGCCTCTGGACATCGAATCCTGGATGGAATTAGTACAGTCTGTTAGTTGGAACTTCCCTGGGCTGGAAACTGAAGTAGCAATAGAAGATCACCGGCAGACTGTCCTGCGTTTCATGGGCGAGAACCGGGCACTGTGCGTAAAGGATGCAGAGAAAGTGG
>JAFRZX010000022.1 GCA_017442315.1 Bacteroidales bacterium
AGGTGACACCCTCCATCACTGTGTCTTCACCAACACCTACTACGACCGCAAGAACTCCCTCATCCTCTCCGCCCGACTCATCGACACCCCGGACACCCCACTCGAAACCATCGAACTATCCCTCACAGACGGCCACATCCTTCAATGCTACGGCTCCCACAACCAGGAAACCCAATACCACAACGAAATCATCACCCTCGTCAACCAGCACTCCCACCTCATCCTTGCCGCATAGAACAAAAGCAGCATCCTTCCGAACGCTGCCTCTATACTTATTATTGTTTTATGTCGATTTGGCTACAGATATTCAGTCGGAATTTATTCCTTTTTCTGAAAGCCTGACAATCTTCTTTGGTCGAGAAGTTAAATTGCGGATGTGCCTTGTTTGCCGCAGTTGCAACCCTATATCTGAAGTCCTCCAAAACGTGATTCTGCGAGAAAATCTGGATTGTACTCTCCAATTGCGATATAGCCTTTGGTATCCAATTCGCCATCTGGTCCTTCAATTCGATGAAGTGAATATCCTTCTTTGGAGATTTGTCTGGAGTGTAGATCATCGCATCGCACATACTGACTTCCTGCTCAAGAGTGTCTTTGACGATAATGTTGTGATCTACCGGTACAAACTGCACCAAAACATTTGCCGGATTGCTCACTTCGGCTATAATCAGATTTGGATCATTTGTCGTGAAAGCAATCCGATTGTCATCAGACAAACCAAATGCAGAATCATTCCTGGCCGCTTCTGTGTGATATTTCGCATCAAAGAAGTTTATATCCATCACATCTCCTCCACATCAAGCAAGTCATTAAACATATCATTTGTCTGAGCCAAAGACATATTCAGATAATTGCTGTCTGATGGCAATCCTCCACTCATTGGCAGCAACCTCACTTCTCCAGCTTCTGTAATCTGATATATATTCAGTTTATCGGCATCAACATACGCATCCTTGCATACAATATCATTCATTGCATTAGCTGCTTCCTCCTTGTTGTTTGAAGCGTTATAGATTGATGACGCTTTGACTGCAAGTGTCAGATAATCCACAATATATGGACTATGGGTAGTTAGGAAAAGACGATTGCCGTCCAAACGATTGCACTGTGCGATCAGATAATACAGAATCTCTTTCTGACTTGTTGGGAACAGGTTCTGTTCCACCTCTTCTACAATGTTGATGAAATACGAATAGCCGTATCTTTGAGAAAGATTGCTCAGCATTGCATCCTTCACATCTTCAGAAAGATCTTTGGACATAATGCTTTCAACTTCCTTGCGGAGTTTCTGCTTCTCCTCATTGGTCAGTTGAGTGTCTTTCTTCTCAATAATAAGGTCGGTGAGATATTTCGACACAAGACATAATGGCAACAGAGACTGATATCCGCTTGATGATTCTGAGACTCTTATTCTGAAGTTCTTTCCATTAAGCCACGAAATCTTGTTCAACTGGTCATATTCAAATGATACAGGATGAGATGACAGAGGTAGATTGAATTCCTTCAACTTACCTTTTGCCATTTCATAATCATCAAGGAATGCAAGAAGATTTTCCGGAAGTCCTTTCAATGCACTCGGCTTTTCTGACGCACTCAATATGTTTCTCTCAGCAGGGATATACTCGATTTTTGGCACAGTGAAATCAACTCCATTAGTAAATGAAAGTTCCATTTTCTGCTCCTTGTACTCAAAAGTATAATGCTTGCCTTGATACTTCAGGTATGTGTCCTCGTGGAAATACGATGAGATCCTATGGAACTCACAGAACTTCTTGTTCGCGAATTTTCCACGTGTTATCTGAGACTCTGTAATGTTGTGCCTTACAAGGCTCTTTTCAAGCCAAGAGAACATTGAAAAAAGTTTAGCCAATGAACTCTTTCCAGTACCTTGCGTACCGATGACTACGGTGAACTTTCCGATCTCAACATCTGCTGATGAAATCGGGCCAAAGTCTTTGATTATAAGGCGTGTCGTCATAAAACAATCAGTTTTATTGCAAAAATAGCATTTTTTCTGCAAGTCAGCAAAAAACGTTCTAATAATACCAGTCATAGAATACTTGATTTATATCACAATATCCATCACCACAACACCATCCCAACCGCTCACAGTAATCATCACCTGCTGCATCTCCAAGTCAAGAGCAACATTGACATCAGCAAGATCCTCCGCAGTCCAGTCATACCCGCTCCGAGCAATATACTCTCCAAGCGGCAACCGATCCACAACGACCCTCTTACCGACATCCCCAGCTCTCTCACCGTCATACCCGGCTTGACCGGGCATCTCTTCACCGTCATACCCGA
>JAFRZX010000143.1 GCA_017442315.1 Bacteroidales bacterium
CTTGGGCACATTCATCGCACCCGTTTCCTCATCGATATCTTCCCAGCGTTCTTCTATGCCACGGTTAAAGCCATCCTGAAAGCCGCATTCGCTTTCCATACGAATCATTTCCCGGACGGTGGTTTTCAGACCGTACCGGATTAGATCAAAGAATCTGGGATCACGCAGCTTACGAAGTGCCCTGATGATTCGCTCATGCACCTGTGAAATCTCGATTTCCAACTCTTCTACGATATCCTGATAAGAGAATTCAAGGTCATAAGATAACCTCAGAATCTCTTCATCTTCGCTGCTCAGTGCAATCAGCCTTACAAACTCAAAGCTCTCCCTCAAATCCACCGGGGCATAGCACAGCAAGTGGTACGCAGATGTTTCGGTTAGGCCCGCAATCAGCAAATTATCCGGCCAGTACGAAATTGAGATATCGTTTCTACTCTTTGTTAAATTGCAACTGTATCCTTTTTTCTTCAGCAGCGATACTATTTCATTGATCTCATTCTGGCCAAGCCTGTATTCTGTCAGCAGTTTTCTCTCATCTGCCTCAAGAAGCTGCTTCACCTCGTGGATTCCTGTACAATACATGGCGCTGTATGTTTCTTCAGAAGGCTCCAAGAAAGAGACTGGATGGTTATGCCCAGGCAAATCGAAGAAAACATCTGTAAAGGCATTACCATGGTCCTCGGTTGTAGAAGGGACTCCATTAATAGCATGTCTGTATCCCTTCCGGTAACCCACTACATAAGCCTTCTGTTTTTCCTGCTCTACCCGCCAGCGCAGTCCTTTTCTGTAGGTCTCCAGAAGGATGGGATCCTTGAGCTTATTACCTGCGTTTGCGATTACTTCATTGACACGTTCCTTCTGAATTCTCAGCTTTTTTGCAATTACTTCCGGAGGCATCTGCTCCAGAAAAAACTTCAGAATGATGTCTGCATCCCAATCGGAATAGACATCCCGAACGGTATATGCCAGAAATGCAGCCAATTCTTTTGGTGCATTCGCTTTCAGTTCGACCAGATCCTCTTGGTCAAAGATGCGGCATAGTAAATTATAAGGCCACACTTCATTTTGATTGACTTCCATGTTTTTTCCTCACTTTCATTCATATATCTTGGGTGATCCATCATCCAGAGGAAATCCTAATGTTTCCGCCTTAGCAAAGATCTCATCCGCTGCTTTTCTCCCAATGCCACGAATTGCCTTTATTTGAGGCTTCGTAAGGAGAAGCAGCGTTTCCACTTTGGTGACACCGGCTCGGTCCAGAGTCCAATACGCGTGATTGGATAGTCCAAGGTCGCAAACTCGTTCCGGTAGAGATTTCCGGATCTCTTCTACCAGTTCTTTTCGCTCCTGATCCCTCATTAAGAATTCTTCCTTGCAGTCCTGATACCCTGCCTGATAACCCTCTTTATAGGCAGCAGTTCGAGTACGCTCCACTTCTCTCTTTACTCCATCAATCATCCCGTGAAGCAAATATCTTGCTCTGGAGGGATGCCTGAGTTTCTTGATGACTTTGTAAATTCGCCCTCTTGCGCGATCTATCGTCAGCCCATGCCGCTGGGCAATCTCACGCTCTGTCAGGCACTGCTCATAGCGTTCACGAATGATAGCAGCATCTTCCTGTGTGATGAAATTTCGCATCACAAATTCGAGGCACAGATCAAAATCTTTCGGTACCTCTACAACACGATCCGGCCACGGTTCTCCGAATATTTCAAAATACATTCGATCCGGCCAAGGCCATTTGGGTTCTTTCTTCATTTCGAGTCCTCCTTAGTTAAGTCTTAGCGCCTGCATTCCTGCCTGCAGGAACTGTTTGTATTCCGGTTGTAGCAGATATCGTATTTCCTCTTCTCTGTCATCAAATACAGGGATGCCTCTCCTGCGGTTTTCATAGACTGCTGCAGGATTTTGGTAAGGAGATTCCACCCCTTTCTCTATCACCTCCATTCC
>JAFRZX010000144.1 GCA_017442315.1 Bacteroidales bacterium
AAGTTAAGTAACAATGATACAGCAGGAATCACGTTTACAGGTGGCAGACAACAGCGGTGCAAAGGAGGTTCTTTGTATCCGTGTTCTGGGTGGTACCCGCCGCCGTTATGCAAGAGTGGGCGACAAGATCGTCGTTGCAGTAAAGAGCGCTATCCCTGGCGGTGACGCCAAGAAGGGCTCGGTATCAAAGGCTGTCGTAGTCCGCACAAAGAAAGAGATTCGTCGTCCGGATGGTTCATATATCCGTTTTGACGACAATGCTTGCGTTCTTCTCAATAATGCAGGTGAAGTGAAAGGTACCCGTATCTTCGGCCCTGTAGCAAGAGAGCTTCGTGAGAACTATATGAAGATTGTTTCACTGGCACCGGAGGTCCTTTAATTTACGCAATCATTATGAAGAAGTTACATATCAAAAAAGGCGACACCGTCTATGTAAATGCCGGTAATGACAAAGGTAAGACCGGTAAGGTGCTTGAGGTAATCCCTTCAAAGGATCGCGCTATCGTTGAGGGCATCAACATTGTCAGCAAGCACACTAAACCAAGCCCGAAACATCCTCAGGGTGGTATTGTTAAACAGGAAGCAGGCGTTCACATTTCAAACCTTCAGCTGGTTGATCCTAAGACAGGAGCTCCTACAAGAATCGGTCACAAGGTGGTTGACGGCAAGAAGATCCGCTATGCTAAAAAATCTGGAGAGGAGATCTAATAATGGCAAAGACTAACAAGACAGCAGTTGCACAGGAGCTTCCAGCTACATATGTGCCAGCTTTGAAGACTGTATATAAGGATGAGATTGTTCCGAAGCTTATGAAGGAGTTCGGCTATACAACTGTTATGCAGTGCCCTAAGCTCGTAAAGATTACTATCAACGAGGGTGTGGGTGATGCTACAGGTGACAAGAAGCTCGTTGAGACAGCTCAGCAGGAACTTTCTATCATCGCAGGACAGAAGGCAGTTATCACTCATTCAAGAAAGGATATCTCTAACTTCAAGCTCCGTAAGGGCATGCCTATCGGAACAAAGGTTACACTTCGTGATGTAAGGATGTATGAGTTCCTTGAGAGACTTATCCGTGTTTCACTTCCACGAATCAGAGACTTCAACGGTATTTCTGAGAAGATGGACGGCAAGGGTAACTATACTCTCGGTATCAAGGAGCAGATCATCTTCCCTGAGATCGATATCGACAAGATCAGCAAGATCCTCGGAATGGAGATTACTTTCGTGACTACAGCAAAGACCGATGAGGAGGCTCACGCACTTCTTAAGGCATTCGGTCTTCCGTTCAAGAAGAATAACAACTAAACAAGGAGAATACAATGGCTAAAGAATCAATGAAGGCCCGCGAGGTAAAACGCGCGAAACTTGTTGCTAAGTATGCTGCCAAGAGACAGGCTCTCAAGGAAGCAGGTGATTGGGCTGCTCTTGACAAGCTCCCTAAGAACTCAGCTGCTTGCCGTATGCACAACCGTTGTTCTCTCACTGGACGTCCAAAGGGATATATGCGTATGTTCGGTATCAGCCGTATACAGTTCCGTGAGATGGCAAGTAACGGTCTGATCCCAGGCGTAAAGAAGGCAAGCTGGTAACATATAATTATCATTAATATTAACAATTTGGATATCGGACGCTTCCGGGCGTCGGTTTTCAACAAAAACAAAACAAAAAAATGACTGATCCAATTGCAGACTTCCTCACCAGGGTACGTAATGCTTACCTTGCAGGAAAGAAAGTTGTAGAGATCCCTTCTTCAAAGATGAAGATGGCTATCACAAAGATCCTTTGCGATAAGGGTTACATCCTCAGCTACAAGCTGGTTGAAGGTACCCCTTGCAACACAATCAAAATCGCTCTCAAGTATCATCCGCAGACCAAAACTGCAGCGATCAAGAAGATCGTACGTGTGTCTAAGCCAGGTCTCCGCAGATATACTGACGTCGAGAATATGCCACGCGTTCTTAACGGACTCGGTATTGCTATCCTCTCGACATCAAAGGGTGTCATCACAGACAAGGAAGCACGCGAGCTTAATGTAGGTGGTGAGGTTATATGTTATGTATATTAATCTAAAACAGAACGAATAATGTCAAGAATTGGTAAATTACCTGTAAACCTTCCTGCCGGAGTTACCGCCGAGGTACTTCCTGGCAACGTTGTTAAGGTTAAAGGACCTCTTGGTGAACTCAGCCAGAAGGTTGATGTTGACATCACTGTCACCATAGAGGGTACAGAAATCAAGTTGACACGTCCTACCGATCAGCCACGTCACCGTTCACTTCACGGTCTTTATCGTGCGCTCATCAACAATATGGTAGTGGGTGTTTCAACGGGTTATACTATCCGTCAGGAGCTTGTCGGTGTGGGTTATCGTGTAGATGTACAGGGCCAGTTGCTCATCATGTCTCTCGGTTTCTCTCACGAAGTTCAGATCTTGCTTCCTGCAGAAATCAAGGCTGAGGCTGAGCCAGTGAAGAAGGGTCAGAACCCGGTACTCTGCCTCAAGAGTGCAGACAAGCAGCTTGTAGGTCAGGTTGCTGCTAAGGTTCGCTCACTCCGCAAGCCAGAGCCTTATAAGGGTAAGGGTATTAAGTTTGTCGGCGAGCAGCTTCGTCGTAAGGCTGGTAAGTCAGCAGGTGCTAAATAATAGGAGGACTAAGTTATGGCATTGAATAAGATTGAAAGAAGAAAAAGAATTCACTACCGTATCCGCAAAGTCGTTAATGGTACTGCTGAAAGACCAAGACTGGTTGTTTTCAGAAGCAACAAGCAGATTTACGTACAGGTTGTTGATGACTTGAAGGGCATGACTCTTTGTGCTGCCGCTTCAAATGACAAGGCGCTTGCAGCAGAGTGCAAGGGCAAGACAGGTATCGAGGCAGCAGCCATCGTCGGAAAGGCGATTGCAGAGCGTGCTCTCGCAGCTGGAATCACTACTATCTCATTTGACCGTGGTGGTTACCTCTATCATGGAAGAGTTAAAAGTTTGGCAGACGCTGCCCGTGAAGGTGGCTTAATTTTCTAAAAGACTATGGCAAATACAAATGTTAAAAGAGTAAAGACATCTGACCTTGAGCTTAAGGACAGATTGGTAGCCATCCAGAGAGTGACAAAGGTTACTAAGGGTGGTCGTCACTTCAGCTTTGCTGCCATTGTTGTGGTAGGTGACGAGAACGGCGTTGTAGGCTATGGTCTTGGAAAAGCCAATGAGGTTACAACTGCTATTTCAAAGGGTATAGAGGATGCAAAGAAGAATCTTGTAAAGGTTCCTATCCTCAATAAGACTATCCCGCACGAGCAGGAAGCTAAGTTCGGTGGAGCTAGAGTATTTATGAAACCAGCTGCTCCTGGTACAGGAGTCAAGGCCGGTGGTGCGATGCGTGCTGTATTCGAGTCAGTAGGCGTACACAACGTGCTTGCTAAGTCAAAAGGTTCATCTAACCCTCACAACCTCGTGAAGGCAACTGTTGCCGCACTTGTTGAGATGAGAGATGCCTATACAGTAGCTGGACTCCGTGGTATTCCTATGAGCAGAGTTTTTAAAGGTTAAGGAGGACAGAAGAAATGGCAAAACTTAAGATAACTCAGGTAAAGAGCAAGAACGGTGCGACCAAGAGGCAGATTGCAAATCTTGTTTCTCTCGGCATCCACAGACTGCACCAGACTGTTGAGGTGGAACTTACTCCAGTTACCAAGGGTATGGTAGAGAAGGTTCGTCACCTTGTAATCGTTGAGGAAATTTAAATTAGGAGGAAAGAAAGATGAAATTAAATAATCTTACACCTGCTGCTGGCTCAAAAGGCAGAGAGAAGAGGATCGGACGTGGCGAGGGCTCTGGTCACGGTGGAACATCTACCCGTGGTCACAAGGGTGCTCAGGCACGTTCTGGTTATTCTCGCAAGATCGGCTTCGAGGGAGGTCAGATGCCTATCCAGAGAAGACTTCCTAAGTTCGGTTTCACCAATCCTACAAGAGTAGAGTACAAGGGTATCAACGTTGCTACTCTTCAGACTCTTGCTGAGACTCACAATGTGACAGTGATTACAGTCGAGACACTTCGTGAGGCAGGATTCATCAATAAGAACCAGCTTGTGAAGATTCTCGGAAACGGTGAGCTCACAGCAAAATTGGAAGTATCTGCAAATGCTTTCTCAAAGTCTGCAATCGCTAAGATTGAGGCTGTGGGTGGTACTGCAACAACACTCTGATAAAGATGAAGAAACTTATCCAGACAATCAAGAACATCTTTAAGATTGAAGAGCTCCGTACGAGAATTCTTTATACTCTCGGACTGCTTGTAATCTATCGCCTTGGAAGTTTTATCGTGCTTCCAGGCATAGATTCAGCTCAGCTTGCCAATCTGCAGAACACAGCTTCAGAAGGCCTTGTCGGACTTTTGAACATGTTCTCAGGTGGAGCATTCGGTAATGCTTCAATCTTTGCGCTGGGTGTGATGCCATATATTTCGGCATCTATCGTCATCCAGCTTCTTGGTGTTTTCGTCCCTTACTTCAGGAAACTCCAGATGGAGGGCGAAAGCGGACGACGCAAGATGAATCAATATACAAGGTATCTTACCATTGCGATCATCTGCATCCAGGGTCCAGCTTATATGGCTGCTCTTCACAACCAGATCCCATCTAGTGCTTTCATGGCTGTAAATCAGCTTGGCTGGAGCAACTTCTGGTTCAATCTGGTTTCAACACTGATTCTTCTTGGAGGAACAATGTTCGTGATGTGGCTTGGTGAGCGTATCACTGACCGCGGTATCGGTAATGGTATCTCACTAATCATCATGGTAGGTATCATCGCACGTCTTCCATATGCTATCACAGCAGAAGCTGGTGAGAAGTTTACTGGAAACGGTGTCGGTGGCCCCCTCCTTTTCATTGTTGAGCTTGTGATTCTCTTCTTCGTCTTTGTAGCTGCAATAGCTCTTGTTCAGGCTGTCAGAAAAGTTCCTGTACAGTATGCCAAGAGAGTAGTGGGCAATAAGCAGTATGGCGGTGTACGTCAGTACATTCCTATGAAGATCAATGCGGCAGGTGTCATGCCGATCATCTTCGCTCAGGCGCTTATGCTGTTCCCTCTTATCTTCTCTCAGTTTGATGCAACAAGAGGTTTCGCTGCAGTGATGAGCAATTATACCGGATTCTGGTATAACTTTACTTTTGCAATTCTCGTAATAGCATTCACATATTTTTATACAGCCGTTACTGTAAATCCTACTATGATGGCTGATGATATGAGAAAGAATGGTGGCTTCATCCCAGGAGTCAAGCCTGGAAGAAAGACCGCTGAGTACCTTGATTCAATCATGGACCGAGTTACTCTTCCTGGATCTGTTTTCCTTGCGCTTATCGCTATCCTTCCTGCTTTCGCGATGATTCTCGGTGTCAACAATCAGTTTGCAAGTTTCTATGGTGGTACTTCCCTCCTGATTCTTGTAGGTGTTGTCCTTGATACATTGCAGCAGATTGAAAGTCACCTTCTCATGCGTCATTATGACGGATTGATGAAAACCGGGCGCTTGAAAGGACGTTCCGGAATGTAACTCTGATAAAGATCTTTGAAAGATGACAAGGCCTAAGACAGAGGAAGAAATAGCGCTGATGCGTGAAAACGGGATTCTCGTTTCAAAGACATTGGCAGAGGTCGGTAAGATTGTTGCCCCAGGTGTGACAACTCTTGAGTTGAATAGGGTAGCAGAGACCTTTATCCGTGATAATGGAGCTATACCAAGTTTTCTCGGTTATGATGGCTTTCCCTACGCGCTCTGCATATCAGTCAACGATGTTGTAGTACACGGATTTCCGTCAGACTACGTCCTCAAGGAGGGAGACATCGTGTCTGTGGATTGTGGTACGTTATATAAAGGATTCAACGGCGATTCAGCATACACCTTCCCGGTAGGGGAGGTGGACGCTGAGACCCAGCGTCTCCTTGATGTGACAAAGGAATCACTCTACAGAGGTATAGCTAAAGCGGTTGCAGGGAACAGGACTGGTGATATAGGACACGCGGTGCAAACGTATGCTGAGTCATTCGGGTTCTCCGTAGTCCGCGAATTGGAAGGACACGGAATCGGCAGGAGTATGCATGAAAGTCCAGGTGTGCCGAATTACGGGCGCAGAGGACAGGGTGCGAAACTGATTGATGGAATGACGATCTGTATCGAACCGATGATAAATGCCGGTGCAAGAAATGTGTATTTAGCTAAAGATGGTTGGGCAGTATGCACTTCTGATCACTGCAGGTCAGCGCACTTCGAACTTACGGTTGTTGTCAGAAAAGGCCAGGCTGAGTTGTTGTCTACCTTTGACTTTATAGAGAAAAATGTTGAATTTTAAAGTGATTATTGATGCCAAAACAATCAGCAATCGAACAGGAAGGAGTAATCATTGAGACTCTTCCGAATGCAATGTTCAAGGTTGAACTTGAAAACGGGCATGTCATCATTGCCCATATTTCCGGCAAGATGAGGATGAATTATATCAAGATTCTGCCGGGAGACAGAGTAAAGGTGGAGATGTCACCTTATGATTTAACAAAAGGAAGAATTTCTTTCAGATACAAATAAAATTTTAAGGAAATGAAAGTAAAAGCATCCATCAAGAAGCGCAGCGAAGATTGCAAGATCGTAAAGCGTAAAGGTCGTCTTTATGTAATCTGCAAGAAGAACCCTAAGTTCAAAATGCGCCAGGGATAATTTTTAGTTGTATAACAAATTAAGTTAAGATAATTATGGCAAGAATAGC
>JAFRZX010000145.1 GCA_017442315.1 Bacteroidales bacterium
CGTCAGGATGAAACGCTCCATCTTCTGGAACCTGCGGACATGGAGAAAATCAAACTGGATGCCGGTGCCAGCTATCACCATGTTTGCTTCGACAGACTTCAGCGGTACAGGGTCATCAAACAGGCGGATGTTCTGCTTCTGATGAGCCGGATGCCCCATCTGTTTACAGCCAAGCAGAAACAGGAAGCATGGGAAGATTTCGAACCCATCTGTCTCCATGATTCCACCCTCAGCTTTGCAAGCCATGCACTGTTTGCACTGCAAAACGGTTATGAAGAACAGGGCTTTGAGTATCTAAGGAAAGCGCTCCTTCTGGATCTTCGGGATGTCATGGGCAACACCGGTCATGAAGGTCTCCATCTCGCCTGCATGGGCGAAGCCTGGCAGGCAGCATCTGTATTGAGTTCATCATGATAATATGCTATCATGGAGGCGGGAGGGATCTTCCGCCTCCATTTGTTCTAACAATTCGCAACTTGAATTTGGCGGCGAGTCGCCGCTGACAACTCGTGACTGTCAGTCTGGCAATTAACTAACATTACTGCCCGATTCGAAAGAATATCTACCGTATCGGGAGATCATGTGAGAATATAAACGACGATTAGTCACGAATTGCCTGCCGGGGCATCCCTGTAAAATTCCAATTGGTCGAATTGATAAGTAATTGGAGCATAAATAGCACCCACGCAAGCAAGGTCCCTTGCTTGCGTGGGTGAAGCCTGGCATGCGAACTCTATATCTCCAAATGAAACAAGCCCGCAGTTCAGTGCGAACTGCGGGCTATCAAAATATCCTTATCAATACGAAGGCCTCAGTTCTGCCACGATAATCTCAGGCCGGTTATTAAACCGAACGGGGATAATACTATTGCCCACTCCCCTGCTGACGATCATCGTGGTATTTTCCTTAATAAACTGACCTGCATCATACTTTGGGAAGAAACCCTGATTCGGAGCTACCAAGCCGCCGACAAAAGGCAGCCTAAACTGTCCACCATGGGCATGTCCACTGAATACCAGATCTACTCCAGTATTAACATAAAGATCAAACAGCTCTGGCCGGTGGGACAGCAAAACTGTGAAGCCGTCAGACTCATTCTGCAGTTCAGAAATTGCCTGCTTAGAAACACTCTCGGTGTCACCAAAGAGGTAGTCTGTACTAAAACTGGGGTCCAGGATGCCCATGAGGGTAATGCTCTCGCCATCCTTGGTTATCTGAACCTTCTGATCATCCAGTACGGTTACACCTAAATCTACCAGACCCGTTTTCAACTGCTCATATTCAGGAACCCGGGCCTCATGATTGCCGGTCACATAATAAACCGGAGCAATCTGAACTGCTTTGCCGGCAAAGTCCAGGGCTATATCCATATCAGTATGACGGGAATCAATCAGATCACCGGTTAGGACGATCATATCCGGCTTAATCTGCGATAGCAACATCAGAAGGTCCTTATTCTCATCACAAAACTCTGCATTATGCATATCCGAAATCTGTGCGATCTCAAAGCGATCGAAAGAATCCGGAATCTTAGATGATGTCACATAGTATTCTGTTATCTCAAGTTTGGTATTGCCCAGGACAATCCAGGCTGAAATTACAACCAGACAAATGGCTGTAACGCAAAGCCAATTCTTCTTATTCCATTTTCTCATTATCATTTTTATGTTCAGTCTGTTTCTGATTGTTATGATCCAGAACGGAGCCAATACATACACCTATGCTCAATCCAATGGACATCCATAAAGCCATGTTATTCAAGGCAACACCGATTGCCGTGCCGATACCAATACCCAGGCACATATAAGTGCTTAAGTTCTGATGCTCAGAAGAATTCTTATCCTTGTCAGCCATACAGTAACCTCCCTCCATTAGGTAATCAGATTATGTTCTCGACTATGTAAAGTCTGTTAATTTCGGGATTCCAGAATATGATTATTTCGCTGTTATCGTGGGCATTTTTATACCAGCAGAAGCAGGAATCGTAGTCAGGATACTGCTCCTGCGGAATTTCCAGTTCGCCAAGCCACAAATCAGTTGCTTCGCGGTAGATCTGATAGCGCTTCTCTTCTCCCTGTGTCTGCGACCATGCCAACGTATTTCCATTTAGATCAGACCAGGGCAGCATCTTCTCAATCTCAGAAGAATTGGTAAACCTAAACACATGATACCGGATACCGTCCCCATGGAAGCTTGGGCCAGCATCTTCGCTATAGACCTCTTTGAAAAATGCTTTAACCGGCAGCTTAATATCCCAGTTGGCTTCCAGCACAGATGAGTAAGACGGAATGATAGACTGGAATATCGTCCAGGCAGTAATCAGGACTACGATGATCACCAACAGTGTTTTCTTCTTTTTCATAAGTAATGCCTCTCAATAAGCTCTCAATAAAACCGCGCCCGCAGCATAACACCAAGAATGAACAGAATCACACCAGCGATCCTACATTCTTTGAACTGTGATTCCTCGGACCGGATATCGTTCATTTTTACAGGGTGGATAAACCAAAGCATTCCGCAGGTACAGAAGCCGATGCTGGAAAGAATCCAATGCTTACAGAGGGTATTCAAGACACTGCATATCAGAACGATGATAACGCTAAGATTCAACTGTTTCACAAATTCAGACCGCATGGTACCACCTCCTATTTATCGATCTGCTTCTTTCAGAATCCAGGGTAATGTAACACAGAATTCCAGATCAAAATGCGGTTCCGGGAAATTGGGCGCTCCATAAGGGTACGGCTCATGGCAGCAGCGTCCCAGGGCAGTCACTTCCTGTGATGGGGCTGCCAGGATTGTTCCAGCCAGTCTGTAACTGAACTGATAGTGGACGCCATCTTCATCTGTGTACAGTTCAGACACATAGGTTGCCTTTTCCGCAGGGATATCCAATTTCTTCAGTGCCGCTGATACAGCACCCGGAAGTGTATTTCTCTTGGCATGTTCCAGGAAGTTCCGGCAGTGCCCACAGCTGCAGCCCCAGGCATCTGCCTGGGTATACCAGTTCTGGGTAGCTTCCAGATTGACTTCCACGGAATAGCTGAATAATGTTAAATTCTTCATATTATCTCGATTTCAATGTCGGTGGATTCGGTGTTGGCGGGGTGAACGTTAAGTAAGAAACAATGCTGATGACAAAGGCCGCGGTTATATGGATCGTAATATTCAGACCTGTGAAGTTGTAGGTATTAGACACTTCCCCAAACTCCAGGAAGAAGCGCAGCACCATACCAAGGAGAATCACACCCATATTCACCAGCATAACTTTACTGACTTTCCAATCCTTTAACATGAGTTTCTCATATTTACCAAGTTCATAATAACATAGGACATTCAATATGAGATTGGTAGCAACTATGGCTTTACCAAAGTCCTTTGTGAAATTATAGATTGGGAAAGTACAGCATGAAATCATAAGGAACAGCAGCCACAGAAGGATTTTGGAAGACCGCTTCATATTCTTCATGCTATCACATCCTCTCATTTTTCGGCCAGTAGTTTCTTACGTCTTCTGGAAATAACCCATGCTGCAGCAATGGCAGGCGCTGCAACGCGAATGCTATAACGGATAATATCTGCGGTATAAGGCATCATGCCATCGATTTTCGCTTCTCCATATTTTCCTTCATTGAGATATTGCTCAAAGCGATCCCACATAGGGCCTTCTACATGACGCACCTTCAAAGTCCTGGTATTGTATGTCGTCACTTCAAAGAAGTCGATATAGTTGTCACCTTCGTAACAAGTAAACAGATATACCTTACCTTCACGAACCTTGAAACTGCCAATGGGATTTGGATTGATATATGTTTGCTTTGTGCCTTCTTTCACATTGCCTTTGATACCAACCACGGGAGATACCTCAATATCCGGATTCTTTTTGTCTGGATGGTAGGATAAGACTTCTCCGAAGAAAATCTGGGCACCTTCCTCATACAGCAGGCTCTCCGGAATGTCTCCAGCAAAGGCAGTCAGAGGAAGGATCATCGCCATACAGATCAGAACTGCCAACAATGCAATCAGTCTTTTCATATCTGCCTCCTTATCAACAACGGATATTCCTATGTACGATAGCAATATCCTCCATCCGATCTAATATCCGGTCAACAGTAGTCTCCTTTTCACGAATTGCTTTGGAAATAACGATTTCTGTTCCATAATGAGAACTATGGAGTGTGTTACCGAAGACAATTGTAAAGAACGGGGTCATCTTATTGTAGATTTCCGTATCTTCCGGTTTCTTGGACTCCGTCAGATAAGACAGGAACTCTTTTGTGATACGTCCCTGGATCACAGTACCGCCTCTCCAGGATGAAGTTACCTTGTAGCCGAACTGCAGAGCAGCTTTTGTTTCCACTCTCTCATCGGACCAGCAATGGATCTCAAACGGATCACCGACTACGGCACAGGCTCTTACGATTTCATTCCACCATTTTTTATCCGGATAGTTTCGATCAACCTCGATATAGCTGCTCATTCGTTTCACCACCTTAACCTGAATATATTAGAAATTAGATGTCCGTTTCAAAGATAAGATCAATCTGTTTGATTTTACCGTGGTCATTGATGTCAGTAGGAATGAAGCCTACATACCGATAACCTTTTGCCGCATACTCGTCAATAACCTGACGATGCTCTTCTGTGCCTGCACCAAGCCATGTGTTGATATCTAAATTCACATACTCGTATTTTTTCATCGCAATCACTCCCAAATAAAGTGGGCTTACTTCTCTTTTTTATCTTTCTTTGTATTCTTGGCATCTGAGATCAACGAACCTACAAGGAAATGATACCGAGTGTAAAAAGCAAACATCCAATAGTGGTATCCAATGATCTGGCCCAGAAACCAATTAAGCAGCCACCACATGCAGCACAAAAATTCCGAAAATACTTTTTCATGCAATCATCTCTTTCATGAAATATGAATTTGTTATTCCAACAAAGTTCCATTTTTGAATCTTTCTGAATAATCAAGAATAGCTTCTTTCGCAAGCATAGGTTCTGAACTTACTCCTTGAAAAATAATCTTACCATCTCGATAAGTGAACCAGAACAATACATTGGGCTCCTCCACAAATTCTACCGAAATACGCCATTCGTTATAACTAAGAATGCGATTTAGATATGAGTGCTTAATCTCAATTTCGCTAACATCTTGCGCGGTGTAACCTCTATATTCCAGTTCTGTGAAGGTGTAAGTCTTAATGAACTTTTTCTGCACAAAAACATTTAGGCATAGAGCAACTAAAATCAATAACAAAACCGCCATAATGATTTTTTTCTTATTCATACACTCACACGCCTTTGCAAAAATGGAATTTACTTACTTGATCGGATTTCATTTATGGCACGAACGATAGCCCAGACAGTAATGGAAAGAATGAAGCACATAAAGGAAATCATGAGCAACAATGCCTGACCACCACCTGGCACGAACAAGACGCAAATCCAAAAGATAACAAATGAAGCTGCAAACAAAATCCAACCCCAAGCTTTTAATCCTTTCATGCGTCCATCTCCTCTGTCAATTGGAATTGCTTGATTACTCTAACGTAAATCTTTGATTATCGATAGCACCGAAATTCTCAAGTACATTTTCACGTGTGTATGGACTATGCTGATTGAGGCAATGTCTGGTGTGTGCTTCTCCGTCAAAGGCACCCAACACCACATATTCAGCGGTTTCATACTCATTGAACTTGTTTATGTAATTGACGGATACCACTGCAACAAACCGATTTGGATCAACTGTGTAAGCCCATTCACCACTCAACACAGAAACGGTGGACGGATCAATAAAATCTCCGGCAATTTTCTCTTCAATAGATCTGCAGGTGGGCGTAATGATAGACTCAGGAGCAGTTTGCTCTTTCAGAGAGAATCTCGCATAGCCATCAGCATATTTGACGTAAATCGTGTTATGGATATCCGGCAATACATAGATTTCTTGCATCAAGTCAACTCTTGCACCCTGGAAATCGTTCTGTGGAATATTCACATTATCAACTTCTGCGACTTCTCCCACACACTCATATCCATCCGGTAAAGTCTCATCAAAACCCGTGGCAAAATAGTAATAGATCAGGCCATCGTACATAATCTGCGGTTGCTGAAGCTCCCCGGAGGGATATCCTGTCGGTGTGGTAGGCTCTTCCTTTCTAATCTCTACACCTTCCACTTCAACGGATACCGCAATAGGTCCTCTATCAGAATCGTTTTGAACTGACACACCGATTCTAAACCATTCATCTTCTACATCTGCAGTATCAAATTCAACAGGAATTCCTCGTGTTAAATAAGTTGCTACATAACCAGTCTCTTCTGTTTCATCAACCGGTTTTAGAATAACTTCGGTATCTCCTAGACCTGCACCGGAGGAAATTATGATTTTTTTACCCGTTGGCCTTATTGCATCTTCAGAATAAACAAATGCTTCTGTACTGCCTGCAGGGATCATAATTTCAATGGTATACTTCTCTCCTTTGGTACCGCAGCCAGGTAAGGCTAGTAAGCAGGAAAATGTAACAAGCAAAGCCATCAACTTTTTCATACTCTCACACTCCTTGGGTTAGATTTTTGGATTTACCGAAAACAATCCAAGCTAGGATATCAGCAATAAAAGCCACCGTGTTTGCAATTGAGATTATGAAAGCGAATATCTGCCATATGGCAACACCGCCGCTTCCACCAAATAAATCAATAACCCATAAGATGATACAGATAGCATAGACGGCAACAATGATATATCCAGGAATGAGTTTGACAGTTTTCTGTTTGGCCTTAAGGCAGAGTATGGCTTGGCTGCAAAATACAATAATACTTAGTACAGCACACATAATGATAGTTTCTGTCATTTTCACTCCTCCTTGCCAAAATCAGCTGTTTTTATTTTTGTGCCAGCACAGCAATCCATCAAAGCCAAAATCCGCCGCACAGACGACAATGAATCCTCTGATAATGGTAAACAGATTGACCGTATCACCCGTCACTTCCATCAGGAAGAAAACTATTGCCATACAGAAGTAACCAATGGCGGAAATCAAATTACTGCGACTATGCGCTTTCCGCTTATTTGAAAGGAAAGGAATGTCTACGAGGAATTTGAGAAGCAACCAGATATAGACACCATAGGACATAAAGGTTATTCGGTTACTCCAGGGGAAAGAAGCTTCTGGATGGATTGCTGCATAGAAAAGAAAGCACACTGCGATGGTGAGCAATCCGGCTCCAATCAGCAACGAAGTTTTTCTGTTCATAGCAGTGCCCTCCCCTTTTCTGATTCCTTAGACTATTGAATACCCTGCGTTGGCAAGGGTATGAATTGCCATATTGTAATTATCTTTCTTAACAAGGATATAGTCTGTATTGTAAGTTGAAATAGCAAAGATCCCAATATGATTCTCGGCCAAGAGCCCGGTTATCCTGGACAGAATTCCAACCAACGAGAAGTCTAATTGCCCTTGAATGCGAAATGCCTGCCAATTGTCTTCCTGTTCAATGACATTCGGTGGAACATCCTCTGTCAGACAAACCAAAGAACTCTCCTCATCCGTTTTGCCAATGAACACAAATTCTGCTCCCCAGTTCACTTTTGAAAAATCAGCAACCTTGCAAACTGAAAATGTATGGTCAATTATCTTTATCTCCATTGTATGTACTCCTCAAATGATTACCATAGTCTATGTGGCTATGGTAAATCAAGCCTTCACCACAAACTGTTCCAGCTTCGTCTTCTTTTGCTGTATTTTCTGGTCTACTGCCTTTTCCATATCATTCAGCTTATCAAGCATCCGGTTGATTTCACTCTTGGTATTGGACACGGAAGACAGGGACTGGCTGATCTTATCACCTACAGCCCAGTCTGCGAACAGGCCATCAAAGAAGTAGTCTGCAAACCGCAGGAAACCATCGATGTTCACCTGCATGTTGGCACTAATTTGGATGTCAGCAAGCTCCGTTTTGAAGCGTCTGAGCTGACTCTGAAGCTCCTGGACCAGATCCTGTGCTTCGTCCAGATGACTGTGCTTCGCCATGTGAGTAATGATCCCACCGCCGCCTAAGATATCCCAGGTATTCCAGCCATCCGCATCTTCAAGTTCAGAAAGAATGCGATCCGCAGTGCCACGGGCGCTATAACCTGCAGAAATAGCTTCCTTGATTTCCTGCTTCTGAGCCTGAAGCGCAGCTATCTTTTCTTCCATGGACAGAATCTGATCAGCAACCTGAGTGCCGGAGTCTTTGAGTTGTCTGCGTTTCAATTCAAGAGCATCTTTGTATCGTGTTTCAGCTACCAGAACATCTGTAATCTGCTCCTGAATTTCTTTTATATCGGATTCAATACCAGCAAGTTCCCGCTCTGCTGCATCCAGCTTTACCTTAGCAGCATAGGCTTCCTTACGTTCCTGATCTAGTTTGTCATCAAGCTTGCCAATGACCTGGTAGAAGTAATTTGCAAGGCTTCTTCCTTCCAGCTTCTCAACGTCTTCCTGTTCTTTGCGAAAAGCGACTCGAAGAGATATCACTTGATTATCATATTGACGCCGCTGGGTGTGAAGTTCATATAGTTTGCTTTCAAGGAGCGGCTTTTGAGCCACCTTCTGCTGAAGTGCAAATAAATCATCATGCATCATATTCGCTCACCTTATCTTCCACAAACAGCGCAATCATTTTCTTAAGGTAGAGAATGTAGAAAATGTCAATAATGTACTCAGGAATCATCATGGCTACAGCAATCACTACTGCCGCTGTTTCTGTATCAACTCCAGCTAATGCTGCAAGAACACCTGCAGCGGTAGAAGCAAAGCCCAGAATAAGACCGACAACAATGCTCCACATAAACAGTCTGGTCCATTTTCCGGAAAGCTGATGATCCTTTTCTTCGATCAGTTCCGAGTGACCATGGTATTCCTGATACTCTGCAACAATGGATAGAATACCTGCAATTAATGTAAGGACGGCGCCGGTATTCAAAAGTTCGGTAGCTATCGTCAGGATCAATACAATTGCCAATTGAATACCCGTCTTCTTGTACCGATCATTTGCAGGAGCCAGTTTGAACATGGCAAAAATCATGCCTGCCATAAGGATTCTGCTGATCCATGCAGTAAGAGCTGTAGGAATAAATGCAGGAATGCCCACAACTGTATTTACTATGCGAGCTATCGCAATGTAAATCAGTACACGAAGCCATTTCGTAAAGTCAATTCTATTCTCGTTCATAGTACATCCCCTTTCCAGTAATAGCAATTCTAACTATTGGATTCCAAATCCTTCGTTTCCTTTCTCTATAACGAACCGGAACATCTCCTCATGAGTTGGGTACTGCAATTTCTCGAACTCATCTTCGTGTGTGAATGAAATCACACGCTGTTTCCAGTTCACCCAGACGGAAAACACCGTTTCCTCTTCCCTATCCTCCATAACATCAATTGCTACTTGTGGGGATGTAAGGACGGATAGCATTTGCCACATTGTAGATGGGCATAGTCTGGAGCCACACTCTGCCGGGTCCGGTCAGCACGGTATTGAAGATACCTTCTCCACCAAAGAGCATATTCTTGGCACCAGGC
>JAFRZX010000146.1 GCA_017442315.1 Bacteroidales bacterium
CAGTTCTCAGAAGTGCGCGATCCCGAACTATTTCTATAAGGTTGTTCTGAAGGTCAAGTATTCAGGCAGCACAGTGACTTCAGCCAGTGCAGTAGGCTTCTGGTTCGATCACAAGGACTACGATAACAGCATTTATGCAAATTACGCTGTCTCAGTCGACCAGATCGAGGCGTGGACTGGATTCGACTTCTTCGTTAATCTTCCTGACAGTGTGGAGAATACGGCTGAGATCAATAGTGAATGGAGTGTGTTTGCAAGTTTCTGATGCTTGCATACCTGACATGAATTATGCTTTCTTTGCGCAGTAATGCGTGAGGAAAGCATAATTCTTTGTATATTCGCGTGTTTTACACATCTACTTAACCATGTAGTCATGATAACATTCATTGTATCAGTCCTGATTCTTATAGGTGGTTACTTCATCTATGGAAGATATGTTGAGCGTCATTTCGGTACGGATCCAGAGAGGCAGACTCCTGCCTATGCAAGGGAGGATGGGGTTGATTACCAGCCGATGCCGACCTGGAAGGTCTTCGTCATCCAGTTTCTTAATATTGCCGGTCTCGGACCGATCTTCGGAGCCATCATGGGTGCGGCATATGGCCCTGCTGCCTATCTGTGGATTGTATTTGGATGTATCTTCATGGGTGCAGCTCATGACTTCTTTTCCGGAATGCTTTCCATCCGCGGAGGTGGAACCAATATGCCTGATATCATAGGTGAGAATCTCGGAAGGCGTATGAGGACCGTCATGAATATTGTCGTATCTTTCCTTCTTCTTGCTGTCGGTGTCTCGTTTGTAACGGGACCTGCAGACCTGATAGCCTCTCTGTCAGGTGTAGACAAGGAAATATGGCTGTATGTGATTTTTGCATATTATATACTGGCTACTCTTCTTCCTGTAGATAAGATAATTGGAAGTGTTTATCCTTTCATGGGGGCGGCACTTCTTTTCATGGCTTTAGGTGTCGGGGTGATGTTGGTTGCGGGGGCGTTGAACGGTTCGCTTGAGCTGGTAGAGCTTACGCCGGCCACATTGAAGAACTGGCATTCGGATCCTCAGAACAATATTCTGATTCCGATGCTTTTTGTCGTTGTGTCATGTGGTGCGATTTCTGGTTTCCACTCCACCCAGTCCCCTTTGATGGCAAGGTGTCTGAAGAATGAGAAGTATGCCCGTCCTGTATTTTACGGTTCAATGATAGCGGAAGGTATTGTCGCCATCATTTGGGCTACTGCGGCTATGGCCTATTTCGGCGGGCCGGAGGGATTGAACGATGCTGCTACCAATGGAATTATGATAAATGGTGTACTGACTAAAGTCACTCCAGCCATTGCAGTGGATCTGATATGCAGGAGCTGGCTTGGAAAGTTGGGGGCAGTGATTGCTATAATAGGGGTGATTGCGTGTCCTGTCACCTCCGGCGATACCGCATTCCGTAGTCTTCGTCTTACGATTGCTGATTTTCTGAAAAGTGATCAGAAGCCTTTGCTGAAGCGTCTTGTTGTATCGATTCCGATATTTGTAGTTGCATTTGTCTGCTGTAAACTGGACTTCTCGACCATTTGGAAATATGTAGGTATCAGCAATCAGGTGTTGGCTACTATAGTTCTTTGGACGGTAGCGGCTTATTTCATAAAAAAAGGGAAGGCGCATTGGATGTGCTCCATTCCTGCGACCTTCCTGACATTTGTCTGTGTGAGTTATTTCATAATGGCTCCTCATTCCGGTGGTGGACTTCATCTGAGTCCGGCTCTCGGTTATCTGACGGGAGCTTCAGTTGCTGTCGGGCTTTTTATATTCTGCGTTGTCAAGGCGCGCAGAAATGCCTGAAACGATCTGCTACATCATGTATTTCTTGCGGGTTGGACGTCCTATCAGCTGTATGTCCACCCCTTCTATCTTATAGCCTTTGACGCGCTTGCGCTTCATGTGTGATTCGATGATAGCTACAAGGTCATCATCAATTACATCCTTGAACACATGGTTTTCATGGTCATAAAGATGTATGTGCTTGAATGTGTTGACATCAAAATACATCTTGTTGTTGGCGCTGAGCCTGTAGTCGTAGATCCCCAGCATTGCCATGTGGGTGAGGATGTTGTATACAGAAGCTACAGTGACTTTGGATTTTCCTTTTGCCGTAAGGGTTTCCGTAACCATATCGGCAGAGGCATGTCCAAGCTCTATCATTGCTTCATGGACAGCAAGTCTCTGCGGAGTTGCTTTCAGTGAGTGCTGCTTGAGGATTATTCTGAATTCCTCGATGGTCGGGCATTTGTGTGTATTCATATCATTATCTTCGTGGCAAAGGTATGTATTTTACATAGATAAAGCAAATAATTTTGAAATATTCTAATTTAACGCCTGAGGATGACAGTGCTTTTTGTCCTGTTTCAATTTTACAGCATCTGTTTAAAAATCTGAATATATGATGAATTATCATATCAGGTTTCTGAAATATCCGTTAAAAAGTGGTATTTTTGCAGCCGCTTTTTGAATTGCACATTATGAAGAAGAATTTTGAAAATTTCAAGAGATACGCCCTTATCACAGGGGCGGCATCTGGTATGGGCCGTATATATGCTCAAAGACTGGCTGTGATGGGATATAATGTTGTGCTCGTAGACATCAATGCTGCCGGTTTGGATGAGACAGAGGATATGGTCAGAAAAGATGTTCAGGCAAGCGTTGATATCACCGGCCAAGCGAAGAAGGATTTCAGGCTAATCAAGATTGTCCAGGATCTGTCTGCAATGGATGCGGCGGATAGGGTATATGAGGTTACTCAGGAACATGGATGTGAGGTCGAAGTGCTTGTCAACAATGCCGGCATCATGTACTGTCAGGGCATAGCCGAGACTTCGGAACGCATCCTGAGACTGATAATGATGGTCCATATGAATACTCCGCTTATGCTGTGCCGCAAGTATGTCGGTGGCATGAAGGATAGGGGTTGCGGATATATTCTTAACATTTCATCTCTGGCATCATGGATGATATGGCCTGGTATAGGAATGTACGGTTCCACCAAGCGTTTCGTCAGGGATTATTCCCGCGAACTGAGGATAGAGTGTCAGAAGACAGGAGTGAGTGTTACCAATGCGTATTTCGGCGCAGTTGATACGCCTCTGATTCCGCTTAAGGACAGTTTGAGAAAGCTTGCCCGCGCACTTACTGTCATGATTCCTCCTGAGAAGGCCGTGGACAGGGCTCTGAGAGCAACCTTCAGAAGGCGCAGGGGAGTCATGCCGGGATTGCTTAACAAGATATTCAAGCCGTTATGCATCATAATGCCAGATTTCCTTCTCGGCTGGGTTTACAGAATAGCTAAGCCATATCTTATGAAAGTCTGAGAAAAAGCATTATATTTGCCAGTTGCACAATTTGAAAACGAAATGGAAAGAGTAAAATGTCTTATCGTCGGAGGTGGCCCTGCAGGGTATACAGCCGCTATCTATGCTTCCAGAGCAGATATTGCTCCAGTGCTTTATGAAGGCGTTCAGCCTGGAGGCCAGCTTACAACAACTACTGATATAGAGAATTATCCCGGTTTTGAGAATGGCATTGCCGGACCGGAACTTATGTCTGTGATGAAGGCTCAGGCTGTAAGACTGGGTGCGGATATTCGTCTTGGAGCTGTAACTTCTGCCGATCTTTCCAAAAGACCATTCACTGTTACTATAGACGGGGAGCATCAGATTGAGGCTGATGCATTGATTATTGCGACAGGGGCTACAGCCAAGTATCTTGGACTCCCGTCAGAGGTGAAGTATCGTGGGCTTGGAGTGTCTGCCTGTGCTACTTGTGACGGATTCTTCTATCGTAAGAAGACTGTAGCTGTAGTCGGTGGCGGTGATACGGCTTGTGAGGAGGCTACATATCTGGCAGGTCTTTGCAAAAAGGTATATATGATTGTCAGAAGAGATGTTCTCCGTGCTTCTCAGGCTATGCAGGAGAGGGTCATGGCTACAGAGAATATCGAAATCCTGTGGAACTGCAATACTCAGGAGGTGCTTGGCGATGAGTATGGAGTGACAGGAGCCAGACTTCAGAGAAAGGATGGCGAGGTTTTTGATATCGCGGTTGACGGATTTTTCCTGGCCATAGGTCATCATCCTAATTCGGAACTCTTCAGCCAGTGGGTTGCAGTGGATAAGGAAGGCTATATCATTACTGACGGCAGGACGGCAAAGACGAATGTAGAAGGTGTGTTTGCCGCCGGTGACGTTCAGGATCCTTTGTACAGACAGGCTATAACTGCTGCAGCTTCAGGTTGTCGTGCTGCTCTGGATGCTGAGAAGTTCCTGAAAATGAAATAACTCTAACATGTTTATGATGAGATTCAGAATCATTTTATTGGCAGTGCTTGCTGTGACTGTGTGTTCTTCATGCAAGTCTCAGTTTGAACTTCTGCTGGCCAGCAATGATGCGGATGCCAAGTATGAAGCGGCTTTCAATTATTACAACAAAGGCAAGTTCGCTAAGGCTGCATCTGTATTTGAGTCATTAGCTATGCTTACTGACGGAACCGAGAGGGATGATACCGTAAGGTATTACTGGGGACTCAGCAACTACCGGAACAAGGACTATTATACAGCGGACACCAATTTTGAGAAGTTTGTGGAAAGTTATCCGCGTAGTCCTTTTGCATCCGAAGCCCGTTATCTACGTCTTGATTGTCTTTACCGTCAGACATTGCGTTATGAATTGGACCAGAGCCCTACCTACAAGGCTATGAATGCCATTTCCGAATATATTTTGGAATATCCTCAGTCCACCCATATGGAGGAATGCAGGGATATGCTCCTGGATCTTGGTGAACGTCTTGATAAAAAGGCTTATGAGGCAGCCAGACTATATTATAAGATGGAAGATTATCTTGCTTCCAGAGTTGCCTTCAGAAATGTCCTGAAAGATGATTCTGAAAATATCTATCGTGAAGACATACTTTATTTCATAGCCATGTCTTCATATAAATATGCTCATCTCTCAGTTCCGTCCAAACAAAAGGAAAGGTATCTCACTTTCGTTGATGATTACTATAATTTCATAGGTGAACTGCCGGAGTCAAACTATAGGAAAGAACTTGATGCCGTGTATAGGAAGGCGCAGAAGGCGCTTGGAAGACAGATTGTTGAGACAGACGATACCGAAGAACTGTCCGAGAGGGATTTCGCCAAGGAAAGGAGAAAGATCGTGAAAGCGGAAAAAAAGTCTGAAAAAAAATGAAACACCCTTTGAAACCTGCGGTATAATAAAATGGGGATGATTGCAGATTCTCCGTTCAGAAATAAAAATTAGTTAGAAATGGCAAATAAGAAAGTACCAACAAACACAGTTACAAGGGATCTTTGTGATCTTGCACTCCCTACGGGAAATATTTATGAGACAGTCGTTATCCTTTCAAAGAGGGCTAACCAGATAGCGATTGCAGAGAAGAAGGAACTTACAAGAAAATTGGATGATTTCAAGAATGACCGCGATACTATGGAAGAAATCTTTGAAAATCGTGAGCAGATTGAGATCTCAAAATATTATGAAAGACAGCCTAAGCCGAGCCTTGTAGCTATTGAAGAGTTCAAGGAAGGAGAGGTTTCCTACAGAATGGCAAAGCAGGACGAGGAGTAAGTCATGCTTGCGCGGCTTCAGGTCAGAAACTATGTATTGATAGACTCTCTGGAGATTGATTTTCCGGAGGGTTTGATTATTATTACCGGTCAGACAGGAGCCGGAAAATCCATTTTGTTAGGTGCCTTGTCGCTTGTCATGAGTGCAAAGGCAGATGCATCCATGTTGTCGGAGGGAGCAGATAATTGTGTCGTGGAAGCAGAATTTTCTGTTTCGGATTCTGACGCGCTCCTGAGGACTATCGTGGAGGATAATGACGTAGAATGGGAAAACGGTCAGTTAATAATCAGGAGGGTTGTCAACCGTTCAGGCAGGTCGAGAGCTTTCATAAATGATTGTCCTGTGCCGTTGGCCGTGCTGCAGGAACTTTCTTCCCATCTGATAGATATCCATTCTCAGCACCAGACGCTGCTTCTGGCAGATCGCCGTTTCCAGATGGATACGCTGGACCATTATGCAGGTGTGTCAGAAATGAAGTCAGAATGTGCTTCATTGTGGAAGACACTTCAATCTCTTAAAGCGGAACTTTCCTCTGTGGAGTCTCAGATAGACAGGCTTTCTGCTGATAAGGAATATAATGAGGCCCAGTACAGACAGCTGGAGGCAGCCGGAGTACGAGTTGGTGAACTTGCAGAACTTGAAGAAGAACAAAGACAGCTTGCAAATGCTGAAGAGATAAAGTCTGGCCTGTTTTCAGTGGAAGAGCTTTTCACTGCAGCTTCAAGCCAAGGAGAAGTAAGATCGCTGGATTCTTCGCTGAAGGAGGCATCCAGGATCTTGGCAAGAGTCGGAAAATATATCCCGGCAGCATCAGAACTCTCGCAGAGGGTGGATCAGTCGCGCAGGGAAATAGATGATATCCTTTCCGAGGTGTCTGCAATGAATAGCCGGACAGATGTGTCTGAAGGACGTCTTGCAGAGGTTGAAGACCGTATGTCCATGCTGTATGATCTGTTTCATAAGCATTCTTGCGTCAATGAAGCAGAACTACTGGAACTTAAGGACCGTTTTTCTGAAATGCTGTTCGACTCGACCCGTCTGGAAGAAAGAAAGGAGCAGCTTCAAAGAGAAATAGCCTCTGCTCAGAAAGCGCTTGAGGATGTTGCTGACCGCATTCATGAGGCCAGAATGGAAGCTTCCAGGCCATTTGCTTCAGTCATGACAGAAGCTGTCAGAGGATTGGAACTGCCTTATGCTGTGTTTGAGACAGAAATATCAGCTGCAGCCTTGTCTCCTGCAGGTAGGGATGCCGTTTCCTTCCTTTTCTCGGCCTCTGGTGCAAATCCTGCAGAACTTTCAAAGTGCGCTTCTGGCGGTGAGCTTTCAAGAATAATGCTGGCTCTCAAGGCTCTGAGGGCCAGATATGTCAATATGCCTACTATGGTGTTTGATGAGATTGATACAGGAGTATCCGGCAGTGTTGCCGACAAAATCGGATCTATGATATGTCAGATGGGTGAACACATGCAGGTGTTTGCAATCACTCATCTTCCACAGGTAGCAGCGAAAGGGTATGCCCATTATCTGGTTTCCAAGGATATAGATCCATCAACATCCAGGGCTGTGTCTAAAATAAACAGACTCTCCGACGAGCAGAGAGTCATGGAAGTTGCACGGATGCTAAGTGGTTCTGTGCTTACGGATGCAGCGGTTCAGAATGCCAAGTCCCTTCTTCAAGGCTGAGGCTTTTCACTTGCATTGCGTATTTCCCAACCGTTTTCATAGATTATTCTTCTTGTGCCATGGTTTACATATCCCTGGCCACCGTTTCTTCTGAACATGAATGTAGCCTGAAGCATACCTCTGTCGGACTTTTCCAGCATCTGTTTCCAGTCATCGCCATATTCTGCACAAAGCGACATGAAATACTTGGCGACATCATATCCCTGGTATGCAAACTGATTAGGCTCCATATTGAACAGTGCCCGGTATTTCATAAGGAAGTTCATTACCTCTTTGTCTTGGTAATCTATATAGTATGACATGCTTACATGAGTCCGGAGGTTGTGCAGATTTTCGACCTCAATGGTTTCATAGCTTCTGATCTTTGAAGGAGCATAGAGTACTATGTCCATCTGGTTGTATACAAGCAGGTTGAGATTTCTAACAACATCATTGACGAATGCTTCGCTGTCGGATGCTACAATGACGCGGTTGGTGTTTTCCAATGACATCAGGGCTGTCAGCGGATCAATTATCTCCCTACCTTCAAGAATACTGTATGAAAAAGTCCCGAATGGTATGGATGATGCTTCCAGAGCATTTGTCATCATTGCCTCTGAATCAGTCAGACGAGCGCCGTTTTCCTTTATGAACACGACTTTGTCTCCATCTTCAATATCTTCCTGAATCCATCTTGCAAGATCCTTGAATTGGGTTTTCTGCGGTGTGGGCGCCTGGATTAGACATTCATATATGTCTGTAAGGCTCTCTGCGCGTGGATCCAGCGGAGATACCACTGCTTTTGCATTTGGAATGGCAGTGATGAGAGAACTGATGTCGGATGTGGATATCGGACCGATAACAAAGTCGCTTTGCTCTATTTCTGAACTGCTGACATCATTCATGCTCCATCCAATATCATGTACAGAAAGGTTGACGTCTGTTCCTTGTTCAACCATGTCGTTGACAGCCATCAGCACTCCACTGTAAAAGTCCATATGGTTCCTGCTGGATGTGCTGTCTATGGCTTTAAGAGGAAGAAGGAGCGACGCTTTGATTTCTGTTTTTGGTATGAATCCGGCAGGCTTTGCGCTTGTAGTGTCAGTGCGTGTTATCGCCTTGAGCGTATCGCTTTGTTCTGTTCCCGTTTCATGTGTCTGAGTGGGTGGGACATATCCGTCTGAAGGAGGAATCACAAGCTTGGCTCTTTTACCTATCTTCTTGCCTTTAAGGCTGTTGGCCTTCAGAATAGCCTCAGGGCTTACCCCGTATGCAGCAGCAATGTCTTCTATTGTTTCATACCATTTTTTGATGTGTACTCTAAGCGGCTGTATGGATTGCGTCTTCTCTTTTGTGATAATTGATGTAAGAGAGTCAAGACGTGCCTGCCTCTGTTCCTGTATTGGAATCAGAATGACTGCATTCTTCTTCAGGCCCTGTTCCTTTACTGACGGATTGTGTCTGTATATGTCTTCAATGCTTACTCCATATGCCTTGCTTATACCGTAAATGGTCTGTCTTTCCATTACAATGTGCGAATAGAAGGTCCTTCCGTCTACCTTGACCTTTTCTTCAGACACTTTTATTGGAGTGTACGAATATTCCTGTGCATGGCTGAAACATGCAGGATAAATCGCCGAAATGATGGCGGCTGTGATATAGACAATATATATGAGTGTGTTTCTTCGCATCTGAAGCATGTCTTATAATGTTTCTATGAAGTCTGTTAGACTGGCTGCAAATGACTTCCATGAAAGTCTTTCCTTTTCGATGCGTATGTTCTTTATGCAGCAGTTTCTTATGTCAGGATTGCTGAAATATCTCAGGATTTCCTTGCATATGGCTTCCGGGGTGCGTTCAGGTGATACCAATCCGGTGCCACGGTCTCCGATTGTCTCTTTAAGACCTCCCACATCTGTCACTATCATAGGGACTTCAAAATGGTAGGATACTGAACTGATTCCGCTTTGGGTCGCACTCCTGTAGGGTAATACAGCGAGGTCTGCAGCAGAAAAATAAGTGCTGACTTCAGAGTCTTTGATGTATTTCAGTACGGTGCGGATGTTATCTTTGCCTGGCAGTGTGTCGATTATGTTCTGATATTTGTCGAATGAACCGTACGGTTCACCTGCAATTATCAGCTGGTATCCTTCAGGAAGAAGTCCGAAGGCTTCCAGAAGGATATCAAGTCCTTTGTAATCCCTTATGAGTCCAAAGAAGAGAAGGGTCTTCTTTTCGGGATCAAGTCCCAGTTTCTTCAATGCATCCCCTTTCTCCGTCCGGTTGCCGAAATGTGAGTACAGAGGATGCTGTATCACAGTATATCTGGCATCTGGCCTTATCTGAAGCAGGTCTTTTGAGACTGCTTCGCATAGGGTTACGCAGCCGGAACTGCCTTTGAGGAAATATCTTGTCAACGGAGTATCGAAGAACCTTGGTTCATGCGGTATCACGTTGTCGAGAATTGAAACCACTTTGCAATGCTTTCTCATCCTGCGGGTGACATATCCTAATGAAGGACCGAAGTAGGACATCCAGTATCTTACTATCAGCACATCCGGATTCCACTTTCTGATGGCCTTGTAGGTGCTGTGATAAGAGAAAGGATTGGCCGTATCCAGCAGAGATACGCTCTCTACAGGTACGGCCTCGTCATCGTCTGTCACAAATTGTGTCTTTCCCGGAAAAAGGAATTCAGGATATTGCCTTTTGAAGTTGAATGCCTTGACAACATGATTTTTGCTCAGTTCATTATACAGGCAGGCATTAAACTGAGATATTCCTCCACGGTAGGGGTAAAAACAGGACAGTATGGCTATTTTCAATGATTACTCCTTGCTTTTTTCGTTCTTTGACTTGATGTATTCTTCGTTCAGACCGATGAGTACATCATCTGTTATGTCGAGTGATGCGTCAGCTGTGATGACAGGGGCTCCACCTGAATTAGTGAGGATCATGGCATACTGCCTGTCTTCATTGAATTTGTCCAGATATGTCTTGATTGCGTCACCGAGCTGGTTCATCATGACAACCTGCTCTTCCTGGATTTCAGCCTGTTTCTGAGCAGCATAGTTGTTGAATTCTACCTCCTGCTGCTGGAGCTTGACCCCTTGTGCCTCAGCTACAGAACGAGTCATCAGTCCCTTGTCTATCTTCTCCTGGAATTTCTGTACATCCTCTTCGAGCTTCTTGCCTCTTCTGTTTATCTCGGCCTGAATGTTCTGAACCTTTGTTTCAACAACCGACCTCAGGTCATTTGCCATGTCGTATTCCATGAGTATTCTGTCGAGGTCTACGTAGACGATGTCGCCTTTGCAGGCTGCAACAGCAACTGTCTCTCCGTCAGCATTTGCTGCGGCTGGCTTGTCACCTACTTTGGTAAGGGAAAGGATTCCGAATACTGATACAGCTATCAGAGATATGATGCTGAGTACAAGTGATGTGTTTTTCATTTTTTGTTATTCTATAATAGTTAATCTTACAAAGATAGTTAAAAAATCTTAACTTTGGACAGATAGGCTCTGATAGTTTCTTCCAGACCCATATACAGGGCGTCGCAGATTATGGCATGCCCTATGGATACTTCTGCCGTCCAAGGAATGTTTCTGATGAAAAATTCAAGGTTTTCAAGGTTCAGATCATGGCCTGCATTCACTTCAAGCCCGCATGATTCCGCTGTTCTTGCAGTCTCTATGAAAGGTGCGATGGCTGCATCTCTGTCCCTCTTGTATCCGGAGGCATAGGATTCCGTATACAGCTCTATTCTGTCGCATCCGCACAATGCAGCTCCTTCCGCCATCCGAGGTGACGGATCTATGAATATGGATGTCCTTATGCCTTTGCTCCTGAAATGAGAACAGACTTCAGTCAGGAATGCTCGGTTTTTTACCGTATCCCATCCGGCATTTGATGTGATTGCATTGTGTGCATCAGGGACAAGAGTGACCTGGTCAGGAAGATTCTCACATACGAGTTCTATGAATGATGGGATGGGATTGCCTTCTATGTTGAATTCTGTCTTTATAAGCGGGCGTATCGTGCGGACATCATCATACCTGATATGTCTTTCATCAGGCCTGGGATGTACAGTAATGCCTTCAGCTCCGAAAAGTTCGCAATTAGAAGCTGCTTTTGCCACATCCGGAAGGTTCCCTCCACGGGCATTCCTTATAGTGGCTATCTTGTTGATATTGACACTGAGTCTTGTCATGTCTTTTAATAAATACTGTTCAGACGGCAAAATTATATAATTAACTTCAATTTTAAAGAATATTGTGTTATTTTTGACGTTTGTTTTGATGTTTAGGAACATAAAGTTTCGGAAGAAGATGAGGATTGCTGTATATATAGGGCGTAAAGTTTCAGAGACGGATGAAAGGATAGTCCGTCTTACCGATGCTCTTTTGAATGGAGGGGTAGAGGTGTATTCCGTAAAGAAGACGGAAGATATCAGGTCGGGTACGGATATGATGCTGAGCGTAGGTGGCGACGGCACATTCCTTTCTGCAGCCAAGCTGGTGGCGGATTCGGCTCTGCCTGTGGCTGGGGTTAATCTTGGTCGCTTGGGCTTCCTTTCTGAAAATCATCCTGAAGATATTGCCGGTGCATTGATTTCCGGTGACTATGCCATTGAGAACCGTTCTCTTCTGAAGGCTGTCATTGAAAGTGGTGATGAGGCTGTGGACAGCTGGCCTTATGCTTTGAATGAAATGACGGTGCGCAGAAGCGGATCAGCTATGCTGGGGGTAGATCTGACTCTTGATGATGTCCTGTTGCCGACATATTGGGCGGATGGACTAGTGATTTCTACAAGTTCCGGTTCTACGGCATATTCATTGAGTGTGGGAGGACCTATCGTACTTCCTGAGTCCCGTGTGCTTATTGTGTCTCCCATAGCGCCACATAATCTGAATGTAAGGCCGCTGGTTGTACCGGACAGTACGAAGATGACTCTCAGAATGCATTCCCGTGACGGGAGGTTTGAGTTCTCGGCAGACAACAGGGTGGTGGAAGTGTCTGAGAATACTCCTGTTACGGTTTCTTTGGCACAGTTTTCGCTTAGGCGTGTCCGGCTCAACAAATCCGATTTTATGCATGCCCTTATTGAAAAGCTTCACTGGGGTGATGATCTAAGGAATGTCAGATAATGATTTAAAGTCAATAATACAATGTCAACACAAACAGGTGCAAATATGCCAACGCATGTGTCTGTAATCATGGATGGAAACGGACGCTGGGCCAAGGAACGTGGCAAGGAAAGAGTATATGGACATGCGGAGGGGGTCGAGAGTGTAAGAGCTTGCGTGGAGGCTGCTGTTGAGACAGGAGTGAAATACCTTTCTCTTTATGCGTTTTCAGAGGAAAACTGGAACAGGCCGGAAGAAGAGGTCAAGGCTCTTATGGAACTGATGGTAAAGGCTATGGCCGCCGAAATGGATGAGCTTGACAGGAATGGGGTGCGTTTTGTCGTGCTTGGTAACCGTGAACGTCTTGGAGATGAACTCAACCGGATCATTGACTCATGCATGGAGCGTACGTCCAGGAACAGCACGCTTACTCTTGTCATATTCCTGAGCTACAGTGGAAAATGGGATATCCTGCAGGCAGCCAGGAAGCTGGCACTGCAGCTCTGGGATGATCCTGACGGAAAGGAAAAGCTGATGAACATGAAAGCAGAAGATTTCGACGGGTTTCTTGCAACTGCGGGGATTCCGGATCCTGACTTGATAATCCGGACTTCGGGAGAAATACGCCTGAGCAATTACCTGCTTTGGCAAGGTGCTTATTCTGAGTTCCTTTTTACAGATACGTTGTGGCCTGATTTCAGAAAGGATGATTTCCGTGCAGCGCTTGAATCCTATGCAAAACGGGATAGACGGTATGGAAAAGTAAAATAAATGCTTATATTTGCAGTTTTGAATTAAGAGAATAGAGATGAGAGTCGTACGAATGATTTTCCTTGTGGTTGCGTTGGCTATGGCAATGCCGGTCTTCGCACAGCAGTCGGGAAAGAATGTACAGGTTGACTATAATAACCCGAAAAAATATATCGTCGGTGGTGTGAGAGTGGATGGCAATCACTATTTCGCACCAGAGCAGATAATCCAGATCACAGGGCTTCAGAAAGGGATGGAAGTGACTGTCCCTGGTGAAGAAATGTCTTCCATTGTCAACAGATTGTGGCTTCAGAGGTATTTTGAGGATGTGACCGTAGCCATAGACTCCATCACTCCGTCTAGGGATACGGCATTTTTCCGGATCGGAATCATCGAAAGACCTCGTGTCTCCAGATGGACTTTCAGTGGTGTAAAGACAGGAGAACAGAAAGAACTGCTTGAAAGGCTTAATCTTCGCAGAGGAGGTGAATTCTCTGACTATGTTGCCAAGACTTCCACAGACATAATCAAACGATATTATAAGGAAAAAGGATTCCTGAATGTCGAGGTTGATGTGAATACAAAACGTGATACGGTTGTGAAAAGCGCAATCCGTGTCCAGTTTGCTGTAGATAGAGGCAAGAAGGTGAAGATCAAGAAGATTACGTTTTCCGGCAATGAGAGCCTGAAAGAGTTCAAGCTCGTGCGTTCCATGAAAAAGACCAAGGATGCCAGATTTATGAATATCTTCGCTTCAAAGAAGTTTAACGAAAGCGAATACGATAACGATAAGCGGTCATTGATCAGTGCATTCAATGAAGCTGGTTACAGGGATGCCAGAATTGTCAAGGATTCCATGTACTATATAGAGCCCGGCAAGCTGCAGATAGATTTTGAAATCGACCAAGGTAAAAAGTATTTCTTCAGGGATATTACCTGGACCGGTAATTCAGTCTATACAACTGAGACCCTCAATGATATTCTCATGATCGGAAAGGGTGATGTATATGATGTCGTTACCATGGAAAAACGCCTCTTCGGTGGTGGAAAGCAGAACGAATATGACGTATCGAAGCTATATCGTGACAACGGATATCTGTTCTTTAATCTTCAGCCTGTGGAACTTAATATTGAAGGGGATTCCGTTGATGTGGAGATGAGGGTTGTAGAGGGTAAGCCAGCTACATTGAACAACATCGTGATCAATGGTAATGATCTTACCAATGAAAGAGTCGTGCGTCGTCAGGTTTTCACTAGACCAGGCTACCTTTTCAGCCAGACTGATTTTGAGCGTTCCATCCGTGAGATAGCCTCAATGGGACAGTTTGACCCAGAGGCGATAATGGATCCGGCAAAAGGTTATTCGATAATTCCGAATCAGCTTGACAATACTGTCGATATCGTATATAATGTGACAGAGAAACCTTCCAGCCAGCTTGAATTGTCTGGTGGATGGGGTGGAAACACTTTTGTGGCAACTGTCGGTGTAAGTTTCAACAACTTCTCTACCCGACGGTTCTTCGACAAGACTGCGTGGAGACCAGTGCCTCTTGGAGATGCACAGAATCTTGCAATACGTTTCCAGACCAACGGTACCTATTATACCAGTTTGTCAGCGAGCTTTTCCGAACCTTGGCTTTTCGGAAAGAAACCGACCTCTCTGAATATGTCCTTGTACTATACGCGTCAGACCAATTCCTATCTGGCGTTCAATATCCTGAATAATGAGGAATTCATGGAGGTATATGGATTTGCAGCCGGTATTGGAAAGCGTCTGAAGTGGCCGGACAACTATTTTGTCCTTTATAATCAGGTGAGCTGGCAGACATATAAGCTTCAGAACTGGTCATACAACTTCCTGTTCAATACAGGAATTTCCCATAATCTGAGCTATACGCTCAGTTTGTCCAGGAATTCTACGGACCAGCAGATCTATCCTCGTCAGGGTTCTGACTTCAGTTTCTCTGTGCAGCTGACTCCTCCTTATTCGCTTCTGAGAAAGAAGAACAAGGGAATACTTGATGCCAATGGCAATCCTACATATGCATCAAGCTGGAAGGATATAAATTACGGCATGCAGAGCTCAGAAGACCGCTACAGGTGGATCGAGTATCATAAATGGTCGTTCAAGGGGGCGGTTTATACCAAACTTGTCGGAGATCTTGTGCTGATGGCTCGTGCTCAGTTCGGATATCTTGGATATTACAACAGGAACTGGGGATATTCTCCGTTCGAGGGCTTCCGTGTCGGAGGAGACGGTATGTCCGGATATGATACCTATGGATCGGAGATCATTTCACTCCGCGGATACGAAAACTATTCCCTCACTCCTACGGCTATGTCTTCGTATAATACCACAGGTAACTATTATGCCGGAAACGTATATGATAAGTTTACAGTCGAACTGAGGTATCCTGTGATCCTTCAGCCGCAGTCAACTATATATGCTTTACTGTTCCTTGAAGGAGGTAACTGCTGGTCTGATATCAGACATTTCAATCCGTTCCAGATAAAGAGGTCTGCCGGTGTCGGTGTAAGAGTATTCCTGCCTATGATCGGCCTGCTGGGTGTTGACTGGGGTTGGGGCTTCGATGATCCGGTAAACGGAAAGAGCCAGTTCCACTTTGTGATAGGACAGCAGTTCTGATAAAGACGTAGTGTCTGTCATGAATACGATCAGGATAATCCCTGACATGTTGAGGAAATTATGTAAGAAATATTAAATATAATATAGTATGAAAAGATTTTTTTTGATTGCAGCAATGGCCGTTATGTCAGTTGCAGCTACAGCACAGGACTTCAAGTGGGCTTATGTCGATTTCAACGAGCTTATTATGCTCATGCCGGAAATGGATGAGGCCAGGGCAACGCTTGAGGAGAACCAGAAGACCAACGAGGAAATTCTTGTTGCTATGTATGACGAGTATCAGGTGAAGATGCAACAGTATCAGCAGAAGTCATCGACATGGTCAGCGGCGATCCGCGAGAGCAAGGAAAAGGAAATTGTAGATATACAGACACGTCTGGAGCAGACTCAGCAGAATCTTCAGCAGGAAATGCAGCAGCTTCAGAACAGCCTTCAGGCTCCTATTTATGAGAAGGCTCAGAATGCAGTGAATGAACTGGCTAAGAGCAAAGGTCTGGCTTTGGTGTTTGAGAAGAACTCTCTTCTTTATCTTGATCCGGCACAGGGTGTAGACCTTACTCCTGAGGCACGTAAGGTATTGAATATACCGGAGGGCAGGACTCTTGAGTCTCTTCAGGCAGAACTTCAGGCAAAGGCTCAGGCTGCCGCTCAGATGCAGTAGCAGATAGTTTTTATATATGGGCTGTGAAGTGCCCATGACAGATTGATGCATCACGGATGTCCGTGATGCATCAATCTTTTAGTAAACTTATGTATCTGTCTGAATTTTATCTGACATACCGTATTGATGTTGATAAAAATTCAAACAGATTCTGATATTTATGCACATTGTATTGGAAAAATGTATACATTTGTATCAAAATCTGAACATTTGATTTAAAATATTAATTTGATATGCAACATAAGGTAATTGATACTAAAGATGTTGTCATAAGATTTGCAGGAGATTCGGGAGACGGTATGCAGCTCACCGGGTCTCTTTTTGCTGATATGTCTGCAATCTTTGGTAACGAACTTTCCACATTTCCTGACTATCCTGCAGAAATCAGGGCCCCTCATGGTACTGTTTCTGGTGTGTCCGGTTTTCAGGTACATATAGGAAGCGAACATATCACCACTCCGGGAGACTATTGTGATATGTTGATTGCGATGAACCCTGCGGCTCTAAAGGCTAATGCGCAGTGGCTCAAGAGGACGGCAATGGTTCTCATAGATTCTGATACGTTTGATGAGGATGGACTCAAGAGAGCAGGTTTGAAGAATGATCCGATAAGGGAACTGTATATAGAAGACAGGACCATCATTGTGGCTCCTATAACCACGCTTACTGAGGAGAGCCTGAAGGATAGCGGTCTGGACAAGAAGACGATTGACAAGTGCAAGAATATGTTTACTCTCGGAATGGCATGCTATATCTATAATCGTCCGATGGAGTATATATTCCAGTATCTTGAGCGTAAGTTCGGAAAGAAGAAACCGCAGCTCATAGAGCCGAACAAGAAGGTCCTTAAGGATGGATATAATTATGCTGCCAACATCCAGGCTATTCCTAACACCTATAATATCGAACCGGCCCATCAGCCAAAAGGACTGTACCGTAACATTACAGGTAATCAGGCTACGGCCTGGGGACTTCTTGCTGCGTCTGAAAAGGCAAATCTGCCGCTGTTCTGCGGTTCATATCCTATTACCCCTGCTACTGGTATACTTGAGGAACTGGCTGTTCACAAGAGTCTTGGCGCAAAGACTTTGCAGGCAGAGGATGAGATTGCCGGAATATGTACGGCAATCGGAGCTGCATTTGCCGGAAATCTTGCGGTGACGACTACTTCCGGACCGGGTCTTTCATTGAAGTCCGAGGCTCTCGGACTTGCTGTCATGACCGAACTGCCTCTTGTGATAGTCGATGTACAGCGTGCAGGTCCGTCAACAGGTATTCCTACCAAGACGGAGCAGACAGATCTCAATCAGGCACTTTATGGCAGAAACGGGGAATGCCCTTTGGTAGTTATGGCAGCCCATTCACCGGCAGGGTGTTTTGATGCAGCTTTCAATGCAGCAAAGATTGCCTTGGAGCATATGACCCCTGTGCTTCTCCTGACGGAAGGTTTCCTTGGCAATGGGTCAGAGCCATGGCTTATACCATCCATGAAGGACTATCCTAAGATTGTTCCTCCTTTTGCTCAGCCGAATACTGAGTACAAGCCTTTCCATAGAGATCCAGATACTCTTGTTCGTCGATGGGCTGTTCCTGGTATGGCAGGTTGCGAGCATAGGGTCGGAGGCCTTGAGAAAAATCATGAAGGAGTCTTGTCGTCAGATCCGGTCAATCATGCGGTCATGGTCAGGGAACGCGAGGAAAAGGTGAGGAGGATAGCGGATTTCATTCCTGAACTGGAGGTCAATGGCAAGGATTCAGGAAAACTTCTTGTTGTAGGTTGGGGAGGAACTTTCGGACATCTTCTTTCTGCTGTTCAGGAAGTACGTTCTGCAGGAACAGATGTCAGTCTGGCACACTTTGATTACATCATGCCGTTGCCTAAGAACACTGAGCAGGTATTCTCGAAATTTGAAAAAATTCTTGTATGTGAGCTCAACAGCGGCCATTTTGTAAATTATCTCCGTGGTGAGATGCCTCAATTCAAGTTTGAACAGTATAACAAGATTCAGGGACAACCATTCCTCGTTCAGGAAATTGTTGCCGCCATAAAGGAACAGTTATAGCGATTTGATTAATTGTCGTTTCTAGCAAGGCCGCAGGCCGGGTATAGAAATCATTATAAGTAAACAGATATGCCAAGATATACATTTAAAGAATTCAAAAGTGATCAGGAGGTAAGATGGTGTCCAGGATGTGGAGACCATGGTGTATTGGCTGCGTTGCAGAGAGCACTGCCTGATGTTACTGAGACTCTGGGATACAGCAAGGAAAGATATGTGATTGTTTCGGGTATCGGATGTTCTTCCCGTTTGCCGTATTATATGAATACATATGGTTTCCATAGTATTCACGGACGTGCTACTGCAATTTCAACCGGTATAAAGGTGGCTAATCCTGATCTGACCGTATGGCAGGCCTGTGGGGATGGTGATGCGCTTGCTATTGGAGGAAATCATTTTATCCATGCTATAAGAAGGAACGTTGACATCAATATCATACTTTTCAACAACCAGATATATGGCCTGACCAAGGGACAATATTCTCCGACTTCACGTTTCGGAGCGATATCCAAGACTTCTCCATATGGTACTGTGGAGCATCCGTTCAATCCGGGAAGTCTTGTGCTTGGTGCAAAAGGAACCTTTTTTGCCCGTTCTCTTGATTCAGAGCTAAAACTTACCTCAGAAATCATGCTTTCTGCGGCAAAACATGATGGTTGCTCTGTGATGGAAGTCTTGACGAATTGTGTGATTTTCAATGACGGAGCTCATAAGCTTATTGCCGACAGAGAGGTGCGGGCAGACAGAACAATTGTTCTGCGTCATGGAGAAAGGATGATTTTTGGAAAGAACCGTGACAAAGGTCTGGTGCTTGACGGAATGGGACTGAGGGTCGTTACAATCGGTGAAAATGGTGTGACAGAGGATGATATACTCGTTCATGATGCCCATTCTGACAATGTCGGCATACATATGATGCTGGCGGACATGAAATATCCCGATTATCCGGTTGCCCTTGGAGTTATCCGTGACGTGAAGGATGTTACGTATGACGATGGGGTCCGTGATCAGGTGGCGGAAGTGAAGGCTATGTCTAAGATACAATGTGTGGATGACCTGCTTAGAAGCGGTTCCACATGGGAGGTAAAATAGATTGCCGTTCGTCGCAATGACGTTATTCTCCGACATGATCGGGAGTCTGTAAAAAAGAACAACAACCATAAACAACAACATAAAACATGAACACGAATGAATTGATGGCCAAACTTCAGGCCAAGTATCCTTACGAGAAAGAGTATCTTCAGGCAGTACATGAAGTGCTGGAGTCCATTGAAGATGTATACAATCAGCATCCAGAGTTTGAAAAGGCAAAGATTGTTGAGCGTATAGTTGAGCCTGAGCGTATCCTTACATTCAAGGTTACCTGGGTAGATGACAATGGTGAAGTACAGACCAATACAGGTTATAGGGTGCAGTTCAACTCAGCTATAGGCCCATATAAAGGAGGTCTTCGTTTTCATCCTTCTGTGAATCTGTCCATCCTTAAGTTCCTCGGTTTCGAGCAGACTTTCAAGAATGCCCTTACAACTCTCCCTATGGGTGGTGGTAAAGGTGGTTCGGACTTCAATCCAAGAGGAAAATCGAATGCTGAAATCATGCGTTTCTGCCAGGCATTCATGCTTGAGCTTTGGAAGGTGATCGGTCCTGATCAGGACGTTCCTGCTGGTGATATCGGAGTAGGTGGCCGTGAAATCGGATTTTTGGACGGAATGTACAAGAAGCTCGCTCAGCAGTACAATACCGGAGTTCTTACCGGTAAAGGTCTTACATGGGGAGGTTCAATCCTTCGTCCGGAGGCTACCGGCTTTGGTGCCGTTTATTTTGTTCAGCATATGCTTCAGCGTGCCGGCAAGGATATAAAGGGCAAGACAGTTGCTCTTTCAGGCTTCGGTAACGTAGCCTGGGGTGCAGCGACAAAGGCTACTGAACTTGGTGCAAAAGTCATCGCAATTTCAGGCCCGGACGGAGCAATTTATGATCCTGAAGGAATGAATGATGAGAAGATCGCTTATATGCTTGAACTTCGTGCTTCTAATAACGATGTCGTTGCTCCATTTGCTGAGAAGTTCCCATCGGCTACCTTCTATCCTGGCAAGAAGGCCTGGAGCATCAAGTGTGATATCGCAATGCCATGTGCATTCCAGAACGAACTCACTGGCGCTGATGCAGAAGAACTGCTTGCGAACGGTACTTGGCTTGCAGCTGAGGTTTCCAATATGGGATGTACTCCAGAGGCTATCGCTGCATTCCAGAAGGCTGGCATCATGTTCGCTCCGGGCAAGGCAGTGAATGCCGGCGGTGTTGCGACTTCAGGTCTTGAGATGACTCAGAACGCAATGCACATCAGCTGGACTCCTGCAGAAGTTGACGAGAAACTTCACTCTATCATGTCCAACATCCATGAGGCTTGTGTGAAGTATGGTACGCAGCCAGATGGATATGTAAACTATGTTAAGGGTGCAAATATTGCCGGCTTCATGAAAGTTGCACAGGCAATGCTCGAACAGGGTATCATCTGATAATAGATGCAAATCGATAAAGAGGGCAAATTTCTGCCCTCTTTTTTTTAGAAGTAGTTTATTTTTTTTAACAGCTTCTTAGTTTATTATTAAATAAAGGTTAACTTTGCGCCCGTTTTTTAAGGATAATGTAAGTTTAACTAAAAATATAAGTTATGTTTAAGATTTTTCCTGGATACGACCTTGTGGAGTCATACCATAACTGGAAAAAGGCTCATAGGACTGACGACAAGACAGTGTCGAGAATCATCCGCCTGACTGTGGCGATATTTGCAGCACTCTTAATATGGTGTCTGCCTGTAGAGAACTGGATTGTCGGCATGACCATAATCCAGAAGAGAACATTGGCGATTTTCCTGTTCGCCATTCTCATGTGGCTCTTTGAGGCTGTTCCGGCGTGGACAACCTCTGTCATGGTTGTTGTTCTTCTTCTGTTCACAACCTCTAACAGCAGTCTGGTGTTCTTCGAGAATGCTCCCGCTGCTGCTCTGGGTACTCAGACAAGCTACAAATCATTGCTTCATTGCTTCGCAGACCCTATCATCATGCTGTTTATAGGAGGTTTCGTGCTTGCGATTGCAGCATCAAAGACAGGACTTGACCTTTTTCTTGCACGTGTGATGCTTAAGCCTTTCGGAAAGAATCCTAAGTTCGTGCTTCTGGGCTTCCTTATGGTGACAGGTATCTTCTCAATGTTCCTTTCAAACACTGCAACTGCTGCGATGATGCTTACATTCCTCGGACCTGTGCTCAAGGCTCTGCCTGCAGACGGTAAAGGAAAGACGGCTCTTGCTCTGGCGATTCCTATTGCTGCAAATGTCGGTGGTATGGGTACTCCTATCGGAACACCTCCGAATGCAATTGCCTTGAAGTATATGTCAGAGATCGGAATCGAGATAGGTTTCGGCCAGTGGATGCTCTTCATGATACCTTTCACCCTCGTTCTTCTTGTACTTGCATGGTTCATGCTTCTGAAGCTGTTCCCTTTCAAGGCTAAGGAAATCAGTCTTAATATCGAAGGCGACCTCAAGAAGGACTGGAGATCAATCGTGGTGTACATAACCTTTATCTGTACGGTTCTTCTTTGGGTACTTGACAAGAAGACTGGAGTGAATGCAAATGTGGTTGCCATGCTTCCTGTCGGAGTGTGTGCCATCATCGGTGTACTCACCAAGCGTGATCTTGAGGAGATCAGCTGGTCTGTACTTTGGATGGTTGCCGGAGGTTTCGCTCTCGGAGTGGGCCTTCAGGAAACTGGACTTGCCCAGACTCTGATTGATGCTATTCCGTTCGGTTCATGGCCAGCTTTGGTAATGGTTGTCGGTTCAGGTCTGATATGTTACGCAATGGCTAACTTCATCTCTCACACAGCAACAGCATCGCTTCTTGTGCCAATTCTGGCTGCAGTCGGAGCCAGTGCATCGGTTTCGGCCAACCTTGCACCTCTCGGCGGTGTTTCTACTCTTCTTGTTGGTGTGGCTATCGGATCATCACTCGGAATGGTGCTTCCTATCTCTACTCCGCCTAATGCAATAGCAGCTTCTACAGGTATGATAGAGCAGAAGGACATGGTCAAGACCGGACTTGTCATGGGTATTCTAGGTCTTGTACTTGGATACTTGATGCTGATTGTTCTCGGATCATCAGGCTTCTTCGCTTAGCCGATATTCAACATATTGATCAGGGAGTGGATAAATGATTGTCTGCTCCCTTGTTTTTTATAAATAAAATATCCAACTTTACAATGCTAAAATAAAGTGACCATTTATAATAATAACTAACACTGATAGCTATGTCCTATTTTACTTTTTTAGGCCATCCTATGAATCTGAAACGCTGCCTTTCATTTCTGGTAGTGTGCATTTTTACTTTCTTCCTTGCATTGGTTCCTACCTCTTTCTATGGTGTCAATCCTGACACTCTGGAGCCGATCTTCACTTTGACACAGCAGCGCGTGATTGCAATCTTTGTCTTCACCGCGATGATGTGGATCCTCGAAGTCATTCCTACCTGGACAACATCGGTTGTCGCAATCGTTTCGATTCTTCTTACGACATCAAACAAGGGCCTCGGATTCCTTATGTCATCGGATAACTTAGGTGAACTTACCAATTACAAGAGTATCATGGCGGCATTCGCCGATCCTGTGATCATGCTCTTCCTCGGTGGATTCGTCCTTGCTTTTGCAGCTACCAAGGTCGGACTTGATGTGCAGCTGGCAAAGGTTATGCTGAAACCTTTCGGAACTAATCCAAAAGCAGTTCTGCTTGGAATCCTTCTCGTAATCGGTGTGTTTTCTATGTTCATGAGCAACACTGCTACAGCAGCAATGATGCTTACATTCCTTACTCCTGTACTTGCGACATTGCCTAAGGACGGAGGCGGAAGAATATCTCTTGCCCTCGCAATTCCTATTGCAGCCAATCTGGGTGGTATGGGTACTCCTATCGGTACCCCTCCTAATGCCATTGCCCTTGGTGCTCTCCAGGAGGCCGGATACAACATCACTTTCGTGGGCTGGATGCTCAGGATGGTTCCATATGTGATAATCATGCTTGTCTTTGCATGGTTCCTACTCATGAAGCTATATCCGTTCAAGGCAAAGAAGATCGAGCTCAAGATTGAGGGCGCTCCAGTCAAGACCACTCCTTTTCAGAAATACGTTGTTTGGGTAACATTCGCTCTTACCATCATCCTCTGGGTGGGTGAGAGTATCTTCAAGGTCAATTCCAATATCGTGGCAATGATTCCTTTTGCAGTGTTCTCGGCTACAGGTATCCTCAAGGCACGTGATCTTGAGCATATCAACTGGGCGGTGCTGTGGATGGTTGCCGGAGGATTCGCACTCGGAACAGCTCTCAATCAGACAGGCCTTGCCACGACATTGATCCAGACTATTCCGTTTGCAAGTTGGAATGCGCTCGTAGTGATGCTTGTCGGAGGGTTCATCTGCTACTTCCTTTCAAACTTCATCTCCAACTCAGCTTCGGCAAATCTTGTCGTTCCGATCCTGATCGTTGTAGGTAAAGCCATGTCAGGAAATGCATCTTTCGAGGCTTTGGGCGGCGTTCCTGCAATGATAGCTGGTGTGGCTATATGTGCATCGCTTGCTATGTGTCTTCCTGTTTCGACTCCACCGAATGCTCTGGCTCACTCTACAGGAATGATCACGACCAAGCAGATGGCAACCGTGGGTATCATCATTGGAGTAGTTGGATTCATTCTCGGATATCTGATGCTCATCTTCATCGGATTCTAATCATCATCCTCGGCTTGACAGGTTCCAAATAACGTCCTCCCCGGCCTGACCGGTTCCAAGTAACGTCCTCCCCGGCCTGACCGGTTCCAAATAACGTCCTCCCCGGCCTGACCGGGGATCTAATAATACTAACATGAAAAAAAGTGTACTTTTAATCCTGACCCTGATTCTTTCAGTACCGGCTTTCTCCAGTGAGAAGGCTGAGAAATCTGATGCACCAGTGAAGGAGCATCTGCAGAATCATTTTAAATTCTATGGTTTTATAAGGAATTATTTTGCTTTTGATTCACGTGAAAGTGTATCCGGAACAGGCGACTTGTTCTATTATCTTCCCAAAGATGTCCTGTGGAATGAAAACCATACAGAAGATCTCAATGCCCAGCCGTCATTCCGATACTTGTCATTGACTTCCCGCGTCGGAGTTGATGTTAACGGGTATTATATCGGTAATCTTCATTTCGGAGCTAAGATTGAGGCAGACTTCTATTCTGGTCTGTCTTCAACATCCGTTAAAGGATTTTTCCCGCAGAATTCAAAAGGAGAGAATTCAAAGGTATCTGGAACAGCTCAGCTACGTCTTCGTCAGGCGTATGCCACACTCTCATGGAAGGATCTCCCTATGTCAGGAGATCAGACTGCAACTGTAGGTCTGAAGATAGGACAAGCATGGCATCCTATGGGAGCCGACCATCCTCATCTGTTCAGTCTGGAAGCAGGTGCTCCATTCGGTCCGTTCTCAAGGACTCCTCTTGTACAGATGGATGCCGATCTCGGTAGTCATTGGACAATAACGGCGGCTGCAATATGGCAGATGCAGTATCAGTCTGCAGGCCCGGCAGGTTCATCTGCAGTATATATGAAGTATGGTATGACTCCGGAAATGTATGCGGCAGTGGCGTATAAATCCAAAGGACTCGTTTTAAGAGCCGGTGCGGATCTTGTCAGCATCAAACCTCGTGTCTTCGGAGAGAAGGATGGAATAATGGTAAGAGTATCAGATAGAAAGACGTCTCTGCTATATTATCTTTATGCTCAGTATTCCAAAGGCAAGTTCGCTGTCAAGGCCAAGACAACATATGGAGAAGGTGGAGAGCATATGAATCTCATGAGTGGCTATGCCAAGGTAGGCGTTAACGAGGCTGACGGAAGTTGGAATTATGCATCATTGAATGCATCCTCATCATGGGTGTCATTCTGTTACGGTAAAAAATGGCAGGGTGTTCTGTTCCTCGGATATGTAAAGAACTTTGGCCTTGCGGAACCTGTTAAGGACGGAAAGGTCCTTAAGGATGAAGTGTATTTCTGCTCTAACGGTTTTTCAAACATAGACCAGATGTACAGGATAAATCCTCAGGTTATATATAATATAGGTAAACTGAATGTCGGGATCGAGTACCAGTGGACCAATGTATATTATGGAGAATATTATAAGGAAAACGGCAAGGATTACCTGAGTTCTTATGCAAAAGCCGATATGAATCGACACTGGGTCGGCAATCACCGTGTAAATCTTATGGTGAAGTATAATTTCTAATAGATTTATTACAAATCGTAACCTCTCTGAAAATAAGCCATTTAGCTATTTGGAGAGGTTTTTTTGTGCACGAATCTCAAAAAAAAGCAATAAAAAATTTGGAAGTTTATATAAAAGTCGTACCTTTGCAGTCCTTTTGAAAAACAGATATCAAAATGGTTTAAGTTCTTGTAAAGATTGAAGCGTGATTTGAATTTTTATTTTTTTGAAAGAAAAATTTGGAAGTTTAAAAATAATGCTTACCTTTGCAGCCCGTTTGAGATAGAACGCTCATTCGGTTACATAAAAGTTCATTGAAAAGACTGGATTACTGTACAAGAAGCAAGTACCGAGAAAAACAATTTATCGAGAAGCGTTAATTCTTTTGAAAGGAATTATAAGTGTCGGAATCAAACTGGAAATATAGAAAATTATACAATGAAGA
>JAFRZX010000023.1 GCA_017442315.1 Bacteroidales bacterium
ATAATCCAACATCTCACGTGGAAACATCAACTTGACTAATGCTAAAAGTATTTTCTGTTCGTCTGTCATAACCTTTGTATTTATATATCCATACAAAGGTATCACTTATTTATCGAAACACATACTTTTGCACCTGAGCCGCAAGACTCCTATGCGGTCTTATAAAAACACGAAAGTGTGGAGTCAGTTGTTTATCAGAGTAGAGGTTCTGGAATACCTATGAGCGATAAACAATACTCCACACCCGTAGATATGACGATATACATCAAATCAACACCGAGTGGTGAGTGTTGTGCATCCTGCTCAATGAAATTTTCCAGATTTCTACTCAAGGATTTACAAACACTTTATGTAATATGTGGCGCCAGACATCAACTGCCTGACACCACAAAGGTAATACGTTTTTTAAGTTTTTCCAATATTTTAATACATGACAGAATCAGCTACTCTTCCAGAAACTGTGACATATTCTCGGAATATTTGCGCCATTTGTCAATCAGGGCCTGCATATCATCAGGAAGCGGCGAATCGAACCTCACCATCTGCCTTGTCTTGGGATGGACGAAGCCGAGGGTCTTGGCATGAAGGGCCTGTCGAGGCAGGAGCTTGAAACAGTTCTCTATGAACTGACGATACTTGGCATATATGGTACCCTTGCGGATCTCGGCTCCGTCATATCTTTCGTCATTGAATAGCGGATGACCGATCCAGTTGAAATGAACACGTATCTGATGTGTTCGTCCGGTCTCCAGACGACATTCCACAACAGTGACATATCCGAAGCGTTCCAGAACACGATAATGTGTCACAGCATGCTTGCCATGATCTCCTTCAGGAAAAACCTTGAAACGCATTCTGTCATTCGGGTCGCGTCCGATATTACCAACGATGGTACCTTCATCATCCTTGATATTCCCCCAGACAATTGCCACATATCTACGTTCTATGGAATGCACAAAGAACTGCTTGGCAAGATCCAACTGAGACTCATCGTTCTTAGCAACGACAAGAAGGCCGGAAGTGTCCTTATCGATACGATGTACCAGGACTCCCATCCTTTCATCTTGCGCCTCAGGGCCTTGCGATATTCCCAGATGATGTGCAAGAGCATTTACAAGAGTTCCGCTGAAATGCCCGTGCCCCGGATGTACAACCATACCTGCTTCCTTATTGAGTACAAGTAGATCATCATCTTCGTATAGTATGTTCAAAGGAATATCCTCTGGAAGTATCTCCAGACCACGTCTCTGATATGGCATGACAAACTTCACCACATCTCCAGGACGCACCACATAATTGGCCTTGACTACCTTATCATTAACCCTTATATATTCTGCCTTGATAGCCAGCTGGATTCGATGGCGCGAAGTATATTCCATGTGTGTCGCAAGATACTTGTCCACACGCATAGGAACCTGACCTGCAGCTATGTCGAAGCGGTAATGCTCAAACATTTCCTGCTGCTCATCTTCAAAGGCTACCTCATCACCGGCATTGACAGGATCAAAATCATCTATAACTGTGTCTTCAAAATCAAAGTATCTTTCCTGTGCCATCTCCTATTTATTATCTTCAGGTGTAATTTCATCCTTCACAGGAATCCTGCCTTGGTCCAAAGTCAGATACAGAAGAACTTCATCACCCATACCCACCTTTATACTGTCTGAAGGCTCCGGAACCTGCATGTAAACCATCGCATTCAGACTATCCTCATAATCTTTTACCGTCTCGTCAAAAACGAGTCCGGCAATATTGAGGGAATGTCCATGAACAGCATCAATAGCACTGATCTGCCTAAGTCCTGCCACGTCCGGCACATAGGTGGTATTATCAATGGAGTTAAGTCCTACCACAAGATCTATGACAGCTTCACTTTCAACATGGACACCTGGTTCGATTTCACGGTTTCCATGGAGCTGACGCAGGACATTGTTGGTAGCCATATCCTGCACATACAGAAGTTTGCCCAGTACCAGGCCACGTGATTTCAAGTCAGATTTGGCCTGACGCAATGAGCTGCCCACAAGATCCGGCATAGTGACCTGCTTGGCATTGACAGCATTTATCGTCAAAGATATGCACCTCCCCTCCTTTACCATACTGCCAGGAACAGGATGCTGTCTGAATACCACTCCGCGTCTCATTCTCTTGACATATGTAGAATCTATTACCTTGACCTTCATCCCGGCAAGAGCAGCCACATATTGAGCTTCCGACACCGACATATTCGACAGGTCAGGGACCTTATGCTCCTGATTATGTCTGGTAACGACATTCAGGAGAATAAGCATTCCGGCAATCAGCACTACCGTTATTATCATTGCAGCTATCAGATGCCTTAACAGGCCCGGACCTTTTCCTGTCCTTTTTACCTTTCCTTTTACTGCCATTGCCTCAGATTCTTATCAGTTCATATGTCCTTGAACCAAGTCCTATAGATTCTCCATATTCGACACCTGCCTCCCAATTTGTATCAGGATGCACAATACGGAACTTATCCTCTCCCCTATGGTGATGAGAGCATCCGCATTCATGTCCCTTGCTTTCATCCTTATCTGTAACCGCATTACCACAAAGACTAGGAGCCGACTTGACAAGATCCGCACAAGCACAATCAAGAGCCACCGGATCAAATGACGCCGCCATACCAAGATCCGGTACAATCGCAGCATCATTATGTCCCCAGCAGTCACAGTTAGGAGAGACATTCATTATGAAACTTATATGGAACGAAGGCTTGTCTTTCACCACAGCAAGAGCATATTCAGCAATCTTGCTGTTAAGAACCTCCGATGTGTCATAATCCTTGATGACAGCAGCCGATTTCTGACATACCGCAACACATTGTCCGCATCCCACGCATCTGTCATAATCAATGACAGCCTTTCTGTCAACAACCTTCACTGCATCATGACGGCAATACTTCTCGCATATATGACAGCCGATACAGTTATCCTCATCTATACATGGCTGTGATGATGAATGAAGCTCCAGTTTACCGCCGACACTGGCCGACCCCATTCCCAGGTTCTTCAATGCTCCGCCGAAGCCACTCTGCTCATGTCCCTTGAAATGATTCATGGAAATGACTATATCAGCATCTGCGATTGCAGCACCTATCTTAGGTGACGGGCAATACTTTCCTCCACAAGGAATTTCCTTATAATCTGTTCCCTTCAGTCCGTCTGCAATGATGACATCTGCATGCGCACCTATCCTATTGAAACCGTTCTCCATAGCAGAATTCAGGTGATCAACCGCATTGGAACGGCCACCAGTATAGAGTGTGTTGGAATCGGTCAGGAAAGGTTTGCCGCCCAGTCCCCTGATGACATCGACGATCTTTGCCGCATAATTAGGTCTTATATAGGCAAGGTTTCCGGGTTCACCAAAATGAATCTTTATAGCGACGAACTTATCCTTGAAATCAATATCCGAGATACCTGCCCTCCTGACGAGCTTTTCCAGCTTCGTGATCAGATTGTTCCCAGGCACTGTCCTGAGATCTGTAAAATAGACTTTAGATGGTTCCATTATCTGTATTATTTATCATATTATCGGCATACCATAGAAAATGACTCTGAACAGGCCGTCTACAAGCAGAGCTATGCCAATGATTATAACTATGGCACCTGTAATTCTGCTTATCCACAATATCGTCCTCAGACTGAATCCTTTACGCAAGTGACTCAGGATTCCGGAAAATGTAAACCAATAAGTTACAGATCCGGCACTGAGAGAAAGTATGATTGGAGCCACTCTCCAGGTCTGAGGAGAATCATCAGCCAATCCGAAAAAGGCGAACAACGTGAATATCACGAATATCGATGCCGGATTGGAAAATCCCATAAGAAGAGCCTGAGCAAAATCCTTGACCGAAACTTTCTGTTCCCCTTTTGTTCCCAACTTCCTCAACGGATTGGAAAACATCATTACCGTACCAAGCACAGCCAGCACCACTCCTCCGACAAGAAGTATGATATTCTGATGGTCATCAATGAACTTCTGTGCAAAAGCCAAGGCAAATATTGCAATGGAAGCATACAGCGTATCGACGACACTCGCTCCGAGTCCAGTGATGAACCCGGCTCTATGACCCTTTCCTATCGACTTCTGAATAACAAGTATGGCTATCGGACCCAATGGAGCCGAAGCACATACACCTACCAGAAATGCCTTGACTATATCCAGCAGCATAGACCTTTTAACATCAATATCCTACATAAGGCAAAGACACATCCGTTCACACATATAATTCATACCGGAAGACCTGTAGAAGCTGCTGTAAAAAGACATATGTTGCCTCACCGAATGACAAACCGTCCAACTTAAGTCAAGACAGTTTACCATATCCCGACAAAGTTAAGTAAAATTATTCATATCTTTGTCCTAGTAATTATGCATAGATATGAAAAAAGAAAATATACTGCTTTGGGGGCTGATCCTGCTTTTTGCTGCAATGATGTCAATTCCATTCATGATTCCAGGCACTGGTCTGATCGCTTTGTTCGGCTTTGTCCCGCTGCTATGCATGGAACGCATTGCAGAATTGAACGGTAAGAAACACATATGGTTCTATCATTACAGTGCCTTCGTCATATGGAATGCAATCACAACCTTCTGGGTATGTAATGCCACAATAGGAGGAGGTCTGTTTGCAATTTTTGCAAATGCATTGCAGATGTCCCTTGTATTCGGTCTGTTCAGGCTCAGTAAAAAGAAATTCAGCGGAGCTCTCCCCTATATTTTCCTTATGGTTGCTTGGATAGCTTGGGAACGGTTTTATTTCGATGCCGAGATATCATGGCCATGGCTTGTTCTTGGCAACTCATTCGCCCGCACTACATGGGCAATCCAATGGTATGAATTTACCGGTACACTTGGAGGTTCACTATGGATCTGGGCATGCAACCTTGCCTTATTCGGTCTTCTTGTAAGTCTGTCGGACGGCTCGTGGCAGAGATTCAACGGAAAGGCAAAAGCAGCTGCCATATCCGGATATATGGCCATAATGATCCTGCCTCCTGCAATATCTCCGTTCATAGGCAGAGAATATCATGATTCCATGGAATCTGAAGACTGCCTCCCTGTTATGATCGTCCAGCCGAACATAGATCCATATAATAAGTTCCAGGCAATGACACAGGAACAGCAGAATACCCTCCTGCTCTCCCAGATAGAAAAAACATTGAAAGACAACTGCAATGACTCGTGTCGTTCCCACCTTCTGGTCATTGCTCCTGAAACATTCACCTCGGACATAATCGTAGGAAAATACGAAAGAAGCCGTACATGGCAAGCATTCACATCCTTTCTTAAAGACTATCCAGACGTATCCATACTCTTCGGAGCTTCTTCCTATGATTACATCAATTCAGACGATGCTCCTTCTCACACTGCACGCAGAATAAGCGATGGCTTATGGCTGGAATCACATAATTCTGCTCTTGTTACAGACGGTACAGGAAAAACAGAAATATTCCATAAAAGCAAACTGGTTGTAGCAGTGGAACATACACCTTATCCTGCAATATTCTGTCCGATTGACGACATGCTTGGCGGAGTGATGGGAAGATGCATCGGTCAGGATGAAATAACCTTGCTCAATGCAGGAAGGACTCCCATAGGATGCGCCGTATGTTACGAATCGGTATATGGAGAATATTGCACAGGTTATGTGCGCAAAGGCGCAGAAGCTCTGATCATAATCACTAACGATGCCTGGTGGGGAGACACACCGGGATACAGGCAACATCTGAGCTATGCATCACTACGCGCCATAGAGACAAGGCGTGCCATCGCCAGATGTGCCAATACCGGAATATCTGCAATAATAAGTCCCGACGGAGAAGTTCTGCAACCAACACAATGGTGGAAGCCTGCTGTAATCGAAGGATGTCTGCCTCTAAGCGACAGAATTACATTCTACGTCGCTCATGGAGACATTACCGGACGCATATGTACATTCGTATTCCTGCTGCTCCTGATGGCTCTTGCTGTCAGATTCATCACAAAAAAGTGATTATCGTCGCCCCATCGGGCCACGCTGCTGACCGTTGCCGTTGAAATTGCCGAAACGATATGTCAAAGACAGAATGATGTAGCGTCCAAGGGTATTGTTTCTGACCTCCTGATGATAGTTGGAAGCATCTGTCACAGACAGATTCTTGGACTGTCCGAGAATATCATATGCCTTGAGAGCCAAAGTACACTTCTTCTTGAAAAGCAGTTTCGTGATTTCCGCATTGAGAATGACTTCATCCTCCTGTTCCGTAGTATAACCTTCATACCAGTTATAGTCTACATCCGCAATCAGATTTATACCTCCCGGTATCGTCCAGTTCATGGACGCATCGACCTGATTGTTCCATGTTGCATTTACATTGCTGTTCTTCATCGTATACCACGATTTCGAGACTCTGGTACGCCCTCCCAATGTAAATTCGACAATATCGCTTCTATATGTGAATCTGAGTCTTTGCGTGAAACCTATTGTCCGGGTCTTGTTGCTGATGAAATCCTCGCTTCTGTCCAAATCAGGATAATCCCTGTTGAAAGAGGCATAATCGAATTCTGCTGTTTCTGAGTCATAATATGACCCCAGTTTCCCGCTGCCTACATATGACATTGATTGATTATAGCGGGCGAAGGTCATTGAAAATATCGAAAAATCCGATTTTCCTAAAGGTGAATTAACCATTATCCGTCCATCCACTGAACCTGTTGCAGGACCGTTGACCGGTATTGAATATTGAACTCCGGAACGATCATACCATTGTGCATTCGTAATGGCATTTTCCACAACACTCCCGCCAAAACGTGCATGCACTGAAGTGAAAGTCTTCTTATTGGTATATCCGAACATTGCACGTACATTATGATTGAAGTACGGATTAAGATTCGGATTTCCAAGAGAAATATTCAATGGATTGGAATTGTCCGGCACAGGCATCAACTGGGATGTTGAAGGCTGGGCAGACCGTCCGAAATAGAACATCCTTACATGAGAATTGTCCGAGAACTCATAATTAAGCATCGCTTGTGGAGACCAGTTGATTACCTTGCTACGATAAGCATCGTGTCCTGTTGTCTCATTATAAGTGTCTGTAGGATTGACTGACAATCCTAGCTGGGCACGGAATTTCTCTTTCTGATAACTGACATTCAACCCCGCCCTCTGAGTAATCGAACGATTGAGGATACGGTTGGAATATGTTAAATCTCTGGTTTCACCTGCATAATCATACACCAGCATTCCACCGGCATCCTTCATATCAGACCCGCTGTTATATGTAATCTTTTCAGATATGTTTCTATTCCATCCGTACTGATAATTTGCCTCCAGATAGAAATCATGGCCAAGAGGTTCAGTATATACGATACGTCCGCGGAGACCGGCACCAGAAGACTTCTGGTCAAAACGCTGATTGACAATAGAACTTGTCATACCTGCTTCATCCTCAGATAGGGCATCAGTAAGGGACTGATTGAAGCCTGCTAGAGTGTTATTGCTGAATTCATATCTGATATTGGCAGATATTGTTCTTCCTGGCTTTCCAAGTTTCTGTCTGAAAAGAAGGAATCCGCTGGCTGTCCAGTTACTGTTCCATCCCTCATTTCCATTATATCCGTCATTGACCATCAGCGAATCTGCTCCTGCAGTTTCCTGAGACCAGGATGTGAATTCTGAATATTCTTTATAATGCCCGCTTCCGAAATTGAACTGCGGTTCAAAAAGAACAGAGGTGTTTTCCGAAAACTTATGATCCAAACGTATCCCGAAACGATGTCCTTGACTCAAAGTAGAGTTCGTACCGGAATTATTGTTCAGAAGACGGCTGCCGTCATCCATGTAGGTTATCTTTGAACTGATCTCTTCCACATCATTGACAGATCCGTTATAAAGATAGTTTCCAGCAAGATCCATATCTCCGTCCAGAAGATTGAAGGCTCCGTTAGCTCCTCCCATCCAGGAGGTAGTGACGCCATTGCTACGGCCCCATCCGCCTCTGCCTCGTCCCATGCCTCCCATACGCATGTTGCGCATCATATTGCCGGCCACATCATTGAACCCACGGTTATTGGTATTGTTACCGTTCAAGATAATGCTGACCTGACTCTTATCTGTAAAACGTCCAAGCATGGCAGCACCTTGGTATCTCCAGTCATTCATATCCGAATTGGCTCCTGGGACATCATGCCCTCCACCAGCCATCACATTTCCAAACCACCCCTGCATCATTCCTGGTTTCAACGACAGATCGATTACCGTCTCTTCCTCACCATCATCAATTCCAGTAAAGAGAGCCTGATCAGATTTCTTCTCCACAACCTTTACTTTCTCGACAAGTTTTGCCGGTATATTCTTTGACGCAAGCTGCGGATCATCAAGAAAGAATGTCTTGCCGTCTATCGTGATCTTCTTGATTGTCTCACCATTTGCAGTTATAGAACCGTCTGCTTCAACCTCTACACCCGGAAGTTTCTTCAACAGTTCCTCCAGCATATCATTGTCCGAGGTCTTGAAAGATGACGCGCTATACTCGATAGTATCCTTCTTTACTATGATAGGATTACCTACTGCTGATATATTGGCAGCATCAAGCACCTCAGTATCTTCAGTCATCATGATTTTCCCAAGGTCCAGATTCTTCTCGATCACTATCTCCTTGACGAAACTCTTGTATCCCATCAGTTCGGCCTTCAGGATATAAGTACCTTTCTTCAAGGTCGTGATTACAGCTTGTCCTTGCTCGTCAGTAAGCACATATTTCAACGGTGATCTTTCACCTTTGACTGTAACGGAAGCTGTCGCAAACGCAACTGGCTCCGATGTCTTCTGATCTTCCAGCCTGAGTCTTACAGAATAGATAGCCTGTGCATAAACAGATGTCCCCGCAAAAGCGAACACACATGCAATAATGAATCTCTTAAAGAAAGATATAATTGTGTTTTTCATAATTCAAGATAGACTGCTGCTCCACACAAGGACAGCTCCAAACAAATTTTTGACACAAAACCTTGAAAATAGTTTAAAAAGAGGTTTGAAGTGTCTGCTATTTTTTTATTCTCTCAGGATTATCCAAAAGGAATTTCTTCCAATCAGTCTTTCCGGATCCACTCAAAGCCGAAAGGCCGGAAGTCTGATAGTGATGGCATAGAGCAATGGCCAAAGCATCTGTAGCATCCAGATATTCGGGATCCATATCGACCTTCAATGTCTTACGGATCATCAGAGAAACCTGCTCTTTGGAAGCGGCTCCGTTTCCGCATATTGCTATCTTTGCCTTCCTGGGAGCATATTCGGCAACAGGAATCCCTTTCATGACAGCTGCCGTCAGAGCTGCTCCCTGCACACGCCCCAACTTTAGGATCACCTGAGCATTCTTGCCGTAGAAAGGAGATTCCACAGCAAGTTCATCAGGTCTGAATTCTTCTATGAGTTCCGTAACACCAGCAAAGACATTTGCCAGCTTATCAAAAGGATCCTTTATCTTTCTTAGATCAAAGACTCCCATATCAACATAGTGCGGACCCTTTGAGTCCACACATATGATTCCATAACCAAGGATATTAGTTCCTGGGTCAATGCCTAAAATAGTCCTGACGTCACTCATACAATTTATGATACAGAATCTGTCTCCGACTTTTTATAGAACAGAGAAAGACACATACGGCATCATCCGATATAGTCAAAACCAGTGTACGGACGAAGTACCTCCGGGATAATTATCTTACCATCTTTCTGATTATTCTCCAGAAGGGCAGCAACGACTCTCGGCAAAGCAAGAGAACTACCGTTAAGAGTGTGAGCAAGCTGAGTCTTACCATCTGCATCCTTATATCTGAGTTTCAGTCTATTAGCCTGATATGACTCGAAATTGGAAACAGACGATATCTCCAGCCATCTTTCCTGCGCTGCTGAATAGACCTCGAAATCGTATGTGATGGCAGAAGTAAAGCTCATATCACCACCGCAGAGACGAAGTATCCTGTACGGAAGTCCGAGAGAGCGGACTATCTTCTCAACATGAGCTACCATTTCATCAAGGGCTGCATAAGAATCTTCCGGCTTTTCAATACGCACAATCTCCACCTTGTCAAACTGATGGAGACGGTTAAGACCACGAACATCCTTTCCATATGAGCCGGCTTCGCGACGGAAACAAGGAGTATATGCAGTCATCTTTACCGGGAAATCATTATTACCCAGAATAACATCACGGTAGATATTGGTAACAGGGACTTCTGCAGTAGGAACCAGATAGAAATTGTCGGCTGTAGCATGATACATCTGACCTTCCTTGTCCGGCAACTGTCCTGTACCGAATCCAGAAGCCTCATTTACCATTACAGGAGGTTCAACCTCAAGATATCCTTCTGCAGTATTGCAGTCAAGGAAAAAATTGATCAGAGCACGCTGCAGTCTTGCGCCCTTCCCTTTATACACAGGAAAACCAGCACCAGTCAGCTTGACACCAAGATCAAAATCTATTATATCATGCTTCTTTGCAAGTTCCCAATGCGGAAGTTTATCTTCGCCCAGCTCAGGTATAACATTTCCTGTCTTCACAACCACATTATCCTCTGCACCCTTTCCTTCAGGAACCATGTCGCAAGGAATATTCGGAAGAAGAACCACAAGTGAATCAAGCTCTGCATTATTCTCCTGTGAAGTCTTTTCTATCTCTGCAGAACGCTGCTTGAGAGCAGCTACTTCAGACTTCACCGTCTCTGCCTCCTCTCTTCTCCCCTCCTTCATAAGACCACCGATAAGGGCAGCTTTCTTCTTCTGTTCTGCCAGACATCCGTCCAGCTCTACCTGAAGGGCTCTTCTATTACGGTCAAGGGCATTTATCTTCTCAACGATTTCCCTTGCATCAAAATTCTTTACAGCAAGCTTCGTTATGACAAATTCAGGATTCTCACGAAGCAACTTTAATGTCAGCATATATTATGTATGTTAATTTGTTCTACTGATTCTTCTTCTCTCATCGGAAGAGTGTAAAAAAAGAGGACCGCGCCCACTCGGGTACACAGTCCTCTATCTTTTCATAAATCCCGAGTCCTAGTTCTCAAAAGGAAGTACCGAGACATAAGATTTATTGTCTGCCTTCTTACGGAAGCTGACTCTACCGTCAATCAGCGCGTAAAGAGTGTGATCCTTACCCATTCCTACGTTCAGACCTGGATTGTGAACAGTACCTCTCTGACGAACGAGGATGTTACCGGCTTTAACTACCTGATCACCGAATTTCTTGATACCAAGTCGTTTGCTATGTGACTCACGACCGTTCTTGGAACTACCGACGCCTTTTTTATGTGCCATAATTTATTCCTCCTCAATTAATTAAGCGATCTCATTGATCTGAAGTTTAGTAAGATACTGACGATGACCGTTAAGCTTCTGATAACCTTTACGACGTTTCTTCTTGAATACAAGTACCTTCTTGCCCTTGCAAGTGTCGTCAAGAACAGTTGCTGTAACCTTGGCACCATCAACATAAGGTGCACCGACCTTTACTGCACCGTCTGCATCGATAAGAAGCACCTTATCGAACTCAACGGCAGCACCCTTCTCAGCCGCGAGGCGGTTTACGAAGATTTCCATACCAGCTTCAACCTTGAACTGCTGGCCTGCAATGTCTACGATTGCGTACATAAAAACTTAAAATATTAAAAGTTTTAGACTGCAAGCGGCTGTCTACGCAGCTCTTTTATCATAGCTTGACAATCCATAAAATATCTTCTTTAAAAATTACTGCTCGTCCTGAAGCTGCATCTGCTGAACATAGATAGCCTTCTGGATCTGCGTTCTTCTCTTTACGGACGGTTTCACGAAAGTCTTTCTTGCGCGAAGCTCGCGGATAGCACCTGTCTTTTCAAATTTCCTCTTGAACTTCTTCAGTGCCTTCTCAATGCTTTCACCATCTTTTACCGGAACTATAATCATGCTTATACCACCTCCTTTTATTAGGGCTGCAAAGATAAGCATATTATTTTGATTTCAAAATATTTTTAAAGGTTTCCATCCCTTTGGTAGCCACATCCTTAATATGGGTCACACGCCCATCCCTGACAGATACATCCTTCGGATCTATTATATATATAGGCGTGTCCACCCTTGCATAACGATACAGTCCGGCAGCAGGATAAACCTGCAGAGAAGTTCCGACAATCAGAAGAATGTCAGCGGACTCAACAGCGTCTACAGCCTGGTCTATCTTAGGCACAGCCTCTCCAAACCACACGATATGCGGACGGAGCTGAGCCCCATTCGGAGCCACATCACCTATCTGAACTGGCTCAAATCCTACATCAAACACAGTTTCCTCTGAAAATCCGTCATACTCATTACAACAGTTCTCTGGACGGACCTTGGTCAGCTCTCCATGCAGATGAATCACTTTTGTACTTCCAGCTCTTTCATGAAGGTTGTCTACGTTCTGCGTGACAACCGTCACTTCAAATTCCTCCTCCAGGGCAGCTATTGCCATATGGGCCGGATTAGGACGTACATCTGCAAGCTGCGCTCTTCTGGCATTATAGAAATCCATTACAAGGAATGGATTTCTTTGCCATCCCTCGATAGAAGCTACATCCCGGACATCATGGTTCTCCCAAAGACCATCACTATCCCTGAAGGTACTGATTCCGCTTTCAGCGCTTACACCAGCACCTGTCAGCACGGTTATCTTCATCTTTTTCATCGCATCTCAAAGAAATAACGTTCAAGCCAATATTCAAAAAGAGGGTCCAGTATAACTGGCTCATCCTTTTCATTGAAGGTCAGTACCTCCTTCTTCTTCAAAGCATCCTTGACCCTACGCACATTAGCCGACGAATTCAAACCGTATTTTTCTATCACATCAGAGGAGCTGAACTTTACTACACCGTCCAGTACTGCCTTCACAAGGCTGAGCTGATGATCGGTAAGGTCATTGACAATGGACACGAACCGAGGCTGATGTATCGATATGAGCACCTTAAGAGCCTCCATCAGGATATTTTCATTTATATATCCTCTCGTCATCGTATCACATATGGATGTGAAATGGTTCAGATACCACATCTGTCCCCGGAACAATCTGCAGGCCCCCAACACAAGTTCTCTTTCTATTACCTTTCCTGTAGCCAGAAATCCCCTTACGATATGTTCTATGATGTCCCTATCATCAACTATCTGCAAAGGAAGATGCTCTACCATACGATAAAAATACTTCTTTTCCTTGAAAATATACTTCATGGCATTGACCTGGGAACCAGTAAGGATGAAAGTGGCAGCATGAGGTTCCGTCCTGTCGCTTCCACCAAGAACTTTTTCTAAAGCGAAGAACACATCCTCATACTTTCTGTCAAGCATAAGATTCTGGAATTCCTCCACTATTACGACCATCCGGACTTCCTTCTCCAACGCGAGTTTTCCCGGCAGCTGCATAAGACTCTGGATATCATTCCTGTCAATCTCCCAGCTTATCGACACGATCTCATCAGTCTGCGAAAAGCGAGCCTGATCAAAGACAAAATGTGTATCCGGCAGATATTCAGCCATAACAGACTGATAGTCGCCGGGAGTAGAATAGACAGAGCTGACCACAGATGTTCCGAACTTGACGAGGAAATCGTTTATATTCCTTACATTGAAGAGGTTGACACGCACTACAACAAACTGTTTGCCTGCTGCCCTCATATTGTAAAGAGCTTGCTGTATTACCGACATCTTTCCCGATTTGGGAGGTTCAAAAATAGCAACATGCTCACCGGCCTCTATCAGGTTTGCCAAAGTATTGCAGTCGGTCTTTCTTCCGACGAAATTCTTACCAGTCACATAAGAATCATAGACAAATGCAGTATCCATGCTATATCACAACTTTATTGAATTAAGCCTGACAAAAATAAGCATTACAGTCCACATGTGCAACAAAAATGTTATCAAAGTATTTGACATAAAAAAAACAGACATCATAAAAAAAACAGTATATTTGTAAGTTATTGATATCCGGCATCAAAATGAACAGGGAAAGAACAGGAAAAATCTTGAAAATCTTATTAAAAGGGACGATATGGATAGCAGGTATATGGCTGGCAGTGCTGATAATACTCCAGACCGTATTCTCTTCACCTTTACTTACAAAGGTTGTCAACAGATATGCTTCTGAGTACATCGACGGTGACATTTCATTCGGGAAAGCATCTGTATCAATGTTCAGATTCTTTCCCAGCATCACGCTCACATTAGAAGATTTTTCCGTCACCTATCCTGCGGACAGGTTCGACAGACAGGAAAAGCTCGGAGTACAAGGCCATCTGATGTATCATGGCTGCGGGGAAGACGCCGACACACTGGCGTCTTTTGACAGATTTACGGTAGGTATCAACATCCAGGCGCTCATAGGCGGGACAATCCGCATACCATATCTCAGAATGGAAAGTCCACGGATTTTCGCCCATTCCTATGCAGACGGAAGCACGAACTGGAACATATTCAAATCCAAAGACGGAAATTCCGTTCAGGAACCAGAAATAGAGAACAAAGAAACGGAAGAAAAAAGTTCATCTTCTTATCAGGAAAAGAATTCATCAGGAAAGATCAGAATAAGTCTTGGCAGAATCCGCTTTGCTGACCACCCGCATATAGTCTATACAGACAGCAAGGACACGATATTCACTATGGTAGACGTGTCACGTATAACTTTCAACGGAAAGATAGCCAACGGAAAGGCATCCAGAAACAAAATCGGGCTTGAATTGGACAGCATGTTCGTTGCAGGAAGGATTGCCAAGGATACAGTCGCCGTAGCTCTGGAAAGGCTGCATATTACAGAAGATAACAAAAGCATGAAGGTTGAAAGCAAGGCAAAGGCCCTTGCAGCTACCCGTTCATTCGGCAGACTCAGAATTCCGATTATCATGAACGGATACCTTTCTTTCCTGAAAGATACAGTTCCGGCAATAAGAATTACAGATTTAGAAGCAGAGGTCGCCTCCCTGCCACTAAAAGGAAATGCCGACCTGCGTTTTTACGAAGGTATGACAGGAATTGATGCAGAAGTCAGCATCAACAACTGCAAAGTCAATGACATACTCAAAGAATTTGTCTGCAACTTCATCCCGGAAGTTGCAGAGATAGATACCGATGCTATGATTGACCTGCATGGAGAATGCAATGGAATGTATGGAAAAGGCAGGATTCCGTCATTCAATGTAGATCTCAATGTGGAAGAATCCAGAATCACACATGCTGATCTGCCAGACGAAGATATGACTTTTATGCTGAACGCTCATGCTGGAACAGACAGCAAAGGGCGTATTAACCTGTGCATCAATAATCTGACTGCCGACATAAACGGTCTGAACATGGCTGTGTCCGGAAAAGCTTATGATGTATTATGCAAAGATCCTGCTCTGGAAATCGACGGACACATATACGGATGTCTCGATTCTTTGGTACGATTCGTACCTGACACATCAGGCATCGCTGCGAAAGGAACCCTGCATGCTGAAATCAACGGATCGGCTAAGCTCTCGCAGCTTGACATATACAAGTTCTCGCAGGCATCCCTTGTCGGAAAATTGAAAGGAGACAGCATCCTGTTCAGTTCCCCTGCAGATACAATCGACATCAGGATAGACGGAGCCGACTTCAGATTGGGACCGGAAACAAGGATTTCCAGACGTGATTCTACAAAGTCTTTCAAACTTATAGGAATATCGGGCAACCTTGCCAAAGCCGATATAAACTATAAGGAGCAGTTTATTTTCAATACTAAAAACCTATCACTGTCAGCCAAGAATTCAGCTGACGACATAAACGAGCCGGATACAGCCAGAATAACGCCTTTCAGAGGTTCGGTAAAAGCAGATATGCTGACTGTCAAGGATGGGGCTGGAGCAAGCATCAATCTGAATGGAACAAATAACGTATTCAGACTTTTCCCAAAGAAAGACAACCCTCAGATTCCTAAACTGTCATTACGCAGCAACAATAAGCGCATGACTTTCAACACAGGTAACAATCGCCTTGTCCTATCTGATGCATCAATAAAGGCAAATGCTGCAATGAACACAGTGGAGCGCAGAGAAAGATGGAAATCATTCCTTGACTCGCTCGCTATGGAATATCCGGAAATCCCGAAAGACTCCCTTTTCAGGCATTACAGAGCTCAAAGAAAGACAAAGCCAGTGCCTGAATGGATGAAAGAAGAAGACTTCAGGAAAAGAGACCTTGATCTGAGGATAAACAACACACTTGCCAAATACTTCAGGGAATGGGATCTGGATGGAAACATAAATGTAAATACAGGAATCTTCATAACTCCTCACTTCCCTCTCAAGAACATCATCAAAGGTTTTGAACTGGATTTCAACAACAATGAAATACAGATCGACAGTATGAAAATTCAGGCAGGGCAATCGGAAATTGCAGCAACAGGTGGATTGACAGGGCTCAGAAGAGCATTGCTCGGAAGAGGCACAATAAAGCTGGATCTTGACATCAAATCAGAAAAGATCAATGCGAACCAGCTGATCAGTGCCTATAATGCTGGCGCATCATTCACCCCAACAGAGATGCCCGGATATGGAGATGATGTCAGCAATGAAGATCTTCTGGATATAGTGACCTGTGATACACTTGATGTGTCAGACCAAAGCACATCACTGCTTGTTATTCCGTCTAACCTCAATGCCGATCTTTCGCTAGATGCCTCCAACATTGCCTATTCTGTTCTCAACATAAGCAAAGCCACAGCGAAAGTGATCATGAAAGAACGCTGCATCCAGATCACAGACACACACGCAGAGTCAAACATGGGCGACATACATTTCGATGGTTTCTATTCTACCAAGACAAAACAGGACCTGAGGACCGGATTCAGTGTAAACTTCAAGGATATTACTGCAGAAAAGGCTATATCACTTATGCCTGCCATAGATACCCTGATGCCAATGCTTAAATCATTCAAAGGATTACTCAATTGTGAATTGGCGGCAACGGCAGACATCGACACCAGCATGAATCTCATACTGCCCAGCATTGACGGCATACTGAGGATCAGCGGCAACAACCTCTCTATGAATGACAATGAAATGATAAGGACTCTGGCAAAGAAACTGATGTTCAAGAACAAGGAAGAGGCCAAGATAGAACATATGATGGTGGAAGGCATTGTCAAGAACAGCATTGTAGAGGTCTTTCCATTTGTAGTAAAGATGGACAGGTATACGATGGCAATGAGTGGTACGCAGAACCTGAACATGTCATTCAAGTATCACATCTCCGTATTGAAGTCACCATTCCTTGTAAGGCTTGGTATTGACCTGTACGGAGATGACTTCGACGACATGAAGTTCAAGATCGGAAAGGCAAAATACAAGAATACCAACGTGCCGGTATTCTCTGCAATCATAGATCACTCAAGGGTCAATCTGTTAGAATCCATAAAAGGCATATTCGATGCAGGTATGGAGAACAATCTGAAAAAGGGAGGTTTTATGTCAAATATATTTGATTATAAAAAGAGCATAGGATATGTCCAGGCAGTTGACCAGGAACTGGAAGCACTGTCCGAAGAAGAACAGAAGCAACTCGAAGCAGACCAGACCAATGATACGCCAGAAGATCCTTCTGCCGGCACTGTCCTACATGAGATAACAGAAACAAAAGGAGAAAACAATGAATAGTCAGGAATACATCGAAGTATCAATAAAGATAACACCCTTCAGTGAAGAAAACGCAGAAATCGTAACCGCTGAAATATGTGACCTGCCTTTTGAGTCATTCTCATCGGAAGATCCATTCCTGAAATGCTATATTCAAAAGGAACTATACGATATGCATGCATTGAGAGTCGTACTCAGTGGACTGGATGGCATCGGTTTCGATGTCAGCTTCACTTCCAATCTTGTGCCTGCCGTCAACTGGAATGCGATATGGGAGAGTCAGTTCACCCCTATCATCGTAGACGGAGAATGTACGATCAAGGCATCTTTCCACAAAGACTTGAATCGCACAAAATACAATATTGTCATCGATCCTAAGATGGCTTTCGGTACAGGCCATCATCAGACTACATACATGATGTGCCGGGCCTTGCTTAGGCATAAAGAGCAGGTTCGTGATAAAGTTGTGATGGACATGGGTTGCGGTACTGCCATCCTTGCTATCCTGGCAGCTAAGATGAAGGCAAAACATGTTTATGGGATCGACATTGATGCCGTTGCCGCCATTTCAGCATATGACAATGCAAAAGCCAACAGGGTCAGTAAGGTCATGGAGACCTATTGCGGGGATGCCTCCCTGCTTCAACGCAACAGCTACGATATATTCTTAGCCAACATAAACCGCAATATTCTGATGCAGGATATTCCCACTTATGCTCTATCCTTGCGCAAGGGAGGGCTTTTATTTGTCAGCGGATTCTATATTGAAGATATGCCGATGATCATCGGATCTGCAACCAACTCCGGTCTTGAGTATGTAAGTCATGACAGCATGGACAACTGGTGCTGCATGGAATTCAGGAAACCACAATAATTCAGGAATATGAAAAAACATTTACTGTTCGCAATGATACTATCCGCGCTGGCAATTTCGTGCAAGCCAGAAGCATATACCGGTCCTCTAGACTCTCCTATTGGCAACTGGAGAGGGATACGTACCGAATATTACTTCAACGGAGGCCACGTTGGCTCAAGGGATGGCTGTGAATATAGCGCAATCTCATTCTACCCTCATGGACTGTGCTGCATCGAAGGCATTAAAGGCGCCTTCCCATACAACTATGACAATGATCTTCGGGAACTTATCATAGACTCTACTATATGGAATGTTTCTGCACTGACGGGAGAGCAAATGGTAATGACGTACCTCGGAAGACTTCAGCCTGATAATGAAACCAACAATGTAGAAGCCCCTTCATCATCTCCAGACGGGCTTATCCTTCCTATAGAATATAACGGGACTTCCATAGACATCAATGCATTCGGGTATTTCTACATCAACGAAGCAGGAGAAACAATATACTGCAGATTCGCTGGCAGCAAGAATGAGGAAGGCGTGCTTTCAATTGAATTCTGGTATGACATGCACACCGATACGTTCATACCTCTGTATGTTGAGAAAGAAGATTAGCCGCTGCTGCAAGAGTGTTCGATAAGTATTCGGATCAGAGCTATCAGTCAAAGCCTCAATCACATCCACCACAGAGAAATACCACTTCTCCGTCATGGCCGACTTGATCGGCCATCTCTGTCATCCCCGGCCACTTACCGTCATGGCCGACCACTTACGTCATGGCCGACCACTTGAGATTGCCGGTCAAGCCAGCAATGACGGTCGGTCCACGTCATGGCCGACTTGATCGGCCATCTCTGTCATCCCCGGCCCTCTCCCGTCATGCCCGGCTCTGACCGGGCATCTCACCTATGACCAGCTGAAAACAAAATCCCGTCCGTCGGCCTAAGCCACGAACGGAACGAAAAGACTCGAATCACAGATCAGTCCAGTTCCTCGACCAGATGATGAGCAATTATGTGATTATTCCCTAAATATCTGACAAGAAAGATAGTCTGGCCGTCTTGTTCATGAATGCTATAGAACACATACCATGTAGTGTGCTTATTCTTGGCAAATGAAGAGTAGAACAGACCGTTTCCATATCGCTTGAAATAAGAAGGAGCATCCTTCTTGACCTTCAGAGGTAAATTTGTCTGAATATCTCTGAACAATTGTTCCGAATAATCAATCGCTACCTCCTTGAATCCCAAATATCCTTTCTGATATAGGACCCCTGCCAGCTCAAGAAACTGACCTACAACCTCTGGAAGAAACAGAACTTTTGTCATGCTATATTGTGGTCCTCCTTGCGCTCAAACATCTCATTCAACCCCTCACGCACACGAGCAAGGACTTCGTCCACTGTAATTGCACGACTCAGATCTTCGTCCGCCGCATTATTTTGTGCGACAAGGACAAATGTCTCATTTCTACCTCTCTGAATCACCACCTTTTCATTCTTGGCAATATCCAGGTACTTCTTCATATTGTTGCGTAATTCCGCAGAACTGATAATAACCATAAAGCACGTAAATTCATGTACATTATAATGTACAAATATAGTGCATTTAAAATAAAACACAAACCATTTTCGTTCCGGTATATCAAAGTCGTCCTCCGTCATCCCGGCCACTCCGTCATGGCCGAACACTTACGTCATGACCGACCACTTGAGATTGCCGGTCAAGCCAGCAATGACGGTCTGTCCACGTCATGGCCGACTTGATCGGCCATCTCTGTCATCCCCGGCCCTCTCCCGTCATGCCAGGTCCTCTCCCGTCATGCCCGGCTCTGACCGGGCATCTCACACCACAGCCGGATCAAGCACAATCTCCCCGGAAATATCAGTCCATTCCGGATTAATCTTCTCCACCAGCTGGTTCTTCCACTCGCGTTTGAAATGCTTTATCTGCTTTTCTCTTGCAATAGCCTGTTCAATAGAAGGATAAGCCTCATAATACACAAGTTTAGAACATTTGTAATTCTTCGTGAACTCTGATCCTCTGCCTTCCGAATGCTCTACCATCCTTCTCTTCAGACTGTTAGTCACACCAACGTAAAGTACATTATTATTCCCATTCGTCATAAAATACACATATCCCTTCTGCTCCATAGCCAATTATTTTACTGATGTAAAGGTAGTCATTTTGAGATTGCCGGTCAAGCCGGCAATGA
>JAFRZX010000147.1 GCA_017442315.1 Bacteroidales bacterium
TCCACCTCTTCCCATTCCGAACAGAGAAGTTAAGCTCGCCATCGCCGATGGTACTGCCCCACCAGGTGGGAGAGTAGGTAGCTGCCACTTTCTTATACGACACCCTGTCATCATCTGATGACGGGGTGTTTTGTTTTTGTCGTATGGGGACTGCATGATAATCCCACCTGTCCACATGGATTGAAGGAGCATCAACTTATTCCTTTGTGAAAGACCTGTATTCTTTTTTGCATATGGAATAATTGTTGATTGTCTGCTATAATTAAAATTTTACTTGATATGAAGATTAAACATATACATGCTCGTGAGATTCTCGACTCACGTGGAACTCCGACGGTTGCTTCTGAAGTTATATTGGATTGTGGTTGTCGTGCAGAGGCATCTGTTCCTTCTGGAGCGTCAACAGGAAGTAATGAAGCTATTGAATTGCGTGATAATGATCCTGACAGGTATTTTGGTAAGGGTGTCCTTAGAGCAGTCGGCAATGTGAATGATGTTATAGCACCTGCTTTGTTGGGGCACAGTGTTTTTGAACAGAGAGATATTGATCGCATCATGTGTCAGCTTGATGCTACCGAAAATAAGTCCAGGCTTGGTGCCAATGCAATCCTTTCTGTTTCACTTGCTGTTGCTAGAGCAGCTGCCTCATGTCTGGGGACTCCTTTATATCATTATCTCGGAGCTCCGAATTCCAATGTGATGCCAGTTCCAATGATGAATGTCATCAATGGTGGCTCCCATAGCGATTCTCCTGTTGCATTTCAGGAGTTTATGATACGTCCTGTAGGTGCCAATACCTTTAGTGATGCGTTGCGTATCGGATCTGAGGTATTTCATTCCTTAAAAAAGGTACTCATTGACAAAGGACTGAATGTTTCTGTCGGTGATGAAGGGGGATTCGCTCCACGGTTGTCTGGTACAGAGGATGCGTTACAGTTATTACTTTCTGCTATTGAAAAAGCTGGATATCGTCCTGGTGAGGATGTAACTCTTGCTCTAGATTGCGCTTCATCCGAGTTTTATAAGGATGGAATCTACGATTATCGTGTTTTTGAAGGAGCTGATGCACGTAGATTAGGAAGAGATGATCAGATCGATTATCTGACCAGGTTGGTTAATCATTATCCGATTGATTCTATCGAAGATGGGATGGCAGAGGATGATTGGGAGGGGTGGGAGATGCTGACCAAGGCTATAGGTGACCGCTGCCAGCTGGTTGGTGATGACCTGTTTGTCACAAATGTTGATTATTTGGCCAAGGGTATTAAGAAAAGATGTGCAAATGCCATTTTGATAAAACCTAATCAGATTGGGACATTGACAGAAACATTGGATTCGGTTGCAATGGCGCAGAGACATGGTTATAAGGCAGTAATTTCACATAGGTCAGGTGAAACGGAGGATGTTACAATCGCTGACCTTGCTGTAGCAACAAATTGTGGGCAGATTAAGACCGGTTCCCTAAGTCGTTCAGAGAGAACCGCAAAGTATAACAGGCTTTTAAAGATTGAACAGGAACTTAAGGGCAATTCTGTGTATGGTCTGTTTTTCTGAGTTTTAGTGCCGGATTCTTAGCTCAATAACTTTCCTTTGTTCAGGTCTACTTTGTGAAACTTGTATCCGAGTCGATGCAGTTGTAGTGCTGCACCTATCCTGTACATTACCTTGACAGTACGGGCAAAAATGTGGAATGCCTTTACTGTTTGAGCCTCAATATGTTCGTGGCTGATGAAGTTTACCGCCTGCTGAGCGCAGCAAAGTAGGATGTTTGTGAGCTGTCTGGCTTCAGTGGATTCTAGTTCAAGATTCAGGATATTCTGGACTATATGCTCGTCCATATTGTCGAATCCTCTGGTTCCATGAAGTGACTCATACGCCATGCTGTGGTGCCTGCCCCAATCCTGATCCCACCATTGAGCGACTGCCATTCCAGTATAACCAGCACATGCTATGGAGAATTCCGGATAATTGTTTACCTCTGGAAGCGCATCTGCTATGTATTCCGGCGCCCATTCCTTCCATTTCATGTCAATGTCCTCCGATGACAGAAGCTCTCCGTCCAGCATTCCCAGACTGGTGCAAGTCTTTAGTATCTCTCTTAACAGATTTTCTTCGTATGTTTCGTAGTATTGTATGTTCTCTTCCATGTTAATATAGTAGGTTTGCAGATTCTCTTTTCTGCAAAGATAGTGATTTTCCGTAAGTAAAAAAGCTCGCATCACTGCGAGCTTTTTTGGTTAGTTAGTAGTGTAGTGTATTCCCTTTCGGGGATGATTAATTATTAGTGGTTAGAAACGTCTGGTTGACATGAAATCATCATGTCGAATGCAAATTTAGATATTTAATTGATATTTGCAAATAAAATAGCATTTAATCTTTCAAAAGTTCAGGCCTTAGCCTCCTGGTCCTTTCAATTGCTTGTTCATCCTGCCACTCTCGTATTAATTTCGGATTTCCGCACAGCAGTATTTCCGGTACTTTCCATCCGTTGAATTCTGCAGGACGAGTATATATTGGGGCAGAGAGCAAACCGTCTTGAAAACAGTCACTTAAGGCAGATGTCTCGTCTGTAAGAGCGCCAGGAATCAGTCTTATTATCGAATCCGCAAGTATAGCAGCCGGAAGCTCACCACCGCTTAGGACATAGTTTCCGACTGATATTTCCCTTGTTATCAGGTGCTCTCTTATGCGATGGTCAATACCCTTGTAGTGTCCGCACAAGATGATTATGTTCCCTTTCAGCGATAGTTCGTTGGCAATGTTCTGATTGAGTATATCACCATCAGGGGACATATAGATTACCTCGTCATATGTGCGCTCTTCCTTGAGTTCTTGTATCATGTTGTAGACTGGCTCAAGCATCAGTACCATGCCTGCATCGCCTCCGTAGCTATAGTCATCCACTTGCTGTCTGGGACCTTTGCCATATTTGCGCAGATTGTGCACATGTATTTCAACCAGACCTTTCTTTATGGCTCTGCCTACGATGGAGTGGCTTAAGGGACTTTCCAGTAGTTCTGGAACGACGGTAAGAATATCAATCCTCATAATACACATCTAATAAAGTTGTAAACTTCCTTTCGGAATGCAAAAATAGTATTTAGATGCGAGTTTTACTAAAAAAATGGTATATTTGCGACTTGTAATTTTTATAAACCAATAACTCCATTATTATGAGTGAAGTGATTATTCCTGATGTGGAAATGGCATCAGATGTAGTAGTTGCCGAGCCTGCGGAAATTGCAGAGCCGGCTGTAAATTATTCGGAAAAGACCCTTGCAGAGCTTGTAAAGCTTTTTGAAGATCTTGTACAGAACGAAGACAGAATGAAGATGTCCAAGGATGCAGAGGCTATAAAGGCTGCATTCTATAAGAGACTGATAAAGGAAAAGCAGGAGGCAGGTTTGGCTGTTCAGGAAGTGGAACAAGGAGAAGAGGTTTCGGAAGATGTGTCGGAGGAAAATCCATTTGCTCCTATTGAAAAGGGTTTCAAGGAATCATACAATAAATATAAGAAAGAACGTTCTGAATATAACAGACAACTGGAGAAGGAGAGAGAAGACAATCTTGCTGCAAAGGAAACAGTTATTGCTGACCTGAAAGCATTACTGGAAAAACAGGAGGATGTCAATGCCACTTTCCCGGCATTTCGTGAGATACAGAACAGATGGAGAGCTGTCGGCCCGGTTCCGGCTCAGAACTATAGGAACATCAATGACACATATCAGCTCTATGTGGAGCAGTTCTACGATATGGTGAAGATTAATCGAGAGTTGCGTGATCTTGATTTCAAGAAGAACCTTGAGGCCAAGGAAAAATTCTGTGAAATGGCAGAAGGGCTCGCTGAAAGTACAGATGTTATAGAAGCTTTCCGTGAACTTCAGAAACTGCATGAGCAGTGGAAGGAGTATGGACCTGTTGCCAAGGAGTTCAGAGAGTCGGTATGGGATCGTTTCAAGGCAGCAACAGCTGTGGTGAACAAGAAGTATCAGGCTCATTTCGAGGGACTTAAGGAACAGCAGGCAGAAAATCTGGCTAAAAAGACCGTCCTTTGTGAGAAAGTGGAGGAAATCGCAGCCAGGGAAGTGGCGGATTCCAATCAATGGAATGTCTTCTCCAAGGAGATAGAGGATATCCAGAAGGAATGGCGTACTATTGGTTTTGCCTCGAAGAAAGACAATCAGAAGATTTACGACAGATTCCGTGCTGCTTGTGACCATTTCTATGGACGTAAACGTGAGTTCTATACAGAATATAAGGACAGCATAAATGCCAATCTTGAGAAGAAGATAGAATTGTGCGAAGCTGCAGAGGCTCTGAAGACAAGTACCGAATGGAAGAAAGCTACCGACCAGTTCATAAATCTGCAGAAACAGTGGAAGGAAATCGGGGCGGTTCCACGCAAGAAGTCGGAGCAGCTGTGGAAGCGTTTCCGCGCAGCATGCGATGAGTTCTTTGCAGAGCGAGACAAGAATGCCAAGCCGGAAAACGACTTCTATGGTAATCTGAAGGCAAAACGTCATCTGATAGAGGAAATGAATTCATATGAACTCAAGGGTGATGCTGCTGATATCGAAGCGTTAAAGGATTTTCAGAAAAGGTGGCAGGAAATAGGCTTTGTTCCTTTCAAGGAAAAGGACAATGTGGCTACGGCATATAAGGAAGCCCTCTCAAGATTTCCGTCATCAAGAAATTCTGGAAGGAACCGTGGGACTGGCAGACCTCAAATTTCAGAGAAGGACCGCCTTATCAAGAAATATAATGCCCTTGAGCAGGATATCGTTACATATGAGAACAATATAGGGTTCTTTGCTATGTCAAAGAATTCAGAGCCTCTCATCAGACAGATGCAGGACAGGATTGCCGAGGCAAAGAGCGAACTGAATGCTCTGGCTGAGCAGATACGTAGTTTGTCAGAAGTGTCCGGGCAGGAGTAATAATCATTAGTGAATAATAGATGAATAAGAATAATATTATCGGTTTTGTCCTGATCGGACTTATCATGTTCGGTTTTACATGGTATCAGGCAAAGCAATATGAAAAGCAGGCTGAAATTCAGGCACAGCTTGATTCAGTGGCGAGAGTTGAAAGAATGGCTGAGATGGCTATGGATTCTCTCGGTATTGAGCAGAAAGATGCTTCTGCAGACTTTGCAGGAGTGAAGGTCATGAATCTTCCTGCATATAAGGACAGCTTGCTTACAGAGGCAAGATTGGCGCAGGAGGGATTCTATATGTTGTCTAATGATAAGATCCATTTGGAATTCACTACTAGAGGTGCGCAGCCGTATTCTGTGAGACTTAACGATTACAGGACTTACGACAGTACTGATCTTTACCTTATCAAGCCGAACAACAGCAGGTACGGTATTTCTGTTTTTGCCGGAGAGAATATAAATACGAAAGATTTTGTCTTCCAGGTAGCAGAACATACCGATACTTCTATCGTTATGAGACTTCCTTTCATGCAGGGTGGCTATATTCAGCAGGAGTACAGACTCTCGAAAGGGAGCTATATGGTTGAGAATGTGCTTTCTTTTGTCGGCATGGACAATATCATTCCACGAAATGTCTCTATGCTGGATATTGACTGGTCTGTGATTATACCACGTCTGGAGAAAGGATACAGGAATGAGAAGCAGTATTCAAAGCTTGATTATTATTATGATGGTGACAAGAAGCCTGAAGAAATTGCAAGAAACAAGGATCAGAGCAAGCGTGTGGATTCCCGTATCAAATGGTTTGCATTCCAGCAGCAGTTCTTCTCTGCAATCATGACATCCGGCTCTGAATTTGCTTCAGCTGACTTTGATGTAAGGTATTTTGCCGAAGATGATCCATCCGGTAACCTGATGGCAGGTACTGCGAAGCTTCGTGCTGACTTCCAGGCAGGTTCAGACAATATCGTTATTCCTAATACATTCTATTTCGGTCCTAATGATTATAGGACACTCAAGCAGTATGATCTGAAGTATGAGAAGATTATTCCTCTTGGAGGATGGCTTGTCGGCTGGATCAGTCGTTTTGTGATAATCCCGATATTTGACTTCCTTGGCAGATTCATCAGCAATTACGGTCTTATAATACTGATAATGACTCTCATCATCAAGATCGTGATAATGCCGCTGACAATCAAATCTTACAAGTCATCAGCGAAAATACAGGTCATTAAGCCGGAGCTAGACAAGATTAACGAAAAGTATCCTAATGAAAAGGATGCGATGAAGAAGCAGCAGGCGACTATGGAGTTGTATCAAAGGGCAGGAATCAGTCCTATGGGAGGCTGTCTGCCTATGTTGCTGCAGTTCCCTATATTGTTTGCAATGTTCCGTTTCTTCCCTGCGTCAATCGAACTTCGTCAGCAGAAATTCCTATGGGCTGATGACCTTAGTGCATATGACTCAATTTGGGATTTCGGAGTGAATATTCCGCTTCTAGGTGACCATCTTTCATTGTTCGCTCTTCTGATGGCTGTAACCATGTTCTTCTATACCAAGATGACGTCAGGTCAGATGTCAAATGATCCTAACATGGCTGGAATGAAGTTCATGAGTCTGTATCTCATGCCTGTGATGATGTTCTTTATCTGTAACAATCTTTCGGCTGCACTCAGCTATTATTATCTCCTGTCTAATATCATTACTATGATTGTGACATGGTATATAAGGAAGTATGTTGTGACTGAAGATAAGGTCAGGGCTGACATGATGCTTGCCTCCAAGACTCCAAAGAAGAAGTCGAAGTGGCAGCAGAGGCTTGAAGAGGCTCAAAGGATGCAGGAGCAGATGCAGAAACAACAGAAACGCAGATGATCAAGGATGTAATCTATAGATTGAATAATGAACTGCCGGCAACTGTAAAGTTGGTGGCAGTTTCTAAATTCCATCCATTTGAGGCGATAGAGGAAGCCTATGCCGCAGGTCAGAAGGTATTTGCGGAAAGTCGTCCTCAGGAACTTCTTTCTAAGGTGAAACGTCTTGAGGAAATACGCACCCAAAGTGGGGATGCTCTTTATATGTCTGATGTCGAGTGGCATTTCATAGGTCATCTTCAGACCAACAAACTCAAGATGGTTTTACCGTATGTTTCTCTGGTCCAGTCTGTTGACTCCATCAGATTATTGGCGGCAATCGATAAATGGGGAGCTGCAAACGATAGGGTCGTAAATGTGCTTCTTGAGTGTTTCATATCTGATGACGAGACCAAGCAAGGACTTTCTGAAAAGGAACTTACGGAAATCCTCTCAGGTGAACAGACCTATGGGAATATACGTATATGCGGACTTATGGGAATGGCAACTTTTACTGAGGACGAGTCGGTAATACGCCGGGATTTTCAACGTCTTCTGGATATGCAGCAGGTTCTTCATGACTGGATAGGGGAGAGCCGGAATGTGGTTCCGGGATGCAGTGAATTATCATTCGGAATGTCGGATGACTATAAGATAGCGGTAGAAATGGGCTCCACGATGGTCCGAATAGGCTCTATGATCTTCGGAGAGCGTGCGTGACATTTCCGTTCATGATTTCAATTCCCGGATCATAGCTTTAGCTACAGCGGCGGATGCACCGTTCCCGCCTAGGGCGTTACGGATGTCGGCGTAGTCGTCAAGCATCTTCTGTATTCGCATCTTGTTTTCTATAAGTTCGCGTATTTCGGTAACCAGAGCATCTGCGTTGCATTGGTCTTGAATGAACTCCTTGAAAGCCAGTCTGTCTACTATCAGGTTCCCAAGGCTTATATATCTGATCTTGACGATTTTCTTTGCAATCCAGTAGGTAATTGGGTTGGTGATGTATCCGACGACCTGAGGTGTGCCGAATAGTGCTGTCTCAAGTGATGCTGTTCCGGAGTTTATGACTCCAGCTTCCGCATGCCGTATGATTGACTGGGTCTTTCCGAAGATAACTTTGACATATGACTTGTTATCTTCTGTTAACCATGACTCATAATCCTTTATAGTGCGTGCAGGAGCTCCTGCAATGAGGAACTGATAGTCTTCATATTGCGGTAATGCATGCATTTTTGCCGCAAATTCTGTCAGAACTGGCATCATTGTGCTTATTTCTGCTTTTCTGGAGCCGGCCAGCATAGCGATGAATGGCTTGTTCTTCAATCCCTCGCTTTCCAGAAATGCTTCTCGACTTTGCTCCATGGCGTAGGAGTTGTCTACGGCATCCACCAGAGGATTGCCTTTATAGATAAAGTCTATGCCTTTCTTCTGAAAATAGGGTATTTCAAATGGAAAGACTATGAAAAGTCTGTCTACATATGCCTTGAGTTTCTTTATGCGTCCTTCGCGCGAGGCCCAGACTTTCGGAGCGATATAGTAGAAGACTTTGAATCCGGCCTTGTGTGCAAACTCAGCTATCTTGAAATTGAATCCCGGATAATCTATCAGAATCACTACATCAGGGTTCCATCTGATGATGTCCTGTTTGCAGAATGATACATTCTTCAGCAGTCTGCCTGCTTTGGCCAGGACTTCAACGAATCCCATTACTGCTCCTTCCTTGTAATGGCGTACAAGGCCGCTGACAGGAGCTGTGAGGTCTGGAGCGCTTTCAGAAACCGTGCTATCCCCCTGGCCGCAGGGGGAGGGGCCCAAACTTGTTTGGGAGGGGTTGTTTCTGAAAGCACTCCAGACCGATTCCATCAGATCGCCGCCCCAGAAACGTATTTCGGCATTTGTATCTTCGGCATATATTCCTTTCATCAGGTTGGATCCATGCAGGTCTCCTGATGCTTCTCCGGCTATTATGTAGTATCTCATGGCTTCAGTGGATTTCTATGTGAACAAACTTGCCTGATGGAGTCCGTTCATGCCCGCAATGAAAAGGGTCAGTCAAATAGTCTATGCAGGTTTTCTGTGATTCCGTAGTCAGTGCAGTCGATGTTATGTGCTACAATACTTATATAGCCGTCTTTTACAAGCAGGTGATCTGCATTTTTCGGATTACGGGGGTCATCTTCAAAATCTCCTACCATCATATACAGGTCTTCACCCTCTTCCAGGACTGGAGTGGAACTCTGACCTAGCATTTCAGGCGTGAGACCGTATTTTGCGTAATGATTCAGATCCCATTCCTTGAATTCGCGTACCCATCTGCCCATTCCCTGCACTCCAACACGTATTCCTTTTATCTGATCAGCCGGTATATCGGGAAAGTTGACATTATAATATACGCCATGCTTGTCAGGCCACTCCTTTGTAAGTATGGAGAAAATCTTCCCGAAATGCTTCTGTACACATGAGAAGTCTGCATCAGGATGAAGGGTGTCAAGCGATACACCTATGGCTGGTATGCCGTTGAGGGCTCCTTCCATAGCTGCTCCCAATGTCCCTGAATAGCATGATGCAGTGGCTGCATTGGAGCCATGATTGATGCCTGAGACTACGATATCGGGCATATTGTCAAGAAAAATGGTGTTCAGACCGAACTTTACACAACTTGCAGGTGTGGCATCAACATAATGCCATCCGTTTCCAAGATTTTTATGTGCGATCTGTTTGAAACCTAGTGATACGGCCATAGACATGCCGGATTGATGGTTTTTCGGAGCAATGACAGTGACATCTCCAAATTCTTTCATGATATCGGCAAGTATCTTTATTCCTTTTGCCTGGTATCCGTCGTCATTGGTTATGAGTATGCGCATTATTATCTCTTATTTTCTTACAAAGATAGATAATATATTCATAAAATTTTATAAATTTGCCACGATTTTGTGGAAACGAATATTCCAATTGATTATATTTAAAGTATAACTTTACATAAACATTTTTTAACGATGATTAAAATTGGTATTAACGGTTTCGGCCGTATCGGACGCATGGTTTTCCGTGCTGCTGTCGAGAATTTCTCAAACGACATTCAGGTTGTAGGTATTAACGACCTTCTTGAGCCAGAGTATCTCGCTTATATGCTTAAGTATGACTCAGTTCACGGTCAGTTCAAGGGCGAAGTTGCTGTTGAGGACGGTGCACTTGTAGTTAACGGCAACAAGATCCGCCTTACAGCTGAGATGGATCCGGCAAACCTTAAGTGGGATGAGGTAGGCGCTGAGGTGGTTGTTGAGTCAACCGGTCTCTTCCTTGAGGATGAGAAGGCTCGCAAGCACATCACTGCTGGTGCAAAGAAGGTTATCATGTCTGCTCCTTCAAAGGATGCTACTCCAATGTTCGTTTACGGTGTCAACCACGAGACTTACGCTGGTCAGGACATTATCTCTAACGCATCTTGTACAACTAACTGTCTTGCTCCTATCGCTAAGGTTCTCAACGACAAGTTCGGTATCGTTAAGGGTCTCATGACTACAGTTCACGCTGCAACAGCTACTCAGAAGACTGTTGACGGTCCTTCACGCAAGGACTGGAGAGGTGGCCGTGGTATCCTTGAGAACATCATTCCTTCATCTACAGGTGCAGCTAAGGCTGTAGGTAAGGTTCTTCCTGTTCTCAACGGCAAGCTTACAGGTATGGCATTCCGTGTTCCTACTTCAGACGTTTCTGTTGTTGACCTTACAGTAGTTCTTGAGAAAGAGGCTACTATGGCAGAGATCTGCGCTGCAATGAAGGAGGCTTCAGAGGGCGAACTCAAGGGTATCCTTGGATACACAGAGGATGCTGTTGTTTCAACTGACTTCCGCGGTTGCTCAAACACTTCTATCTTCGATGCTAAGGCAGGTATCAGCCTTGACGCAAACTTCGCAAAGGTTGTTTCATGGTATGACAACGAGTGGGGTTACTCAAACAAGGTTCTTGAGATGGCACGCGTGATTGCAAAGTAATCAGCGGATCATAGCTAATTATATCGCTTCCGTCAAGGGAGCGATATTTTTTTTATATTTGCACCGGTTTTTAGAAGTTAGTGTAGTATGATGATTTTCAAGAAGAGGGAGAAGCCTTCGTGGATTGTGTCTCTGATCCCTTTTGCAGTGCTTGTTGCAATACTCATACTGGTCATCAAAGGATTCGGAGCAGATGCTCTTTCCGGTGGCAGTCAGGTGGCACTCATATTCGCTGCAGGTGTGACTGTAGCTATATCAATGGTATTCTATGGCGTCAAGTGGAAGGACTTTGAGATGGCAATCGTAGATAATGTCCGTTCCGTTGCCACGTCAATAATAATCCTCCTTCTTATAGGTGCTGTTGCGGGGTCGTGGATGGTAAGCGGAGTTGTCCCTACGATGATATATTATGGAATGAAGGTGATAACTCCATCTATATTCCTGTTTGCAACCTGCATCATATGTGCCTTGATAGCTGTCATGACCGGTAGCTCGTGGACGACAATAGCCACCGTAGGGGTGGCTCTGGTGGGAATAGGTACTGCTCAAGGATATGAGCCAGGATGGATTGCCGGTGCAATCATATCTGGTGCATATTTCGGCGACAAAGTCTCTCCTTTATCAGATACTACAGTCCTTGCATCTTCGTCGACAGATACTCCTCTTTTCACTCATATACGTTTTATGATGGTGACCACTGTGCCTTCATTCGTGATAACTGTAGTGATTTTCCTGGTGCTCAGTCTGATGCATAAGTCTCCCGAATCCATGATGGGTGCAGGGTATGCAGCTGCTTTGGACGATACGTTCAATCTATCTCCATGGCTTCTGTCTGTCCCGGTTCTTACGGGACTCCTGATTATGAGAAAGGTACCGGCGATAATAACTCTTTTTGCAGCTTCCGTCTTTGCCGGAATCTTTGCTGTTATATTTCAGCCTCATATTCTTGCAGAAGTTTCAGGTTCAGCTTCTTCCTGTGAAAGCCTGTCCTTTATGGATGGGTTCAAAGGCCTTATGCAGAGCTATTACGGTGCGACATCCATCAGTACAGGAAACCCGGAGATAGATAGTCTGATATCTACCCGCGGAATGACCGGTATGCTAAATACAATATTTCTTATTATTGCTGCCGGAACTTTTGGAGGGGTCCTTGTCGGAAGTTCAATGCTGCAGAGTCTGACTGAAGCATTGGTGAAGTTTATCCGCAGAAGAGTTACTATGGTAGCTGCCACTGTAGGAACAGGTATTTTTGCCAATATGATAACAGGCGACCAATATCTCTCGATAATCCTTACCGGCAGCCTTTACAAGAAACTTTATCATGAAAGAGGATATGATTCCAAACTTCTCAGCCGTTCTGTTGAAGATTCTGCTACAGTTGTCTCGGTTCTTGTGCCTTGGAATTCCTGCGGTATGACTCAGGCTACTGTTCTTAAAGTACCGACATTGGAATATCTGCCATATTGTCTTTTCAATCTCCTCTCTCCTCTGATGTCCATATTCATTGCATTCATAGGATACAAGATTGTACGTAAAAAATAATTCCCTTTTCTTTTTCAGCACGGCAATTGCAGAATCAAAATACTTTATTAAATTTGTGTGTTTTGAATTAATCAACTTTTATAATATACGACTATGATGGATTTGAAAGGAACTAAGACTGAAGCTAATCTTCAGACAGCTTTTGCAGGTGAGTCCATGGCCCGCAACAAGTACACATATTATGCATCAAAGGCTAAGAAGGACGGTTATGTCCAGATAGCGAAGATCTTTGAAGAGACTGCCAACAATGAGAAGGAGCATGCAAAGATTTGGTTCAAGCTGCTTCATGGCGGTGAAATGCAATGCACAGATGTTAACCTTCTTGATGCTGCAGAGGGTGAAAATTATGAGTGGACAGATATGTATGCCGGTTTCGCTAAAGAAGCTCGTGAGGAGGGATTCATTGAAATCGCACTTCTTTTCGAGAAGGTCGCAGCTATCGAGAAAATGCATGAGGAGCGCTATCGCAAGTTGTTGGCAAATGTGCAGGGAGGCTTGGTCTTCTCACGTGATGAGGATATGATCTGGGAGTGTTCTAACTGCGGACATGTAGTCATTGGTAAGATAGCCCCTGAACTTTGCCCTGTATGCAAGCATCCGAAGAGCTATTTCATGATTCACCCTACTAATTACTAGGATGTTATCAGTATAGAAAGGAATCAATTACTGATACCGAAACTCAGTTATAATATGAACCCCAAAAGTCACGCAAAACTTTTGGGGTTCATATTATATGAATATACAGATGGAGAATCTTTCAATCAAATGGGCTTTAGGATTAACCCAGTGCATGAACATCTGTATGCAGTCTATTTAATTTTCTTGTACCAGATCAGATGTGTACCTACGTTCATTACAATGTAGGATATGAAGACCAGCAGGATAATGAAAGACCAGTTGAGGCCCAGCAGGACAGTAAGGACAGTGGCAACGAATACTACTCCAGCAAATGCTACCCTCTGTCTGTGTATGGGAGTGCCCGGCTTGATGTTCTTTTTGAATTTCATTGAGAACATAGGGATTTCGCTTATCAGCAAGGCTGAGAGTATAAGGGAAGCTGCCGGTATGAAATACACGCAGCTGGCCCAACTGTATAGTACGCTTGTATGGTCCTGATTTACATAATATACGAATGAAGCGCATATCATGGCACATGCAGGGGTTGCCAGACCGATGAAATTATCGCTTTGTCTGTCGTCAATATTGAATTTTGCCAGTCTTACAGCAGAAAAAACCGCTATTGTCAAAGGAATGTAGCACCATAGGCTTTCTTCTACAGTCTGCTCCATGAGCCAGTATAGCATCAGAGAAGGAAGGACTCCGAAACTGATAAGGTCAGCTAGAGAGTCAAGCTCTTTTCCCAATGGCGAATAAGCATTCAGACGTCTTGCTATGAGGCCGTCGCAGAAATCGCATATGGCAGCACAAAGCATGAGATAGAAAGCTATGTCAATGTTTCCTTTAAAAGTCATTATCACCCCCATGACTCCACATAGCAGATTCATGGATGTGACCGTATTTGGTATGTGTTTGACAATTTTCATTCCGGATGGGTTTAGATCTGATGGAATTATCTGATTCCCATTTTCTTGGCTATATGCTCAGGAATGGCATCCTTGTGGACAACTATGTTCATTGTCTTGTATCGTACGAATGCATCTGAAGCATACCATATCCCCTTGTATTTTCCAGCTTCTCCCCAGGAGTTCTTTACCATGAAGTAGTTTGTGCCGTTCTGGTCTTTAGCAAGTCCATAAATGTGCATGCCATGGTCGTCTGTTGTGGTTTTGCGGTCATATCCATCCTGACGCATTTCCTGAGTTATGACCATTTCAGCAGGTAGTTCAGGCTTAACCTTTTCATTCTTTTTTCCTGTCTTCTTCTCTTCTTTCTTGGAGTTGTCCTTTCCTACCCATTTTTCCTGATCTGATCCGGCTTCGTTCTTTTTCTCTTCTACAGGCATTACTGCAAGGCCGTCGCGTGTGAATCCTTTTTCGCTTACATCTGACCCCCATGCTATTGTATAGCCGTTTTCAATTGCATTGTACATTACTTCCATCATTTCTTCCATCGGAAGGTTGTAAGCGGAGTCCCATCTCCAGTTATCGCATACTTCGATAATGAATGGCTCATAGAAAGGATGATGGGTGAATGAAGTGATGTTAATATAGTCATCATAGTTGAAACCCAGATGGTCTCTGTATGATTCAGGTGTGAATTCCTTTCCATCTACAGTGAATGTTGCAGGGTATTCGCCGAAATAGGCTTCTATGATGCCGTCAAATCCTTTGAGCCATGCAGTAGTCAGTTTTCTGTTAGGATTTTCCTTGATGCCGTCTACATATCCTTTCAGTGCAGCATCAAGCTCGGAGTGCTCAGGCTTGTCGGTACCGTAATTGAATCCAGGCATTGCATCCTGAGGCACAATCCCGTAGTCGTCTATTACGTGGAGAACATCACCGAATGAACTTCCTGCAGCAAAGTTCAGATGACCGTCAAGCCTTACATATTTGACAGCCCTGTCGCGGTATGATTTTCCTACTACGAACATTTCAGACAAATCTGTCTCAATGCCTTTGGTTCTGAGAATTTCAGATTCTAAAAATGAAAGTGCCGAGAAACACCAGCATGTACCGGATCTGTATTGGTTCTTGATGGAGGTTATAGGATTTTCCTTGACTACTGTGAATTCATATTCGGGAGCTTCCTTTGTCTCCTGCGCAGATGCTGCAAGACATGCTAGGGCAAGTGCAGCTGTGAAGTAAAATTTAAATTTCATATTTATTCAGTTCAATATTATTTACTCAATCCCGACAAAGATACGAAAAATATATAACTTTGCCTATTATGGTAAAAGTACTGTATATACATGGAATGGGCGGTGGGGGTGACAGCCGTATACCCGCTGTACTGAATGATTTCTTCCGCATGAACGAGCAGAAGATAGATGTCGTTGTCCGTACTTATGACTTCGATCCAGAGGTTGCTTGCCTTCAGATACAGGAATGGGTTTCAGAACTTGAGCCTCGACTTGTAATTGGTGAGTCCTTGGGATGTCTGCATGCTTTGCGTATCACCGGAATTCCTCATCTGTTGGTCTCACCTGCACTTAATGCTCCCTTTTATTTTGAACTGCTTGCGTGGTTGACTCTTATTCCCGGAGTTACCAGGATCTTTGACAGAATTTACAGACCCAAGGAAGGTGACCGTCAGCCTCTGCATTTTACGTTCACTACTCTAAGGAAATATATTCCTCATCGGAGAGCAGCCCTTTCCGCATCCTGTGAGAGGGGGTTTTGTCTTGCCTTCTTTGGCTTGCGCGACCATTATAGAAGGAACGGTATCGTCAGCCTGAGGACATGGAGAAAGCATTTTGGAAACACTTTCATGCTATATGACGGTACTCATTTTACTGAGGAGAAGTATATACTCTCTTTAATAGTCCCTGCTATATATTATGTGTTGAATGACAATAAATAAAACACAAATGTTCATGGATGGAACATTTGTGTTTCTGCTTTGTCAGGTTCACAATCTTTTCTAAATTGTTCTCCCAGGATAAGCTTTAAGGCCTTCTTCAAGTATATGAAGGGCTTTCTTCATTTCTTCCACTTCCAGTACATATGCAATCCTTGCGTGGTTCTTTCCCATTCCTGCAGTCTTGTAGAATGAAGCAGCAGGTGTAACCATAGTGGTTTCGTTGTCTATCCTGAAACTCTCCAGCATCCATCTTGCGAAATTTTCCGTATCGTCAACAGGAAGCTCTGCTATCGTATAGAAGGCTCCCATCGGAAGCGGGGTGAAGACACCTTCCATTTTGTTCAGTCCTTCAATCATGAAATTTCTTCTCTTGATGTACTCTTCCTTCACGGCATCGAAATATTCGCCAGGAGTATCAAGCGCACCTATTGCAGCATGCTGGCCTAATACCGGAGGACAAAGTCGCGCCTGAGCAAACTTCATTGCAGCAGCCATTACTTCCTTGTTGTGGGATACAATGCATCCGATACGTGCTCCGCATAAATTATATCGCTTTGATACAGAATCTATGAGTATTACATTCTGTTCCAGTCCCGGAATGTTCATCGCAGAGAAATGAGGCTCGTCAGTGTAGCAGAATTCCCTGTATACTTCATCTGATAGGAGGAACAGGTCATGTTTGCGTGCTATCTCGCCAAGAGCCAGCATGCTCTCTTTTGAATATTGCGTGCCGGTAGGGTTGCCGGGGTTACATACCAGAATGGCTTTGGTCTTGTCTGTTATTGCCTTTTCAAATTCTTCGATGGCAGGTATCTGGAAACCGTTTCTGATGTCGGTTGGTATGGCCTTCAGTGTCAGGCCGTTCATGAATGCGAATGTGTTGTAGTTGGTGTAGAATGGTTCAAGAACTATAACCTCATCTCCTGGGTTGCAGGCGATTTCCAATGCAAGATTTACACTTTCACTTCCGGCAACAGTGACAATAAGTTCATCAACTGTTATGTCGATGCCGATACCTTTATAGTATTTCTCAACTAGTCCTTTGCGTAGTTCCATCAGGCCTGCTGAGTGCGAATAGGATACATTTTCCTGTGAAAAGTTCTTTATAGCTTGCAGTGCGCATTTCGGAGATTTGATATCGGGCTGCCCTAAATTAAGATGATAAACCTTTACACCTTGTTTCTTTGCCGCATCAGCCAGCGGTACAAGTTTTCTGATTGCGGATGCAGGCATTGCCTGAGCTTTGTTAGAAATATTTGCCATATGTCAATTTTGTATACAGTTACAAATCGGGTGGCAAATATAACCATATTTTTAAAAGAAACTCTCATCGGATTTTATTATCTTTGCGCCCGACTTGACAAATCCTTATTTATAATGACAACGTTTCGACATAGAGCATTGAGTCTTGCCTCTTCACATCAGGCTGGTCGCTTCTTCTTAGAAGAAGGCCCTGTTTCCAAATATTTCGGACAGAATGTTCTTGATCTTGAAAAGATGAGAGGATATATTTCTCAGGTTGCTTATGAGGCTGTGATTTCTTCGCTTAGATATGGTGCAAAGCTTGACCGCAGTGTTGCTGATGAAATCGCTTCCGGTATGAAGGAGTGGGCGTTGGAAAATGGAGCTACGCATTATACCCATCTGTTTCATCCTCTGACTGATTCTACAGCAGAGAAACATGAGGCTTTCATTTCGTTCAAGGATGGAAAAGCTTTTGAGAAGTTTGACGGTAGCACCCTTGTGCAACAGGAACCGGATGCTTCAAGCTTCCCTAACGGCGGTCTCAGAAATACTTTTGAGGCACGTGGCTATTCAGCATGGGATCCTTCTTCTCCTGTTTTTCTGTTGGATGGTACTTTATGTATACCATCGGTGTTTGTTTCATATACCGGTGAAGCATTGGATACCAAGGTGCCGCATCTTAAGTCTTTGAGAGCTTTGAGTGAGGCTGCCGTGTCCGTTGCAGGTCTGTTTGATGATAATGTCAATTCTGTAAGAGTCAATCTGGGCATAGAACAGGAATATTTCCTTGTTGATGAAGCTCTTTACAATGCGCGTCCGGATCTGATGCTTTGCGGAAGGACAGTCATCGGACATACTTCAGCAAAGGATCAGCAGCTGGAGGACCATTATTTCGGTGCAATACCTTCCAGAGTGAGTTCTTTTATGAAGGATTTCGAGTCTGAGGCGTATAAACTGGGAATACTTCTTCAGACACGTCATAATGAGGTAGCGCCTAACCAGTTTGAGTGTGCTCCAGTGTTCTGTGATGCGGTCAAGGCTATAGATCAGAACATGATGCTTATGATTCTGATGCAGAAAGTTGCAGAGAAACATCATCTCAAGGTTATTTTTCATGAAAAGCCTTTTGATGGGGTAAACGGCTCCGGAAAGCATTGCAACTGGTCTCTAATGACTGATACTGGTGTAAATCTGCTTTCTCCTGGGAAGACTCCGACAAAGAATCTCAGCTTCTTGTCGTTCTATGCTTCAGTTGTAAGAGCTGTTTACCGGCATCATTACCTGATGATGGCTGCGGTTTCGACTTTAAGCAATTCCTTCAGGTTGGGAGGGGGAGAGGCACCTCCTGCTGTGATGTCACTTTTCTCTGGTTCTACATTGTTTGAGGTGTTCCGTACGATCATCAATATGGATGAGATGAAGGAAACAGCGGCCAGAGAGCAGGAATCAATAAAGATAGTGAATTCGATACCTGAGATTTTCCCTGATAATACAGATCGTAACAGGACTTCTCCATTTGCCTTTACCGGAAATAGGTTTGAATTCCGGGCAGTGGGAGCATCGCAGAATGTGGCTTCCGCTGTCTATGTCCTGAACTGTGCTGTAGCGGAGAGCCTTTTTGAATTCAAACGGAGAGTAGATGAACTTGAGGCGTCAGGTGAAGACAGGTCTGTGGCTGTGATGAACGTAGTACGTGCATTTGTGACGGAATCCAAGGATATAATGTTTGAGGGTAACGGATATAGCATTGAGTGGTATCAGGAAGCGGATAGGAGGGGATTGCGTGCTGTCAGGGACGTTCCTGAAGCATATGAAGTATATCATGATCAGATGACCGTAGACTTGTTTGGAAATCTGGAGGTGCTTGCTCCTAACGAAGTGGCGGCCCGTTTTGAAATCCTTAATGAGACATTTGTCAAGAAATTACAGATTGAGGCTCGTGTCTTGGGAGACATGTGTCTGAATCATGTCATTCCTGCTGCTGTCAGATATCAGAATGTTCTGATAGATAATGTTAAGGGAATGAAAGAAATATTAGGAAACGATTATCTTGATCTGTGTGCCTCTGAGATAAATACATTGAAAGAAATATCTTCTTATATCAATGATGCTTCTTCATATGTGGAAGAATTGGTTGAGACACGAAAGAAAGCGAACAGGATAGAAAACATTGCAGATAGGGCTAAGGTTTATTCTCATGAAGTAAGGACAATAATGGATAAGGTCCGTTTATGTGCGGATAAGCTTGAGATGTTGATTGATGATGAGATGTGGCCTCTCCCTAAATACAGGGAACTGCTGTTCTTTTGATTGGATATGATGTATAAGGAACACGTGACACCGCAGGAACTGGAAAAGCTGGAATATGCTTCTTTTCCCGGAAAAATATATGTTATCGATAGTGTCGGATCTGACTTCAACAGGGCCGTCAATTATCTTCGTGGCCAGAAAGTAATTGGCTTTGATACTGAGACCAGACCATCTTTTACGGCAGATCAGCCGAGATATCCTGTATCACTTCTTCAACTTTCCGGTCCGGATAAGGCTTTTTTGTTCAGGGTTAAGAATCTAGGCATGCACAGAAGACTATGTAATCTGCTTTCAAGCGACAAGGTTATAAAGGTGGGAGCTGCCATCCATGATGATATCAGAGGTCTGCAGAAACTTGCTTCTTTCAAGCCTGCTGCCTTTGTGGATCTTCAGAAGATTGTATGGGAATGGGGTATTAGAGATAAGAGTGTGAAGAAGATGGCTGCTATAATTATTGGTATAAGGATTTCAAAGACGCAGCAGCTGTCTAACTGGGAGGCTGAAAAATTGTCAGATTCCCAGTGCCTGTATGCCGCTACGGATGCGTGGGTATGCAGGGAAATGTATTTGAAGCTTATGGCATCAGAAAGAAATCCACTTAATGATGTAAATGTGTAAATATATATGATAAAGATAATATTGAGACGTGGCAGAGAAGACTCTCTGCTCAGATTTCACCCATGGGTGTTTTCTGGAGCGATAGCTCAGATACAAGGTAATCCTGCTGAAGGTGATGTAGTTGCTGTGCATGCTTCTGACGGGTCTTTTCTTGCCTATGGCCATTATCAGATAGGTTCAATAGCTGTGAGGGTCCTGAGCTTTGATGATAGTGCGTTGAGACCTGATTTCTGGGAATCAGCCTTGTCTGGTGCATTGCAGGTGCGAAAAAGATGTGGTCTGCATGAAAACTCTTCCGGATCAGCTTCGAATACAGATTGTTACCGTCTTGTGCATGGTGAGGGAGATAATCTTCCTGGGCTTATAATCGACTATTATGATGGGGTCTGTGTCATGCAGGCTCATTCAGTCGGGATGTTCAGAGCCAAGAAACAGATCGCAGATGCTCTTTGCAAGGTATATGGTGATTCTTTGAAAGCAGTCTACGATAAGAGTTCCGGTACGGCTCCTTTCAAAGCAGGCCTTGATCTGGTTGACGGATATATGTATCGTAGGGATGATTTCAATGTAGATGAACTTGTTGTAAAAGAAAATGGCCATAAGTTCATTGTCAATTGGACAGAAGGACAGAAGACTGGTTTCTTCCTTGACCAGCGCGATAACAGGGAGCTAGTGGGAAGATTGTCAGGCGGACGTAATGTGTTGAATCTCTTCTGTTATACCGGAGGCTTTTCAATTTATGCTTTAGCTTCAGGGGCTCTTCATGTCGATTCAGTTGACAGTTCTAAGAAGGCCATGATGATGGTGGATAGGAATGTGGAACTTAATGGATTCGATTCAACTCTTCATACCAGTATCTGTTGTGATGCCATAGAGTATCTTCGCAACGTACCTGACGGCAAGTATGATCTGATGATTGTCGATCCACCAGCCTTTGCCAAACATAGAGGAGCACTCAAGAATGCTTTAAGGGCTTATCAGCGGCTGAATGCCGCAGCAATATCAAAGGTAGCTTCAGGTGGACTGGTCTTTACATACAGCTGTTCACAGGTAGTTGATAAGGAAGCGTTCGCCCTTGCGGTTTTCTCCGCAGCTGCTCAATGTGGGAGAAGTGTGAGAATTCTGGATAGACTTAATCAGCCTTGTGATCACTCTGTCAATATTTACCACCCGGAGGGGGAATATTTGAAAGGCTTGCTGCTATATGTAGAATAATCAAATAAATTTTGTAAATCAGATAAAAGTCTGTATATTTGCAGTCCCAATTGGAAATGGTGCTTTGGCCGAGCGGTTAGGCACAGGTCTGCAAAACCTGCTACAGCGGTTCGATTCCGCTAGGCACCTCTCCAAAATGCCTCTCAACTATCTGAGAGGCATTTTACGTATAAAAACCTTGCTACTTTCTTGCTACCTTTTAAAAGAATGCCCAGACACGTATTTTGTGCCTGGGCGCTTGCGATTAAAATATAGCTACCTTGCTTGGCTTGCTACCTCGCGAAGGTACGAATAATTTTCGATGATTATATTCCCTAAAACAAAAAATCCCCTCAAGACTCATATGTCGCTTGAGGGGAAATCATAGATATGACTGACTTAGCAGACGTGAGGATTAGCCGAGGCGTGCCATCGCCATCATCTCTCCGGATTTCTCACCGGTTGCTGTGTTGACAAAGAAGTATTTGAGGAAGACCTTTGGTGCAGCCTCTGTTACTTCTCCGTGTACTGCGATGTAGTCGGTCTTGAGATCGATCATCTCATCAACGATGTCGCGTGGATCACCGATCTGGACTGCTTTGCCATATGCACGGGTCACACCGTTGCTCTGAGGAGCTGATGCGAGAACGACAAGCTTGAGGTTGTCTGTGCTTGCAGGCATATCGGTAAGCTGGAAGTTGAACGCATCTGCAGAAAAGTCGATGTCTGCTTCTGCTGGAGCCTCTACACCGACAAGGTTAGGAGGGGTTGAGAGAGCAGCACCGCCGCACTTTACGATCCAGAAGTTCAAGCGTGAGTAGAGGTTAGCTCCGGAGATCTTTGCAGAAGTTCCGAGAACTGACTTTCCTGCCTGGGTCTGAGCCAGGGCATTCCATGCGAGGATCTGGGCGTTGGTGAGGTTCTTCCAACTCTGCGAGAGCTGCTTGAAGATTGACTTCACTGCTGCCTGGGCACTTGTGCGGACTGATCCGCCGTAGCCACGATTGCGGATGTACTTACGACCGCGCACCTTGGCTGCGGTTACACCCTTTGCTGAGCCTGACATTTCGTCGAAGGCGATTGAAGGAACGTACTTCATAGTTTTAAGGTTTAAGGAATTTAACAATATATAGTATCGCGAACACTATCAATATGATGAGGATTCCGAGGAACCAGCCACCCATCTTCATCTTGAAGGA
>JAFRZX010000148.1 GCA_017442315.1 Bacteroidales bacterium
GAGGTTGTGGCCTTCGCCAGGTATGTATGCATTGACCTCCTTTGAGTTTGTAAGACGTACACGGGCAACCTTACGCATAGCTGAGTTAGGTTTCTTAGGTGTAGTTGTGTACACACGTACGCATACGCCTCTTCTCTGAGGACAAGCATCCAACGCGCGAGACTTGCTCTTCTCGACAATGACCTCGCGTCCTTTGCGAACTAATTGTTGAATTGTAGGCATAAATGTTTGTAAATAAATTATTTATGTTCATTTCCCCCTATTTTGGGGGCTGCAAATATACGAATAATTTTTTATTTATCAACAAAAATATTGAATTTCAGTGGCTTGGGGTGTTGATAACTCCCGAAATTTTTGCAACACCCTTCTCCTGTCATGTCCGGCTACAAGGCCAGACGCTCAACAGGTCACGCGTCAGACCATTTTGAAAACCGACACGCAGTTTTGAGGGCGTTTTTGTGAGTGACGGTACCCGAAACACGACCAAAACACCAGAAAACGGGACCGACACACAGAATTTCGGGCAAAAAGTTGCGTGACGGTGAAAGAAACGGCATTTTCAGACGAAAATGTTGCGATGTGCTAGAAAACTTTTATACATTTGTCGTGACTTCATGACATTTCGAGATAGATGCGGAGAAAGACCGAAGAGAACGATGTGCAAAAGATAAAATGTATGAAAAAGACTTATCATCTATGCCTTTCGGCAAAGGAAGAGGTCCTGTTCAGGGATCTCGAAGACTATCACAGAGGATTCAATTGTTTTGCTATAGCCCTTTACAAGACCGGTTCTACCGGACTGGTGGAAGCATTTATGGCGACGCATACGCACGAGTTGATACAGACCAATGACCCAAAGGAATTCATGTTCTGTTTCCGTAATCCGTATGCCAAATACTTCAACAACAAATATGGGCGCAACGGCAAGTTGGGAGAGGAAATGCACTTCACTTTGGAAGTCGTAGGGCATCACCATACTATTGCTGCCGCCAGTTATGTGCTGAGAAATTCGGTGCATCATGGTGTGGCTCCGCTTCCATACACCTATCCGCATTGTTCGGCAAATGCGATATTCAGAAAAGAACTGGGAAAGTTCTATGACGAACCGCTGTTGTCCTCCAGATCATATTCCAGATTTGTCGGAAGAAGTGCCGAATATCCGGACAGTTACAAAATGACGGAAAGCGGAGTCTTCACACGGGAAAGTGTACTGGATATTCCACAAATGGAAGCATTGTATGGTACTGCACGTGCATACAACTTCTATATGAGCAGGAAGTCTTCAGAAGAATGGGATGGAGAGCAGCAGAGAGATGCGAACGGACTGCCACCGGTGAACTTATACAGCATCGAAAGCGGTGTGACGGTGCACGACATCGCACGTATGACATTTTTTGAAAACGGGAAAGCGGACTACCGGATGATTTCCGATATAGAGTTATGCACAGAACTGGACCAACTGGCCCGGAGCCGATATGACAGACAGTCTGTGTATCAACTCAGCCTAAAGGAAAAACAAGACATTGCCGAACATCTGCACCGCGCACGACATCTAAGCGAATCTCAAATACGCCGTTGCCTGGTGCTGCCAAAATAATGATGTACTAATTTACACTCTCCATCATTCTTTCGCATAGGCCTCAGCGACTTCGTTGATTACTGAGCGGCATCCTGTCATTCTGAGCGCCCTGCCATTCTGAGCGTTCATTAGCGAAGAATCTGCATACAGATGCTTCACTTCGTTCAGCATGACAATCTGGAGATAATCCGTCACGCAGAATTTCAGGCAAAAAGTTGCGTGACGGTATCCAAAAGCAGGAGGCGGAGGGCGAAAAAGGGACCGACACGCAGTTTTGAGAGCGTTTTTGTGAGTGACGGTACCCGAAACGCGACCAAAACACCAGAAAATGGGACCGACACGCAGAATTTCGGGCAAAACTCTCTCTGTAGGTGAGGGACACGGCATATGAAATGTCGTAAATCATTTCATAAAAATCTTAGATATGTTTATAACTTTTTGTATATTTGGAAGTTGAGAGATTACTGACAATATCACATTATGGATACCGACCGAAAATGGGTTGTCGTCCGTATCGACGGAAAAACAGCCGCAATATCAGACGACTACAAGGCTCTTGCCAGGATTTCCGCACAAATTGCCGATAGCAGGAACTCAAAAAAGAAGCCTGCAGATCTGGAATTCAAGGAAATAAAGGCTAGTGTTGAAGACTTTGAAAGCATATGGAACATGAGAAACCATCTCCAGTGGGAGGACTTTATGCTTTTCGGAACCGAATTTCAGAAAAAGGTCTGGAGAAAGCTATGGGAACTGTCACATCCTGGCATCTATGAGAAGTCTTCCGAAGACGGAAAATGTCAAGAACTCTGCGACAGCAAGGATGCCGGACACCCCGCAGAAGCCGGGCCTCGTCTTATGAGCTACACTGAGTTCGCAGACCTGTGTGACAATCGCGCCGGAGTCCGCGCAGTGGCCCATGCAATAGGATTGAATCCGCTGGCAATCGTAATTCCATGTCATCTCATAGTACCGAAAGAATCGATAGACCGCATCAATGTCATCCGCAAAAAGGCTGAAGCCACAATATTCAAGGGTGAAGACCTATGCATGGACAGTATTCTGAAGGATACCGCCATTGATTTCGGTGAATATGCTCTTGGTAAAGACCTTAAACGGGAACTTATCCTTAGGGAACTTATCTGACCCTGTTCAGGCCAGCTTATAGATCTCACTCACATGACAGAATCCACGTTTTTCAAAAAAGCGGTGGGCGGAGTGGTTGTTTTTACCTGATTCGAGATAAATATCCTTGACTCCTTTGCCTTTAAGCCAGTCTATCGCTGTCTGCAGCAATTCTCCACCAATACCCTTGCCTCTGTATTCCTCGCTTACAAGCACATCACAGACCATTCCGAAAGGTTCATCGCCATCCTCCTGGATATCCGCAACACAGAATCCGGCCAATGCGCCACACTCATCCACAACCTTCCATACATTAGAGGTCTCCTTATCGGCTATATGCTCATTGATATACTTCAGCCACTTATCCTTTGCACAGCCGGATGGAACGGCCACAAGCTGGCCTCCAGAAATAAAACCTTCTCCTACACCCATCTGTATTTCACCATGGGAAATATATTCACGATGTCCATCAATATATCCTATGAACATCTCCGCAAGCATTAGTGCGTCCGCCGGTACAGCTTCTTTTATCATCATACGAAATATGATTTTATTCTATCAATAAATTCATTTAAAGATTTGACTATAACCAAAAGGAGTGCAAATATAGTGACAGATGCGACGACAGCAATAAGAACCGCAGCCAATCTGCTGGATTGCAGGCCGAAATATGCAAGGAATGGCATAGAGGAGTCCTGAAACAGCAATTCAAAAGTAGATGCAACGGATATGATACCGAGTATGACGTTCAGAAGGAATTCCGACTTTATGGATTTGTAATCACTGATATTGTGTAGACTGCTGTCGACTACATCCATAAGTTGCCTGAGCGAAGATTCATCCTCTTCAAGAGCAAACCTTCTGGCAGTCCTGTCAAACATGACCTTATGCGAAGGAAACTTGGAATATTTCAGAACATCCAGTTCAAGCATTTTTCTGGTAAGCCTTAGACTCAGCTCCGCATTTCTCCCTATAAGTTCCTTAGATGAACTGTCCTTTGCTGCCAGAGTGGATGACACCAACTGGTCACGTGCATGTCCAAGTACGTATTTCTTGGCAAGGACCATCTGCAGAATCAGAAGGTATTCGGCCCATGAAACGTGATATCTTTTCCTTTCCTTGAGATGCTCCTCCCAATCCACGCCATCCTCTCCCTTGCCACGCCGTCCATATGTTCCTATCACAATGCACAGATTACTGCCAGCCAGTACCAGGTCATCGGTATCAATCGCTATGTTGTCTCCACAGACCTCATCATATGCTTCATCATCCCTATATGGCCATTCTTCAGGATACAAAGTAAGAAGGCCTATAAGTTCGCTCTTATGGCAATCCTTTATATGAGATACTATCTGCGCCTCACTCAGTCTGTCTTCACGTTCACTGGAAAACATATCCGAACCGTCCTTCAAAGGGTGTCTAAGATCCTCCCAGACATCCACCATGGCATAGTGATGGTCATTCATAACCATTAAGTCGTCATGCATGCGGCTACGCCTGTACCTTATTATTTCCTTCTTTTCAACATCTCTTCTGAAACGGGTGCAGAATCTTACGATATAGTTCTTGTAGCAACCAGCGATTTCATCAAAAACACGCCCTTTGCCCCGTATGGATTTCCACTCACTTGCTTCCTCCTCCGAAAGCTGATGCCCGTCAGGAGCATAAAACAATCCGCGGTATCGAAGCCCTGCTTCATAATTGATGTCGGTCTTCCCAAATTCTGCTTCCTGATCCTTGCTCCAGAATTCTGCACCAAGCCATGTGGATAGAAGCACGATGATATGGTCAGTACCCATCGGAGCAGACATACTGCAGGAATGCCCGTCAAAAAGAAAACGATAGGTCAGAGATATCGTGTGGTCGAAAAAAAGCGACATTTCAACATTTACGTGACCAGAAAGAACTATATCATCAATAACTTCATCTTCAGAAGGATTGATAGGCATTTCAAAGTCAAATCCCCTCAACGAATAACGACAAACTATTTTGTCTGTCTTCTTCTCATTGAGCACATCGTCTTTATCACGAGGAAGTACGAAAATCTGATTTTCAATATCCCGGTTCAGATATGCCCGCTGCAATCCTGTACGTTCGGCTTTAGACACGTATACTTCCTTTTCTGCATCATATTCGTCATCGGCAACTGCAGCCATGCTGCGGTCATGAATAAACTCTTTAAGATGGTGGAGGGAAAATGTCTGTATAAAGACAATGCCTAGGTTCGGATATCTGAGACCAAGTCGGTCATTGGAGACGTTTTCGCTGAAATTTTCCATACTATGCAAGCTTAGCTGTTATAATTTGCTGTAAATATAGTTATTTTATGGATTAACCGAAAAAGAGGCTTGGTCTGAATTTTCAAAAAACATCCGGCCAGCTCCGAAAGGCTGACCGGATGAACCATAACCCTATTATTAACAACTAAACTAACCGTGCCTTATCATTTTGCAAATGACGTGCCACAAATTACGACAGATTACTTTTTCAGCCTCTCGACCTTTATTACATAATCAATATCAGTCGGAGGTTCCGGCAATTCTATCACAAGTCTTCCATCCTTGACTTTATATTTGAGAGCAGAACCGTCTTTCATTACTTCCAGAGTCTTCACTTTGCCATCAAACGGAACACTTATAGAACACACCCCTTCCAGATCTTCAATCAGATGAAGATACAGAACATTATCCTTGCATGTTGTCACACCCCAGCTCTGCTGCGGGATATCTGTTGCTTCCGTGCCATAGACAGATTCGCCATAGACCGACATCCATTCACCGATTCCTTTAAGTCTGTCCACTGCCGATTCAGGCAATCTGCCATCCGGCTGAGGGCCTACATTAAGAAGCAGATTGGAACCTTTGGAAGCCGCTTTCACAATCAGGCGGACAAGTGCTTCCACCGACTTATATCTTTGGTCTTCAACCTTATATCCCCACATTCCGTTCATGGTCTGGCACATTTCCAACGGAAGTGTACTTATTGTCTGGTCTGCTGCCCATCCTGTTGTATTCTCACCTGGAAGATCTCTTTCAAACATCTGAAAATCTTCTCCTTCAAAAGGGGTAAGATGATGATTATTTCCTATCAGACATGACGGATCTATCGAATGTATATGCGAGTATATGTCTGACAGCTTCCAGTCAAAAGGCTGAGGATCACTGTCATGATCCCATAATCCGTCAAACCATATGGCTCCTATCTTTCCGTATCTGGTCAATAGCTCAGAGAGCTGATTCTTCATGAAGGCGAGATAGCTTTCATAATTCTGAGCATCTCCCTTGCGGCCTGTCTTCAGACCGGTACGTCCAAGCGGATAATCCTCTCTCGTCCAATCCAGAAGAGAATAATACAGATGCAAGGCTATGCCTTCTTCCTCACATGCCTGAGCCAGCTCTGCCACAACATCACGTCTGAAAGGAGACGCATCAATGATATCATACTCTGAAAATGCCGTATCAAACATTGAGAAACCGTCATGATGACGTGTTGTGAAGCAGATATATCCTGCTCCGGAGGCTTTTATCGTCCGAACCCATTCACGTGCGTCGAAAGCAGCCGGATAGAATCCGCCGGCAGCCTTGGCATATTCCTGTGCGTCTACGCCTCTATTCATATACCATTCCCCTTGGGCGAACATGCTATAGATACCCCAATGCAGAAATACTCCGAAGCGCTTTTCTGCAAATTCTTCGCGAGCCTTCAGATTATCTTCGGATGGGATATATCTTAGATGCGGTTCACTAGCCGTTGCCAAAGGTGAGCACAATGCAAAAAGCAGAATTAAAATTACAGTTTGTTCAATCAGTTTCATTTTATAAGTTTTAACAGTTATTTTCATTTTCGGCCACAATATGCTGTAAGTGCCGTGCTATAAGCAACTTTAGCATTGAAATATGATTCTGAGGTTTCCATAAAGGATACCTGAGCCTGGAGAAGTTCTACAACGGGTATCAGGCCAGCATCAAACCTGTCCTTGAATGTTTCCATTGTCTTTGCTGCCAAGGAAACACCTTCTTCCGCAATCTGAAGCTGCTCCCAAGCCACATTCAGGTCCAGCCACAACTGACGAATCTGAAGCAGAAGCTGTGCAGACAGGTAATCCTTTTCATTGACAGCTTTCTGTATCACAAAATCCTGTCTCTGCATCTTACGCGAAACCCGTCCCCAATCCGACAACGGAATCTGAAGTGTCGCGAACACTGCTCCATTCAGACGTCCGTTAATTGCATGGGTGTACCCATACGATCCGCCTACCCCAATCTGAGGCAATGCTTCACCAAGAGTCATTCTTTTTGTCAAGGATTCCGCACGTATCCGTGCCTCAAGCAGCCTGATCTCTTCCAAAGAAACAAGGATTTCCTCCTCCGGCACATAATAATGTTGCGGTGGCTTCAGGGTATCCAATCTGTCAGCAAGGACAATGTCATCAATAAAGGGGCACAAAGAATCAGCCAGTGCAGGAAGAAGACTATAATTCTGTCCTATGGAATTGAAAAGGTTCATCTTTGCAAGACGTATGCTGCCGCACAGACGGACAATACCGCTTCTTAACTCATTCCCTTTCATGATCACCTGCATCAGATCTGTATCAACGGCAAGTCCGGCATCTACTGCAACCTTCACATCATTATGCAGGGTGTCGACAAATTCTCCCATCTTTTCCAAAGTCCGCAATTTTTCTTCCAGCGAAACAACCTGCCAATATCCGTTCTCAACCTTCTCTCCTGTCTCTCTGATCATCATGTCGCGCTGTATCTGCGCAGTTTCAACTCCTAAGGCGGCCAATTTGTTTCCGGCAACAATCCTTCCCCCTGTAAATACAGGCTGCATAGCGGATACCGATGCAGAAAATCCCGATTTCATGGTTGAAAAAACCGGAGAGAAACCATAAGCAGAAGCTGCCTCCGACACCAACATCTGCACATTGTTACTGAAGTCGTTTTCACCAAGAATATCCTTCACGCCTATTTCCAAAACAGGATTCAACGCTAAAAATCCGAATGAATTCAATGATACTTTTGGAAAATACTCAGACACAACCTCCTTTTTCTGCGCTTGAGCAGCGTATATATCAAGTCCGGCATTCTTTACATAAGGATCGTTCTGCAATGCCATTCTGCGGCAATCCTCTAAAGTGAGAGCCGTCTGTGCAGTCATTCCCATAGAAACGAATAACGGAAGAAACACAAACATATGGAATATAGTCTTCATAAATCAGCCCTCCAAATTTGAATTAACATCTTCCTTTCTAAAAAGCTGCCAGTAAGAAACAGGCATCACCAGTACTATCAGCGATATCGACAGAAGTGTTCCGAAACATATGACCACACCCATCGGAAGCCAAAGCAGATCTCCGCTGATAATCATAGGGAGCACCCCTATGGCTGTCGTACAGGAAGTCAGGAATATAGGCCTCATCCTGCGTTTTCCTGCCTCCATTGCAGCTGTCCTCACATCATATCCGTGCTCGAAACGCAATTCTTCCGCATATTCAAACATAATGATTCCATTCCTGACTATGATTCCCACCAATGATATCAGACCCAGAACTGCCGTCATGCTGAAATCTATATCAAACAGCCATAATCCGAAAAAGGCACCGAAAAGGCACAACAGACTGAGAACTATGGTCAGCAAAGACAAAGAAATCTTCTTGAAATGCAGCACAAGGAAAACGATAAGGATCAATACGGCACACAGGAAACTAAGTCCTATCTCCGGAATCAGCACATCATTGGATGCAGACAAACCTCCGTAGACAACCTCCACTCCATCCGGAAGAACAGGCACTATCATGCTGTCCACGTATTTCCTGATAAGCTTCATTGCTGCAGGCTGGCTCTTTCCGTGTTTCATATCTGCAAAGACCGTCACTGATTCTTCTCCTGAAAAATGAGGTATCTGAGCCGGCTCCCATGACGGAGTCAAAGATGCAACCTGTCTGAGAGGGACAGAAGTTCCTGAAAACAATGTAGGTACAGGAAGATTGGACAGTTCATCATACGGAGGATCATCATCCATATTATAATACAGGTTCACCGGTATCTTCGTTCCTTCCTCCCAAAGTGTAGCCACATTAGTCCCTTCCAATATCCCTGACAGCGAAACCGACGCCAACGCTCTGTTAACTCCAAGTCTTGCCGCTTCGTCCGCATCAAGATTGACATCTATACCTATGGCATATTCATCACAATCACCATGTATCCATTTCAGCTGTTCCGACATTCCGTACATGAATTTCTTCAGGCTGTCGGCATAAGGCTTCATATCTTCTACAGATGCTCCTCTGAATGTTACGGCAATCGGAGTCACGCCTTGATAATCCATCTGCTTGAACCGTATCAACGCATCAGGAAACAAGTGTTCATATGTTTTTTCATATTGGTCAAGAACAGACTCTGTTGCCTTGCTGGAGACCGTATTGACAATGATCTGGGCAAATTTCTCAGATGGTGTCTTCGGAGGATATGTGGCATGAAATCTCGGAGCTCCTGTGCCGACAAATGAGGTTACGGATTTTACGCGTTGATCAGAAAGAAGCATTCGCTGCAGCGAATCCACAACCTTACGTGTGTCTTCCAATCCGTTTCCTGCCTCAAGATTCACCTCTATGGCAAACATGTCACGTGCTGCCATAGGCATCATCTGTACGTTCAGATGTGTGAACATGAATATACCGGACCCAACAGCAACAACACCAGCAAAGATTGTTGTCTTAGGATATCTGAAGCACTTTTCTTCCGCCCATTCGTATATATTCTGAAGGAAACTGAAAAACCTGTGCTGGATACGTGTGAAGAAATTTTCCCGTTCCGCTACAGATGTTCCTATGAAACGAATCTCCAAAGACGGAACTACCAGCATCGCATATACCAAGGACGCGGCCAGGGCAATCGCTATAACCCACGGAAAATACCTGATGAAATCTCCCAGATATCCTGAAATAATGGCTTTGGTAGGGAAGAACATGGCACTTATGGCGAAAGTAGCCATAAACATCGGCATGAAAAGTTCCTTGGCACTGCTGATCGCTGCTTCCATCGGCTTGAGACCTTTACCGATCTTGTCCATGTATCCGTCCATTGTAATGATGGAATCGTCCACAATCATACCCAGCACAACTATCAGAGCAGCAAGTGTCACAGTATTCAATGGGATGCCAGCAAGATACATTACAGCAATAGTAACTGCCGTGCACACAGGAACTCCTGAGCTGGCGATAAGAGCCGAACGCATAGGGAAAAGCATAAGCATCACAAATATCACCACCAGCATCGATATCAGAAGATCCCTGAGAAAAGACATGACGGAAACCTGCACTACTTTGGGCTGATCAGTGATCCGGCTCATGGAAACACTATCCGGAAGTTCTTCCGAATATTCCGCCAATACTTTATCTACTTTTTCCCCGAAAGCCACAATATTGTTGTCCGGGCGCATCTCTACAGAAAGGACCAAAGCGGTATTTCCGTTATAATCCACAAAAGACCTTGGCTTTTTGTACCTTCTTTCAACAGTTGCAATATCCCTGAGTCTCAATGAATTTCCCTCAGGATCCGACCACACTATCATATCCGCCACCTCCTGTTCACCGCTGACCATGCCGCCGACATCTACAAAACCTCCTCGGAAAGTTCCGCCGGAAAGTGGCAAAGAAGATGTCTGATATTCAAGCATCAGGGATGCAGGACTGATTCCATATCCAGCCAGTCTGTCCTGATCCAGGACAACAGCTATCTCTTCCTCCTGCGCGCCTATTACAGAAACATTGGCAAGTTCCTTTATGGACTGCAGACGGCTGCTCAATCTGTCTGCATAATATTTCATCTCCGTCCAGCTCTTGTCCGAAGACTCCAAGGCAATCAATAAAGAGGATACTGCACTGAAGTCATCCAAAACCGCAACGGCCAGCACTCCTGCCAGCAGAAACATCTTCTGAGCATTCAGCGCAAGACGTATTTTAGACCATGTCTGAGATTTCTGCTCCGGAGCCACATCTACATCCACATAAATGTAACATACTCCATCTTTTGAGACCGATGTAGTGTTTTCACGTTTCACCTCAGGGAAAGAGAAAAGAATCTTTTCCAAAGGCTCTGTAAGACGGGACTCGACTTCTCTGGCAGATGCGCCAGGATAGATTCCGGCGACAAGTCCCTGCTTTATCTCAAAAGTAGGGAACTCATCCTTGTTCATATGCTTGAGTCCATATATTCCGATGGCAACCAAAGCCAATACAATCACATAGACTATACTTTTGCGGAGAACAGCACCCTTTACTATGTCAGAAGACCCACGCATAACATCCTTTATTCTGATATCACCTTTACCTTCATTCCGGTTGAAACCTTCTGAAAGCCTTCAACAATAACGAGGTCTCCTTTTGAAAGTCCCTTCTTGACCAGAACACCCTTGCCGGCAAATCCATCAAGGACAAGATCGGTCCTACATACCCTTCCCTCCTTTACAGTCCAAACGTATGTACTATTCATATCTCTCTGTATGACATTGGCCGGAACAATATTGCCGCGAAGGACATCCGAGTCCATCATTACCTTGCACACCATTCCAGGAAGCAATCCCTTGACAGGCTCATCCGTCTTGAGGAAACATTCATACGCATGAGACAAAGGAGCCGCCTCCACACCTTTGGCAACAACTTCAGCCCGTACCATCGACAAGCCCAGCGCAGGTATGTCGACAAGGGCTGAGGCTCCTTCAGAAATACCTGAAATTTCGCTTTCCGGCACAGAAAATCGTATTTCTATTGATTTTTCATCCACAATCTTGATGATAGGGGCAGCAACCTGAAGTTCTTCCCCCTGATGACAGAAGATATCGCCAACCGTACCATCAAAGGGGGCCTTGACCATGCATGCTTCCAATGCTTTCTCCGCAGCATACGCAGATGCCTCTGCCTTTGCCAGAGCTGTTTCCATTTCTACCATCTTCACCTCCGGTATACCTCCGCTTCCATACACCTTCTTCAAGCGTTCATATCCATCCTCCGCCTGTTTCAGGGAAGCCTGCGACATTTCGTAAGAACTCTTCACTGCATCAGACTCCACTTCTGCAACCACATCGCCTTGATCTACCCGACCTCCTTTGACAACAGTAAGAGCAGAAAGACGTCCGGGATATGGTGCTGTAAGCATCACGCTCTTGAGTGCTTCTGCCTCACCTGCATATGTCCTATAATGAACAGAAGACACCTCATCCACAACCATCACGCGCACTCCTGTAAGAGCATCAGATTCCGATTCCTGCCTGTTTGTCCTTATGCAGGCAGCCGCAACTGCGACCAAAGCAACACATACACATATTTTTCTTATAGCCTCCATGACCCTATTCATTTTGAACAGCAACACATTCCACATCACTTCCTATTATTTCATAAGTAACGTTCCCCACCTCTATGCTTCCGGAAAATTGAAACTCTATCACCAGAACATCATCATATCTTTTACCGGTTCCTTCTGCCATTACAATCGGGTGAACGACTGTCATATCCCCAACATTCAGTGAAAGCCTGCGGGCAGACGCCAATAAAGACAGTTCCTTTCCAGAAGCAACAGCCTGATACGCCACAACATCACCCCCTATGACATTCATAGTGACAAGCATTTCCTCCTCATCTTCTTTTCTTACAACATGCATCTGTCCGGCTTCAGTTACAAACGACACCGGCAAGACTCCGGTAACATTGCCTTCAGAATCCTTTGAGGCAACCGTCAGACTGCCACTGGTCTTGAATGACCAGCTTCCTTCAAAGCGTCCAGGCCCTTCCTTTGAACAAGATACGGACAACATAAGTAGAGAGACAATACAAACAAAGACCACCCTTTTCATACTATCAACAATATTTACATTACAAAATCATCTGACATCGCTCTTGAGCGAAAACATACCGAATGTTTTCATGTTCGGTTTCACATGCACATTCACAAAGATGTCATTTTTCAAATATCGGACTTTTATTTCAATTTATCAGAAGCAGTTTAAACTTTTATCAATATAAATTCAACATCTTTCTATTGTACTGCAGTGAAGGGTGGCGACTCGAAAACCATATTTATGAATAAAGAATCTCCCTTAGAGCTTACTCTAACGGAGATTCTTTATTCATTGAAGAGGCATTTGAGTCACCATCGGAACTCAATTGTCCATCCTGTCACAAAGTCTTCAAATTGAATACCACCCTATCTTCATCCTTTCCTTCTTCATCGTACACTGCCATAATCCTGATTACACCCAAAGTGTTCAATTTAATTCCACTATCGGCTACTTCTTCTCTTCCAACAAGGATAACATCACCTGTTGCGAAATTCTCAATAGTACGGGTTCTCACAGAACTATTCAAGACTACCTGAAGTCCGTTCCATGTCGCACCGGCATAATCATAAGATGACGAAAGTGCGAACACGATGTCAGTACCTGCAATGAGTCTGCACAGCAAATCATCTTCATTTTCCGACATTGGGTCAAGATAGATGTCGGCTAAAGCTTCTTCTGATCTCTTGATTGTCTGCAAAGTTGCAAAGGAGAAAGCATCTTCCTTACCGGACCACGGAGAATAAAGCATATAACCGCTTCTTTCCTTCAGCAGTCCTCCATCACCGACATAAACCATGATGCTTCTCTGACAGGATGCTGTCATGCCGACATTATCACATGCTTCAAAAAAGAAACTGACTACCGAACTGTCACCTTTGACAGAAGGCATTTCACAAACTATCCTTTTTTTATATTCTTTGACATTTGGTTTAGAAAGGAACACGTTTTTTTCGCCGTTTTCAGAATCAAAGGATGTGACGGAAAATTCAGACACCATGTCATTCAGTGTAGAAACCGAAACATCAAAATAAATCTTTTCTCCCACAACCGCCGACGAGGATGATGGATCCGCCAAAAGAACCATTACGGATGCATCCTTTTCCGAGAAACATCCGTAAAGTACCAAGGAAAGAAATATCAATAAGATAGACTTTCTACACATGATTTCTATCTGAATGAATAAGCTTTTACTTTAGCCTTGGCTGTAACATGTCCACCAAGGAAAAGGATATCCCTCGTCATGGACTGACCGGCTACTATGAAATAATCAGCTCCCGGAAATTCTTCCGCGAGTTTGTAGGAAGCTCTATCAAGCTTACCGACAAGAGAAGTCGAACAATTACCGTTAGAAATAACCAATGTCTTGATTTCTTTGCCGTCGTATAGTTCACCGTTGATTTTATCAACTACATTTATAAACCCTAGATATGTACGGTACTCTACCGTTATCTCTGTTTCTCCAAGGTACTCAAGATCATCCATCTGGACGTTCAGCTGAGTAACAGCAGGAGAATATGTCCTGTTCCGGGTAATACTGCATGACGAAACACACGCAGCAAGAACAAGCACACATATAAAGTTTCTGAATATCTTCATAACTCCTGCATTTCTTATTTGAAGTAATATGACAATGTGAGACGAAGCTGTCCTCCAAGTTCACCTCTGCGTGCCTTGAGGTCAATAAACGGACTATCCTGAGGTATATTCTTGAAATCTTCAGAAGGACGGTATGAAGTCATCGTCATACCATTTTCATCTGTAACGACATCCTTATATTTGAGTCCGGTGTCAAGACGTGTAGAGAACCCATATTCAAGACCAAGAGCAATCGGAAGGTCTGCAATGAATGCCTGAAAACCGATGAAAGCTCCAAGTCCTAAAACAAATGATCTTTTAGTTGTACTTGATGAATAGATGGATTGGACAGAAGAATAGGTGCTGCTATCCCATCCGAGAGGAAGCTCAACACCAAAATATACATCCAAGATATTAAGACGGGAAAAATGATAGGCAAAACCTGGATAAAGCATGAAAGTTGTCTGAGAACGTTTATTCTCAATGCTAGCTATGCCCATCTCCATAGCAGTCAGATCCTGCGTTCCGCTAAGCTGCTCATTAAGTCTGTAGGTTTCAAGGCCGACTCTGATTTCAAAATTATCAGTAGCCATGTATTTAAGATTCAAAAGAGGAAGAGGGACAATTTCAACATCGCCATCAAAAATGTTCTTAAACATAGTGGTCGAAGCTCCCACATAAAATCCAAAATCACCGGCCTGAGCCCTGTTTCCTGTGCGGATTACTTTTGAAGTAGGCTCACCTGTTGTGATCTGCGCATTTAATACCCCCCCCAGATCACAGAGAAAAGAAAGGCTGCGAATAATACTTTTGTTTTCATAGATTTGATTATTATAGTAGCGCAAATTTACTAAAAAAAGTTAATTTATCTACTTTTCTTCTAAAAAAATTTGGAGGTAACAAAAATCTTTGTACCTTTGCAATCCCATTCGGAACACACCGAAAACACATATGCGGAAATAGCTCAGTTGGTAGAGCACAACCTTGCCAAGGTTGGGGTCGCGAGTTCGAGTCTCGTTTTCCGCTCCAAAAGAGGTCATCTTCGGATGACCTTTGTTATGAAATCACCTGACGAGGTACAATTATATATGCAGTCGTTCTCTTACAGAGACGGCTTTTTTTATTGTAAATCGCTCCCTGCACGCCCTGAAGAACAAAAGGATCAGTCGCAAAAGTATGTGTCTAAGCATAGATCTTTGCAAGTCTGAACAGAAAGTATTTAACATCTGATACACCTCTCAGTTGCATTCTGAAAGCTTTGATTTTAGAGTTAAGTGATTCCGCAGAAGCGTTAGTGGA
>JAFRZX010000149.1 GCA_017442315.1 Bacteroidales bacterium
GAATAAAGTGATGTTCTAATAGAAAAAGCATGATTTCTTAATTTTAAAGTGCTGTTATCATGTCAATGAGCTTAGTAATAAATTGATGTTATGTTTGGCTGTAAAGTGCTGTTTTACACTCTGTCTTTTCCTTTCTTTATACTGTTTTGTGTTATTCCCCATCCTCCGGTACGACAATCTCGCACTTTAAGACTTCTATCTGACTGATGGAAAGTCTCCCATTCAGCCAGTTATAAAGAGTTGCTGTCATGCCGTCCTGTTCAAAGTAGATATATTCCGTTCTGTCCGCATCCGCCTCATATACTACTGTTACTGTCACATCCGGCATGAACATCTGCTCCTCTTCATCCCAGTTACATAAAATTCCTTCGTGAAGCTGTAAATTAAGCTGTGGCAGAAATACCCACCAGCCACTGACAATCAGCTGTGTATCTTCCTCAGTCTCCGCTATATCATCAGCCACATCAGAAAAATCCATCTCACTGATAAACTCCTCTGCTTCACTTAATCTGCACATTCTATTCATCCACATCACCTGCTTCCTTTACCGGTATGCAACGGCAGACAAAACGCTTAGTCCCCTTATTGGCACAGGTAAGAAGGGTTAAGATTTCCTCTTCTGTCTGATTCTTGACCGTATTGTCATACGGACCGATAATACAGGTGTCTGCCACTTCATACATATGAACTTCTCCCTTCTTATCCGTAATCTTTACCTTATCTCCGGCTGACAGCTGGTTCAGGTTGGTAAAGAATGTTCCGTTTCTGCTGCCGTTGTGCCCGCATAATACACAGTTTCCTTTTTCACCAAGTCCCGCAGTTTCAGAAATATGCCCTATTGCATATCTGATCTGAGAATCTCCTGCTCCCTCTAGTACCGGGTATCTGATATCTATGGCTTCAATCTCAATAATGCCAATGACATCTTCCCCAGAAAGTAGGGCTGCATCTTCTTCACTAAGGGCGGTCTGCTCTTTGCCCTCTTCTTTTGATTCCTCTGTCTCATCTTCATTATCCTCCAGTGTCTTTTCAAACTGATCTATCAGCTTGTCAGTCTCATTCTGACCATGAAAATGGTAGTAAAAAGGGACTGCCAGTAAAGCAATCCCTGTAACGATACATATACTCACAAATATTCTTTTTATTTTCTTTCCCATATACTGACCACCTCCATGGTCGAAACTTTGTTAATAGTTACCTTGTATATCCATTCCCGCCTGTTCGGTACGGACCTTTCTCCTCAGCCACATTAGTTGTGATTTCCTTATCCTCTGAAGCAGCAAGGTCCACATCCTCCACCTTGCCATTTTCAAGATCAAGCTGAGCATTCAGTTCATACTGTCTTGCAATCTTTGATTTCAGCGCTTCCTCATAGGCAAATGGCTTTTCATACTCTGCTTTGGATGCTTCCATATCAAGCCTGTAGGATTCGATTTTCTTCTCAAGAAAATCAATGTTCTCATCAATATCGTTGAACAGATTCTCAAGCTTTACCATATTTCCAACAGGACTTGTGGAAAGCTCTGCCTTATACTCTGTCCTGCCACGAAGCACCAGATAATTGACACCCATAAAGTTTTTCTCTACCAAAAGCTCGAATCCCTTGAAACTGCCTATTGGAGAAGTCTCGCCTGTCTTACATTTTGATACTGCCTCAAGCATACTTGCACCGCCATCGGTTCGCTCTGTGAATGTCACATTTCCTACCGTAATGGCAAATTCTGCACTGGTAAGAAGTGCCGCATCTCTTGCCTTCAAATCCTCCCTGACACAGACAAGCTTTTCCTCTGCCGCTTTGATAAGCTTTGGAAAACGAATCATGAAATTATCCTGAAGCGAGTATCTCTGGCTGTCATAAGATGCCTTTAACAGCTTTAATCTCTGCACATCATTATCAATTTCCATCTTCTCACGAATCATCGGATTACCTGTAGCAACTGCCTTAATCTCTGCATAGGAAAGTGTAGCCTCGTCTATATCCTCACAGGTTCTTGATACGGACTTGCTTGTCATGACCTGACTGATAAAACGCTGCTTATTCTCCACAAGACTCCAGCTGTATGCATCAAAGGTCTGTTTCGTGACATATCTGTAAACTGCCACCTCATCATTTTCATTTCCCTGTCTGATACCACGACCTTCTCGCTGTTCAATGCTCGAAGGCTTCCACGGGCAGTCTACATGATGCATTGCCACTAGGTGCGTCTGGACATTTACACCGGTTCCGCATTTATCCGTTGAGCCAATGAGTATCTTTTTCTTACCTGTTCTCATATCCTTAAAAAGTGCGTCCCTCTGTGCATCGGATTTTGCGTCATGAATAAATGCTATCTCCTCTGCCGGGATTCCTCTTTTCACAAGCTCTGTTTTCAGGTAATTGTAGACATCAAACTCTCCGCAAAGCTTGTCTTCGGTTGCTGTCTTCTTCCAGTACCCCTCAGACAGCATATCCTCTGACCAGCTTCCCTTCGGCGTTCCGATATCAGAAAAGATCAGCTGGCAGCCAATCTTCCCCTCACCTTCTGCTTTCTCATATTCCACAAATACATTTTCAACTACTTTATTTAGCTTTCCATCCACATTGTTGGGGGCTGATGCTTCAAGTAGTCTTGCATCCGTACCAAGAAGTCTTGCCTCATGGGTTATTTTAAGGAAGTTATCCTCTGACGGGTCTACACCGCCGCCCCTGATACGCTCTGCCCTTGTCACAAAATCCTCCATGACCTGCTTTACATACCAGTCCGGCTCACTTTCCACGATAATATACTTCCCGCCCCTAAGTGTCGGAACCGGAAGGTCTAACATATCCTTTGTCTGCACATCTGCCACTTCACGGAATATATTCATAAGCTCCGGCAGATTGGTAAACTTATTGAATCGGCTCTTGAAGCGGAAACCACTGCCTTCCACGGTCAGCTCCAGTGCTGTTGTCACTTCACCGAAGTTTGCCGCCCAGGAATCAAAATGATAAATACCCATCTGCTCCAAGGCTTCCTTCTGAAGATACAGCTGCATGACATACAGCTCACACATGGTATTGCTGACTGGGGTCCCGGTAGCAAATACAATACCTCTTCCACCATTCAGCTCTGTGATATACTGGCATTTAAGCTGCATATCCGTAGACTTCTTAGCCCCGGAACTGCTGATACCTGCCACATTGTTCATCTTTGAAAATATGGCAAGGTTCTTGAAACCGTGCGCCTCGTCTACCATGATGGAATCGATACCAAGCTCCTCAAAGGTAATCAGGTCATCCTTTCTGCTCTCCTCCGTAAGCTCCTTAATCTGTTCCTCTAATCTTTTCTTCTGTGCCTCCATCTGTTTGATTGTCCACCGCTCTCTGTTATTTTCCTTCATTTCTGAAATAGCATAGGAAAGCTCGTCTATCTGCTGGTCTATCATTCTGGCTTTACGCTCCGGTGATATTGGAATCTTCTCAAACTGAGAGTGCGACATAATAATGCAGTCATAATCTCCCGTTGCAATTCGTGAGATGAACTGCTTTCGTCTGCTCTTTTCAAAATCCCTTTCTGTTGCCACCAGAATGTTTGCAGACGGATAAAGCCTTAAAAACTCACTTGCAGTCTGCCCTATCAAAGATTTAGGAACAACCATAACCGTTTTATTTGCAAGTCCGAGCCTTTTCTGCTCCATACAGGCAGCCATCATTTCAAATGACTTACCTGCACCTACACAGTGTGCAAGAAGGGTATTTCCACCCATAAGAATACGGGCAACCGCATTTTTCTGGTGCGGCTTTAACTCAATCTCCGGATTCATTCCCGGAAACTGTAAATGACTTCCATCATACTCACGAAGCCTTACATTGTTGAAGGTCTCGTTGTAGTAGCTGACATATTTCTGTCTCCGCTCCGGGTCTTTGAATATCCACTCCTTGAAAGCCTCCTTCATCAGGTTCTGCTTTTCTCTTGCAAGCATGGTCTCATTTTTGTTGACCTCATAATGATATTTTCCATCCCCGTCATCAATGCGGTCTTTGACCGTTACGGTTCTTAAATTCAGCGTACTCTCAAAAATAGAATAAGCGTCCATCCGGCTTGTACCATAAGTCTTGGTAGCTGCCACTGAACGCTTATCCAGTGATTTATTTTCTATAAACCATTCCATATTCACTTTGTTAAGATTAAGCTGGATGCCCGAATTATAATACTGGCTTCTTACTGCCTGTGCTCTTCTTGGTGTGCCTAAAAGTTCATAAATGAATCTTTCATAATCCTCTTTCTCAATCCATGTCGTACCGATACGGACATCTATCTCCGAGGCATCAAGGTCTTTTGGCTGTACCTGCTCCAGGGCTGATACATTGATTGTAAAGAGTGCCTTTTCTTCCTCA
>JAFRZX010000150.1 GCA_017442315.1 Bacteroidales bacterium
ATTCGGCGACTATCGTCCGGTAATGGCTGTTTATCCTGCAGGTACTTACACAGCAAATGTTGCGGCAAAGACAGCCAAGGCTTACATTCCTACATGGCAGCAGGCTCAGGCAGGAACATATCACAGCCCTGCAGCTCTCGCGGTAGCATATTCAGAGGAGAATACCTTCGCATTCAAGAATGCCCATGCTCTCCTCAAGTTCACAGTTAACACTGACAACGTAACTCATGTCATTTTCCATGGAAACGGATCAGAGGCTCTTACAGGTGACGTGAATGTGACTCTTGGAAAAGACGGCGTTGAGGAAGTTGAGTGCCTTGAGACTGAGTTCACTGAGCAGAAGTGGAATGAGGAAACTCAGCAGAACGAAGATGTCAAGGTCACAAAGTACGGTACTTGGGTGGAGTGCTATGCATATCATGAAGATGCAGACAAGTACTTTGCCAAGGATCAGACCTACTACATCGCAGTTGCTCCTCAGACATTCGAGGGTGGTGTGACCGTCAAGGTGAAAATCAACGACGGCGAGGAACTCGTAGCAAAGACCACAACCAAACCTGTAGAGACAAAGATCAACACTATTCTCAACCTCGGTGAGATCAAGTATGAGGCACCTGCAACTGTTGAAACAGTATATCTTCAGCCAGGTGTTTGGAGTGCAGATGGTGCATGGTTCTCTGCACATTTCTTCAACTCTGTAGGTGGTGCTGAGGATGTTAAAATGACAGATGAAGATGCAGATGGTGTATATGAAGCAGCTGTCCCTGCTGGAATGGAGAGCGTAATCTTCTGCCGCATGAATCCTGAATTCACTGAATTCGGATGGGATGTTTGGGAAGGTGAAACGGAGGTCGAGAACCATGTTTGGAATCAGACTGGTGACCTTGCGATTCCACTCGCAGATGACACTAAGGTATACTATAATGTCACAGATTGGGAAGCAGGTGAATGGTCTGATACTCCTCAGGAAAGCACACCAGACCAGCCGGAAGTTGATGCTTCTGCATATGGTTTAGTAGGATCATTCCAGGGCTGGGATGTAGCTTCTCCAATAGCGATGACTAATTCTGACGACGGATGGATTGTATCCGAAAACGTTGAGTTGTATAAAGATGATGAGTTCAAGTTTGTTAAGGACAACTCTTGGGACGTAAGTTATGGTCCATCAGCAGTTACCGTAGTTGAAGAAGAAGTGGACGTAGTAACATCAGGTGGTCAAAATATGAAGGTGGCTAAGAATGGTAAATTCAACCTTTACCTCAATCCAACTGCTCTCAAGGTTAGAGTGGAATGTGTTGAGGAATACACTGATCTTACTGTAAACATAACTATCGACAACAAAGCAAATTGGAGCCCTCTCTATATCTATCTTGAGGCAGATGGTACTGCAATAACCTCAACAGGCGGCGCGCTTGTTTCAGACAACACTTATGCTGTAAGCGGCGATTATATTGGTAGCACTCTTACTTGTAAATTCATCTCTGGAGCCAAGGTTTCAGAAGTTATGAATGTAGCTATTACAAAGGATGGAGCTACTGTTACTTTGGAAGAGACTATCATTAAACTGAAGGTTCAGCTTGATACGGATAATGCTAAGCAGTGGTGGGGAAATACAATGAAGATACACGTATGGAACACAAATACGTCATTCGACACATCATGGCCTGGCAACACTATGACTTCCGAAGGAAATTATACTTGGTCTATCATCGTTCCTTCAGAGTTGGTTGGTAAGAAAATTAATTACCTTGTCCACAATGGAAATGGTTGGCAGTCATCTGATGCTAATGTAACAATAAGCGCAGATGGTAATACCGTACAAGGTTCTTCGATTGGTATCAACTAATCTCATTTTCTCAGGAGTCCGAGGGTGAAACCTCGGACTCTTGCTAATGATAAAGGTTTGAATTTTATAAAAAAAGATTCATAACATAAAAATTCAGAAAAACTTTGTTAAAGAAAAAGAAAAATCTGCATTTGGGTGTTGTATCCGTGCAGATTTTTTTACATTTTTGCGGGGAATGAAAGAGGGGAATAGCGACATGATTTTTTAAGCCATGATAGGCTATGTTTAATTTTAAATTACAAAACAATTATGTCGCATGATTTTAAGTACGCAGACCTTCTTGATGACGATGTCTTCAAGTTGGTGTTTGGGAGAGAGTCCACAAAGGATGTGATGATCGAGTTTCTGAATCAGGTTATTCCTGACAGAAAGATAGACGATCTGGAGTTCATTGACAAGGAGATGCATCCGGTTGAGCGTGATCTGAAAGGATCCGTCTATGACATGTTCTGCAGGACTGATGACGGTTCCCGGATCATTGTTGAGGTTCAGAGACGTAAGCAGCCGTTCTATCCGGAGCGAGCAATTTACTATTCGACGTTCCAGATCCAGCGTCAGGTGGAGTCTGGAGCTGAGGATTACGATTTCCTGCCTGTATATGTAGTGAACATCATGAATTTCGAGATGGAGCGCCATCGCGACCTTCGTGATGTAAAGACGGTATACAGGTTGTATGAAGAACATTCACACAGACTCCTGACCGATAGGGTTACATTCATTTTTCTGGAACTACCGAAGTTCCACAAGAATATTGACGAATTAGACGGGAGCATTCTAGAAGGAATATACTTCTGTTTTAAGAATATGCCTCGATTGGCAGAGAGACCGTCAGTTCTCAAGCATGATGTTTTTGCCAGGATGTTTCATGAGTCGGAGTTATACAACATGGATCAACAAACGCGTGATAAAGTTTTACATAAGATGACTACAGAAAGAGATTTAAGGAATCAGATAGCTTATGCTAGAAAAGTTGCTATTGAGGAAGGTAGAGCTGAAGGTAGAGCTGAAGGACGAGAAGAAGGACGAGAAGAAGGACGAGAAGAAGGAAGGATGGAGGGCAGAGAAGCTGCAAAACTTGAAGATGCAGCCAGACTGAAGCAGCTTGGAGTTGATATTGCAATTATATCACAAGCTACAGGACTTTCAATTGAAAGAATTGAAAGTCTAAATTAGGACACTCATTTTTATTGTGAAGGTAGCAGCTGAGATAGAAACAAACTTTTATAAGTTTTTACTGGCCGCTGCTACCTGTTTCAATCATGATATATCGGCCAGTTGTGTCACACTCTGATTCCGGCCATTGAAGTAGATTTAATTCTAAAAGGTGGGGGTTCTTTAACATTAGAATAAGATTTTTTATGTCAGCTGGTATAAAATCCGTAGATTTTATGTAAGTTTGCATCCTCTAAGGAAAGATGCTCGAGTGGCTGAAGAGGCACGCCTGGAAAGCGTGTAGTCGCCTAAAGCGGCTCACGGGTTCGAATCCCGTTCTTTCCGCTGTTTTCAGAAATATATTTTGCGCCATGATTCTCAAGTTCGAAGAAATGGGAAAGACGCTTCTTCCTCAATTCAAAGGAGGAAAAAAGGAACTAGCTGCAAACATGTTCTTTGATGGAACCAACCGTATATTCAAAGGGTGCCTCTGTCCTGGAGCATCTATCGGAGTCCACACTCATGACGATAGCTGTGAGGTTATCTTTATAATCAGTGGGAAAGGAATTCTTCATGAAGCAGCAGATGTAGAGAAGGTGGGAGTTATGCATTCCATGCTAGTCAGTCAAGGTGATTGCCTCTATTGTCCTAAAGGTTCTTCTCATAGCCTTGAAAATCCTTCGGATGCGCAATCTGACCTTGTTTTCCATGCAGTAGTCGCAAAGCAATAGAATTGATATCCCATTTTACGTTGAGCCCCGTTGAGTCACTTTTGGGATCACCTGCAAAAGCATGTTTCTGAGCATAGATAAGTATTGCTTCCACACTTACCCTCGCCGTGAACTGCGCCCCAAAAGTTGGACACAAAGTCAAATGCAATGGGAAAAGCGAGTTATTCTCTAAAAATTCAAGCAGTACTGATGCGCGAGTCAGGGAAAAGTATCAATTCAATCTGTCGTGAGTTGGGTATCCAATACACTTCATTAATCTTATGGCTATCGCTTTATAAGAGTGGAGGGGAA
>JAFRZX010000151.1 GCA_017442315.1 Bacteroidales bacterium
ATCACGTTCATCCAGACGAACACTGATACTATCTTCGTGAAGTTCAAAACCAACAACTTCAAAATAATCCAACATCTCACGTGGAAACATCAACTTGACTAATGCTAAAAGTATTTTCTGTTCGTCTGTCATAACCTTTGTTTTTATATATCCATACAAAGGTATCACTTATTTATCGAAACACATACTTTTGCACCTGAGCCATCTTATAGCTTTGATTCCAACCTGTAATTTCGACACAGTTTTTGCCACCTAAAGTTACATCACCAGTATCATTCCAGCTCTGCCATGCATTATTTGCATGATCAGGACCTTTGCGAAGCACCTTCATTCCAGTAGTACCCTCAGGAACTTTAGTAGAATATAATCCATCTGAAACCTTAGTAAAGGTAACCCACTGGTCACCAGCGCCCCATATCCAAGCTTGGTATCTAGCTCCACCTGTTTCCCAAACTCCCGGCTTAAGGTATATGGTTATTCCTGTTTCCGGCTCTGGTTCCGGTTCCGGTTCAATTCCACTTGTAGTCTGCTGTGTAGCGGCAGTGTATGCAGTACCAGAAGTCATCAGATATACATTCTTTGCTATATTGTCAAAATAGATATCGTAAGTACCAGCTGCTTCTACAGTGATATCTCCTCCATTCTGTGAGGCCTTGATATACTTATTCGACTGGATATAATTGACAGCACCACATCCATACTTGGTACTCCAATCGGCAGCAGGTTTAACCAAGAAAGACTTATATGCTTCAAATTCGACGCTCTTGGCTACATAAAGATCTGGAACTGTTGTGGTTACCATGTCTATCTGTTTCCAGTCTGGAGACTGTGCCCAAAGCGCCCAATCTGATGGCTGATCTGGAACTGATTCAACTGGAAGTTCAGCAGTCTTGACGACCTTTACCTTTGTTGCAGACTTATTTATGTAAAGGCTATAGAAACCACCTTCAGCTACGCAGAAGTTTTTACCGCCCTGGTATACATCTGTCTCAACATTGTTCTCAATTAAAACTCCGTCAGTATCACCGGCTGCACCTCTGTTTGGAGTACCTTCATCCCAGTTACCGTTAGCACGGAACTTGAACTGATCAGAAGCCAGAATCTTAACATTCTCAGCAACATACCAGTCACCATCAAGGGTCATTACCGCTTCAGAAGCCCAATTACCTATCATTGAACCGACAACAGCCCAATAGTCAACCACAACTTCCTCTTCAACCGGAGTATCCTCAGGCATTGCTGCGCCAGCAGCGACAATTACGAACTTGCCGTAGTCACCTTCTGATGGATTGAGGTAGATGTCGTATGCAGTTTCAGCAGTTGCACCGTCAACATAGATGTTGCCGCCGTCACCCCATACATAAGCCCAAGTTCCTGCTGTCACCTGGCCTTCTCCTGCTCTCCAAACGTCACCATTGTTGACGAACTTGATACCTGTTGAAGAGCCTGTCTCTCCCTCGTTAGGATCACTATAATTAAGTCCGGTTACATTCTTGGCAACGTAGTAGCCATCAATAAGTTCCATAGGATTTGCGGTAGTGCTCCATCCGTTGAATGTACCTGCTACAGCCCACTCGTGAACTACCGGTGCCTCATACTTGATCTCACCGAGGTTGAGGATAGTGTTGATCTTTGTCTCTACTGGATTGGTTGTGGTCTTTGCTACGAGTTCCTCGCCGTCGTTGATTTTCACCTTGACGGTCACACCACCCTCGAATGTCTGAGGAGCAACTGCGATGTAGTAGGTCTGATCCTTGGCAAAGTACTTGTTTGCATCGTCATGGTATGCATAGCACTCTACCCAAGTACCAAACTTGTTAACCTTAACTTCTTCTTCCTGCTGAGTTTCCTCATTCCACTGCTTTTCAGTGAATTCGGTCTGGAGGCACTCAACTTCCTTAACGCCTTCTTCTCCAAGAGTCACATACACGTCACCTGTAAGAGCCTCTGATCCGTTTCCATGGAAAATGACATGAGTTACGTTGTCAGTGTTCACTGTGAACTTGAGGAGGGCATGAGCATTCTTGAATGCGAATGTGCTGCCCTCAGTATATGCTACTGCGAGAGCTGCAGGGCTGTGATATGTTCCTGCCTGAGCCTGCTGCCATGTAGGAATGTAAGCCTTGGCTGTCTTTGCCGCAACATTTGCTGTGTAAGTACCTGCAGGATAAACAGCCATTACCGGACGATAGTCGCCGAAT
>JAFRZX010000152.1 GCA_017442315.1 Bacteroidales bacterium
CCTCCAAGCCTACCTCTACTGAACCTCCTGAATTGAAGATTCTGGACAGTACCTGCCTCGGTATCGTGGCCCATAAGGGAACGTATACCTGGACCTATGACAATGGCGACGGTACCCAAACCGGTTTCTGCGCAGACAGCTCCCATCCGCTGGAATGGCAGGAGTTCCTGATTCCTATGACCACAGCTGATAGTATTATCGAACTGTATTTCGATATTGAACCTCAGGAAATTACTATTCGCTGTTGGAGCGATGCTTACTGGGGCAAGGTTGATGCTGAAGAAGAGAATACTTCCTTCAGCGGAAATAAACTGGAACTGAAGGATGGCGGTTATATCTACGAGGTTGTTGCCGAGTGGACAGGTGAGAACCTGGCAGCAGAAGGAACTGTGCATTACGGTTTCTATGTGATAAAGGATGATCACTCCCATACTCTGGCAGAGAATCCTCAGATCGTTGATGATCCTGTCTCTGGCTACTGTGGCAATACCATGACCACCATCATTCTGGACGGTGAGGAATACACCTTCATGGGAAGCGATTCTGTGAACCTGACGGATATTCTGATCAACCTGAAGTATGATCCAATGCGTGTCTGCCGGTGTGCTTCTGAATTCACGGTCAAAACTGAGTTTGGTGAACCCTATGGTGTGAATCTTTCCCAAGGATATGCCCGCTGTGAGGATGGACAGGCTGACCTCACCGAAGAGCAGATCGAACAGATTCGCGATATTCTGGACAATCAGACATAAATGCAAAGGGCATCAGCGGAGTTGCTGATGCCCTTATACTTGATTTGTCGTTACTCTTGGTAAATTGCTCGGGGACCACCGATGTATTTCTGCCTGGTCCTTGCACACAAGACAATGGCTTCTCCAATCTGCTTTTCACTGGTACGTACCGGTACGGCTACCCGGCGAAGATGCATACCTATTAAAGTACCGCCAATATCAATGCCAGCTTCTGCGGCAATCGTTTCAACGGCTACAGGATCGGAGAAAGCATTCCACGCAGTCACCGCAAAGCTGCCACCAGCATGAGGCTGAGGCATGACATTGACGATCTCGTATCCGCGCTTTTCAGCAACTTCTCTTTCCAGAATGAGCGCACGATTCAGATGCTCACAGCACTGAACTGCCAAATGAATGCCTTGTTCCTGTAAAACAGGATAGATTCCAGCAAATGCTGCCTGGGCTGCTTCCATAGAGGAACCCTTGCCAATTCGCTTACCGACCATTTCGCTGGAAGAACAGCCTATAACCAGTAAAGAACCCGGCTTCATATTTGCTTGTTCAAGCAGTTCGGTCACTACAGTACGGGCCTGTCTGGTGATATCTTCGTACATAAGATCGCAACCTTTCGTAGTTTGATATACGCATTATACAATATTTTGGTCATAAAGCAAAGTCCAGAACCAACGTGAAAAACAATGCCAGAAGAAACTCCTCAAAGGCAAGAACTTTTTATATTGAATTATGTTGATAAATCAATATGGTTATGTTATAGTATAGATGTAAGAAGTACTCAGTGATATTGAAAGGGGATGATCTTATGCCGAGAAAGAAAAAGGACGGGAGATTTATCAATTATTATATCGACCGCCATATTTTTGAACGATTGGAGCGATATGCTGACGACAAGGGGCAACAGATGACTGCCGCTTTGGAGCGGATTCTGGAAGAGCACCTGGACCGGTATGAGGCAGACCTTGCTGCCATGCAGAATTATTGCCCCAATTGTCATGTGCTTGTTCAGGGAACAAGATGCCCAGTGTGTGATAAAAAATGGTTGGAGCCGCCAAAGAGTGAGGACTACTGTTTTCTTGTTGAAAAAGATATCGTATGGGCTGGTGTTTTGGAAGACTGTCTGAGACAGAATGGAATTCCTTATCTTACCCAGAATGTAATGGGTGCTGGCCTTACTGCAAAAATGGGATCTATGATGGAATCCGTTAAATTTTTCGTTCGATATGCTTACTATGATAAAGCGAAACTGCTGGATGAAGAACTGTTCAATGCAGGAGCTATTGCAGAAAACGAGGAGGATGCGCCATGAAAGCAATCAAATTGATGATTCTGGGAGCCTTACTGATTTTGTTGGGGCCTATTATGTCTGCAATTGATGTCTATTGGAATGGATTCCATTTACTTTGCTGGATTTTCGGTATCCCTGTTTTTCTTGTGGGACTTGCAATGCCGGCAGGCGGATTTAAGACCCCTAAGCAGAATGAAGAACTCCCTCAGAAACAATGTCCTTCTTGCGGAAAGAGCCATGATTTCGACTATCCCAAATGCCCTTATTGCAGTCACGATTATCAAGCGAAGCAAATTAAATAAGAACTGCCTATTGCGGAGGATTTTGCTATGATCTATCAAAAGGATTGGCTGATGCGCCAAATCGAAAGTATGATTGCCGCTATCCTTCACTTTCTCACCCATTCATCGAAACAGGATCATGATGTCCAGATTTCACAATCTTTATCTGACGAGATTGATTACTTTCTTGAACGAGGAGATATCTGTGGTGCAGAGAATTGGATTTATGAAAATCTAGACCACCAAGATATTCAATGGCTTCGTATTTCTGTTTGCTTTTATGGGAAGCTTAATTCCTATTCGAACGAATATTTAGAAGAGCACAATTTCAGCAGAGATGAAATCATTTCTGGATTGACAGATGTGAGTGAAAGGTTTGGATTTGGACATATTCTATAAAGCAGTATGTCTTTTTGAAAGAGGTGCATTTTAGTGTGCGGCAGATACAATTTTTCCAAAGAAAGCAGCTCTGACATGGTCCAGACAGTCCTTGAGAACCTGCAGAGCCGCCAGATAGAAGTGAAAACCGGGGAAGTATTCCCGGGGGATGTTGCTGCAGTCATTGCCAGCAATCGGAAGCTGGAGCCCCAGGCTTTCGGTATGAAGTGGGGTTATCAGCTCCCGGATGGCAAGCTGATCTTCAATGCCCGCAGCGAAACTGCACCGCAGAAAGCCATGTTTTCCGACGGTATGCGCCAGCGCAGATGCCTGGTGCCTGCAGATTCCTACTATGAATGGCAAAAGACAGGACAGGGAAAGCAGAAATATGAAATTGCTCCCAGTGATGTCAACGGATTCTTCCTGGCCGGCATTTACAGGATCGAGCAGGGAAGACCAGTATTCTCAATCCTGACCAAAGATCCGGTAGAATCCATTGCATTCATTCATAACAGGATGCCGGTGATCTTACCTAACGAGGTTATGTCTGATTGGCTGAATCCGAGGTTAAATGGATTGGAGATTATTGATTACGCATTGAGTGATATGCAGTTTTCGAGTTGCTGATTATTAGGGTCGGGTGCTAAACGCATCCGGCCGTTTCTTTATATTGTCTATCATGAAAGCATAGCAGGGGTGCAATAATATTTTCTCAAAACAATGTCTGTGGTATTGACAAATGTCAAAATATGTTGTATGGTTAATTACATAAGTAACTAACCAAGTAACCGATAGAAGGAGTGATGACATGCAGCAGAAACTGACCGAGGATAAGTCTATATACCTACAGATCAGTCAGATGATCGAAACCGATATCCTGCGCGGCATCCTTTTGGAGGAGGAGCGAGTTCCCAGTACCAATGAGCTGGCAAAGCTCTATACCATTAATCCTGCAACGGCTGCAAAAGGTGTAAATATTCTTGTAGATGAAGGAATTCTCTATAAGAAGCGTGGTATCGGCATGTTTGTAGCGAACGGTGCGGTGGAGAAGATTCGCATTAGGAGAAAAAATGCATTTTACCAGATGCGGCTAACTGAGCTTCTTACAGAAGCCAGAAGCCTCGGTATCTCCAAAGATGAACTGATCGCCCAAATCATGAGAGAGGAGTTGTAATTATGAGCTTTTTAAGATGTGAAAACCTGTCCAAGTCTTACGGACAGAAAGTTGTATTGAACGAACTGAATCTGGAACTGGAATCTGGCAAGATCTATGGATTGATTGGCCGCAACGGCGCAGGTAAGACCACCATGCTTTCTATTATGTCCAACCAGAATCCGACCTCCTCCGGCATGGTGACATTGGATGGCGATAACATCTGGGAAAACCGCAAGGCACTTGACCGGATCTGTTTTTCACGGGAGCTGAACATTACCGCAGAGAGCGGTTTGGCCGCATACACAGTAAAACGCTATCTTGGTGCTGCTGCACTGTACCTGCCCCATTGGGATAAGGAGATGGCCGCCCATCTGATGCAAAGCTTCCAACTTGACCCCAAGGCGAAGCTGGGCAAGCTGAGCAAGGGAATGCTTTCTATGGTCACCATCATTGTCGCAATGGCAAGTAAGGCTGAGTTTACTTTCCTGGATGAGCCTGTGGCAGGTCTGGATGTAGTTGCAAGAGAGCAGTTTTACAAGCTCCTTCTGGATGAATACACCGAGACCGGGCGGACCTTCGTGATCTCCACCCATATCATTGAGGAAGCTGCCGATGTGATGGAGGAAGTCATTATTTTGAATAAAGGCAAGATCATCCTGAAGGAAAATACCCAGGATCTGATTGACCGGGCCTGCTATGTGACAGGCCTCGCTGAACAGGTGGATCAAGCCGTTAGTGGTCTAGAATGTCACCATCCGGAGTCTCTGGGACGC
>JAFRZX010000153.1 GCA_017442315.1 Bacteroidales bacterium
AGTTTCTGATTTACTATGGCCATGTCATCGGTCGTGGGTTCCCAATCAAAGCGGATATCAATGATTCTGTCTTCATAGCAGAGGAGGTACCAATTCATGTACCAACCTTCTTCTTGGTAAAGACGATAGACTTCATTGGCACCCCAAGAAGTCGGATCCTGTTCTTTGAGGATCAAACGGTGACCTACGGGAATATCCTTATTGTCAGACTCATCCATATCCTTGAACATCTCATGCTTGCACCACTGATAGAGCCATGGCATCTTTACGATGGTAATATCGTATCGCAGGTCAGGCAGATCCTGGTGTTCGCGATAATCCCAGTGAATGAATGCATCCACATTCATAGTTCCGAGGAAAAATGTATCGTGTCTATCATTGGTCTTTACATAGAATTCTTCGTTGACATCTATCATATCAGATACGGATAGAGGAATATTATCCTTCTCGATATTCTCGGGGATCATCACGACACGGTTCATGCGGATGCCAGCATAAATGATAATGCTGGTCAGAATCGTAGGCAGCAGGAAGCAGGCCAAAAGTGTCAAGAATTTATTCATACCGCGGGATGCCTTTGCTTTCTTCAGCCACTGCTTGATTCCGTTGACTAAGAACATGATGGTAAACATACCTGCCATCATAACAATGGCTACCCAAATATATAGAGGGTCATCTGCGGCAAACAGGTTAGCAAGCCAATACACTGCACCGATCAGGAGGATGACCAGAATAGATTCCTGGAATTTGATCGTACTAGGGGTATCGACGAAAATACCATCCTCCGCTGCTTTTTTCGCTTTTCTGTGCCAGGCGAAATAGGTAATCAATTCCACTGAGGATATTGCAAACATGCAGACATAGGCAAATTGGGTTACCAGCCTACCGGAGCTGGATAGTAAACCAATGGGGTCAAAGTATATACCCGCAATAAAATAGCAGGTCATAAGGAAGCTGAGCGCAAGCAGTATATAATGAGAGGGAAGAAAGTTCTTCTTACATGCCCGATGGAGTGTATCAACCTCCATGATAGGATCCGTATCCAGGGGGATAGGAGACTCCTTCTCATTATAGAACACCTGCATCTGGAACCATGTACAAGCCAGCTGCCAGCCAGTGTGGGCACAGAAGTCGTGGAATGTCTGCTGTTCCTCGGTAGGGCCTGGATCAAAGTCGGAAGCCCGAGGATAATAACTGACACTGAAATGAATGTTCTTAGGTTCGATCTTTCGGTAAGTCCAGTAGAAATTCGAAATACTCTCAATCATCCAACCCTTCTGGGCCATCTCAGCAAGATGATTCTCAATTCCTGTGTGATTATAGAAGGAGAAGTATTCCATACGGCGCTTTTTGGTTTTCATTTAGCTTCCTCCTTTCCGAAGATCCGGCGGTAATCCACGGCCTGGGCCTGGATCCGCTCATATTCCTTATCCAGCATTTCTCTGCCTTTATCGGTGAGAATGTAGCTGCGTCGGCGTCCTTCCACTTTTGTTTCTCGGATGAAACCTTCCGCAAGAAACTGTTCCAGCAGGTTATACAGTGTGCCGGAACCGACACTGACACGGTTTGCAGTCATGGCTGGGACCCGGTCTAGAATATCCATGCCATAACATTCGTTCTTGAGACACAGCAGAACATAGAACATCTGCTCCGTCAGGGTTTGAAATTTCGCTCTTGGCACATGACCACCTCCTATTCTCGAATATCGAGTATTTGTATCTTCATTATATTCTCGATTATCGAGAAAGTCAAGATAATATTTGCTCCCTCTCTGTATAGAGAGGGAGTAAATATGTATCCATTAGAAAATACCTTTATTATACTTGAACTGCGCGTATACAATTAGAGACAAACCAACCATAAAACCAACAATAATGATAATTCCACCGGCCTCGATGCCTACAAAGGCTTGAACGATTCCAGAGATAATCATGGACAGACCAACGATCAAGGTTCCGAGACCAACGCATCTGCAGTAGGGGAGCTGATTCTCCTTGGTGACTTTTCTTCGGTTGTACCAATGGATGGATGCGATATTACCCCGCAGGTTGAAGATACCCAAAGCTGCAATGATTGCACCCAGACCTAGATGTTCAAGACTGTTCCGAAGGGGTTCGATGAAGATAAAAGCCAGAATAAACAGGCCGATAGCACAGCCGATTGAGAAACCGAGAATAACCTTCTTTTGCTGATCAATGGTTTTATTTTTGGACACAATCGTTTCGGCTGTAGGTTTATCGGGGAGCATTTCGTCAATACTGATGCCGAAATATTCACTGAGCAGTTTCAGCGATTCGTCATTCGGCAGACCTAATCCATTTTCCCATTTGGCAACGGCTGATCTGCTGATATGTATGTCTGCTGCCAGTTTGGTTTGAGAAACACTTTTTTCAGCACGCAGTTCCTTAAGCTTATCACAAAATTCCATACGAGCACCTCCTGTCTGGATAATCTAATTATAACAGATTCGAGAAGGAAATCTATATTTGAGGCTGTTACTCTTCATTGGTACGCTGTTACTTTTGCTGTTTACAGAAAAATGCGGCACATTTCGTGCCGCATTACGGTTTCAGTTAGGTACGGGGCCAAGTCCAAGGGCACCAACGAGAAAGAGAAGAATAAGGAACAGGAGAGGATAAGAGACAAAGATGCCTGCCCAGAGAAAAGACTGTGTGCAAGGTTGCTTTCTGCGATATCTGATAATACCGTAAATTACAAGACTAATAGATAGAACAAAGCACAAGAAGGGGAGTACGACGAATGCCAATCCCATCCATCCCATTGAATCACCAAGGAAGAGTAAGGCAATTGCGGTAAGTACACCCAGAGAAATTCGGATCAGCGTTATTCGCTCTTGTTTCCTTTGGGCATTAACCATATCAAAGGCATCAGTAATAACCTCTGAAGCACTTTCTGGTGTGACCTCCTCGACAGGAATCCGTTCAGATCGCATGATCTCCAATACGGTTACACCAAGTGCCTCTGCAAGTGGCTCGATTGAGTTGATATCCGGGAGGCCCAAACCACGCTCCCATTTGCTGATTGCCTTATCAGTAACCTGCAGCTTTCGTGCAAGATCTGCCTGGGTCATATTCTGTTCTTTGCGGAGCTGGGCAATGAACAGCCCTAGTTTCTTTGCATCCATGATGGAAGCCTCCTTTCATGGTTTCAGAATACAACACCAGCACCCAAAAGGCAACCGACGCTCCGTTTAGATGGTGTTTTTGAACTCTACTGATCGATCACAACTGCATTTCTGCGTCGATGCCACTCATTCCAGAAGGCGATGTAACCGTTTTTTTTGAATTCATCGGTATGATCTTCCCGGGGTGGGCAGGAATTGTAGTATGCTTCGATCTTATCTGCAAACCGATATACTTCCGCACGGTATTCATCTATCGGAACTGAAACTTGATATCCGTCTTTCAATGTGAGGATCACATGGTCTCCTGAATGCTCTACAGACCAGTCTTCGCCATAGTCGCAGCCGATGATAGTTGTGTTCATCAGATCCTCACTGGCGATTAGAAAATGGCCGCAACAGGGGAGAAGCTGATTGTCTTGACCAATCGCATGGTCTTCCGTTAAGGTTTTTAGGAGATATAGCGCTGTGGCACTGACTGTGCAAGTATACTCCACAGTTCGTTCACCAATCTGGGCGACTGCGTGACCGTGGAGGCAATGATCCTGGGGATCATTTACCGGATCATCAAGCCAGGTAAGGTCTTCTGCAGTAATCTTAAAATTGCTCATAATGCCTCCTTTACAACGATAAAAACATAAACGATGACAAGAGAAGATAACCACCAATGACACCGGAGATCCACTTTCCGGACACAGCAAATAGATGGTTTTCATGCTTTCTTCCCAGGATGAACGCAGGGATCAGGAGAATAAGGGAATACCAGACGGTATAGTGCATGCCGCTTGTCCAATTTGACCAGGCAGGTAGATTCAACAGACCCAAAAGATAATCACCCAGACAGAAGTTATCATATATGGCTATGTTACAACTCCACAATAGAGCCAGGATCACAAGTAAGAGGGAAAGAGAACCTTTTCCTAGTTTCTTTTTCATGTTGGCGTTCCTCCTCATTTCCGAATGGTAACGCAATGGTGGATCGTGCCTTTATCATAGGTGGGGAGATCCGATATCTCAATCAGATCCTCCGGGGTAAATTCACTGAGCTTAGCGTCATAGTAAATGATCTTAGGTCTTTCTCCGTTCTCCATATAGATATGCCAGAATTCAACTTCATCGGTGTTATCCAGCAGATTGGAAATTAACTCAAGTATCTTTTTTGCGCGGCCAATTGACCAGATACATTCTACCCGGGACTTGTATTTCTTTTCAGAGTGGACATCTCTGCGACCGGGGTAAATGGGTATGATGGCATAATCGTCATCGAAGTCGCCATCCTCAATGGTCCCGTTATCAAGATTGAAATGGATGCCTCTGTCGGCCCAATGAATGGCATTCTTCCAGTTCCGGTCAATTCCGTTCTTCAGAAGGTATTCAGGCACCTCCAGACCCATTTCCAATGCTTCGTTGATGGATAAGGAACGCTCATGTGGATTCTGAATTTCAGGAATGGGATAATCCGAGGCAATATAGGTTATAGAACTCATCGAAACACCTCTTTCTCTCATACTCATTTTATTTATTGTAAATTAATTCCGCCCGGCATTCAAGAAAAATCCTGTAAACTTTCATTTCGTTGATTTTTATGATAAAATATTTTTGGTAACCCGCAATGAAATCCTGAAAATGTCGAGTAGATGGATGAAGGGCCCTACAAGAAAGACAGGAGGTGAGCAAGATGGATGACGAATTGATCGTACAGCTATATTGGGATCGGTCTGAGAACGCGATCTCAGAAACGGACCGCAAGTATGGCGCATATTGTCACAGCATTGCATATGGCATTTTACAATCCAAAGAAGATGCCGAGGAAAGTGTCAACGATACATATATGGACGCATGGAACTCCATACCGCCCCATCGCCCTTCCATTCTGGCCACTTTCCTTGGGAAAATCACCCGCCGAATCTCCATCGACCGCTGGAGAAACCTGAACCGTGTGAAACGGGGCGGGGGAGAAGTCATACTTGCGCTGGAGGAACTGGAGCAGTGCGTTGCCGGCAGCCATGATGTAGAGAAAGAAATTGAGAAGAAAGAACTGGTGCAGGCAATTAATCGGTTCCTGGATACACTTCCCGTACCGGAACGGCGGGTATTCCTGGCTCGGTACTGGTATATGGACTCCATCCAGGATATTGCGACTCATTTCAAGTTCTCCAAGAGCAAGGTAATGTCGATGCTGTTCCGGACCCGGAACAAACTACGGCGACAGCTTGAGAAGGAGGGTTACCTATGAAATCCGATGAATTACTCGACGCCATCGGCGAAGCGAAGGATGAATACGTCCAGGATGTAAGAAACGCAAAAGTAAAAAAGATGCCCGGCTGGGCCAAGTGGACCTCTGCAATCGCAGCCTGTCTGGTGCTTACCATTGTTGTTAGCCTTTTCTTTGGAGGAATGGGCGGAAATGCAGGAGCCGGTGGTAGTGGCCACGAAGACGGCAGTACATTTATGTCCTATGCTGGTCCCGTATTTCCATTGACTTTAAGAGATGAGAATACTTCAATCTCTGCAGACAGAAGAATTACCATGGACTTTGAGCCTTGGGTCCCGGTTTGGATATCTAATGAGGAAGAAGCTGCATCTCGTACTAATTTGACAGAAGCGGAGAAGCAGGATGTTTTGGATACCTACAACGAATGGTATCCGGAAGGTGGCCGATACCAGTCTTCTGGCAATATCATTGTTTCCGATACCTATACGCTATCTAATAGCAGTGAAGAGGATCAAACCGTCAGTATTCTATATCCTTTTGCGTCCAGTTTGAATAATTTGAGTGTGAACCGGCCAACCATTTCAGTTAATGGTCATAAAATTGAAACCATGCTCCATGCAGGCAGTTATGCCGGCACTTTCCAGGGGGCGTGGGAGAACTGGGCGGAGACGCATGAGAATCCCGGTTCGTTGAATCTACAGTATATCGAGAGCTGGACTGGTTATCAAAACTTGCTTTCTGATGGAAGTTACCTTCAGAGAGCGCTGGGAGAGTATCCTGACCTCTCTGATATCCCTGTGATCGTATACACCTTTACGGATCCGTGGGGGCCGGAAGAAGATGACGATGCCGGTATTCCTAATCCCTCTATGCGCATCATGTTTGAAATGGATTATGAGAAGACACGAGTGATGTCCTACGGCTTCCATTCCGGGCTAAATGATAGAGAGAATGGCATCATGGGGCGTGGCTTCTCTATTCGGGAAGAAGGCGAACGCTGGTATGGCAACCCGTATTTCCTGATTATCATTGGTGACGATGTTCAGAACATGACTTATCAGGGATATGTGACCGGTGGTTGGGATACGAAGAATGAAGTGGAAGCAGGCGTGACAATTACACGAACTGAGAGCAATCTTGAATCTGCCCTGCGAGAAGCTGCTGGTTTCTATTACGGAGAAATGACTGATGTAGAGAACTACGTTGAAACAGATCCAGAATATGGATTTGAGATGTATTATGGACTGTTGAAAGAGCATTTGGTTGCTTACGGTGTTCTTTCTGAGAACGGAGCTGCCCGATATGACAGTGGATGGATCGAAGAGCTGGATGTTGTAGGTGTGGATCGCGTATTCTGGCTGGAGGCAGAGATTACAATCCCGGCAGGTGAAAGCGTAACCGTTGCTGCCACATTCAAGAAAGAACCCAGCTTTGATTTCCACTGTGCCAATACGGAGAATAAGGGAATCAGCGGCTACGACATGGTTACTGCATTGGGAAGCAATCTCCAATTTACACAGCAGATTGCCTGCCTGGAAGATAGAGGACAGATTGAAATTGTTCGCCAGAACTTCGGGTTTGATCTCGAAAATGGCATTAAGGAAGTCACTCTGGATATGAATGAACCGCACTATTATCTGGAGGTCAAGGGAAATAAGTCCGACAAGTAGACGAAAAGATGGTGATCCGGATCCTCTCTGGGTCACCATTTTTCAAAAATAGTATCTCTTAATGTAACCTTTTCATAGAAAAACCGTTCTAATATAGTGAAGGGATAGCTCCGAATACGCTTGTTCATACTTTCTCTATTGCATCTACCCCTTTAATGAAGTAAAATGTAATTAAGGAACTCGCAATACCGGCGATCTGGCACTTTAACAGCGCCGGGTCGCCGTTGCGGCTTATTGAGGCAATTATTTCTCTTGCAACAGGAAAGAGGTGTCCATATGAAGAAAAATAGTATCATCACATTTTGTGCCGTAGCGCTAATCATCCTTTGTGTTCTGTTTTTATATGGTCAAAGAAGAGCTATTTTTCAGCGAGGAAATCCCATTCTGTATCTGCGGGCTGCAGCGCAACTTTCTGAGGAGCATCCATATGTTGCTGTTGACGAAGCTAGAGGCATCTACATTTCCAAGCGTGGTGAATACCTTGAACTTTTCGAATTCTTCCAGGATGAACTTGATGTTGAGTTCGTTGAGCAGGCCGGAAGTGGCTATATCTTCTCCAACGGTACCAAAAACTATGTGATATCCTCTGAGGTCTACTGGGGACACTATACTGTTTGGACTTTGCCGCTATATAAGCTTAACACAGAACAAGGAAATATTCACGAAAACACAACTGCTAAAGCAACCAACTCAGCCACCCACAAGGATAAAACACAGGACTTAAGCGAAGTACCTGGAGCAGTTGTGCATGTCGTGGATATCTGGGATAGAACTAAGGAAGAGCACCTTGATTGTGATGATGCCTTAGAAAAGTTCTGGGAAGATGACACTACCGAATACTATTTCGGATGCATCAAAAGCCAATACATTATGGTAATGGATAGCACAGGTAGAACAGTAGATATAGTAAAAGCCTTGAACGAAGGACTTGTTACTGTCGAAACATTAGATAGCTATGGCATTACGTACTACACAGAGCCAAAAAGCTAGTCAGATTCCAATATTTCTAACTGATCCGCATCTAATCAAGGGAGGGTGATACCATGAAAAAGGGAATATGGATCCTGCTTGTCCTTGTTATGGTGGTGCTGCTTTGGGCAGCGTGGTATTTCAAGCCTGTCGGTACGGTAGAGGGACCGGAATGGGACATTCTCCATGTTGATGGTGTTACCTATATAAGCGAACGCAGCGCAGGATTTGATATTCCTTATGATCGGTCTGATAGGGGTATGCATATCGGCATCATCAAGTCAGGCGACTACATCTTCCATATCTATGAGGTCAAGGGAGATCCTGATCGGAACTACCTTTACTGGTCGTGGGAATGGGAAGGCGATATGTATGTGCGCGAGGACATTGCCGAAGCCATGAAGAAACAGGAGGGATGACAATGAAGAAAGCTTGTGCTCTCTTGCTTGTAATTTGTCTTTTGTTCTCTCTTTCGGGATGTCAAAAGGTACTGAGAGGAACAGATGGTCTGATTGAAAAGGCTAGAGAGATTATTCCGGTAGCCGACGCGGAAAACATAGAAATTACATATGCAGGCCTTATTGGAGATGACGAGGATGCGCTGATCTGGTTTGTCTCCGGAAATGAGTATCAGGCTCATTATTATCTCCCGATGGAATGTAAGATCGTTGGAAAAGATGCCTACACCTTTGAACATAGGCACAAACCCATTGACAGAGGAACCGACATTGTTGCTCTCCAGTGGAATGGTGGCTACGCATTTCTCGTAAACAATCCGAAGTGTACAACGATCAGAATTACAGACATCCTGGGCGCCCACGACATCAGCATTAAAGAAGGTGCGTATCCGTTTGTCTATTATAATGAACTCCTGCCTTCTGAGTATTATTTCCTGGACGCAGAAGGAAAAGAGATTCCATAAGTAAGGAGGGATCCTCATGAAAAGCAAAATCCGTCATATTATTGCTGGTATATTATATGTTGTAGCTATTGTCTGCTTTGTCGAGGCCATCATGGTAACAAACGGTGGCAGTTTCTTCGACCTCTCAGACCTTGCTCGTATGTTTTTCTGCGGCCTGGCAGCTATCTGCGTCATAGCAGCTACTCTTATCTGGAAGGCAAAGGATAGCCGGAGAATGAGAAATAAAGTTATTGTCATGATTGCTGCCATTGCTGTAATTATCGGCGGTGGCTGCCTGGACAATTATCTTGAGAACAACACCGGTACCCATGAGTACACAGCAGATATGTTCAGGATCAAAGAGGCCGTTGCAGCCAGATTTGAAACTGCTGATGGTAAGTCCGTTATGATAGACAGTGAGATTGCTTTGCTCACTTCCTTGGCAGAGTTGGAAATTCAGGAAGCTCCCATGACACCTGCTGATGATCCTGAAGATTGGATCTACCGCATTACTTTTAACCCCATTGAGAAAGTTCCCAATGGTGAAGAAGTAATCGCATATGTTCATGAAAAGTACCTGCAGATTGGCACCGAATATTACCTTCCGATAGGCGATGTCAGCTTTGACAGCATCCTGGAATGGTTTGATGGAAAGGCAGCTTACTTTATCAACTAATAGAGAAAGGCAAAACAATACGGTGAAACAGCATTGAAAAACAAACGATTAATCTATCTTCTGATCTTCTGCGGCTTGTTGGTAACAGAGATCGTCATTGCGCTGTTTGTAAATGACGCATTTGTCCGTCCATATGTTGGTGATATGCTGGTGACCTTACTGCTGTGCTGCCTTTGCCGTGTAATCCTTCCCGACAAGGTACGTCTGCTTCCGGTATATGTGTTTGTTTTTGCCGCTTACGTTGAAATCGGACAATACTTTGATTTGGTTGCTTTGCTTGGACTGACGGATAACAAAATTATCTCCATTGCATTAGGCAGAACCTTCTCGTGGATGGACCTTGTTTGTTATGCCGTTGGGTGCGTGGCAGCATATTTCTTAGATCGGTTGATTCAAAAGACATAAAGAGCGTGATCAGGAGTAGATGATAATAACTAAAAAGACCCTGGTATCAGATCCAAACTGATACCAGGGTTTGAATTTATTCTGGGTATTCTACATCGAATACATAGGTAGCTTCATATCGGACACCGTCCAGCGGCTCATAAAGTACATCGACTTGATAATGAGCTGAGTTGCCGTTCATCGGAATGAAGAAGCATCCATCTTCAGCTTCCAGAGTTACGGATATCAAATCGGAGGATTCCCATTCTCTCATCCAGACATAGATTTCAGATACCGGCATATCGAACACGAGTTGGGCCTTTATCGGACGCAATCCTTGCAGGCCGCCTGGCGAGTCACTGTTGCTGGAAGCGCGTAAAGTCTCACCGGTTTCGATATCCCATACGCGGAGCTTATTTCGAACAGCAAATATGGCTTCGTCTTGTTCCAAAACATCAAAATGTACTTGCATTTCCGGCCAGAACATTGTGGGATCAACAGGTTTTTCGGCATCAAAGTCCAGATAGCCCTGAATTACATCCCAATCCACCTTCGAACGCAGATAGTAAAACTCCTTTTTCCCGCCATGATGGAAACGATAAACTTCAAGGAGCTTATCGTCGATCGTCAATTCCATCGTGCCGTTTTTATCAATAATAACCGCTATTCTATGGTTACTGATGTTCTGGATTTCGTTTCCGCTACTAATTTTATCAACTTCAAGGGATGTAAGGTATGAGAACAGTTCTTCATTATTCCAGTCGTACACTTCACTGAGCAATGTTTCGCCTTCCGGTTGATAATAAACCGAACGGATATCTTCTGCAGTGCGGTATTCTGTGATTAACTCTGCAACAGATCCTCTATCGTTGCTGACTGCGATCACACCGTGAGACATCACGCATAGGAACATGGCAATGAAAAGCAAAATAGTTCCTGACCATCTCTTACGGGGAGCAACCACATTCTTCAGACGATACCGCATAGTTTCCGCCGCAGCTGAAAGACAGGTAGTAAACCCTCTTGAACTTCCGGCTGTGTCCAGCAGCAGTTCCGCATACTGTCTTCGCATTTCATCATCCATGTTTTCCAGTACGATTTCGTCGCAGGAAAGCTCCAGATCGTCACTTGCTTTTCGAGTGGCTAGCCAGATTAGGGGATTAAACCAGCAGAGCGCCTGGCAAAAAGCGAAGAACATCTTATTACTGACGTCACCTCGTTGGATATGGTGGATCTCATGTCGGAAGATAAACTGTAGTTCCTGCTTCGTAAATTCTCGGTTCGGTAAGACGGTTACTCTTGTCCGCTTCATCGTGCCCATGGAGAGTGGGACAGTTACCGCTGAGCTTTGTACCAACTTGACAGGACGGTAGTATTCCAGCCGCTTTAATTCCTGCTGAAAGAGTTCCAAAATTTCCGGATCTCTAACCGGAATGGACGCAGACATGACTCTGTATCGGAAAAGGAAATGAGATAGGAATTTTCCGGCGTACACAACAACGAATCCGATGCTCCAGATGAAATATAGCAGTCCAAGAATATGTGAGGGAATATATATTACAAAGGATGGAGCGGGTGTGTTCTGAATCAAAATATGTACCTGCCAAAACATGAACACAGGCAATATCCACATAGTTGCACAAGCACGGGCACTAAAGAACTTGCGAAATATGGGAAGCAGGAAAATAAGCAGAACAAAATAAAAGCTGATCAGGATCATAACATCCAGAGACAGGGACATGAACCGATCTATCCCTTCTGAGCCGTAAACATATCTGAACATGATCAAGATGATCAGCAATAATACGGGAAGAAAGGAAGGATCCAGCCAGACAATGGTTTCTTTTGTTCTTGGTTTGTCGCTGCCAAACAGCGTTTCCGGCATTGGTTCGCCATGCTCCCATCGCCATGAGCGATTAAATGTATAGGCAACCATACCAGCAAGAAAGAGTGCCCAAAACATACGAAGGACAATCATAAGGTCCCCCTTTCCAGCATGTCACGAAGTTCAGCCAATTCTTCTTTGGTCAGGCCGCTGTCGCAAAGAGCTGCGGCAAATGTGGAAATATTACGGCCACACAGTTTCTCAAAGAAGTTCTTGCTCTGAGAAGCCAGATAGTCTTCCTGAGAGATTAGGGGAGTATAGTAGCTTCTTCTGCCGGACTTCTCGATGGATATAAATCCTTTCTCAGAAAGACGGGTAAGGAGAGTAAGTAGGGTCGTCATAGCCATGGGGTGCTCCTGAAACAGGATTTCTTCAATATACGTTCGAGAAACATGCGCTGAGCAAGCCCAAATGTCCTGCATCACTTACTGTTCTGCATCAGGCAGGC
>JAFRZX010000154.1 GCA_017442315.1 Bacteroidales bacterium
CACATTACTCAAACATCCTGAACATCTTCAACAATATATCCACTAACGCTTCTGCGGAATCACTTAACTCTAAAATAAAAGCTTTCAGAAAGCAACTGAGAGGTGTATCAGATGTTAAATACTTTCTGTTCAGACTTGCAAAGATCTATGCTTAGACACATACTTTTGCGACTGATCCCAAAAGTGAGATTCCACATTTCAAAGTCGAGAACTAACAAAATTGCCGACAAAAGGAAATTTCACTTTTGTCGGCAATCGTGCCCATGATAGGAGTCGAACCTACACGCCGTGAAGCACTCGCACCTGAAACGAGCGTGTCTACCATTTCACCACATGGGCTTCAGAAGCGGATGCAAATATACAAAATGTTTTTTAATTACGAACTATTTTTTGACAAAGACCAACACAAAATCTCTATAATATTATATTGTACGTATATTCGCTATCCCACCCCTGAACTGTCAATATTACATGTGAAAGATAATATTCCAGATCCAACGACAGATCTTGAAGATCTGGAGAGGTCCAATCATATCCGCTGGCTGCAATATATTCCCCTAAGGCAAATGTTTTAATAACCTCCGTCCCATCATCTATATCCAGAAGCAAGGAATTATCAATCTGTCTAGGCAAAACAACTTCGGAAACTCCACATTCATCCGGATAAGAAACACAAGCAAATTCACCTACCCTTGGTTTACCATCATATCTGTATCCATTCACATTTCCCCGCACACGCAATCCATAAGGATGCTTATCTTCCCCCTCAACATAGATAGTCATGACACAATGATTCTTTCTCATCCGGACAACATGCCGGCAAGCTTCCATATCAGTCGAGAGTTCAGTAAATTCCATATACACACATGGGCATTCGCTACCATAAGGAATGATAATACTATTATCTTGTTCTGTAAATCCATTTGATCCATACCAGACATTAAGTCTAAGAAGACTACGCGGAACATTTCTGACATAATCTTCAAAGAAATCAGATGAACTGATATGATCATAAGAAATGAAGCCGTCCTGAGTAGTCATACATATTTCTGCCGAATGAATAACAGATGTATCAACAACACTGAAATCAACCTCCAATCTGCAAGGACAGAACTTTCTGTTTTCCTTAACTGAACAACCAGTCATAACGACCAGCCAAAACAAAACAAGCAATACTCTAGACGGTTTCATTTCAAATTCAAACGTTAAATATTTTCAATTATTGTATCACCGGTGTTCCAATCTACAACTTCTATTACAGATGTTGCATCATAGATATCAACAGGGATATCTGGGGATGATGAACCTGGACGCGTAATATTCACCTTCACACTATAAGCCGTATTCTGCTTTATCTTAGATATGGTGACCGGATAATACATGAGGTCGTTGCCAAGGGTTGCCTCTATCACCAGTCTCGTCGGCCTTGGAGACCATGGCAGACCTGAAACGTCCGACACAGACAGATTCTCGTAACAGTAAAACTGATGTTTCTGCATATATGGAGTATCGGAAGCAAGAATAGCATCAGAACAGGAGTCATAAATGATATCATGTTCTTTATCCTGAGCCAATGTCTGGTTATACCAGACCTGTGAAGCATCCGATGAAAAGTATTTCCTATCGCCAGCCACATTCACAAGGTAGACAGCTTTAATTTTAAATGTCTCTTCCGCAAAGTGATCCGCAGCAAAATCTAAAGTAATCTGTTCCAATGTAACCTTAGCCACATGACGCGTAACCTTGACATTTACAGTCTGAGACTTATCTATTACAAAGGTATCCCTCCCTTCCATAACACATAAATGACTGTCATTATCCTCCAGAAGGTCCGATTTAGCCGCAAGCAGTTCAGCTAGTGTTCCAATCTGTGAAAGTGAAGATGCATTGACGAGGACAACTATATCTTTGGTCCCTTTCGTACACCTCAAAGTACATCCGTTTGCACCTGTGACATGACTATATGTTTCCAGCACACCTGACTGATCAAACACAAACGTCTGAACATCACTGACTGTATCACCTTCCGAGATTCCTGCAGTCCTCGTCTGAGCCACCGGCACGAGAACATTCAACAGCACCTCATCCCCATCATCGGCAACCGGTTCTACAATCACTTCCTTACAACCGGCCAAAGCCGAAACCGCTAATGCGGCAAACAAAATAATTCTTTTATTCATAACTCTTATTGTTTTTTAAACGTTTTCTTAGCAACACCGACATTTCGGGGTCAAGATTGGCTCTATGCTCCATATATGGATCATATGCCAGACATAAATCAAAATACTTCATAGCTTCTTCATACTGTTCCAGTCTTGACAGAACAATCGCCATCAGATAACAAACTCTGGAATCCTTATCATCCAACTTTGAAAGCACATCCAAAGCCGAGTGATTATAATCAGCTGAAGTAAAAGCCAAGGCTGAATTATAGTCCTTGTATGGTCTCAGTACAGTAACAGCCCGCTTGTAATCCAGGTTCTTCAAAGCCTCGACACCAGACATATAAAGCGTGTCCAGTTCCGTAGTATGCACCGTGTCCTTCACCATGCCAAGACGATGCAGATAGAAATCAAAACGAACACTCCTGAGCTTTGGATAAAGATATTCCCGCATATACCGATACTCCGGCATTCGGGATAGCCTTCGCTCTACCTCATCTGGATCATCCATATCCTCTATCATGGATACTATCATCCTCTTAGCCTTGGCTGACATGACAGTATCATTTGCAACAAGCTTCTGCAGCTGTTCCCAATTCTCAGGAAGACATGATGCTTTCAAGCTATCCCGCCAGATTACAGGCACATACCTTTCAACATGCTTTTTCACTGATATTGAACGTGCTTCGGACAACCTCCTATTCAACTGAAATGAACCTTCAGGAGAACATGATGCAACAATAACAAGGGAATCCAACCCATATTCAGATCTTGCTACGACATCTTCCATACACTTTTTTACACGTGAAAGTTCTGATGCATTATCAGAGAGCAGAGTGTCGATAACTGCACTACCCTGACGAAAGTCAATGAAAGCTTTGGTGTTATCAAACACCCTCCTTTCAAGAACATACATTCTATATCTGGGAGTGAAATCAGCCAACGTAGACAAAGAACTGATATAAAATGTAAGTTCTTCAGGAAACGGCAGATCCACAATACGCTCACCTTTTTCATAAAGACTACCGCCTAAAGATACCGTAACCTTCTTCAAATACGGACGGCTCTTGAAAGTATGAATATATCGATAGACAAAATCTCCGTCTGAAGATGTCAGAACCGTATCAAGTCGGACACCTTCTGTAACAATCGGGTCCTTTACATATCTGCTATACATCATAGATGCCCTACCCTTCCGTTTCTCATTGTGCTTCCACTTCATCTGCTTCGTATAATGACGCAAAGCTTCAAGTTGAGTAACTCCGAACAGGTTTTCATCCATTGGTCGGGTCACAAATGCAGAATCAGTCTTCATTGCATATGTATCAGGAAAATGTCTTTTCAGAAACACCTCCAGCTGTCCGATTCTGATAAAATCAGTCGTATCCGTAATGATTGTAGCGAGAAATGCCCTATATCGCTGATACCCTCGCATCTGTGCAGCCCTATAGCCTTCTCCGGTTATATATATCGGCTCCAGAAGCATTGTATCCTCCTGAATGCGCATCACAGGCATCATTTTTAATTGCCACTCGGAAGATGACATAGCCGCTGGCACAGTAACATCAAAGCCTATTGAGACATATCCTGCCCGTTCTGCAACATTCCTGAAACGTGCTGTAACCTTAGATGCCCTTATCACATCAGTAGCAACCATTTCCCCCGTTTCTGAATCCTTTATAGCATTCATGATTATCGGCCCGTCCGATAATGTACCTCTTATACTATCAATCAGCACCTCGTCATTCTCCACAGAGTCTGGAATCCTATCTTCCGGAACCGATATCTCCACCCCTATTTCACCATTCCTTATTTTCTGCATCCTTTTATAGGAAGAACAGGACACAAAGAAAAGGAGCAGCAGAAACACCAGGATATTTATTCTAGAACACATAGACCACCGACACCATTATATCATCTGGCAGGACAAAGAACCTGCTTCCATTTTTGACCGTAACTCCGCATTTCTGACAAGAATATCTGCTATATTCATCTTTTCCACCCCACAAACCGGCACCAAATTCCAGATTGAAATGCGGAGATAGCATATAAGTGAATCCGGCATAAAATCCAGCACCGAATCTGTCTCCTTCTTCAGTCTCAGATGAGAAAAGACCTCCCACATTATATTCCTGATAACGAAGTTTGGATGCAAACCACCACCCTGACCATATATGCCAAGGCCATAATCTGGCACCAACTGCATATGACTGCTGTCTGCACTGGAATTGCCGGTGCTGATCTTCTTTCCGGAAAGTAAACGGATTATAACGGATATCTGCAGTTATGCTGCAGTTCCTTGATATGGCATATGACATATCTGCATTCAAGGTACCCAAAGCCAGATAGCCCAATATATTGGTGGAGATGCTTAACTTCTGGGCTGCTGCCGACATCGACAACAAGACAAGAAGCAATGCAAGCAATCTTTTCATAACATCAATATCTGTTGAAGACCTGCTCGATCATGCTCTTTTTAGTAGGAAAGACACGTATAAGCTCAGCTTTAAGATCATCTTTTGACACGACATCTGCCCCTAGAACAGAATAGATGTCAGAGCTTGATAATCCACGTTCATCAAGGTAACGGAATATCTGAGGATAAAACCAATAAGATGTTCCGAATGTAGGGAAAGATCCACCATAACGGTCTTTGTACATCTTGCTCTCCATATAATATGCCCACATTTCTCCAACCTCGCAATACCCTGCACCTGGCGCAGTACCGTCACCATAATCCATATTACGGTCCCGAAGATATGATGATATTATATATAGGATATAGTTGTTCCAATATGGAGTACCGACCTTCGAGAAATGACTTGCATGAGCAAGTTCATGACATACAGTCGAATACAGAGAGCGATAGTCATCAGCACCATCAGTCCCTATCGTTATATCCGGAAGAAGGAACTTAAGCATTGGAGCATATTTCCCAAGAAATGACCCGAACATGTCCTTGTCGAGAAATGCGCCATGATGCAGCATTACAGCGCTGCTTGCTGTCATTCCGTTAAGAAGCCATATCCTCAGATCTGATGGGGGTGTAGCAATATTCATATCTCCGGAAGCACACCTGCTGAAATAGTTATATGCAGCATTATTGACAACACAACGTCTGAAAAGTTTCTGTTCCGAATTCTTAGTCACTGTAATGGTGACACCCTCCGGACCGGTCTTGCCCAATGTTGAGACAGAAGCCGGCACAAGAATCAGATTAAATCCTAAAGCAAACCCAACCTGATTCTTAAAGACTAATCTATAACGAAGATTAGCAGAAAATTTCTTGGACATCGAATAATATCCATCCCTATCTGTATAGGCATGGTCAAACTTGATAAACGAATTACATGATACTCTTACACCTGCTACTCCGAAAGGCTTCCCTCCATTGGCATGTTCGTCAACTATGGTTATCCTACCAGAAGGATGCACTCTTGATCCTTTGGTCTGTGGCTGGGCCAACATGTCTTCATTTCCTGTTATTATGTAAGCCTCACGCTCAACCGCATCCCAGTCAATACCATCCAACGCACGGGAACCCGGATCATTCTCAGCAAGATAGCATTCATCTATGATTTCATACTCGACATCAGGAAATTTAAAGTCAGGAGGCACAACGGCATACTGCCATGTCACCTTTTCTTCAGGGACCTCAGGGTCGTGGTACCAGTCTCCTTCAACAACGATTTCATAATCCAAGGGATGATCTACCAAAGATAATCCCATGTCTTCCAACATTTCATACTGCTTATCATCAGCAGGAAGGAAACGAACATATAGGTCCGTAGTCTTGACATTGACTCTGTCAGCCTTTGTCGGATACAATGACATCAGAGCTTTAGTCACATTTTCAGTCTTGTACGGATTCTCAAGACGATCACCCAGCACAATCATTTCATGGGTAAGATGACTGCCATATCGGAAATCTGTTCCCGGCTCATGCTCAATCCCATTCTTGCTGCATGACATCACAACCAATGCCATCAGCATAAGCTTGATTTTTCCTCTCATAACAATACATTTTAAATTACGGAGGCAAAATTACCGGAGATTATCCGTGTACTGAAAAAGTATACACTTAACTGAAACAAAGAGCCCCACAGACATCTGCGGGGCTCTTTGTTCGACATAAAACGTTCGATTTCTTCAAAAAATCATACAAAACGGATCAGAAGAATGTCACCGTCTTCTGCTCCACTGCAGAAATTATACTGTTTGCGACACGGCTTACACCAAAACGGAACAGTTCCTTGTTTAGCCATGCTTTTCCCAAAACGGTAGAAACTATCGAATAATAACAAAGAGCATCCATTGCTGACGATATTCCACCAGCTGGCTTGAAACCAACCTTACGACCAGTTGCTTCATGATATCTGGCTATACATTCACACATCACATATGCCGCTGCCGGTGTAGCATTCACATCAACCTTTCCCGTCGATGTCTTGATAAAATCAGCACCAGACTCCATAGCAAGAAAAGATGCATTTGCAATTGCTTCCGGAGTCCGGAGAAGTCCGGTTTCCAATATAACCTTCAGATGCACATGTCTGCCCTGGCTCTGGGCAACCTTGTCAATACACTTACGTATCTGCCTTATCTCTTCTGAAGCTGTCTCATAATCTCCTGCAAGAAATGCATTCAATGCCAGGACTATATCAACTTCGTCAGCCCCTTGTTCAACAGCAAGTTCACACTCTCTGAGCTTTACTTCAAGAAAACTCTGCGAAGATGGAAAACATGCAGAAACGACAGTAATATTGAAGTCATTTTTTCTGCATTCCTTTACAGTAGATGCAAAATTAGAGTAAACGCAGACAGAGGCCGGAAGAGGCCAATCAGGATAAGTTTCTGCAAAAGATGCTACTTTATCAACAAGTTTTGCAACTGATGCCGGAGTATCATCTGTCTTGAGCGTTGTAAGATCCATCATTGAAAAACAATCCATATAGACCTGCTCGGAAGCAATATTCTCCAAGTTTTCCGCTATGATTTCCAATGACCTTCCCATAGCCTCCTGATCGGGAGTGTAACCATATTTATTCAGATAATCAATCATATTACCATATTTTAAAGTTTATCTTTTGAATCAACGATTATTGTTACCGGACCATCATTAAGTAGTTCCACTTTCATGTCTGCCCCAAAGATACCTCGCCGGACTGACTTTTCCAAATGAGTTTCAAGGATATCCAGAAATCGCTCATATAACGGTATCGCCTTTTCCGGTTTTGCAGCCTTGACATAAGAAGGTCTGTTACCTTTCGCTGTAGAAGCATATAGCGTAAACTGGCTGACCACCAGAACATCACCATCTATATCTTTCACGGACAGATTCATCACTCCATTTTCATCATCAAATATCCTCATGGAGGCTATTTTTCTTGCCATCCAACCGATATCCTCAGATGTGTCGTCATCCACAAATGCAGCCAGCACAAGAAGCCCGCTTTCTATTCCGGCATGGTAATTTTCTGCATGCACCGTTACAGATGCCTTTGAAACTCTTTGTATAACAGTCCTCATCAGCCACGTATCTGTATATTGAATCCTTCATCAAGCAGAGGACAGACAAAAGACCTCATCTGCTCCACAGTGTATTTCTCCAGGCTCTTATCAGGAGTCTCACGATCTATCGTATATACCATGATTTCACGAGGTCTGAGTTCCCTGACGATATTCATCCACGCACATAAATTCTCTGTTGAAGCCATGTCAAATTCCGGAGATTTCAGAAACATGGTCTGAAGTATGAAATTACCATGGAAATCCTTGAGATGTCCAATGACATCTTTCAGTGCATAGCTTCCGACTGGCTTATTGATTTTCCTTATCAAAGAGTCAGATCCCGCATCTATCTTCAATATAGGATTATCTACTTTTTTCAAAGCATTCAGAATTCCTTCGCGTCCAAGCAAAACTGCATTAGACAATACCGAGACCTTTGCATCTGGAAAAAATCTGTCGCGCAACTCCAATGTCGCATCGATAATAGACGGGAAATCGGGATTCATGGTCGGCTCACCATTACCTGAGAAAGTAATGGAATCAACTGAAACCCCCTCTTCCGACAGTCTGGACATCTTATTTTCAAGAGCTTCTGCAACTTCAGCAAATGTAGGGAAACGACGTTCTGCTATTCCATCCGCATTCCATCCGCATTCACAATAGATGCAGTCAAAGTTACAGAACTTACCCTTTACAGGAAGAATATTGACACCTAAAGATGCCCCTAGTCTACGACTCGAAATCGGTCCGAAAACTATTTCATCAAAATGCAACATGTATCAGATAATTCTTTCAGAACGGCTTGATTCAGTTACAAATCCTCGTTCATCAACATCACTTATGAGCACAATGCCAGGCTTTTTCCCTTCAGAAAAACTTCCCAATACAGATTCTTTTGACAGGAATCTAGCTCCGTTCAAAGAAGCCCAGGACAGTATCTCCGACATTGGAATTTCCGGAAAATTATGATGCAGGCACCACATTTCCCTCACCATATCAAGGTCATCATTGCTGGAAAGCGAATCCGTACCTATAGTAATGTCAAGCCCATTGCTCCGCATAAGCCTGACAGGAGGCAAAGCATTATGAATAAACAGATTAGATAACGGACATATAGCCCAATACACATTATTCATAACACTTTTGGCCGCATCTATATCTTCTTGGGAAAGACATACATTATGAACAAGAAGAATGTGTTCATTATAAGGGCCTGGTTTTACGGCATATAGTCTGTCAAGGAAATACTTAAGAGATGACTCACCTGTAACCGGAGGTGTGCTCATTCCTGAACGCTTGCGATTTTCATACATGGCTCCACTGCCGGAAATCAACAGATCTTCTTCCTCCTGACTTTCCTGAGAATGATAGGATACATATCCTTTTTCCAATCCGGCAGCAGCAGATGCACTCAATAAAGCCGGGCTCATGGTATAACATGAGTGAGGAGTAGGTGCAGCATCTATCCCAATGGTTTCAGCCTGCTTCTCCAGACGCATTACATCAGACATGACATCATCACACATCTCAGGTTCACTGCCGAAAACTTCAAGAAAAGTTCTTGTATAGATCGGATGGTTCCTCTTGACCTCAAATGATGAATCATCATTACTGATATCAGCCATTGCAGACACTCCGTCACTCCACATCTTATCCATCCATTTCTGCACAAGCGCAATCTTGACATCGCGTCCAGCCCAATCACGAAGAGCATTTATCTGATCTATAAATCCAGCCATTCCGGTACCCTTACGGAATTTCTTGTGAAGATGAGATAACTCTACATGACAATGAGCATTCACAAAACCAGGCACAAGAGCACCCTGAGTAACCTTCTCACCTTCTTCACATCTTCCGACCCTTATGATTGTGCCATCTGCTTCATCATACTCCACAAAGCCATCGATAATAGGTTCAGATGACTCTAATGTATACACAAACGATGCTGAAACCCTTTTGATTCCCATATCAAAGATTCTCCTGTTCTCTAATGATCTTTTGTTTAAAACGATTCATGACACGTTTTCTGACATTCAATTCCTCATCATCAATGCTTGCGGTATCCAGTTTCTCCAAAACATCTTCCCTCGTAATTGATGCCGGAACAATCGTATCCTTTTCTGTCTCCAGATCCACAACTGTCAGAGTATCCACGCCCTCTACCTCCGTAGTATCAGACAGTATAACCATAACAAGTCTATCATATATGGTATCCTTTCGTTCAACCGGTATCAGACGATATATCTGAAGCAGAGAATCCGGTTCAAAGCTAAGACTATCATAATAATGCACATATGGTTCATCAAACATATATGGAAAGAATTCTTCCGCCTTGAAATCAGAAACATAATCCGGCCCATTCTCAGCCTCCTCCATCTTTTTAAGTACACTCTTGAGTTCGCTCAAGCGCTCATCAAGTATCTGTGAGGTGGAACGTAATATTCTGGCATATCTTTCCGGATCATCCATATAAGTCTCTACCGTCTTCCTATAATCAGCAGATGTATATCCATACTTTTCAAGTATCGGTTCATACACCAACGAAGTATCCGCAATCATCCTCATCCCCGGAGTCATGGTTATCCACTGATCGGTCAGCAGCATCTCAGCATATATCTGAGACAGCTTGCCACGCGATATGACCCTGGCTTCATCTTTTCTGCATGAAACCAGCGACACGAGCAAAATCACTGCGACAATCAGTGCTCTGTTTATAACCTTTCCCATCTCTATCTCAAGGATGCTCCGAACTCATTCTGGAAAGTCGACAGCAATTTGCTCATCACTCTCTCCACATCATTATCTGTCAATGTCTTATCCAGATCCTGAAGAACAAAGCTCATAGCATATTGTTTTTTGCCTTCAGCTATCTTATCACCTCTGTACACATCGAAAAGACCGACTTGTTTAAGAAGTTTCTTTCCAACACGCAATGCACTTCTGCGAAGGTCCGCATAACTTACAGACTCATCAAGAAGAAGAGCAAGATCACGTCTGACCTCCGGGAACTTAGGAAGTTCCTTATACCTGATCTTATTTCTCTTTACAAGTTCAAACAGAGCAGGCCAGCTTATTTCTGCGGCAAACACAGGCTGACGAATTCCGAACTGCTTAAGTCTTGCCGGAGATATAGTGCCCATTACAGCAAGAGGCTGATGTGATCCAGGGAGATTATATGCAAGGCCCTCTGAGAAAATATCCGCAGGAGCTGCCTCCGTCTCAAGCGAATAAATATCGCATCCAAAACGTTTCAACAGCAGTTCAAGATAACCTTTAAGCTGGAAATAGCTTCCCTTTCCTGGATCTGTTCTCCAGGATTTATCAGGCTGACCACTCATGAACATGGCATAGCATGTATGTTCCTCGTAAGAATCAAGTGTCTGTCCATCCTTCTGCGGATCAAGCGAATATACTGAGCCATATTCAAAAGTCTTGATATTAGTAATCTGACGATTGATATTATATGCGATCACCTCAAGGCCGTTGAGAATCAGAGTCTGTCTCATGACATTCAGGTCCGAACTGAGAGGATTCATGATTCTCACACATCTATCCTCCGGGAACGTCTTGAGCTTTGAATAGTACTCCGATCTGGTCAATGAATTATTCATCGTCTCGACAAAACCGTTCGCCGCAAGGAAATCAGCAATAGACTTTCTGACCTGCTCAGGTTCCGGCTTCTGAGGAGCATTCACAGACATTCTCATTGCCTGAGGCAATTCAACATTATTATAGCCATATATACGAAGAATCTCCTCTACCACATCACATTCACGATATACGTCAACCATATATGACGGAACCGCCACCTTTGCTCCTCCATCCGATTTTTCCAAAAACTCATATGCAAGACCTTCAAGAATTCCTTCAATGACATCATGGCCAAGTTTCTTGCCGACAAAAGTCTCGATACGATCATAATCCAGTTCCACAACCTTCCTCTCTATCTTCTCAGGATAGAACTCCTGCATACGTCCCTGGATCTTGCCACCTGCCAGTTCCATAATAAGAAGAGCTGCGCGTTTTGCCGCATATTCAACCATAAGCGGGTCAGCACCACGCTCATAACGGAAAGATGCATCTGTCTTCAGGCCATGCCTCTTGGAACTCTTTCTTATCGACACAGGGTTGAAGTAAGCACTTTCCAGGAACACATCTGTGGTATTCTCCGTCACACCGGACTCCTCGCCTCCAAAGACACCTGCAAGACACATAGGCTTTTCCATATTTGCAATCATGAGGTCTGCTGCACTCAGAGTACGCTCAACACCATCCAGAGTAACAAATTTTTCACCTTCTTCAGCCCGGCGGACTACAACTTTGCCACCTGTAATCTTTGAGGCATCGAACGCGTGAAGAGGCTGGCCCGTCTCATGAAGGATGAAATTAGTGATATCTACAATATTGTTGATAGGGCGGAGACCGATTGCAAGGAGTTTTTTCTGCAACCATTCAGGTGAAGCAGACACCTTTACACCCCTGATGGTCGTACCTGTATATCTTGGAGCGCCATCAACAGCAGTAACTTCCACTGGAATGGCTTCCCCTTCTGCAGAATCACTCCATGATGATACATCCGGAATATTAAGCCTGCAATCCACACCATTATGCCTGAGGTAAGCATATAAGTCACGGGCTACGCCTATATGTGAAGCTGCATCGACACGATTGGCAGTCAGGCCTATCTCGATAAGAGCATCAGTGGCGAGACCCAGATAATCCTTAGCCGGAGTACCGACGACAGCATCAGGATCCAGCACCATGATACCATCATGTGACTCACCGATACCAAGTTCATCCTCTGCGCATATCATTCCAAATGACTCGACTCCACGAATCTTTGACTTCTTTATCTTGAAATCCTCTCCAAGAACTGTCCCGACTGTTGCAAGAAGGACCTTCTGTCCTGCCGCCACATTCGGTGCTCCACATACTACCTGAAGGAGATCGCCTTCACCGGTATTCAGTTTTGTAATATGGAGGTGATCGGAATCAGGATGTTCCATGCATTCTACAACTTCGGCCACAACCACACCTGCGAGGCCTCCAGGTATCTCCTCAATCTGTTCAAGGGAATCAACTTCAAGTCCGATTGAAGTCAACGCCTCAGCTACGGCCTCCGGAGAGAGGTCACACTCAAGATAATCCTTGAGCCAATTGTACGATATCTTCATATATTCTTCCTTTAATTTTTTTCAAATCCTTAGTCCTCAGGCTATATCATCCTTAGAGAACAGCGAGTCAGCAAACTCATTCTTGTCAAAAACCTTAAGATCATCAATGCCCTCTCCTATCCCGACAAACTTAACCGGGACACGGAACTGATCCACGACTCCTACGACAACTCCACCTTTGGCTGTACCATCGAGTTTAGTAATGGCCATAGACGTAATATCTGTAGCACGTGCAAACTCCTTAGCCTGCTGGAAAGCATTCTGTCCAGTCGATCCGTCCAGCACGAGAAGCACTTCATGTGGCGCATCTGGCACAACCTTCCTCATCACGTTTCTGATCTTAGTGAGTTCATTCATTAGGTCTATCCTATTATGAAGACGGCCAGCAGTGTCAATCAGGACAACATCAGCCTCTTTTGCAACAGCTGATTTAACCGCATCAAATGCTACAGAAGCCGGATCTGCCCCCATAGACTGCTTGACGATATCAACTCCAGCCCGTTCGGCCCATATCGTAAGCTGATCTACAGCTGCAGCACGAAAAGTATCGGCAGCTCCCATTACTACTCTCTTACCTTGCTTATTCAATATACTGGCAAGTTTGCCTATTGTAGTTGTCTTACCTACTCCGTTAACCCCTACAACCATGACAACATACGGCTTTCTAGTAAAATCAAACGGAATCTGGGAATTATCAGAAACATCTTCAGAAACATTAAGAAGAACAGCAATTTCATCCCTGATGAAATCAACAAGTTCATCCATCGACACGTACTTATCCTTTCTGACCCTTTCTTCCAGATTTTCTATGATTTTCATAGTGGTATCAACACCCATATCAGTAGCAAGAAGAGCTTCTTCTATAGCATCAAGTACATCCTCATCTACTTCCGTCCTACCGACAATCGCCCTTGACAGTCTATCGAAGAAACTTCTGTTAGTCTTCTTCACACCTTTATCGAAAATACCCATATATATTATAGTTTAACTTACAAAAGTACACTTTTTTAGCATATAAAAAAAGTGGCGCAGCGGAATATTTTCCTGCTGCGCCATCTTTTAATATAAGTCTGGAAAGAATTATTTCTTTGCGAAGAAATCCTTTGCCTCTGACTCCTCTACTAGCTGCTCTGTAAAAACATAAGCACCTGTTTTTGGAGACTTGTCCATACGGATACACTTAACCATCTTCTTGAGTGTACCGGCCTTGAAGGTTGCGACTGCTTTCTTTGCCATTTCTAATTCCTCCTAATTATTTGATCTCGCGATGAAGAGTTACCTTCTTAAGGAACGGATTGTACTTCCTACGCTCCAAACGCTGAGTCGTGTTCTTCTTATTCTTGGTTGTGATGTATCTTGAGATACCTGGTACACCGCTTTCTCTCTGCTCAGTGCACTCAAGGATGACCTGCACCCTGTTACCTTTTGCTTTCTTTGCCATAATACGTAAAATTAAACAAGGTTAATAAATCCTTTCTTCTGAGCATCTTTGATAGTTGCGTCCAGACCATTTTTCTCAATAGTCCTCATACCTTTGCAAGATACCTTAAGTGTAATGAACCTCTGCTCTTCCTCTGACCAGAACTTCTTGGTCTTGAGGTTCAGGGCGAAAATGCGCTTTGTGCGCCTCTTTGAATGAGAAACATTGTTTCCTACCATTCTCTTTCTACCTGTAACTTGACAAACCTTTGCCATTGTATATAACTTTTTATAATTTATTCATAATTAGCGGGCTGCAAATATCGCATAAAAAAATCGCAATTGCAAAATTTCTACACAAATTTGAAGAACCTGCGCCATCTGATATTATTCGGGAACTTCTTGTTCCTATCGATTGAGAGCCAGATCAATGAAGGTTTTCCTACGATATGATCTTCAGGTACAAATCCCCAATATCGTGAATCAAGCGAATTATGCCTGTTATCTCCCATCATGAAATAATAATCCTGTTTAAATGTATAGCTTTGCGTCTCCTCTCCATTAATGAAGATTCTACCATCCTTTACATCGAGTTCATTGCCCTCATAGGCCGTAATGATCCTTTCATATAAAGGAAGTACATCAAGCGTCAGCTCAACAGTCACTCCTTTTTCAGGAATCCAGACAGGGCCGAAATTATCTCTGGTCCATCTGAAATCTGGGGAAAACGGGAATATAGTAAGATCAGAATCAGGATAATCCGGTGGATATACATCTATATTCTGTTTTACTTCAACCACATTTGCATAAGTCTTGACAGTCTCCAGCATTTCAGCTGTCAAAGGCATTTCAGGATATCCCGGAAGTTCGGGATAATACCAAAGTTCCATTGAATTGACTCCAAGTCTATCCAGATTCAACTGGTTGATCTTTTGACCGTTAGTCTTGACCAGATAGGAATTCTGCACTCCTGGCCAGACTTCCTGAGCTGCTGAATTGATATAAACCTGACCGTTAACGATTTCCAGTGTATCACCAGCGACAGCCACACATCTCTTCACATAATGATCCTTCTTATCAGAAGGTCTTACCTTGACAGGACCGAATCTGCGTGTCGCATAATCACGTCCTAGGGTGCGGACATATGTATAATAATCTGCTGCCGGATCCTTCACAAAAACCGAATCACCATGCGGAAAAGCAAATACGACATAATCTCCGGTCTTTACTTCTCCTAAACCTTTGAGTCTCCTGTAATCATTCTGAATAAGTGTAGAGTACGACTCCTTTCCGCCGATTACATTATGAGTAAAAGGTATAGTCAGAGGTGTTTGCGGCAATTTCGGTCCATATGCAATCTTACTCACGAAAAGATGATCTCCTGTATAGAGAGAGCTTTCCATTGATGATGAAGGAATCTTAAATGCCTGGAAGAAGAATGTATTGATGAATGTAACGACTACAACAGCAAAGATTATTGCATCCAGCCAATCAAGAAGTACATTTCTCTTTTCACCTTCCTTATATTCCTTTTTCCAGAACATCCATTTTACCTTACAGGTTATATGATGATCGAAAATCGGTATAAGTCCGAAAAGCCACCAGTAATTTCCCAACCAGATTACCCATAATATATAGAGCACAGCCCAAAAGACGAACCTTGCCCACTTATTATGGTATAATTCCTTCAATCCCATTCAGCATTGCTACTTTACAGAATTAATGATAGCCTCAAATGCCTGAGGATTGTTCATAGCAAGGTCTGCAAGTACCTTACGGTTCAAACCGATGTTCTGCTTAGCTATACGACCCATAAGCTGCGAATATGTCATACCATACTGACGTGCAGCAGCATTGATTCTCTGGATCCAAAGTGCGCGGAATGTACGTTTCTTGTTCTTACGGTCACGGTAAGCATAAGTAAGACCCTTCTCATAAGTGTTCTTTGCTACCGTCCAAACATTTCTTCTTGAAAGAAAATAACCGCGGGTTTTCTTAAGAATTTTCTTGCGGCGTGCTCTTGAAGCAACTGAATTTACCGATCTTGGCATAAATTTAACTGTTTTATGGAGGCAGTGTCCTGTCTAAGGAGCTTCTCAACTGCGTTCCAAGTTTAACTTAAAATAACTTCGTAATCAATGATTACATACCCAACAAAGCTTTGACTCTCTTCTCGTCAACATTAGCTACGAGAGCAATATGAGTCAAATTTCTCTTCTGCTTTTTGGTCTTTTTGGTGAGAATGTGGCTCTTGTAAGCGTGCTTTCTCTTAACTTTTCCCGTTCCGGTAAGCGTAAAACGCTTTTTTGAACCGGAGTTGGTCTTCATCTTTGGCATAGTTAAATTTGATTTAGTTAATAATTATCTAACATCCAATCTCTTGGATTACTTTTTCTTTAACGGTGCGATCATCATGATCATTCTCTTTCCTTCAAGTTTAGGCATCTGCTCTGCTCTTCCATACTCTTCAAGTTCAACAGCGAAACGAAGAAGAAGTTTTTCTCCCTGGTCAGCATAAATGATGGAACGTCCTTTAAAGAATACTGAAGACTTTACCTTCGACCCTTCCTGAAGGAATTCCTGAGCATGCTTGAGCTTGAATTGGAAATCATGCTCATCCGTATTAGGACCGAATCTGATTTCCTTAATCACTATCTTGGCAGCATTGGCTTTCATTTCCTTAGCCTTCTTCTTCTGCTGATAGAGATACTTCTGATAATCAATGATCTTACATACCGGAGGATCAGCTTTCGCACTTATCTCCACCAGATCAAGATCCTGCTCGTCAGCCATTCTCAGAGCTTCTCTCAAAGAATACACTCCCTGTTCAGGTATATTTTCTCCAACAAGGCGTACTTGAGAGGCTGTAATTTCCTCATTGATTCTCAATCCGTCGTCATCCTTCCTTACGTTATTAGGCCTCTGGCCTGGACGACTTCCGCCTGGTCTCGGACCACTTGGGCGCGGACCGGCTGGTTTAAATGGTGCTGCGATAAATAAATCCTCCTATAAGTTAAGTTAATAATATGGTCTAGCTATGACAGTTGATCATTGATTTCATTGCTGACTAAAGCGATAAAATCATCAACCGGCATAGTTCCTGCATCTATTCCTCCCTGTCTTCTGACAGATACCGTACCCTCAGCCATCTCTTTTTCACCTACAATCACAAGGAAAGGAATCCTCTTGAGCTCACTCTCGCGGATTCTTTTACCTAATGTCTCGTTTCTATCATCTACGGCGGCGCGAATATCGGAATTATTCAGCAAACTGCAAACTTTTTTTGCATAATCCTCATATTTTTCGCTGACAGGCACGATGTTAACCTGATCCGGAGTAAGCCACAACGGAAGTTTGCCACCTGTATGTTCAAGAAGAACAGCCACGAATCTCTCAAGGGATCCGAATGGCGCACGATGAATCATGATAGGACGATGCTTCTGATTGTCACTGCCGATATATTCAAGTTCAAAGCGCTCCGGAAGATTATAATCCACCTGGATAGTTCCCAACTGCCACTTTCTTCCGATTGCATCCTTAACCATGAAGTCAAGTTTAGGTCCGTAAAAAGCAGCCTCACCATACTCGACTACAGTATTGAGCCCTTTTTCAGCTGCCGCCTCAATTATTGCAGATTCTGCTTTTGCCCAATTTTCATCGGATCCGATATACTTTGTCTTGTTATCAGGGTCACGCAAGGATATCTGAGCTACATATTCCTTAAAATTCAAAGTCTTGAAAACGTAAAGGATTATATCAATGACCTTGCAGAACTCTTCCTTTATCTGATCTGGACGACAGAAAAGATGAGCATCATCCTGAGTAAAACTGCGTACTCGTGTAAGACCATGGAGTTCACCACTCTGCTCATAACGATAAACAGTACCGAACTCAGCCAGTCTCAATGGAAGATCTTTGTATGAACGAGGTTTAGACCTATAGATTTCGCAGTGATGAGGACAATTCATCGGCTTGAGCAGATACTCCTCACCTTCCTGAGGCGTATGTATAGGCTGGAATGAATCCTTGCCATATTTTGCATAATGACCTGAAGTTACATAAAGGTCCTTGTTACCGATATGAGGGGTGACTACTGGAAGATAACCATATGACTTCTGAAGCTTCTTGAGGAAGTTTTCAAGGCGCTCACGAAGAGCTGCACCCTTAGGAAGCCATAAAGGAAGTCCCTGTCCGACTCTCTGAGAGAATGTAAACAATTCCATTTCCTTGCCAATCTTCCTATGGTCTCTCTTCTTGGCTTCTTCCATCATAAGAAGATATTCGTCAAGCATGGATTTCTTAGGGAATGTAACACCATACACTCTGGTAAGCATCTGACGTTCCTGATCGCCTCGCCAATATGCACCTGCAATAGCTGTCAGTTTCACTGCCTTGATTACAGATGTATCCTTAAGATGCGGTCCACGACACAGATCCGTAAAGTCACCGTTTGTATAGAAAGTGATTGTACCGTCCTCAAGTTCGCTGATGAGTTCGCACTTATATTCATCTCCCTTTTCAGTAAATGTCTTCAGCGCATCTGCTTTGGAAACCTCTGTACGCACGAAAGGATTCTTCTGACGCGCGAGTTCAATCATCTTGTCTTCAATTGCTTTCAGGTCCGCCTCGACAAGAGTCTTTTCTCCAAAATCGACATCATAGTAGAATCCTGTCTCGATAGCAGGTCCTATACCGAACTTGACACCTGGATAAAGAGCTTCAAGAGCCGCAGCCAGAAGATGGGAAGAAGAGTGCCAGAACACATGCTTTGCCTCAGCATCGTCCCACTTATGAAGACGTATGGAAGCATCTTCAACAATAGGACGGGTAACATCGTATACAGTACCTTTTCCTGTTGCATCTGATGCCGTAACTATAGTCGCAGCCAATACTTCCGCTGCCAATTTAGGGCTGATGCTCTGTGCTATATCAAAGGCGGAGACTCCGCATTCATACTGTCTCACGCTGCCGTCAGGAAATGTAATGTTAATCATATCTGAATTATATTTATATATTCTACAAAGTCTTTCAAATCCAAGAATGCAAAGGTATGAATTTTTTTCTATCTTTGTACCATTGTAAACCTTAATTCAGAAAATTATGAGCATGAAGAACGTATGGAACAGTGCCGCTGCATGTGGTCTGGTATTAGGTCTGGTATCGACAGCCTATATGTTTGCTACACAATTGCTGAGCACTTCTCACATTCCGGCTTTTATAAGCACAATACTTAACTTCCTCCTGTGGGGCATCAAGTTCGGAGGCTGCATATGGCTGATGAAGTTCTTCATGAATAAGTTTGCAAAAGAATACAGCGAGGCAGACAACCGTACCGTATTCAGGATGGGACTCCTTACTGCTCTGCTTTCAGCTATCGTATATGCCGCTGCATCCTTCTTCAATGCGGCTTACATATCTGCAGACATGTTTACAGAACAATACAGCCAGATGATGCAGCAAATGGCTCCTATGATGGATTCCAATTCTATGACAATGATGAAGAAAATGGTTGAGAATATGCCTAACATCACTTTCTTCTCCAATCTGATATATTGTTTCCTCTACGGAACCATACTATCAGCGATTCTATCGCGTAACATCCCGTCAAAGGACCCATTCGCTGACTACAAACCAGACCAGCAATAGTATATGGAATACAATAAGGATATATCAATAGTCATTTCGCTTTTCAATGAAGAGGAATCGCTATCTGAGCTCATCAGTCTTATTGAACAGGTGATGAGCAATGAAGGATTTTCCTATGAGGTCATAATGGTTGATGACGGAAGTACGGATTCATCCTGGCAGAAGATCAAAGAACTTTCAGAAGAAAACAGTAACATCAGAGGCATATCATTCAGGCGCAATTACGGCAAGTCAGCAGCATTGTACCATGGCTTTAAAGCAGCCATAGGACGCGTGGTAATAACGATGGATGCCGATCTTCAGGATTCACCAAAGGAAATACCTGAAATGTATAAGATGGTAACTGAAGACGGGTACGACATCGTATCCGGATGGAAGAAACAAAGACTGGACAACAAAATCACAAAGAATCTGCCATCAAAACTATACAATGCCACAGCCAGATTAATTACCGGAATAAGACTTCATGACATGAACTGCGGCCTTAAAGCCTACCGCAACGAAGTGATAAAGAATATTGAAGTTTACGGTGAAATGCACAGGTACATACCATATCTTGCAAAAAATGCTGGGTTCACAAAGATAACAGAAAAGCCAGTACATCACCAAAAGCGTAAATACGGCAAGAGCAAATTCGGTCTGGAAAGATTTGTAAACGGCTTTCTGGATCTTATCTCACTCTGGTTCCTCAGCACATTCGGAAAGAAGCCAATGCACTTCTTCGGCTTTACAGGAATACTTATGTTTCTGGCAGGAGGAATACTGACAATCTGGGTAATAGCAGAAAAGCTTCTTCAGCAGGCAAAAGGACTGGCATTCAGACCAGTTACGGACCAACCGCTATTCTACCTGGCACTACTTGCTGTAATTCTAGGATTCCAGCTCTTTCTGTCAGGATTCATATGCGAAATGATCTCACGCAACAGTCAGGAACGCAATCACTACAACATTAAAGAGGAGATCTGAAACAAGATAATACCTGCGATACACACTGAAGAGCACAATTGATGCTCCTTCAATCCATGTGGACAGGTGGGATTATCATGCAGTCCCCATATGACAAAAACAAAACACCCCGTCATCAGATGATGACAGGGTGTCGTATAAGAAAGTGGCAGCTACCTACTCTCCCACCTGGTGGGGCAGTACCATCGGCGATGGCGAGCTTAACTTCTCTGTTCGGAATGGGAAGAGGTGGA
>JAFRZX010000155.1 GCA_017442315.1 Bacteroidales bacterium
CATCAAATGGTATCTGTACTTCAATGACGAAAAGAAGTCCAAGAAATAAGAAGATGTTTACATTGCTAAAAGTGGTTGGTGAACGAGCTCGTTCACCAACCACTTTTGTCATGATCACCAACCAAAAATGTCAATTATACCTAGATCCCTGAAAATCTATTTTTCGTTAAAAATTTCGCCGAAATCTTTATTGCAACCAGGTAGATGAAGACGATTCCGAGGGTGATAAATAGTTTCTGCCACCATTTCAGAACATTTACTTCTTTCTCGATTACGGTCTCGATCTTCTGGATTTGTGCGGTTTCTTTGTAGCGTTCTTTATAGGTGAGGTAGATTCCCATTGAATCGACAGTTGCTTTTACTGTGATCACTGTCGGTTTATATGGCTGAGGTTCCGGGTCTATTGAGATTCTTTGCTGCAGACGGGCTGATTCTTTGAAGGCTTTTATTTCCTGGAGCCTTGCTCTGCCTGTGGAGTCGCATTGAATGAGAGCCTGCATGATGCTTGAATCGGGCTGAACCATTATTGGGCAACGCTGGTAGCATTTTTGAGGTAAAGTATAAGATGATTCACTACGATATTCTGTAATCAATGATTTTTGCTAATTTTGTGTCCTTAACATGCATGAACCTAGTATTACATGTCTTTCCTCTCAAAAATATTCAATAGGAAACGAGTAAATTCATCTTCGGTAAATGAGACTGAAGAGTTTATCCGGTTGATGGAGTTTTTAGAAGGAATGGAAAAATTGCTGAGCAAGGATAAATATATTGCACGAAGCGATTATTACAGGGCAATAGGGAAATATAATCAAGTAGTCTCCTTCTTTGACAATCTTCGTGACTCTGATATGTTGGAGGCGTATTGTCAAAAGAATTGTTTGAATATTCAGAGAATCAAGATAGCAATGGATTACTATCATGAGATAGGAGACTTGCAAAAGGTACCATCCTTTATATTAAAACACAATGAAGATTTTCTGAACAGTCATCTCAGGGCAGAGAATACCTATCTCGATAATATTCTTAAATCTGTTGATCCTGTCATCAAACTTGATGAGGAGCAAAGAAAGGTTGTCCTCTCTGATGAGGATTATACTCTTGTAATTGCAGGTGCTGGAGCTGGTAAGACTACAACGGTGGCTGCAAAAGTAAAATATCTTGTAGAGAAGAAAGGGATTAGGCCTGAACAGATACTTGTAATTTCTTTTACAAATAAGGCAGTCGGAGAGCTGAGAGATAAGATTAACAAATCCCTCAAAATTAATTGCCCCGTAACAACTTTCCATAAAACAGGTTATGCTATTATCCGAAAACAAGATAATGAGAAGCGTCAGGTTGTGGATGGTGGATTCATGTATAATGTTATCAACAATTATCTAAAGGGAAACATTCTTGAGCAACCGGAATTGGTTGATAAACTTATTCTATTCTTTGGTTCTTATTTTGATGCTCCGTACGAGGGAGAGGATCTGAATGATTTCTTCAATTACATATCAAAGTCTGACTTTACGACTCTGAAGGGCAATATGAGTGAGTATACGGAGGAGATAATTGACAAAAGAACTGGCAAATGTATCTCTATTGCTCATGAGAGAATGCGTTCGGCACAGGAAGTACAGATTGCTAACTTCTTATATCTTAATCAGATTGAATATAAGTATGAGAGGCCATATGAATACCATATTTTGAAGTCTCGAAAGCCATATACTCCTGATTTTACTATAACACAAGGCGATAAAGTGGCTTACCTTGAGCATTTTGGTATCACAGAAGATGGTAAAAACAATCGCTATAACGAGGAGCAATTGTCTCGATATAAACAGGAAATCAATGACAAGGTAAAGCTGCATAAAAAGCATAATACCGACTTGATATATACTTTCTCCGGCTATTCTGATGGACGAAGTTTGTTGGAGCACCTAAGGGGGAATCTGGAAAAGCACGGTTTTACACTAATCCCAAGAGATTCCAAGGAGGTCTTTGAGAATATCGTCAACACTGAGGAGAACAAGTATATCATGAAACTCGTTAAGTTGGTATGCACCTTCATTCAGAATTTCAAGACTAATGGATTCTCAATTGATGACTTTTCACGTTTTGAAAGGAAGTCTACAAATGAAAGGACAAAACTTTTCTTGAGCATCTGCCAGCAGTGTTTTCTTGAATACTCTAAGCGACTTAAGGAAAAGAATGCTGTTGATTTTGAGGATATGATCAATGATTCTGTTCGTATTCTTAATGAGCAGCAGAGAATAGGAGCAGAGCTTGATTTCAAGTATATAATAGTTGATGAGTATCAGGATATTTCACGTCAGAGATTTGATTTGACAAAGGAATTGTCAAAGATATGCAAGGCGAAAATTATAGCCGTTGGTGATGACTGGCAGTCTATTTATGCATATGCAGGATCAGATATTACCTTGTTTACGCATTTTAAGCAGACTATGGGGTATGGCCTAGAGTTGAAGATAACCAAGACATACAGAAATGCTCAAGAAGTTATCGATATTGCCGGAGGCTTTATCCAGAAGAATTATTCACAACTGCGTAAGGAACTCATTTCTCCAAAACATATTGACCAGCCGATAATCATAGAGTCATATTCAGAAAACGTTGATAGGAAACAGACTGCCGGTAAGGGTGGACGCTATTATATGATTGGCGAGAAGGTCGAGGCTATTGTTGAAAAGATTCTCCTTGAAAATCCGAAATCTTCGATTCTATTGTTGGGACGGTATGGCTTTGACGCATTTCATTTGTGTCATTCCGGGAAGTTTGTCTATAATGAGAAGACGGGTAGTGTCACACCGAATAAATTCCCGAATGTTGTTTTAGATTTTATGACAGTCCATAGAGCCAAAGGTTTGGGGTATGATAATGTGATTATCATCAATGCCCGTAATGAGGTTTATGGGTTCCCATCGCAGGTGCAGGATGATCCTGTATTGAAATATGTCGTTCGAGATGATCATAGCATAGAGTATGCAGAGGAAAGGCGCCTGTTCTATGTGGCTTTGACAAGAACAAAGAACCGCGTCTACTTAATTGTCCCTCAAGAGAGACCTTCTAGTTTTGTGCTGGAGTTGATTGATGACTATTTGCAGGTTGTTTTGCATGGTGATATAGACAGGAACGAAAATAAGGATAGTCAGGAGATCAAAAAGTGCCCAATCTGCGGATATCCATTACAATTGAGGTACAAGCAGAATTATGGACTGAAACTATGGATGTGCACCAATGAGCCTGAGTTATGTGACTTCATGACGAATGATTTATCCGGAGGACGACTCTCGATCATTAAGTGCGATCAGTGTAGAGATGGATACCTGATAGTGAAACCAGGCAAGGGAGATAGGCCGCCGTTCTTAGGTTGCACTAACTATAAACATGATGGCACGGGTTGTTCCGGATTCATGACCATGGATTATTATCTGAGGACTACGGATGCCAGATTCGAAGAGATTAAAGAAGAATTGAGATAGAATTAGTTTATATATAAATCGATAACCTTATTTAACTATGTCCTCCAACATTGACCAGAAAAAATTGAGTGTTGCTACTGACTGGATTAGCAAGCTTGCTAACGGGATGAATCCTATTGATGGTAGTGTTCTTCCTGATAGTGATATAGTGAATAATGTTCACATTTCCCGTTGTTTGTTCTTTGTATCTAATCTGCTTGAAGATATGGGCAAGAAAAAGCACTCCTCGAAAAAGCAGTATGAACAGGAGTTTCAACTTACTCCAGAAATAGCCTCAAATGTTTATGTTGCGGAGAAGACGGGAATAGCTATGTTCGTCAAAGAAATCAACAAGGTGATTCCTGAAAATATGAAGCCATTGTCTGCGTCAAAGGTAACACAGTGGTTAGTGTCTGTTGGGTATTTGGAAGAGAAAGAAAGAGGCGATGGCCACAAATATAAGGCTCCAACTGAACTTGGAGCATCCATCGGAATCACTTCTGCATGGAAAGATGGAACGCAAGGACAATATCTTGCGGTTGCGTACGATGCAAACGCACAACTGTTCTTGCTTGAGAATCTCTTTAAATAAATCAAGCAGGTTTTGCGTGGAATTGAAGAAATTATATTTACTTTTGCACCGTCAAGGGGAATTCGCGTAAGGGATGACAACCCTTTCTAACGAAGTTTCTTTCGCTAATGCTCAAGCGACTTCATCGGTTTCGAGCCCTATATTATAACAGCCACTCTGAAGAGTGGCTGTATTGTTTATAGATCTTCTTCTTTGTCAAATTCCAGAATCCACTGTTGCAGTCTCTCTTGGAGTTCCTTCTTGTCAGGAAGGTAAAGAGCGTATTCAGTAGCGTAGATGTTCGCATCCTCAGGAAGGGTGAGTTTGATGAGTGCATCCTTTTTCTCTTTACAGAGGAGAATTCCAATGGTAGGTTTCTCCCATTCACGCCTTACATGTCTGTCGTAGTAGTTCACATACATCTGCATCTGGCCAAGATCCTGATGAGTGAGTTTGTCAATCTTCAGATCTATGAGGACATAGCATTGTAGAAGACGGTTATAGAATACGAGATCAACGTAGAAGTTTTCTTCTTCGAATGTGAATCGCTTCTGTCTGGTCTCAAATAGGAATCCCTTTCCAAGTTCAAGGAGGAACTGCTGCAGTTTGCTGATAATGGCATTCTCCAGTTTTGATTCTGAATATGCCGCTTCAGGCTTCAATCCCAGGAACTCAAGAGTAATCGGATTCTTGATTATGTCTGCAGGCTTCTCAACTACCTGGCCCTCTGTTGCCAGACGGATAATCTCATCTTTGTCTTTGCTGAGTGCGAGACGTTCGTAGAGACTGCTGTTCACCTGTCGCTGCAGCCAACGGATGCTCCAGTTCTGCTTAGCGCATTCTATTTCATAGAAGCTACGCGCATTGGCATCCTTGACACGCATGAGAATAAGGTAATGAGACCATGAGAGGACGAATTTGTGGGGTTCAGGAGATGATGGTTGAATTTCGGCAACACTGTTGCCGAAATCTGTCGAATCAACGGTCGTTCCTAATTTCGGCAGCACTGTTGCCGAAATTGAAGCAGTAGAATAGATGCCATAAAATTTACGACACCTTGTCAGCGTATCAACTGACCAACCGTCTCCGAACTTATCCTCCAATTTCTTAGACAATAACTTGATAACTTGTTTGCCATACTCCGCTCTATAATTTCCTTTCTGCTCATCTTCAACAATGTATCTGCCGACATTGTATTTTGTATACACCTCTGCAATATTGACAGTAGTCGAAACTCTTTGTCTGGCTTCCTCAATCAGAGCTGTTATCTTATCAAACAGTTCAGTTACGTTTGCGTCAGTAATTTCTGTTGTCTTCATGTCCGTCCTATACCTTATATTATATATAGTGCAAATTTAAACTTTTCTTACATTCCCCAAGCGTTGTCGATGAGTTTCATGGCATCGGCTTTGGTCTTTTCTGCAATGTCAATGTATGGACGCATTGCTTTGTAGTCTGAGTGACCGGTCCACTTCATTACGACCTGTGGCGGTACTCCGTTGGATAGGGCGAAGCAGATGAATGTTCTTCTGGCTGCGGGTGTCCCGATGAGGGAGTATTTCGGATATGTTTCTTCAACTCGCTGACCGGCTCTGTAAAATACGATGGTTATCGGAGTGGGGAATCCGCAGAGTTCGCCAAGATCCTTGAGATAGTGGTTCATCTTCTGGTTTGAGATTACCGGCAGGGCAAGTCCGAATGGGAACTGCTTGTCTTTGTATTTCTCAAGTATTGCCTTTGCGTTTTTGCTGAGGTCTATAGGAAGATGGTCGTTGGTTTTCTGAGTTGTGATGTATATTTTATCTCCGTCGATGTCGGTTCTCTTGAGGGCTGCCATATCGGAGTATCTGAGCGAGGTGAAGGCACAGAAGCAGAAGAGGTCTCGGGTTTTGGCGAGAGCTCCGGCTTCCTGGACTGTCTTTTCGTATTCTTCTCCGTTGGCATCATGCAGCTTGACCTTGGTTCCGTTCTTCGGAATCTCGTAGGTGTAGAGTTTGAGCAGTTCTTCTTTGGTGAGGAAGATAACAGGCTTGTCAAGAACTTTGACCTGGCCGGATTCTTCCCATGCTGCAGGGTCAACACTATATCCAAGGGTCGTAAGGAGCCTTGTTTGACGAATATTTATGGAGATTGTTATGGGGGCTTCTCCTTTTTTGTTTACTTTTGGGTGTAGATAAAATTTAACTGGCATACCTGTTTGTATTAAAAGTACAAACAGATTTTGAAATATGTAAGTATATCGGGTTAAATTGTATTATACTTATTCTATTGTGTATTAAGCATATACGATACTCTGGAGAACTCTAAAAAATACGGGTTCGACTCCGACTATCTCCACTACAAATCCACTCAGATTCACTTCTGAGTGGATTTTTCTTTTGGGTGAGAAGTGACAGTACCATAGGAGTTAAACCGTCCAGCAAATGAGGCGCATATCATTCATTTCTCCCGATCCGGTATTATGCCAACAATCAAAAAAGCATATGGCCTGATGCGACTGCTTTTTCTGTATGACTTCATGATATACGATATTATATCTTTTTGAAAAGATGTGCCTTCCTGCATTGTATTTTTAACTATATTTGCAGAGAATGCGCACATGTGCATTCTCTGGTGTGCTTATGGATGTGGAACTGTTTGTTGATATGCTTGAGATAGACTCGACTTCCGGAAAGGAGGATGAGTTTGTTGACTTTCTTGTCGAGAGGATGTCTGGTGCGGGTAGAAGAATCGAGACTTTTGAGGTAACAGGCGGAGGGAGAAATCTTCTTGTATCATGGGGGGAGCCAAAAGTCTTTTTCTGTACCCATCTTGATACTGTTCCGCCGTATATTCCTCCTGTCTTAATCAGTAATGAGTCTCATCATAAGAGTATTGCTGCAGCTGATAAGTTGCCTGATGGAACATATGCTGTCCGAGGCAGAGGCACATGTGATGCCAAGGGCCAGATACTTGCCATGTGGGAAGCCTGTAAAGTGTTGGAATCAAGGGGATGTGACGGATTTGCACTTCTTCTTCTTGCGGGCGAAGAGACAGGATCATCTGGAGCAAAGGCTTTCAGCCGGCATCATCAAGGGGGAGAATGGATAATAATAGGAGAGCCTACTGATAATTGTATGGCTTCGGCTGCAAAAGGTACAAAGACTTTTGAAGTGACCTTTTCAGGGAAAGCATGCCATTCTGGTTATCCGCAATTTGGTTTAAGTGCAGTTGAAATGTTCAATGATTTCATGAATGCTCTCCGCAGTATCAGATTCCCTTATGATGAAGTGCTTGGTGAGACAACATGGAATATAGGATGCCTTGTTAGTGATAATCCGCAGAACATTCTCAGTGATCACCTCTCCTGCAGAGTCTATTTCAGGACTACTTTTGAATCTGATGAAATGGTATGCAATATCATGAAGAATATGGCCGGTCCTGATGCCAGGTTGCGTTTCGGACGTCCGAAAGTTCAGGACGGTTCTGATCTGGTGGCCAAGGATGTTGCCCTGTGGCAGGCCTGTATGACGGTGGAAGCCTTGGGTGGTGATTCACCGTCGCACTATGAAACGTTCGATGGCTTTGATGTGAAGCCTGTATCATTCGGAAGCGATGCTCCCCATCTGACTGATTTCCCTCATAAGATTCTGTGTGGTCCCGGTTCCATTCTTGTCGCACATGGTCCGGAAGAAAACATTACGTTTGAAGATATGGAGGTTGCGGTAGCTAACTATGTGAGAATGTATGAAATTATAGCAAAGAAATAACGGTATATAAAACGGGAATGACATTATGATAGTAATGAAATTCGGTGGTACTTCGGTTGCTGACTTTGAAGCCATCACCAGAACAATATTCATAATAGGAAGCAAATTGGACCAGAAACCTATTGTTGTGGTGTCTGCTTTGTCCAAGGTAACGGATCTGCTTTATCGGATAGCGGATTCTGCTGCATCTAAGGATACTGTCCAGACAGGAGAACTTTTGTCTGAACTTCGTGCCAGACATACAGGTCTGACATGTGAGCTTCTGGCTCAAAGTCCGATGCTCAAGGAGGATGCAGTGCAAAGGGTCAATGAAATCTGCGATGGCCTTGACCAGCTTGCCTATGCAGTGTGCGCAGTGGGTGAACTTTCAGACCGCAACAAAGCGATAATCATATCAAACGGCGAGATATTGTCGTCTACGATAATCTGTTTCGCAATGAATGCAAAAGGTATCAGAACCAATTTTATTGATGCCCGTAAGATGATGATTACCAATGATTCATACCTTAAAGGAGAACCTTTGACGGAAGAGATCTCGGTGAGAGTACCTGATATGGTGACCGCTGCTTTTGCAGGTATGGATGCGGTGATAACCCAAGGCTTCATCGCTTCAGACCTTGACGGTGAACAGACTGTTCTTGGGCGTGGAGGATCGGATTACTCTGCTTCGTTGATCGGTATGGCTGTTGACGCTCAGAGAATTGAAATATGGACAGATGTCGACGGAGTCCGTACTGCGGATCCGCGCAAGGTGAAGAATACCAGATATCTTGAAAAGATCTCTTTTGAAGAAGCAGCGGAAATGGCTCATTTCGGAGCAAAAGTGCTTCATCCTCTTACCATTGAGCCGGCTGTCAGGAAAAATATTCCTATCTATGTTCTTAATTCGATGAATCCATCAGGAAAGGGAACGGCAATTCTGCGTAATGAACTCATAGAAGATGGAGTCAAATCTGTGTCTTTCAAGGAGAATATCAGGGTGATAAATATATTTTCCATGAAGATGATCAATACTTCCGGTTTTCTCAGGCGTGTGTTTGAAATCTTCAGTGAAAATAAGGTGTCGGTAGATCTGATAAGTACTTCAGAAGCTAATATATCAGTTACTGTAGATGCTTCGGAAAAGGTTGAAAGGTTAGTGGAACAGCTTTCGGAGTTTGCCGATGTGATAGTTGATGACGACAAGGCACAGGTATCTGTGATAGGAAAGAATATTGTACGTCTGAATGGCATGCTGAAAAAGACTTTCGCTCCCCTCAAGAGGACAAATGTATATATGATTTCTCAGGGTGCTTCATTCGTCAATATCAGTTTTGTTGTAGACCGTGAGGAACTATCGGAGGTTGTTCAGGACCTTCATGACCACTTGTTCGAGAATCCTGAAGAATTGGAAGTTTTTTAAACCATATGCAAAACCGGTTCAAATGAATACCAGATTATACATAAGCGGTTACGGAAAAATGGGAAAGATGATCGAAAAGGTCATTCTTTCGCGAGGTCTTGAGTATGCAGGCTGGACTGAGGATGTGGCTGATACAGATCCCTCCCTTGCAAAAGATTGCGTTTGCATAGATTTTACGACTCCTGCAGCATTCAGAGAAAACTACAGGTTTCTTGCAGAGAATTTCAAGGCTGTAGTGGTGGGGACTACAGGATGGGCTGACATCAGGGAAGAGGTTGTGGAATATTTTGAAAAATGTGGCACGCCGATGATATGGGCGACGAACTTCTCTGTAGGCGTAAATGTGATGTTTGCAGTTACGGAGTATATGTCGAAACTTTTGGGCAGATTCGGGGGATACAGCCCTTATCTTGTGGAAATGCATCACTTCCATAAACTTGATGCTCCTAGCGGAACTGCCCGTTCTTTAGCTGATATTGTGGATTTGAATATGGGGACGAAGATTGATGTCCAGTCTGTAAGATGTGGTGAAATCCCTGGTATTCATACCATAGGATTCGAGGGTACGGATGACCGTCTCACATTTTCTCATGAGGCTTTTTCCCGTGAGGGATTCGCCGTGGGAGCTGTGGAGGCTGCCCTTCGGACAGATATGTTGACCGGTGTTCACGAATTCAAGGAGTTGTTTTATGAAAAGAATTGATTTGACAGGCTGCGGTACTGCACTTATTACCCCATTTAAAGGGAATGATGTTGATTATGAGGCTTTCGAGATTTTGGTTGATCGCCAGATTGAGGCTGGTATAGATTTCCTGGTACCTCTTGGAACAACCGGTGAGACTCCTTGCCTTGAGGATGATGAACGCATCAAGGTGCTTCAGATTGCCAAGAGACGCTCAAAAGGACGTCCGGTGGTTGTCGGCGGAGGCACAAATTCACTGAATCATACCATAAGAAGCATGAAACTTCTTGAACCATATGGTGCGGATGCCTTTCTGATAGTTGTTCCGTATTACAACAAACCTACCCAGGAAGGACAGTATCAGTATTTCAAGGCGGTTGCGGAGTCGACAGACAGACCTATCGTATTATATAATGTACCGGGGCGTACGGGAGCCAACATGACGGCGCAGACAACCCTGCGTCTTGCTGAGATAGACAATATAGTTGCTGTGAAGGAGGCTTCCGGCAACAAGGAGCAGATAGAAGAGATTCTGCGTAATGCTCCAGAAGACTTCATGGTACTCAGTGGAAACGATGATGACACATTGTGGATGATGGAGAAAGGTGGGGCTGGCATTATCAGTGTGGCCTCCAATATCGCTCCATCCCATCTTGCTGAATTTGTGCATGCGGCTGGAAAAGGCGATTTCGCCAGGGCACGTGAGCTGGAGGCAGCTTTGATACCGTTGTTTACAAATTGCTTCGTAGAGAGCAATCCTATTCCAGCAAAAGCGGCAATGCATGCTATGGGGTTGATAGAAAACGAATTCCGTCTGCCTCTTGTTCCTGCACAGCAGGTTACATATGATTTGATGGTCGATACAATAAAGAATTTAGGATTATGACAGAGCAGGATAGATTTTATCAGACAATTGCTGATCTTGAGAGTGGTAAAGTCAGAGTGGCGGAAAAGATCGGCGGAGAGTGGAAGGTAAATTCATGGGTGAAGGAGGTTATACTTTCAGGATTTCGTCTCGGAAAATTGACAGATATGTCTCAAGGACAATTTCCTTTTTTTGACAAGGATACAATTCCGGTCAGGAAATTCACTGCTGCCGATGCAGTTCGTATTGTGCCGGGGGGAAGTTGTGTACGCTCCGGGGCGTATCTTGCTCCATCCGTGATAATGATGCCGCCTTCATACGTCAATATAGGGGCATTTGTGGATGAAGGTACCATGATAGACTCGCATGCTTTAGTGGGCTCATGTGCCCAGGTAGGCAAGCATGTGCATCTTTCGGCAGCCTCTCAGCTTGGAGGTGTACTGGAGCCTGTAGGAGCCCTTCCGGTAATCATTGAGGATAATGTGTTCATCGGGGGAAATTGCGGCATTTATGAGGGCACAGTTGTCAAGGAGAATGCTGTAATCGGTACAGGAGTGGTCATAAATGCTTCTACCGCAATATATGATGCAGTAAATGGAGGATATATCAAAGCCAATGCATCCGGTCAGATGGTTGTGCCTTCTGGAGCTGTTGTCGTAGCAGGCAGCCGTCCTGTAAGCAAAGGCCCTGGTGCTGATGATGGTATTCATCTGTATTGTCCTGTGATTGTGAAATATCGTGACGACAAGACGTCCGGGTCGATTACGCTGGAGGATATGCTTAGGTAATAGTCTGAGTGTTTTGATGTATGGGTATGTACGACAATAAATTTTCCAAGGATGTCGGTTCTTTCTTCAGATCTCCGGTAAGGGAGATTTTCAAGAGGGTAGATCTGAATGCCATATATTCTTTTGCCGGAGGTTATCCTTCTGCAGAGACTTTTCCGCTTGAAGACATACGCCGGACCATGTCGGAAGTGATAGACCGATATGGTGGGAAGGCTTTCCAATATGGGGCCACCCAGGGTGTTACAGAACTGCGTGAGGCAGTCGCTGCACGTTATGCTGTGCCTGTAGAAAGAGTGCAGATTACATCTTCTTCCCAGCAGGGGATCGATGTATGTACCCGCATTCTTGCCGATCCCGGAGATGTGGTGCTGACTTCCAATCCTTCGTACCTTGGTGCTCTACAGTCCTTCCGGTCATATCGTACAGATGTAAGGGGTGTTTCCCATCAGAACGGACCTGGTGCTCTTCGTGAAGCATATGAAAAGGCTATATCTCAGGCTGAAGCTGATGGTAAAAGGATCAAGTTCCTTTATATGATACCTGATTTTCAGAATCCGTCAGGAGAGTCTTTGACGCTTCAGGAGAGGAAGGTGCTTGTAGAACTTGCGCGCATACATGATTTCCTTATAATAGAGGATAGTCCTTACAGAGAACTTCGATATGATGGACAGCATATTCCAACTATGTATTCGCTTGATCCTGACAGAGTTGTTCATCTTGGTTCGTTTTCTAAAATATTTGCTCCCGGATTCCGTTTAGGCTGGATTATCGCTCATCCGGACATCTTGGATAAGATATATGTGTGCAAGCAGTCTCTTGACCTTTGTCCTCCGGTGTTTGATCAGTATGTTGCAGCAGAATTTCTTGGTAGCGGCAGACTCGATGCTAACCTGAAAAAGACAATAGAACTTTATAAAAGCAAAAGAGACCTTATGCTGGGACTGCTTGAGAAGCATATGCCTGACGGAGTGTGCTGGACAAGTCCAGAAGGTGGATTGTTCTTGTTTCTGACTTTGCCGGATGGTTTTGATTCCGTCAGATTTTATGATCGTGCTCTTGATGCAGGAGTTGCTTATGTTGCCGGTGTGTTTTTTCATACCGATGGAAGCGGAGTCAATACCATGCGCATGAATTTCTCCTTTATGTCGCCTGAGAGGATTACAGAGGGGATCAGATTGCTGTCTTCGCTTGTGAGAGAGGCTTTGGACAGTAAAGTGAGTCAATAATGTATGAAACCCGGAGTTATGACTTTCTACAAATATCAAGGTGCAGGAAATGATTTCCTGATAGCAGACAACAGAGATGGGCATGTCAGAGAACGTGAGGGTGTCCTGACGGCATGTCTTCCTGACGGATCTCTTTGGAATAAATCCATAGCTGACCTGTGTGACCGTCGCTACGGTATTGGGGCTGATGGTCTGATGTTGCTTGAGAGCAGCAGGGAATATGGATTCAGAATGAGATATTTCAATTCGGATGGTTCTGGCGGAATGATGTGTGGCAATGGCGGACGCTGCATTGTTGCATTTGCTGCTGATATGGGTATTGAAAACTATGACTTTGCAGCATCTGACGGGTTCCACACGGCTCAGATTCTCAGTCACGATGGAAGGGAAAGAATCGTGAGGCTTAAGATGAAGGATATTTCTGAGATTGTCCGGTATGATGTTCTAAAAGGAGTTTCAGTGCCTTCTGATGGCTATTTCCTTGATACAGGCACCAGACATTTTGTTCGTTTTGTAGATGATCTGGATGCTTATGATGTTGTTGGAGAAGGAAGAGAAATTCGTTTCGGGGCTGAAGCGCTTCAACCCCTTGGTGTAAATGTGAATTTTGTCGATTCCGCTGATGGAAAATTGAAGATCCGGACATATGAGAAGGGAGTTGAAAATGAGACTTATGCTTGTGGAACGGGAATTGTTGCGGGTTGCATCGCAGCATATGTGTCGGGAATACAGGCTGAGTGTGTTGATGGACGTCTCTCTTATGAGGTACAGGCAAGAAGGGATTGTCTTATAGTTGATTTCATCCCTGGCAGCGGCAGTGCAATTGCAGAAGACCTCTGGCTTACCGGCCCTGCCGTTTATGTTGCGGAAGTGACGTTATGATGTTTCCTGAGGAGGAATAAATGGTTTGGTTTCTATTTATTTGAGTTGGGAATCATAATATTTTATTTAAGTTTGTAGGATTGATATTTAGTAGATGATGAAGAAATATATTTATATATTAATAGTGACGTTTATTGTTGCATCATGTTTCAAAGGTAGCTCTTATTCGAGTACTTATCCTTCGATGGCATCATTTGAGTATTATGATATAACTTTCGGACAGGATAGCCTTTGGGTAAACACCAATGATGGTCTGGGAATACCATGGGGTGCCGTGATGTTTATGCATAAACTGGATGGAAATGAGTTTCTTGGAGGCTTCAGGCTATCAGCCCTCAAGGGTACAGGTGCTGTAAAAGGCAATAATCAGTATCGTGTCCTTTCGGATGCCGGTGCGCGTGGAAGTTCAAGCTATCTGGTGTTCTATGACAATCCGTCAGAAGACATGATGCCTGTACATGACTTCATGTTCTCCAATATAGCATACGGATCTTGTACTGTCGCCGGGTGCTATGTCAATAATACTGTAGAGGTGGCGGACTCTGTCCTGGCTAACTTTTCAGACAATGACAGGCTGGTGGTTACGGCTACCGGATATATGGGATCAACAGTGACTGGGAAAGCGGAGTTTCTGCTGGCAGACAAGGATTCATTGGTGAAGACATGGGCTCCTTTCAATCTTTCTGCTCTTGGAAGTGTTGAATACATTGATTTCAAGGTTACATCTACACATGAAGATGTTCCTGCTTATTTCTGTCTAGATGATTTTCTGATGAGCATATCGGAAGCGTATTGATGAAAATCAAACAGATTCTAAAAATATCATTAACTATTTAAAATCAACAACTATGATTTCTTTTATTATTTGGCTGGCAGGCCTTATCTGCTGTATCTGGTGTATTAAGGATGTCTGGACAAACAAGGCTGGTCTTGACACTGTGGTCAAGGTTCTTCTTACTATAGGACTTCTTGCTTTCAGCTGGATCGGACTTGCAGTGTACTATTTTATCCTTAAGGACAGACTTTAATAGTACTATAATAGTCCTGCAGGAATCTGCATTATGATTTCCTGATATTCCGTATCAACGGAGAGAATAAGATCTTCATGGAGTGGTATCATTACCACTCCATTTTCTGTTTCCACTTCGATGCAGGGATTTTCCGGTATGTCTATAAAGTCGGTGATCTCTCCGACTTCGTATAGATTGCCGGTCAAAGCCGGCAATGACGGCTCCTCCTCTATGTCATCCCCGACCTGATCGGGGATCTCCGGCGTCAGCAGCGTCCATCCTACAAGCGCTGCGAAACCATCCTCTTCCAAAGACATCTCCGGAATCTGGCCTTCCTCAACATAGACCGCCTTGCCAGCTATCTCTTCAACATCCTCTTGGGACTTTATGCCTGTGAGACGGACCAGAGCCTTGGAATTGCCACGTTTTACGAATGTTTCTATAAAGAAAGGAACCGGCAGTTCATCAAATATGATGAACACCGGTTCTTTAAGATTGATATCTTCAGGAGCGATGTTTCGGAAACTTATGATGAGTTCCCCATCGGTACCATTGGATTTCAATACCTGGCCTACCTGCTGCAAGTTATCGGAACCTGCCATGCTGATATTAAGCCTCAGGGTTCTCTGCTGATACTTCTTCAGCTGCAGCAGCTTCCTGTGCAGCCTTTTCTGCAGCGGCAGCCTCAGCAGCAGCACGTGCAGCCTCCTCAGCCTCTGCCTTCTTCTTGGCAAGAGCTTCAGCTCTCTCCTGATTTACCTTTGCTTCAGCCTCTACAGCAGCCTTCTTTGCAGCTGCAGCATCCTTGCTGAGCCCCTCTTTCTTAGCATTGATCTTGGCAGCCTTTTCTGACTTCCATGCAGCCAGCTTGGCGTCAGCCTGTTCCTGAGTAAGTGCGCCCTTCTTTACACCACCCTGAAGATGCTTTGCAAGGAGAACACCCTCATAAGAAAGGATGCGTTTTGCAGTAAGAGTAGGCTGTGCACCTACGTTAAGCCATGCAAGAGCACGCTCTTCATTGAGCATGATTGTAGCTGGGTTTGTGTTAGGGTTGTAAGAGCCGAGCTGCTCGATGTAACGACCATCGCGAGGTGCGCGTGAATCAGCCACAACAATGTGGAAGAATGCGAAATTCTTCTTTCCGTGGCGCTGAAGACGAATTTTAACAGCCATTGTGAATCTGTTTTAAATAAATATTAATAAAAATACCAACGTTTTCCTACACGAGGAAAATCGTGCAAAAGTAGAAAAAAATGGGTATATTTGCAATGATTTGAATTAAAAATCCTTGAAAATGAGAAAATTATTGTCTACGTTAGTTTTATTTATGGCATTTTCTGTCGTTGTAATGGCTCAGCAGAGTCTTAATGAAAATCCGGACAGTATCGTGGGAGAATATAGTGTTCTTCATGAAGGCGAAAACACCAAAGTAAGGATAACCAGAGAGACGGACGGTACATTCAAGGCTCAGGTTTTTTGGGTGGAGAACAGACTGGATGACGAGGGAAATGTGCGCCTTGATGAAAAGAATCCGGACAAGTCTCTTCGCCATGTAGAATGTGACAGAATAGTTCTTATGAACGGACTTAGATATGACGCAGAAAAGAATAGATGGGGAGAAACAAAAGTCTACGATCCCACGCGTGGCATCAAAGCCAATGCTACTTGTGAATTCATGCCGGATGGCACATTGCGCGTTAAGGGCTCTCTTTTAGGCTTTTCCCAATCCATATATTGGGTAAGAATGGTGCAGAACTGAAATTTGTTATGAATTGTGATTTTTTTGACAGAAAAATTTGCAGGTACAAAAAAATGTCGTACATTTGCAATCCCAAACTCAAGCGGTGGTGGTGAAATGGTAGACACGCTACTTTGAGGGGGTAGTGGGCGTAAGCCTGTGCGAGTTCGAGTCTCGCCCACCGCACTCAACGACGGAAGCAGAACAATCTGCTTCCGTTTTTCTTTTATAATCCCCTGAAACAGAATTGAGGGAAAATTTTTAGCGGTGTATTGCAGATTTCAGAAATGTTCGTACCTTTGCAGTACAAGTCATCAGGGTTATACAGCAACCCATTAGATTAGACATCACCCCAATGATGTCTTTTCTTTTACCCATAACAGGGGTGGCATATCGTAACACCTCGGGGACTGTCCCAACAACCTCTTTCAAATCGTTCTTTACGCTGTATAATATATAACCTGATGACCAAAAGAACAGATTGCTTAGAGGTCAGGGTGACTGTCAAGATGGTTTACCCTGTGTTTATCAAAGTGAGAGCGTACACACGGGTTCGCTTTGGTAAGGTAGAGAAAGTCCGCAGTCACTACAGAAGATATTGGGGTATCTGATGTAGAGGCAAAGACTGAGCCGAAAGGCTGACTATCTCACCCTTCTGTTTTTTCTTTTAACCATCTCACTAACTCAGCAGATTTGCGGAAATCATTCATGAAAGTTTGATAATCTGTAATGCCACCGCACCAGTTTACCCTAGAGGAAAAATCGAAAGGTTTTCCTCTGTTTCTTATATAACTAGTTGTAAATCTGTTGATTATATTAGATAAAATAAAGTCTGTTCAGGAAATGCTCAATCCCATATAGATAGATTCCGAGTGTTAAAGAAATTATGGCGGGATTGATATAGTCTACTAACGTTGTACGTAGCAGATTCATCGCTCGGCGTAATTCATAATCTATCTTGCCGACACTGATGTTCATGATCTCTGAAATTTCCTTATAGGATTTTCCCTCATATCTTTTGAGAAGGAATATCTTTCTAGTGGTTTCAGGTAGCTTCATGAGACTTTTCTCGCTTATAACCTTGATTTCCTGAGCATACAATAGTGATGGGTTGCAACTTTCAATAGCTCTGGAATAATATTCCATGAGACCGCGTTCCTTTTCGGAAATCTTGTCAAACACGGCTTTATGTCTGCTGTTATTGCGCCTGTAATCCAGGCATCGGTTGCGTATTATCCTATAAAGATAGTCAGCGTATTTCTCTTCCAGGACATCTTGCCGGTGCTCCCAAAGTGAAATGAATGAGTCGCTTATTATGTCTTTTGCTGTTTCCTTGTCATGTACATAGGAAATGGCAAGAGTCATGAATAACTGTTCCTTTTTCCGGAACAGGTCCACTATCATTCTGTATGATAAGGCTTCATTCATGTGGTCGCAAAGTTAGCAGATAAAAAATGAAAACCAAACTAAATGTTTCAGATGAAAAAATAGCAGAAATTTTCACGAATCAGATTGACATAGGCGTCTTTATATATACAAGCATGAAATTTTAGACGATGAAACCTGACAGATATATATTGGAAAAGTTCTTCATGAACGAAGCTTTGCCACACGAAACAGACAGCATATATGAGTGGCTTGAGTCCGATCCGAATAACGAAAAGATATTTCAGGAGGCTCATCAGCGCTTTGTTATGGACACCTTGGTATTGGCGGAAATGTCCGACAAGGCATTGAATACTGAGGGAGCAAGAAAATCATCGGGAAGAACATGGAAGTGGATTGCAACGGCAGCGGCATCTTTGCTTATCGGATTTATGGTCAATAACTATTTCGTATCCATGCCCTTGAAACGAAAGGCCTCTGAAACCATGACAGTTTCTGCTCCTGCCGGCCAGCGTGTGGATGTGATGCTGGCAGATGGTTCTAAGGTGTCTCTGAATTCCGGCAGTACACTTGAATATCCGGTTATATTCAGAGAGGATACAAGGTGTGTGAAATTGGAAGGAGAAGCTATGTTTGACGTCGCGTATGATGAGGATAAGCCTTTCAAAGTGGAAACTTTTGCCTATGGCGTGAAAGTACTTGGAACAAGGTTCAATGTCGTGGCGGATAAAGTTAGAGGTGAATTTTCCACATCGCTATTAGAGGGATGTGTTGCAATTACCGGTTTGTCTGAAGACCGGGAGTACATCATGAGTCCCAATACGATGGTGAGCCTTAAAAGCGGACGTCTTGTAGTTCAGGAAATCATGAACATGGATGCATATCTTTGGACGGAAGGTATTTTATCTGTCTCGGATATGGATTTCATCCAGGTAGTGGAAAAACTCGAAAAGACGTATGCAGTGGATATTGAAATAACCTGCGATACTCTGCCTCAGATCGGATTCAGGAGGCTCAAGTTCCGGATTTCTGACGGTATAGAGCATGCTTTGGAAGTATTGAGAATAAATTCAGACTTTGAATTTGAAACAGACCCTGAAACAGGAGTGATAACCATATTCAATAACTAAAACAGACTATGATATGATTGGTGACAGACATTGTAAACGGTATGGAGTCATTGTTCTTGCCGCAATAGTCTTGACTTTAAATACTGCTTATGCGCAGAAAGTCAAAGTAACCATTAGCCTGAAGAATGTGCCGATGGAGCAGGTCATGGCTTGTATCGAAGAAAACACGCGTTATCTTTTCGGTGTATCAGATGGTGTTGACACTAAGCAGAGAGTTACGGTGGAGGTGAAAGACGGAACTCTTGAAGAGGCTCTTGATCAGATGGTAAGAGGAACAGGGGTGATATGGCATATGATCAGTTCCAATATCATTCTTAGCCTTCATGGAAAGGAAAAGCCTGCGTCTGTCACTGGCAAAGTCACGGACACAGAGGGATGGCCCATATCTGGAGCTGCCATAATTGTGAAAGGGACTGATAACGGGACCGCTACTGATATGAATGGTGAATTTGTTCTGATGGTTGATAATCCATCGACGGCTGTAATAGAGATAGCATGCCTTGGATTCATGTCAGTGGCGCTTAAAGTCGGAAATCGCAGGGATTTCAATATATCCCTTGCTGAAGATGCTGTCGAACTGGAATCTACGGTTGTCACCGCTTTGGGTATCAGGAGAAGTGAAAAGGCGTTGAGTTATAATGTTCAGAAAGTCGACTCTGAATCAGTTACGGCTGTAAAGGATGCCAATTTCATCAATTCTTTGACAGGAAAGGTTGCAGGGGTCAACATCAACGCATCATCTTCCGGAGTTGGAGGTGCGGCAAAAGTCGTGCTCAGAGGAAACAAGTCCATTAGTCAGAGTTCCAACGCGCTGTATGTAATAGATGGTATCCCAATGTACAATTTCGGAGGAGGAGGAGGGACTGAATTCGATTCAAAAGGTGAGACTGAAGCTATTGCAGACCTCAACCCGGAAGACATAGAAAGCATCTCTGTCCTGACAGGTGCGGCAGCTGCTGCCCTTTATGGATCTGAAGCTGCCAATGGTGCGGTAATGATTACCACTAGAAAAGGGGAATCAGGTCGTATGAAAGTCACATTCAGCAGCATTACGGATTTTATGAGTCCGTTTGTGCTTCCGGAATTTCAGAACCGTTACGGTACGGGAAGCAATGGCATCAGCTCTGGATCAAAAGTATACAGCTGGGGCGCACTGATTCCGGAGTCAGGACGTACAGGATACACTCCTGAAGATTTCTTTCAGACTGGGCATGTCTATACCAATTCGCTTACTCTTTCTGGTGGTACAGACCGTAATCAGACATATTTTTCCGCTGCATCCGTCAATTCGGATGGTATAGTCCCGAACAATCTCTATGACAGATATAACTTCACATTCAGGAACACGACATATTTTCTGAATGACAGGCTTCGTCTGGATGCGTCAGCAAGCTATATAATCCAGAAAGACAGGAATATGACCAATCAGGGAGTGTATTCAAATCCGATAGTATCAGCCTATCTGTTTCCCCGTGGAGAAGATATAGATGCCTACAGACTGTTTGAACGCTATAATCCTGCTACGAAGCTGATGGAGCAGTTCTGGTCTTCGGATCTTGAAGGTGGAGATCTACGCATGCAGAATCCATGGTGGGTTGCCTATCGAAACGTACGTGATACAGACAAAAAACGTTATATGCTTTCCTTTTCCGCAAGTTATGATGTTTTGGATTGGCTTAATGTAACAGGACGTGTGAGGGTTGACAATACAAACAGTCTTTATTCTCAGAAACTATATGCTTCGTCCAACACGACAATTACCGAAGGAGGACTCAACGGACACTATTCCGAATCAAGAGGATATGACACACAGACATATGCGGATATCATGATCAATGTGGACAAGACGTTCGGAAAGGATTGGAGCCTTGTGGCCAATGTAGGTGCATCGATCAATGACATCAAGACAGATGAACTCAATTACAGAGGTCCTGTTCAGGAAAAAGGACTGCCAAATATCTTCAATGTCATGGATCTGGATGACGTGAAGAAACGTGCATCCAAGTACGGGTGGCGTGAACAGACCCAGTCGGTGTTTGCAAGTGTGGAAGTCGGATGGAAGAAGATGCTCTTCCTTACTGTGACCGGCAGAAATGATTGGGCCTCCCAACTGGCAGGATCTTCCTCAGAGTCGTTCTTCTATCCGTCTGCGGGTCTATCGTGGATACCCACTTCATTATGGAATATGCCTGAATCTGTATCTTATTTGAAGATAAGGGGTTCATTCGCTTCAGTAGGAATGCCTTTTCCGCGTCATCTGACTATTCCTACATATAGTTATGATGCCACCAATAAGAATTGGGTAACCAAGACGCATTATCCTGTAGGAGAACTTTATCCGGAAAGGACAAGGACTTATGAAGTCGGTATGGATGCCACTTTCTGGAAGCGTCTGAGTCTGTCTGCTTCATGGTATCGGGCGGATACTTTCAATCAGACATTCGATCCTCAGATTTCCGTATCTTCGGGATATTCTACCATATACCTTCAAACAGGGCATGTCAGGAATTCAGGCATAGAAGCATCTGTCGGTTATCAGGATTCATGGCAGGGCTTTGAGTGGAGCAGCAATTTTACGTTTTCATGGAACAGGAATGAAATAGTAGAACTTGTCAGTGATTATATACATCCGGAGACAGGGAAGTCTATAACCAAAGAAAGGCTTGAGATTAAAGGACTTGGAAAGGCGAAATATATATTGAAGCCTGGAGGGACACTAGGAGATCTATACACGACTTCCGGCCTGAAATATAATGATAAAGGATATTTAGAAATAGATAAGAACGGTAATGTCATTGTGGAGGATGATTGTGGTGACTTGTATCTCGGTTCTGTTTTTCCAAAGTACAACCTTGCATGGCGTAATGACTTCTTATGGAAAGGAATCAGATTGGGGATACTTTTCACAGGACGCATAGGAGGTATCTGCTACTCTGCGACACAGGCCAATCTTGATCTTTTCGGAGTATCAGAAACTTCGGCCCGTGCGCGTGACGAAGGAGGGGTGTTGATAAACGGGCGTGCGCGGATGGATGCTCAGGCATGGTATCAGGCAATAGGTTCACAGAGTGGATTGCCTCAGTACTATACCTATAGTGCCACTAACTTCCGTCTTCAGGAACTTTCCATAGCATATACGCTTCCGCGCAAATGGTTCAGACATAAGGCGGCGCTTACTTTTGCTCTTGTCGGACGCAATCTATGGATGATCTGGTGCAAGGCTCCTTTTGATCCGGAAGCGGTGGCTTCCACAGGCTTGAACTATCAAGGTATCGATTATTTCATGATGCCTTCTACCCGCAATCTTGGTGTTAATGTCAAACTTGAATTCTAATGGGAGGAGTGGTTATGATGAGCAATATTATATTAGGTAGATGCCCGATCAGGTCGGGCATGACGAAATTTCTAATGTCGGGCATGACGAAATCTCTGATATCGGGCATGACGAAATCACTGATGTCGGGCATGACGAAATCTCTGATATCGGGCATGACGAAAGTGTTCTTAACCGTCATTGCCGGCTTGACCGGCAATCTCCTCACATCCTGTACAGGAATGTTTGAGGAGATCAACCGCAACCCGAATGAAGTCACTGACACTCAGCTTCAGGTCATGAATTATAAGACCGGAACCAACATAAAGACACTGCAAAGCCTGGTGGTACCCGTTCAGGAGCACCTTTATCAGTTTGTGGAATCCCTTGCAGGATGTCCTTTCGGCGGCTACATCGGTGCTACACCAGATGCATGGCTCACGAAATTTGAAACATTCAACCCGTCGGCAGATTGGCGCAAGGCTCCATTTGTAGATGTCATATCCCAGACTTATCCGGCATATCGTGCCATAGTAAGCGGTACTGATGATGAAATGACAGTGGCATTCGCCAGACTTTTCCGTGTTGCCATAATGCATAGGGTGACGGATTCATATGGCCCTATTCCATATACTCAGGTTGTCGGCAATGCGGAAGAATCGTTGACCGTAGGATATGACAGTCAGGAGGATGTCTACAATGTCATGTTTACAGAACTTGACGAAGTGATAGACGTGTTTTCTGCAAATCTTGGATTGAATGCGTCGGCATTCAGCAGTTTTGATGCCGTATATTACGGCAATGTCGGACAATGGCTCAAATATGCCAATTCTCTTAAGCTCCGTATGGCTATGCGTCTGAGCTATGTCAATCCGGATCTGTCCAGAATAAAGGCTGCGGAGGCTATTGCATCAGGAGTAATAACGGTCAATGCTGACAATGCATATATGCATCCTGCCGAAAACCGTATGACTCTGATTTATAACGATTGGTCGGATCACCGCGTGGGTGCAGATATCATATGTTATATGAACGGATACGAAGATCCTAGGCGCGAAAAGATGTTTCTACTTTCCGGGAATGGTGAATATAGAGGCATACGCATAGGTACAGATCCACCAAGCAAGAGTCAGGCGATCAGTTATTTTTCCAACATGATTGTAGAATCTGATACTCCGATACTTTGGATGAATGCAGCCGAGGTCAGTTTTCTGATGGCGGAATACGAACTCAGATGGGGGTCGGAAGCCGCAGCAAGACAGTTGTATGAAGATGGAATAAGACTTTCATTCGAAGAACGGGGAGCTACGGGAGATGATGTATATATTTATGATGATGAGTCTATGCCGGCCAAGCATGACGATCCGTTCTTTTCGGATTATGATACGACGGCTCCACAGAGTACAATTACTGTGGCCTGGAGAAATGGTGCTGATTTAGAGGAAAATCTGGAAAGGATAATAACCCAGAAGTGGATCGCGATCTTCCCTCTTGGGACTGAAGCATGGTCGGAATACAGGAGGACAGGATATCCGCGTCTGATGCCGGTTGTCGAGAACAAGAGTGGAGGTACGGTTGATGTCCGTTACGGTGCAAGAAGACTTCAGTATCCGGTTGAGGAATATACGGAGAATACTGCAAATCTTGAGGCTGCAGTGTTGATGCTGGCGGAAGAGTCTGTCTTCTCCAATGGTGATACAATGGGATCGCGTGTTTGGTGGGACTGCAAGCCATGGTAGGGTATTCTTACAAAAATATATCATATGAAAGCACATATAATAATATTGACTATACTTATTGCATTATCGTCATGTAGCAGCTGGACATCTGTAGAACCTATACTGATAAATGATGATAGAAATCATGGTGTCAGTGATAATGCAGGATCGGATGCTTATGCAGCATCTCTCAGAGCCTGGAAGACAGGAAAGCATTATCTTACATATGTACGCATGGGAAACTCTCCTGACGATGCGTCAAGTGAAAAGGATTATATGAGATGCCTTCCGGATTCCTTGGATATAATTTCACTGACCAATGCTGCTAATTTTTCAGATTACGACAGAGAGGATCTGAAGCATATGCATAGAATGGGTACAAAGGTTCTCTATCAGCTGGACTTTGATTCCTTGATGGATTCTTTCCCTGATGCGTCCTCCCTTGGCGCTTGGGTCGACAAGGCTGTGTCAGTCGTTGCTGCCGAAGGCCTTGACGGGTGGTCGTTCACTGGAACTCCTCTCTATACCGACCTCTTTCGTGCTGAAGCTTCGGCACTCATAATGGATAGACTTCAGGCAGCCCGCAGTGCAGGACAACTTATAGTGTTTGAGGGTAATCCTCTCTTTGTCTCTGAAGAAGACCGTCAGGATGTGGACTATTTCGTGCTTGCTACAGATTTGGCATTGAATATAGCCGATGTAAAGGCAGCATTGGCAACATCAACGGGATATGCTGCTGTTCCGGCAACGAAGATCTTGCTGGCTGCGAGGATTTCTGCAGAGATTATGAATGAGAACAAGCAGACTGTAAATGCAGTTGATGAACTTACTTCGCGTGTGATCCCTCTCGGCCCTCTTGCAGGGATGGCTGTCTATAATATAGAAGACGACTATTATGATGCCTATGGCAATTATCCTCAGATCAGAAGGACAATACAGACATTAAATCCGGCAAAATGAAAGAAAGAATGATTTTCTTAGGACTCGCTGTTGCGGTCTTAGTATCCTGTGGCAGATTTGCCGACAAGGAGATATTGTTTGACAATGCTGTCTATCTTGATGTAGCTATGACGGACGCAGTGCAGAACCTGACCGTCAAGAAAACGCTTGCCTCAGTGGAAAGGGTTGTGATGGCGAGCCTTGCATATCCAGCAGAGAAGGAGGTTGTTGTTTCCATTGCTGTGGAACCATCTTTGGCAGAACATTACAACTCTCTTCATGGTACATCCTATCCGGCTCTTGATGCATCCCATTATGCCCTTTCGTCCCAGACAGTGACAATCTCTGCAGGAAAGACCCAGTCAGATGCAGTTACATTGACCATTTCCGGACTTGAAGAGTTGGAAATAGATGCGACATATATTGTGCCTTTGACAATAGTTTCGTCTGATATAGCTCCTCTAGAAGCGTCATCGACTGCGTATTATGTTTTGAAAAGGTCATCTGCCATCACATCAGCGGCATCATTGATAGATAACTGGATTACATTCCCGACCTTGGATAAGGCTGGACCTCACAGCGACATCTTTAATGGGCTTGATGCCCTTACATACGAAACTTTCATCCGTGTAGACAACTTTACGGCACACAAGGACATCAGTACGATAATGGGTGTGGAACAGTATTGTCTGTTGAGAATAGGAGATGCTTCCTTTCCGCGTCAACAGCTTCAGTTTGACGGCTCTGGAGTTGGTTTTGGCAAATTTCCCGCAAAAGATGATGCAAAGATTCTTCAGGCGGGAATCTGGTATCATGTTGCTGCCACATATGACAGGATAAGCGGTGAAGTCTGCATCTATGTCAACGGATCATTGCAGAGCCGCAGTCTCGGTCAGATAGGTGCTGAACCTATGAATCTGGCAATGAGGGCGATGTATGACGGAGATAATGTCGAATATGCAACTTTTTACAATGCATACCAGTTCTTTGTAGGGAAATCATATGATGACACCAGACAGCTTTGCGGAGATGTTGCCGAAGTGCGCGTGTGGTCTGTGGCTCGTACGCAGGAACAGATATGGGCCAATATGTATGAAGTGGATCCTGCATCCGATGGCCTCATCGGTTATTGGAAATGCAATGAAGATACAGGAAATATTCTCAAGGATGCTACAGGTAACGGCAATGATGGAGTGGCGGCATTTGATATGATATGGCCTGATGACATAGAGATTCCGTTTTACAACAAGACAGAGTAGCAATATACAAACCCATAAATGACGATTTTTATGAAAAGATTTTTCAATGCAATGATCATGACTTTCCTTATAGTAGGAATGAGCATGACGGTTTCCTGCAAGAAGGAAGCGGAAACACTTAAGGTCTCGACAGTAACAGTTGTACCTGCTGATCTCGTGCTTAAAGTGGGAGAAACAGCTTTGTTGGATGTGACTGTTGCTCCGGAAGGAGTGGAATATTCTGCTGTTGAATGGAAGTCCGGTAATGAGGCTGTCGTTACTGTGGCAAATGACGGAACCGTGACAGCTGTCGGTTCCGGAATGACCGATGTGACTGCAGTGGTTGATGGTATTTCCGGAAAATGTTCTGTAGCCGTTGAAGTTCCTTATGAAGGCGCACTTGCGTTCGCAGCCGGAAACGGTGATGTGAAGTTACTTTTAATGACTCTCGGAAAAGAATCAGCGTCACAGACAGTTGCCTTCAAGTATTCATTGAATTATGCAGCTCAGGAGGCAATGACTTTTGCATTCAGAACTGATGATAACCTTGTGGAGGCATATAATTCAGCTTATTCCGAGGAGGCTGCTCTTCTTCCTTCATCAGCTTATACTCTGTCGGCATCATCGTTCTCAGTCGCATCCGGGTCTGCTGAATCATCGGAGCTTACGCTTAATGTGACAGCAGAAGGATTGGAGGTGGGACAGTATGTGCTGCCTCTTGTTGCGGATGGTGCTGAGGCTAACGACGGAACTGCAGGACTTGTGAAATATGTTGCAGTTACAGTTCGTGAAGCTTTTTCCGCACCTGAAGGTGCGAATCTCGATGAGAAGCATCATAACTGGATATTCTATCTTAATACAGCAGAATATGATCCTAGATTGGTTACGGATTATATCATAGTAAGACAACCGATGGATGGTTCAGCCGAGTCGTATTTCGGCATAGGAAGTATTCTGAATCTTCGAAAAGCATCGGTGGGTTTTGATGATGCAGTAGGTCGTGTTATTTTGAATCTTGACAAAGACCTGAACTATGTCCTTGAAAACAGAATGACTTATATTCTTCCGATTCAGGATACCGGCAGAAAGGTCTGCATGTGCATTGAAGGTGGTGAGACAGGAGTCGGTTTCTGCAATATGACTGAAGGACAGATTGCAGACTTCGTGGCACAGGTCAAAGATGTTGTGGACAAGTATGGACTTGACGGAGTGAATTTCTGGGACCGCAATTCCGGTTATGGGGAGTCTGGAGCTCCGGAAGTCAATACTACCTCATATCCTGCACTCATCAAGAGTATGCGTGAGGCTCTTGGCTCAGATAAGATACTCACAGTCGTTGATTATGAAGAGCCAACAGCATCGTTCGGTGATACAGAGCTTACGGGAGGAATCGCTGTCGGAGATTATATTGACTATGCTTGGCATGGTTATAATGCCGAGACAGAAAGATACCAGATTGTGGATCCTTGGAATCAGGAACATAGCTCTGTCTCAAAAAAATATCCTCGTCAGCCGATAGCAGGACTTGATCCGATGAAATACGGAGTATATAATCTTCCTTTCAGACCTATGGATTTTCCAATGGAAGAGCAGGATATGGAATACGAAGAGGGTATGGCCTATTTTGAAACTTGGAAGAACCGTATTATTGTTACAGGAGATATCATTACCCACATTCAAGGAATATATGAAGGTTCTGAACAGAATGTGATTATGTTCCCTTATGGAATTGAAATTTTCCTGACAAACAATTTCGACCTGTTGGAATATGGTCTATGGGGTCATAATCTGACATCTCTGCCAGATGGCTCCTTGGGCTATAATAAATGGCTTAAAGACTGGTAAACCGGTGATTGAGCGTCGCACTTATGGCTCGAAACCTTTGCATTTTGATAATATTGATGTAAACCGTCCCTGAAATCAAAGATTTTCATTAAGTTTACGGAAAATAATCATAATTCATTATGCAGACACTTGAAAATGGTATACTGACAGTTGATGTCAGTGAGGTCGGAGCCGAGTTGCAGAGCATCAGAAAAGGTACGACAGAATATCTATGGCATGGCGATCCTGCTTACTGGGGCAGAAGATCGCCAGTGCTGTTCCCGATAGTTGGGAGCGTCTGGGAGAGCCGTTACAGAGTAGCCGGAAACGAGTACAACCTGGGACAGCATGGATTTGCACGTGACGAGGAATTCGCTCTTGTCAGTGCTTCTGATACGGAGGTCCGTTACCGTCTGGAATCCACAGAGGAAACCTTGGGAAGATATCCTTTCCCATTCGTGCTAGAGATAGCATACAGACTGCAGGGCAATAGGTTGGAAGTCATTTGGGAAGTCGAGAATCCGGCTGACGCGGATATGTGGTTTCAGATAGGAGCTCATCCTGCTTTCCTGTATCCGGATTATGACAAGATGACCAAAGGTAGAGGCTTCTTCACTTTTGACCGGAAGGAAGGTCTGGAATGTGTAACTCTGGCTGATAAGGGATGTGTGGACGTAGACAGACGCTATCCGCTTCCTATGAAAGATGGTATTCTCAAGCTGGATGTGGATACATTTGATGCTGTCAATACTTTTGTCCTGGAAAATGCTCAGGTCTCAGAGACTGTAATGCATCGCGAAGACGGTACTCCTTGGCTGAAACTCAGGTATGATGCTCCTGTGTTGGGCTTGTGGTCGCCTCCAGGTATGAATGCACCGTTTGTTTGCATCGAACCTTGGTATGGCCGATGTGATCGTGCCGGATATGAAGGAGAATACAAGGACAAGGACTGGATGAATCATCTTGCACCGGGAGAAAGATTCTCAAAGTCATATACGATAGAGATTGCCTGAGAAGAATAGCATACTTTTTGACTTGCCTGCGTTTTAAGTTTAGTAGTGTAATTTAAAACGCAGGTTAATTATGAACAGTCTGATTCCTTTGGCGCTGGCGGCAATCATGCTCCCAGGCCTGATTATCGCTCAGGACAAAAATCGTCCGGATTATTCTACAGTTAAAGAATTCGACCTTGACCGTTATTTAGGCAGATGGTATGAGATTGCCAGATTCGACCATAGTTTCGAGAGAGGTATGGACAATGTGATAGCGGAATATCTGTTGCAGGACGACGGGAAGGTAAGCGTCACAAACACAGGGTGGAAAAAAGGAAAATACAAGGTGGCGGAAGGTAAGGCCAAGCAGCCTGAACCTTTGACGGATCCCGGTCATCTGAAGGTGTCCTTCTTCTTGTTTTTCTACAGTGATTACAACGTGATGATGATAGACAGCAATTATCAGGTGGCCCTTGTCGGCAGCAAAAGCCCTGATTATCTTTGGATTCTTTCCAGAACACCGACAATCAGACCCGAAATAGAACAGCTTATCCTGGAGGAGGCCCAGGACAGAGGTTATGACATCTCAAAGCTGATATGGGTGAATCAGAAACTCAATGAAGCTACTTTCTGAAGATTACATTGAGATACATCCCCGGAGAGGCCGCAACAGGCTTCTCCGCTGCGTATCTGCCGCTTTCTTCAAGTTCGGGCATGAATGAAAGAGACGTGTGGTCAATGATATATAAGTCAAGAAGTTCTGCGTCTGTTTCAATATCTCTCATCAGGCGCAGGCCTATGAGGGATTCCTTGTCCAGACTGGTTGTGTCAGATGCAAAGTATCTGTTGGTGTTGTCCAGCATGAAGGTCTGAAGTTCCGCAGTCTCTCCATCTGTCCTCTGGAGCATCATCTCCTTGCTCTTTATAAGTTTGGAATTGCCGATGAAATAATTCTTGAAGTCAGATTTGAATGAAGGACTGAAAGTGCTGGTGGAAAAATCAAACTTCAGGGCATCGCTTGAGTTGAATTTCGGCATTGCTTCGAGAAGACTGAATTCCTCTTCCCACCATTCATCCATAAATGTGGAATCGGTGACCAGGGAGTCTATCTTCCAGGAGCCTTCAAGCGTTTCCCATTTACGTCCGAGCACCGTTATGCTTTGTTCCGGATAACGTCCGTAACTGTATCTGTCACTGAAGGAAGTCTTCAGGACTATTCTGTCGTTTTCAAGAGGACATGTCTGGTCGAGAGATACCAGCTTCAAGGCCCCTGATCGGGAACCGGCCTTTATTGTAACGTCCTTGATGTTGTCAGCAAAAGAGAAGTGTTCTCCTTCAATTGCAGATGACTGCTCCATGTCGATGTTGACAGTTATTCTTGTGTCGACTCCCACTATCTTGGGGTTACCGCTTCTGTCAAGTATGACTATATTGATTTCAGTTGTGTCGGTCATCATCATTTCCGGCCTGTCGAATGAGATATATCCGAAAATATCCTGCAGGGAGTATTCGGACTTGGTATAGCGTCCTCCCTGTACTCCGTCCGGAAGGTCCAGGGTCAGGGATAAGGTCTTTTCGGTTCCCAATTTGAGTGCATGTATGGTAATGCTTTCTTTCGGAGCATCTCCTCCATATACAAATTCTTCGGACGATACTTCATAGTCCGTTCCCATCTGTGCGCTTCCTCCGAATATCACAGGAATCACAGTTGCCTGGTCTGCAGGAATACCTCTGCACACGATGCTGAAGGTTGCCGTGGTGTCTGTCAATACAGGAGCCTCGCTGATAAAAGAGACAGCAGGCGCAATCTTGATCTCTTTGGAACAGGACAGCATTGCTGCCGCTGCAATCATAACTGCAAGATATATTTTCTTCATATATTGAATTCCTTCTTTGAAATCTTTGCAAAGATATGAGAAAACGGCAGAATTTCTATGATATACCATGAAATTGTGATGTCCTATGTAGGCCCTCACAACATATCATGAGCAATATGAGCAGATTATTTGATATCTTTGCTGCCTCATGGCAGCATCTGGGGATGCCGGGAAGGGAAAAAGGGATATAGAGATGAAACTATCGGAACTCAAGACAGGAGAACGTGGAGTGGTCGTCAAGGTCAATGGGCATGGCGGTTTCCGTAAAAGGATAATTGAGATGGGCTTTGTCAAGGGCAGCAGAGTCAAGGTGATTCTGAATGCTCCGCTGCTGGATCCGATTGAATATGAGGTGATCGGATACAAGGTGTCGATTCGTCGTGAGGAAGCGGCAAAGATAGAGGTCATAAGTGAGGCTGAGGCCAAGGAACAGCTTTCCAGGCGTGTGAGTCTTCCGGCTCTTGAGGCTGATGAAGATGACACTCTGGAAAAGGAGATGCGCTCTCTTGCGGAAATACGCAGAAAGAAGATAAAGGTGGCCTTGGTAGGTAATCCTAACTGCGGGAAGACTTCGCTTTTCAATATCGCATCAGGCAGCCATGAGCATGTTGGAAATTACAGCGGGGTAACGGTTGATGCCAAAGAGGGCGTGTTCGGATATAACGGTTACGAATTCCTGATAGTCGACCTTCCCGGAACTTATTCCCTTTCAGCATACAGTCCGGAGGAGTTGTACGTAAGGAAGTATCTTCTGGAAGAAACTCCCGATGTAGTCCTCAATGTGGTTGATGCCTCGAATCTCCAGCGTAATCTCTATCTCACCACGCAGCTCATCGACATGAATCTGCGGGTTGTGATGGCATTGAACATGTATGATGAGCTCAAGGCCAGTGGCGACAGTCTTGATGTGAGACAGCTTGGCTATCTTCTTGGAATGCCGATTGTTCCAACTGTGAGCCGCACCGGAGATGGAATAGAGGCCCTCTTCGATACCGTAATCCAGGTATATGAGAAGAGCGATCCGCATCTGTCCCGTCACATACATATCAATCACGGGGCAGAACTGGAACAGAGCATAGAGCGCATCAAGCAACTCATCCAGCAGAATGAAGGCATCAGGGACAAATACTCCACAAGGTATCTTGCGATAAAGTATCTGGAGAATGACAAGGAAATAGAAAAGGTGGTTGAGGCTCTTCCTGACAGGGATGAAATCATTGCAGCCCGTTTTGAAGAGAATGTAAGGATAAGAGAAATTCAGGGTTCCGGTCTTGAGTCATCTCTGGTGGATGCGAAGTATGCATTTGTCCAGGGCGCCCTTGCAGAGACTTTCGTGCGGTCTCAGGGCAAGAGGAATGGAGTCTCCATAACCGACAGGATAGATGCCCTGGTAACCAACAGATGGTTCGCTTTCCCGATTTTCATCATGTTGCTGTATCTTATGTTCGAGGGCACGTTTGTGATAGGAGAATATCCGATGATATGGATAGAGTGGCTTGTGGAGCATCTTGGAGCATTCGTGGCTTCTGTAATGAAGGACGGCTGGCTGAAGGATATGGTGATTGACGGTGTCATAGGAGGAGTCGGCAGTGTCCTTGTTTTCCTGCCGAACATACTTCTGCTGTATATGTTCATTTCCCTGCTTGAGGATTCTGGATATATGGCCAGGGCCGCTTTCATCATGGACAGGCTGATGCACAAGATAGGACTTCACGGCAAGTCCTTCATCCCGATGATCATGGGATTCGGTTGCAATGTGCCCGCTATCATGGCGACAAGGACTATAGAAAGCAGGAAAAGCCGTCTCATAACGATGCTTATAATTCCTTTGATGTCATGCGCCGGACGGATGCCTGTGTATATCCTTATTGCCGGGGCGTTTTTCCCGCGTCATGCCGGTCTTGTACTGCTGGGTATGTATGGACTTGGCATCATGCTCGCTGTACTGGCGGCAAAGGTCATGAGCAGGTTTTTCAAGGATGACGACCTGCCTTTTGTCATGGAGCTTCCTCCATATCGGGTACCGACTGCAAAATCCGTCTTCAGACACACCTGGGAAAAGGGTAAACAGTATCTTCAGAAGATGAGCGGAGTCATCCTGATATGTTCTCTGGTGATATGGTTCCTCGGATATTTTCCTAATCATGATGCATATGGATCGGTTTCTGAACAGCAGGAGCATTCGTTCATAGGGTATATCGGCAAGGCTATGGAACCTGTACTGGAGCCGCTGGGATTCGATTGGCGCATGGGAGTGGGAATTGTGGCCGGTGTCGGTGCCAAAGAGCTTGTGGTGAGTACATTGGGTGTGATGTATGCTGATGATCAGCCGGTGGGAGAGTTGTCTACCTGGGTAGAACCGGAAGAAACAGTCGCCGCATATCCCGCAGGTGCAGAGACGCGGCTGCAGAAGGCTCTGGTAAAATCAGTGACCCCTGCAGGAGCACTTGCATACATGGTATTCATTCTTCTTTATTTTCCTTGCATTGCGACGTTCACTGCGATAAAGGCCGAGAGCGGAGGCTGGAAATGGGCATTGATTACGGCAGTATATACCATTGTCTTGGCATGGGTGGCAGCTTTCCTGACTTTCAATATAGCCTCTCTGATGATATAGGAATACCAACAATTTGGGATTGCAGATGTGTCCGTGCGTGGCTACATTTGCATCTGGAATCAAGAAATAAGCCATTATAGTTATAAGATTCAATCCTTTTAATTGTTGTATTTGACAGAGGCCTTCCGTGATGGAACGCCTCTTGTCGATTAAAGGCATTCCTTGTCAGTAAAAAGAAAAAGATTAACTTTGAAGAAAATATAGATAGTATGACAACAGAAATCCAGCGTATTGTCTTTTCCGAATCGATGAAGCTTGCAGACCTTATAGATGTCAATTACAAGCTTCTCAATGTCCTGTCCCGTATGGGAATCAGTCTGGGATTCGGAGAACATACGATAAGCGAAGTCTGCAGCAGGCAGGGAATCAATCTAAATTCCTTCCTTCTCATATGCAATATATATACTTATGAGGGTTATCTACCTTCCGCCGACCTGATGACCGGTGCCGATTCCGTGACGATAGTGGACTATCTCCATAATTCCCATTCCTTCTATCTCGGCAAGGAATTCCCTGCGCTAGAGAGGAATCTGAAGGACATGGTGGAGCCTTGCTGCGACACACAGAAGAAGATTGTCGCACGTTTCTTCTCAGACTACAGGGCACAGGTCGAAAATCATTTCGCTTATGAGGAAGATGTTGTCTTTCCTTATGTAAGGGCATTGAAGGAAGGCCGTATGCAGGAGGGTTATTCCATCGAGCAGTTTGAAGAGAATCACAGCAACATAGATGAGACCTTGGGGGACCTGAAGAACATCGTCATGAAATATCTTCCGGAGTCATGCGACACAGTTCTTCGCAATGAGGTCCTCTATAGGATATATCGTCTGGAGGAAGATCTGGCAAAGCATACTATAATCGAGGATTCGGTACTCATTCCGATGGTTAACAAGATGGAGTAAAGACATGAAGACCGGTCATAAGAAAGTTCTGCTCATCATTCCGTCCAAGATACTTGCGAGGGGAATGGAGGCTGTGCTCAGCGAGTTGGGCGAATTCAGGGTGGAAGGTATCCTTTCCGACCTTTCACATGCCTCAGAGGCCAGACTGAGGAATGTTGATGCGGATGTGATCGTGATAGATCCGATTGTGTTCGATTATGTGTCGCGCATGTCGGCGCGGTCACGTATCTCCGAGTATTCGGATGCTGCTGTGGTTGCTGTGAAGACTGTTCCGATGGAAGATGAACAGATGAAGCAGTATGACGGCATAATAAACATGTATGACGATCCGGTCAGTGTGGTCAAGAAACTCAGGGAGTCTGTCATCGCTCATGAAGAGGCACCGGATACAGACGACTATGATCTGTCGGCCCGTGAAAAGGAGATCCTGGTGTGCGTGGCAAAGGGTATGCTCAATAAGGAGATAGCGGATTTCTACAATATTTCCATCCACACTGTAATTACCCATAGAAAGAACATTACCCGCAAGACAGGTATCAAGACTGTGGCAGGTCTTACTGTCTATGCTTTACTTAACAATCTTATTGACTCCAGTTCTTTGGAATTATAGATCACCTTGCTTTCTCCTTCCGCCCATCATTATGGAGAGGATTGCGCATATGCCCATGATGAAAGGATAGTAGAGATATCCGATGATGGATATGGAAGATATTCCAGCAAGACCTGCGGCCATCAGCATCTGGGCTCCATAGGGGAGGAAACCTTGCACAAGGCAGGAGAAGGTATCAAGTATGCTTGCAGTCCTACGGGGATCCAGCCCGAACTTTATGGTGATGTCGCGGGCTATCCGGCCTACGGTAATTATTGCAATGGTATTGTTTGCTGTGCATATGTTGGCCATGCTGACCAGTCCTGCGATGCTGAATTCGGCTCCTCGCCGGCCTTTTATCCGTTTGGTCATTCCTGTTACAATGAAATCCAGGCCACCGTTTGCTCTGACTGTTTCAAGCATACCTCCTGCCAGCATGGTTACTATGATCAGATCACCCATTCCGCTAATCCCTTCTCCAATGGAGACAAGCCATCCGTGCCATGACAGACTGCCCTGAGTGAATCCTATTACGGCATTTGTCAGTATGCCTATGGTGAGTACAGCCGCAACATCAATTCCTGATAGGGCCAGAGCTATTACAAGTACATAAGGTGTGAGAAGAATCCAATCGATGTGTCCTGATTCGGGTGTAATACTGACTTCAGATCCTATTATGAAGTATATGACGGTGACAACAGCTGCAGCTGGACCTGCGATCTTCAGATTTACCTTGAATTTGTCTGACATCCTGCATTCCTGAGTACGCGTAGCTGCAATGGTGGTGTCTGAAATGAATGAGAGATTGTCACCAAAGAAAGCCCCTCCTACGATAATGCCGGTTAAGAATGCCGGGCTGGCATCTGTACCTCCTTCAATCAGCTGTCCGGCTATCCCGGCAGCAATTGGAACCAGAGCAACGATTGTCCCTACACTTGTGCCTATTGACATCGATATGAAGCATGACGCCAGGAACAGGCCTCCATACAGGAATCTTCCCGGTAGAATCCTTAATGCCAGATTTACGGTGGCTTCAATGGCTCCTATTTCCTTTGCAGTTGCTGCAAAAGTTCCTGCCAGAATGAATATCCATATCATCAGAAGTACATTCTTGTTGCCTGCCCCTTCTGAAAAGCATGCTATGCGTTGTTCCAAAGTCTTGCCCCTGCAGATTGCTATCGAGTATATTGATGCAATCAGGAATGCAGCTGATATGGGTGTGCTGTAGAAGTCTCCTGTAATGACAGAAGATGCCAGATACATACATAGGAAGATGATTATCGGGCTAAGAGCAAGCCAGCCGTTGACCGGTTTTTCTTCCCACTTGTTCCATTGCCTGCGGAGGCTTCCAATCAGCTCAGATATATATTTATCAGGAATAATACCCATACCCTTTATTCTTTAATATATCATAGATCTGACAAAGGTAAGTAAAAATATGGTATATTTGCCGGTGCTGATTACAGTATGGCTAAGAACAGAAATATCATACATGTGCCTATGGAGGAGAAGACGGTTCTCCTTCATACATGTTGCGCACCATGTTCCAGTGCCATCATTGAGGCAATGGTGCAGAATGGGATAACTCCTGTCATATATTATTGCAATCCTAATATCTATCCCTACGAAGAATATCAGATCAGAAAGAATGAATGTACGCGATATGCCGAGTCTTTAGGGTTGGAGATTGTAGATGGGGATTATGACCATGATGTGTGGCTTGAAGCAGTAAGGGGACTGGAATCTGAACCAGAAAGAGGGGGACGTTGTCTCAGATGTTTTAAGATACGTCTTCTGCGTTCAGCGCAATATGCTCTTTCACGAGGTATCAGGGTCGTGACTACCACATTAGCTTCATCACGATGGAAATCTCTGGATCAGATAAACGAAGCAGGCCGATGGGCGTGCGCCGCACTCGTTGGTGAAAACCAACTGGGGGTAGAACCATCAAAAGTTCTGGTCCCACCTGTCATATGGTGGGACCAGAACTGGAGAAAAGGTGGCCTTCAGGAGCGCCGCCTTCAGATAATAAAGGAATACGGATTCTATAACCAGCGATACTGTGGCTGTGAATTCAGTATGTCGCATGATGCCTTGACCTCCACAGAACCGTCTCTGATTTCATCCGGAATGGACTCACGTGAATAGGTATAGGATTCGCGAGAATCTTCGGTAGCAGTAAGTATCATCTTGCTGTCGCCGTCGAAAGTCACGTTATACGAACTCCCCCAAGCCGTATCATCCGAATAGCTTCCTGAGAGGACATTCCCTTCCATACTCCAGTTACCGGTATATTTTCTATGTCGTCCTTCCCCTATCTTCTGATACAGATCGAATGCCCCGGTAGAATTGAATGCCACATATATATCGGCTTGCAATTCATCATCAGTGTAGTGCCAGTCTCCTATGATTGACGGAGCCGTATTGACAGGAGTCACATCTTCCTTATCTTTACATCCGGACATCAGCATGACCATGCCGATCAGGATAATAGAGTATAGTGTATTTTTCATCATGTACGATTTCATATGGTTCTTCATGTTATAGCCACCCTCCGTTTGTTGCTGTAAACGGTCTTGAAACAATGGATATCTCCCGTGAATAATCCATTCCTCCGATACCATCATCTCTGCCGGGATCCTTTCCAACGGAAGAACTGATGGTGACCTTTCCGGCACCGGTCTTGGTACATCTGATCACCAATGCTCCGTTTCTGATGAACGGTTCGCTCTCAAGTCCAAGAGAGGCTTTGGATCCGGCGTCTGCGTAGACTTCGTAGATACCTGACGGATTGCAGAAATCCTCAAGAGGTATTTCGGATGTCTCTCCGACCTTTACCTGTACAGAAGGGACGCCTTCGATGGCCATGAGGAACTTCCAGGCATCCACAGCTCCTGTTCCCATCTGACCGTAATATCTGTTAAGTGGTATTTCTTCGTAGTCTCCGGACTGGTCGTATGAACCTGTGGTGTAGTATCTTTTTGTACCGCTTTCAAGAAAACAATCGATGTCATTGACAGATGTAAGCAGCATGGATGTCATCTGCTCCCTTGTGAAAGTCTTTCCAAGCTTCTTTGCATAGGCTATTCCAAGTGCTGTTACTCCTGTTACATGAGGGCATGCCATGGATGTGCCGAACATATAGACATAATTATGGTTGTCTCCATTCAATGCCGGAGTATTCGGTGCCTGGCTTCCTTTTCCTGTAGAGAGAATGCATGTGCTGTATTCACCATAGATGCCTTGCCATTCCCCTCCGGGTGCTGCAATTTTGCATCCGGGACCATAATTTGTATATCCGGCTGGGAGCCAGTCGCACCCTATGGCGGTCACACTGATGCAGTCGCTGAATGCGGCTGGATATATGGAGTAGGGATTTCCCATGTTTCCTGCAGCAAAAATAGCCATGTTGCCTTGCAATGACTCGTGATTGCTGTTGGCCGGATCCATAAAATAGCGCAGTGCGGCAGTTTCAAGCCTTGATGTCTGAGTATATGTTTCGTCGTCAGTGATTATATCGGTGTTACCGTAAGAACATTGCGCGATGCACGCTCCGTTGTCGGCAGCATATATGAATGCCAATGCGCATCCTGCATCAGATGCCTTGTAGGTGTAGGAGGCTCCGTTTATATCCTGTGCCTTGAATATCTGGCAGGACATAATGCGTACTCCGTCATTGCTTCCTGTGCCTCCGGCAATGGAACTTATGCCTTTCCCGTTGCCGTTTTCAGCTGCTATTATACCGGATATATGTGTGCCATGACCACTTCCTGCACTCCAATCTATGGTATGAATGCTCCTTATAGCCTCGACAGGCGTACCGTCCATCCTGTTTTGTACATATTCCTCAGTAATTGCAGGAATATCAAGAAAATTGAATCCGTAGATGTCATCTACGAAACCGTTTCCGTCATCATCGATCCCGTTTGCCCGGATTTCGTTCCCATTGGTCCAGACGACGTTTTTAAGGTCTTCGTGCAGATAGTTGACTCCAAGGTCGAATACCGCTACTGTTATGCCAGGGTCTCCTCCTGTCAGACGCCATGCATCTTTTACACCTGCATCGGCTCCTGCGATTGCTGACTCTGATATCGAACCATCATTGATGAGATTCCATTGCAGAGCCAGATAAGGGTCATTGAATGGAAGATCTGCTGAAGCCGCGCTTTTAGTCATTAATGCCGGGTAGAAAGGCATTATGCCGGCAGGCTCTATGGGGTCTATGTATGAATTCAGTTGAATGGCTTTGACCTGAGGTTTGCCGGCTAACAGCGATGCAGCTTCCTTAATTGGAATGTCCTTGTCAAAGGTAACTCTGAACCACTTGTGGAGACCGTATTTTCTTGCAACCTCAACATTCTTAGGAACAATCGGTATCGCTGGCATGAATGACTTTATCCGGATATCGGCAAACAGTTCTTCCGCAACCTCTTTACCCTTGCCTTCTTCTATTAGTTTTATGGTCTGTTCATCGACATGGAATAGCAAAGCCCCTTCTTCCGCCTGCTCCCGGATGTCCCCAAGCAGTTTTTCTGATAGAAGAGTGCTTGTGTCCGGATCTCCGGACGTGGTCTCAAGGTTTTCCTTGACACATGACACCAGGATTGTCAGCACTGCAGTAGTAAGAACAAATCTTTTCATTGTCATTTCTGTTATTGGGAATAAGAGCATTATATGTATCAATCTTTAAATGGATCCAGAGCTATGGTAGGCCTGTTTCCGGAAAAAGCACCCAGACCATAACCGCCTGAGTATCCTTCCGGTGCCTGAGGCTCCCAATAGAAGACTCCTTCACAGTGTCCTGTCTCCTTGACGCCGGAAAGTAGATATGTGAGCATGTCCTTTGCCATCTGAGGTTTGCTTACAGGCATGCCGACTTCACATATGACCACATTCTTGCCGTATAGTTCATTGACCTTGGAAATATTGCTTATGCATGCGTCTGTAGCTGTCTTCCAATCTTCAGGATAGCCTCCGAGGTCATCGTTCCATGTGCAGGGATAAAGAGACATGCCTATGAGGTCATATCTGCCTCCATATCTTTCCAGCACGGGGAATATCCTCTGGTACAGGTCCAGGCGGTTGCCGCTGTCCAGATGAACAATCACTTTACAGTCTGGATATACCGATTTTGCGGCATCATACCCGGCATTTGTCAGTTCAGTATAATTCTGTCCGTTTTCATATGCGCCTAATGGCCACATCATTCCTCCTCGTGTTTCGTTACCGACCTGAACCCATTCCACTTCCACACCGTTTCTTTTAAGCAGTGAAAGCACTTCTGTCGTATGGTCGGTCACATCCTGCTGCAGCTGCATGATATCATGGCTCTCCCAGGCTGCTGGCACTGTCTGGTTGGCAGGATCCGCCCAGGTATCGCTATAGTGGAAATCAATCATTATCCTCATTCCTTCTTTCTGAGCTCTCATTGCCTTTACCAGAACATCTCCGGCTGAACACCATCCTTCTTCAGGGTTGACCCATACCCTGAGCCTTATGGCGTTGAATCCGATCTGACGCATCAATTCCGTACATTCGGTCTGGACTCCTTCCGAATTATAGAATCTCATGCCTTCATTCTCCATCTGCGTGACCCAGCTTATGTCAGCACCTTTGGCAAATGCGGTCTTGTCGGCCATAGGTCGCTGTTCTTCTGTCTTTGGAACATATTCCGGGTTAACACCTTTTGTGCATGCTGTAACAGCCAGCAGGATTGTCAATATGTATGTTATCCGTCTCATATCAGTATGATGAGGTTTCGCAAATTCTTGTATGTTCTATTTCCTGGTTACGGTATATGTAAGATTGTCTGCGTCTCGGAGCGAGATGGCAACAGTGTGTATGCCCGCCTCGCTTACATTGATGACAGGACCATCAGAAATCAGCTTGCCTGAAGCTCCTCCGAAGGTTTCGCTGCCGATTGTTATTCTGATTCCGTCTCCTGCATTTGCAATGGTGCATTCGCATGACCATGTTACTGTGGCTCTGTCAAAAGAGAATGTGCCTTCTGCATTTCCGTCCAGTACAGGGATGCCGAGAGTCGTTTCGCTCCAGTTCAATGTCCTCATGTCGACACTTAGTCTGGTTACGCCCACACCAGCCGGCCAGAATGTATATCCGGATGATGCCGGAGTTACAATCTTATATTTGTCTGTTTTGTCGCCTCCATAATTTACAGCTGAAGCATCATTAGGGGAACTTGAACTGCTGAACACGAAATTCTGGTATGGCTTTGTCCAGGAATCCATGGAGAAATATCCTGAATATATGCCTTTTTTGTCTGCAGACCATAATGTGGCGGCAAGCGACTCCTCCCAGTAGGCTCCGTTGGACAGGTTGTCCCATGCATAGAAGACATACAGGAATTCGTCATATACGATTCCAGGATCAGGCTCAGGTTCCGGATTGACACCTCCTCCGCTTCCGTGGTCTCCTTCAAGAAGTTCCCAACTCATATCTTCGAAGTGGAGCTTCAGTGTGTATGTGCCTGCTTCTCCTGTCTTGATGCCGCTGAGACTGTTGCCGCTTGTCTTATGGAATGTGCCGTCGGGACCGGCTGCAAAAGAGAATGAACTGAGAGTGTACGCCGCATCTCCCGTCGTCTGGTCATAAAGCCATCCCTCTTGTGAAAGACCTATTTCCATATCGGCTTCCTCTGTTGTAAATACGCATTCCCATGTCTTTCTGTCTGAGATATAGGCCATCGGTACGGAGCTGCTGCCTATCGAAGCATTTACGGAGGCTATCGACATTGCTGTCCATTCCGTTGAATATGTGTTGAGGGTTACGTGATAGAAACCCTTAGGGGCCGGGAACCAGTTGTTCCAGGCTGAACCTTCGGATGTAAGTAGAAAGGCTGTTCCTGTGGTTCCATCGTTATATGTGCCCCAAACAGTACCGTCTCCTTCCTCGAACCAGAAATTGAGCCATTCAGACGTGTTGTATACATACCCTTCATACCTGCCATCATCTACGGATGGTATAGAGTCGATGACAGAAACCTTGTCAGTCCCAAGCAGCTTTACCTTGCTCATGTCTATAAGGAATCCTGTTACATGTATCTTTACTGCCTCTCCATAGCGCGGTTCAGTATTCGTTCCCAACGAAGTCTTCAGTCTTATGTATATCATGTGCTCTACGTATGGCTGCAGACCTAGTCTGGAAAGAATGACATTCAGCTGGCTTCCTGTGAATTGTGCTGATATGCTTCCTGCCGAAAGGACTGATTCCTGTACGTTTGAAAACTCAGGGTCAGGAGAAAACTGTATGGCATTCTGCAGAATATCTTCCGGTACGCTTATTTCAGGATTGTTGAGTGTGAAACTTCCTGCATCGTTCCAATACAAGGTCAGCATCAGTCTTGACGCATTTTCTTTGGTTATGATGATATGGTCGTCAAAACTGGATATGGCGGGAGTCTTGTCCGAATCAAGTCTGGCAATGAGCATGTCTCCATCCTTGGAACATGATATGCTCAGAAGCATCAGTGCCATTGATATGTATATGTACTTTTTCATCTTAGTATCCGAGTTGGGCATTAACAGTCTTCATTTCCGGGTTAACTGAAAGTTCTGCTTCTGGAATCGGTAGGAATGCGAATCTGTCATCAGTATCTTTTCCTTCAAAGGTTCCGCCTTTCCACTGCCACGTCTTTCCTGAAGTGTATTTTCCGAACCTTATCAGGTCGGTACGTCTTATACATTCCATGTACATTTCCCTCAGGCGTTCGTCAAGTATGAAACCGAGGGTAAGTTCGTCGGAAGAAATTGCCTCTCCTTCACTTCCGAAAGCTCGGGCTCTTAAATCGTTGATGCTTTTGAGGGCATCTTCCTCAGATGCTCCGCTTCCTCCTCTCAGGACAGCTTCTGCAAGGTTGAGATTGATTTCGGCTAGCCTAAGGACAGGAAAATCAGTATTGGCTCCCCCTCCGTCGCTGCATCTGCTGGCAGGTTCGCCTGCATCCGTGAGGTTTGTCCATTTGGTTATCCTCCATCCGGATGTAGTCTCATCATGTCCTATGATGTCTTTGCTACGCTCCTTGTAGATATACAGATTGTCTCCTTCTTTTGTATAGTATCCGGCAGGCCTTGTAGCATGCAGGCTGTCCAGAAGCCGGTCATAACTTAGGAAGCAGGCTCTGGAGTCTCCCGTAGTGAAGGTGTTGACCAGGTCCGGGCGTGCCCTGAGACAGTCCCATGGACCGGAATCCGTAGTGCCATGAACCTTGTCATAGTCGTCAAAGTCTGAAAGTACGCTGCCGCATGTAATGAATGTCGTGGCATCCCATGTGGTGGTTCTTGCACCGTCGCAGGCAAATGCAAATATTATTTCGTTGGTACGCAGGTGATTGTCTCCGTTGAAGAGTTTCTGGTAATCTTTTTCAAGGGTGAACCCTCCTTTAAGGACTTCTTTGCAAGCCTGTATGCATTGAGTTGCATAGGACTGTCCTGTCCATACTTCACCGTTGATATACAGACGCGAAAGCAGAGCCCATGCCGCATATGAGGTTGCGTGTCCATAAGATACGTCCTTGAGCGTCCCGGCAATATCCTTCAATTCGTTTTCCAGAAACCCGAACATCTGTTTCCTGTCATATGTCTGAGGCTGGAACGAACCCACCGGATCGTTGCCTGTGATGAATGACATCTTCGGATAGAAATCCATGGCCTGCATATAGGCATATGCCCTGAGGAACCTGGCCTCATCCCTGCATATCCTTATCCTGTTCTTGTCTTCTTCTGAGAATCCGCTTATGATGCTTTCGTCGCAGTTCCTGATGAGCTCGTTGGTCATTGCCACAATGTTGTATATGTGGTAATATGCTGCAGAAACCCAAGGGTCTCCTGCAGTCCAGCTGAGGCCGTTAACGTCTGTCAGGCTTTCTCCGGCCAGCCATATTGCGTCAAGCGCGTCTGTGGATGCATCCTGAAACATCATCATTGTGCGGATCCAGTTCTGACTGCGTGATTCAGTGGATACGTTGCCGATGCGCTGGATGAATGCAGCATATATGCCGGAAAGCACACCTTGATAGCCGTCTGCATCCTTGTATACATCCCTTGAGGTCATATCTGTCTGAGGATACTGGTCCAGATCCTTTACGCATGAGACTGTTGCAGCAATGATAGCTGCATAAGCCATTATATGTATGATTCTTTTCATATCCGGTTTAATGTTTCCAATCGTGTTTAGAAATTCAGTCCTATGCTCAGCGAGAATATTCTAGGCCGAGGGTAAAAGCTCTGGTCTATTCCTCCGGAAATTTCCGGATCTACTCCTGAATATTTCGTAAGTGTAAACACATTCTGACACATCAGCGAAAGATTCAGCCCTAAGGCATCCTTCAGCATGCGTGGGAATTCATAACTGAGGATGAGATTGTCCATCTTTATAAATGATGCATTTTCCACATAATGATCTGAATAATGCTGTCTTGTTCTGAATCTTGTCTCAAGATAACTGGTAGAGAGGTTGTACAGACAGTTGTCAGCATATTTCAAAGTCTCCAGTGCACCATTGTTTGCTGCCGTAGCATTATAAGCATAGTTGCCCAGGCTTGCTCTCAGCGATGTACTGAGTGTCAACCTTTTCCATGTGATAGAGGTGCTGAGGCTGAACATGTACTGCGGGGCTGGAGAATGATAGAAGTATCTGTCGTTTATGTTTATCATGCCGTCTGCATTCAGATCTGCATAAGCTCCTTCGATAGGTCTGCCGTTTTCATCGTAGATCTGTTTGTATACCCAGAAGGAATATGGAGTCTGTCCAACGGCAATGGCCTGGACCTGCTTTCCGTCTACGGCTGCTCCGGCAAGTGTAGGAGACACTTCCGCATCATTCAGCAATGATAGGTTCGTCACTGTGTTGCGCATCCATGTCATGTTCGCCGAAACATTCCATGTCCAGTCTTTCGTCTGTACAGGAACTGCATTCAGACTGACTTCAATACCCTCGCTTTCCACGTTTCCTACGTTGGTGGTGATGGTGCGGGTGAAGTTTGTTCCCGCAGCAGACGGAACGGTTGCCAGAAGATCTTCGGTGTTTCTTGTATAATAATCCACGCTTCCGGACAGTCTGTCGTCAAAGAATCCGAAGTCAAGTCCCGCATTCCATGATCCGGTCTTTTCCCATGTAAGGTCGGATACGTACGCTCCAGGCTGATAATATGTACCGTAATTGCCGTACCCTTCTGTAATATATGAGGAGTTTTCTCCTGTTGACGGATAATATACAGGGATATATCCATAGTTGCCGATTCCGTCCTGCTGTCCGGTCTTTCCGTATGAAGCTCTGATCTTGAGTGTGCTGACTGCTTGCTGTGACTTCATGAAAGGTTCTTCGGACAGTCGCCATGCAACGGCAACGGAAGGGAATGTTCCCCATCTCTGGTCTTTAGCGAATCGTGATGATCCGTCACGACGTACTGTGGCTGTTATTATATAGCGGTCCGAGTATGACCAGTTGAGGCGGGCGTAGCAGGAAAGAAGCACATGTCTTTGGTCATATGCCCTCCATGCGGAGTTCAGGCTTTCGCCGGCCTCATTGTAGCTGTCTCCCGGTGAAGAATAAGCTCGCCAGTACTGGTAGTCATAACCTACAGTGGCATCAATCCGGGAGTCTATCTTTTCAAAGGCTTTGTTATAGTTCAGATATGCGGTGAACAGCTTGTTCTCATTTGTGTTCGGTCCTACAGGGGTGTAGAGACCACCTGTACGGAAATTGGACGCAGCCGATGCCGGGACCCGGTTTTCACTTTTTCCGCTTGCAAAATCATATCCAACTGTCATATGCAGTTTGAGTTCAGGAAGGAAATGCATCTTGTAATCTACATCTGCATTTGCGATGACCCTTTTCACTACATCATGATAATCTCTCTGCATGAGAAGTCCGAGGGGATTGTACGTTCCCCCCGTAGTACTGACTTCTCCGGCTCCGTTGACGATTTCGCTATAGCCTCCGAATGAATCATTCCCTGAGTATACCGGACGTGTCGGGTCTGCTGTGGTTGCGTTGTATATGGCCTGTCCGGCTGGTGCATATTGATTGCGGTTGACAGCACCCTTGGCGTTGAAGGTGAATTTCAGATGATCGTCAAGGAAAGAAGGACTGAGGGAAACGCTGCCTGTGTACCTTGTTGCATTGTCGGTCTTTACTATACCGTCCTGATTATAGTATCCTAACGACACGCGGAATGGAAAGTCTTTTGCAAAACGTCCGCTTATGCTAAGATTGTTGTCTGTTCCGAAGGCTGTCTGGTAGATTTCCTTGTTCCAGTCAGTCTGCGCAGTGCCCAGAAGATCAGCATATCCTGCTTCGGTAGCGACAGATATGAATTCTTCCCTTGAGAGCATGTCTGCCGTCTTTGTCCTGGATTGTACGGAAAGGGTGGATGTGAAACTGATGTCCAGCTTTTCGCTGCGGGTTCCTTTCCGGGTTGTTATGATTATCACGCCGTTGGATGCTCTGGAACCATAGATGGCAGTTGAAGATGCATCCTTGAGAACGGTCATGGACTCAATGTCATTGGGGTTTATGAGACTCATGAAATTGACTTCCATGCCTCCGACTCCTCCGCTTTCGAGAGGTACTCCGTCAATTACTATGAGAGGATCGTTGGAAGCATTCAGAGATGCACCACCGCGTATTCTTATCGTGCTCCCTGAAGTAGGGGAACCTCCTCCGGATGTTATCTGGACACCTGCTACCTTTCCGTTGATAAGCTGTTCTGGGGAAGAAAGCAGTCCTGAGTTGAAATCCTTGCTGTCTACAGCTGAGACTGATCCGGTCAGATCTTTCCTGCTGGCGCTTCCGTATCCGATCACGACAGCATCGCTGAGCAGTTCCGAATCCGGTACGAGTGATACGTCTATTATTGATTTACCTTCGACAGGGATGGTCTGGGATTCATAGCCCAGATAAGAGAATGTGAGGCTTCCGTCTGCAGGAACGGAGATCGTGTAATTGCCCTCTGCATCTGTCGTTGCTCCTGTGGTTGTTCCTGTGACTATTACGGTAAGTCCTATCATCGGGATGCCGGTTTCGTCAGTGACCGTTCCTGTTACAGTGCCGGACTGTGCTGCGCTATTGTGGACGCATACTGTCATCATCAGTCCTGCGGTCAGCAGGAAAACTGCTTTCTTAAGCAGATGTTTCATGATTTGTGCATGTTTAAAATAACCATCAAATATATGAAAAAGCTTCGTAAATCCATTCTGAATTCAATGGAAATACATTATTTTTTGCCAGTTGCAAAGATATTTCGAGTCCTGGGAGAATGTGCTGTTCAAATATTGTGTGATAAGAAGCCGTTTTTCCAAACAGCTTCTTATCTTTGTATGAAAGTTGTGATTATGAAGACAGTTTTCCGATATTTCCTTTCTTTTTTTCTTCCGTTTGCGTTGGTATCATGCAGCAGTGCCAAATATGAAAACTCCTATTCCGAAAAGCTTGAACAGCTTGACCTTGCTCTTGAAAAGTCAGAAGATTATGTGGATGCCAAGGAGGAACGGATATCTACAATAGAGAATATGCTCCACTCCCGTGGAGTGACCGAACTGCAGCAGTATCATATCTATGGCCACCTTGCTGCTGCTTGTCATATGTGTCATTTCCGTCCGTATGTATATGAAGGGAAGGAAATCTGCAGAGGAAATCCGTTCCAAGAATCATCAGTTGGCTGAATGTCGAGCTGAACAAACTATGACAGTCAGAACAGGTCTTCTATTGAAAGTCCTGTAAAGTCATCGATTACTCTGTTACATAACGGAGAAATGATTTCGCGCGGGTTTGTCGTGGCCAGGCCTATGACCTTGGCTCCGGCAGACCTGCCAGCATTTATTCCATGAATGGAATCTTCAAAGACAATGGTTGTCTGCGGAGTCCCTCCCAGAATTTCCATTCCTTTCAGGAAGCATTCGGGATCCGGCTTGGATCTGGAGAAGTGTTCGCTTGTCAGTATGACGTCCACCATATTGGTCAGTTCGGGATGTGCCTTGTAGACATGTGACATCTTTTCATTATTGGAACTTGTGACGATTGCTGACCTTATCCCTGCCTTTCTGATGGCTTTCATGAACTCCGCAGCTCCGGGAATGTATTCGTATGACATAGCCTCCTCATAAGCATGAAGCTGAGGAATGATTTCTTCCTGCTCCCTTTCCATGCCGTTGAAGTGTTTTGCAAAGATCTGAACAAGAGTCTGTCCTTTGATGGTGTGGCCGAAGCCGTCCAGGCCAAGGTACTCTTTTCCAATCCTGTTCCAGAAAAAGGTGTACTGATTCTCTGTGTCGGCTATAACACCGTCAAAATCGAAAAGTATAACCATATTATAAGTTTTCAAGGACTTTCTTGAGCTGAGTGTCATAGCGCAGGCGCACCTTTACTCCAGCCTCCTGATACCAGTATCGTGTCGCTATTTCTTCTTCAATGAAAGGCAGGATTTCATGCTTCTTCAGCCTGATGAATCTTTCTTTGTCCATTTCCAAAGCCTTTTCAAGAGCATCAAGTTCTGTCTGCATGGTTTCGGCCAGTCCGTCTTTTTCAAGTTCTTTCTTCATCTGGTCGTACAATGTCCTGGCACTGCTGCGGTAGTCGAAATCCTGTGTTCTTGCAAAAGCGACGAAGTCTTCAAAATCATTGTCTGTGAACCTGAAATCTTCAACAACCGGTATGCTGTTATGTTCCCGTACAAACTTGAGGACATACTGGTCTACAACTCCTCCCAGAACAAGAGAATATACCAGACGGCTGTATGATGGAGATTCGATTTCAATGTCGGGAGTGATTCCTCCTCCGTCTCGGACGATTCTTCCGGATGTGGTCCTGAACTCTTTGGTAAGGGAGTCTGGAATATGTCCGACGCTGCCGTCTTCATTCCTATGGACATAATCTATCGCCTGTACGCATCTTCCGCTTGGAGTATAGTATTTTGCAGTCGTAATCTTCATCTGTCCGTTGTAAGGGAGAGGCCGGATAGACTGCACAAGTCCTTTCCCATAGCTTCTTTTCCCCATAATAACAGCTCTGTCCATGTCTTGAAGCGCACCGGAAACTATTTCCGATGATGATGCTGAGCCGGAATCTATAAGTACGGTCATCGGCATTTCAGTATCTACGGGAGCCGTCGTGGTACGGTATTCACGTCTGGAGTCTTCTGTGTTGCCTTTGGAACTTACGACCAAGGATCCTTTTGGAACAAAAAGGGATACTATGCTGATGGCTTCTCCCATGAGTCCCCCTCCGTTGCCTCTGAGGTCAAGCACAAGATGCTTCATGCCCTGATCTTTCAACATAAGGAATTTCTGGCGGAGAGCAGCAGATACGTTTTCTGTGAATGATGTCTGCAGAATGTAGCCTACGGTATCGTTCAGCATTCCTGCGTATTCTATATCGGGAAGATGTATCCTTTCTCTGATTACCGGAACATCAAGAGTATCGCTGGTACGTACCTTCTTTATCTTGAACATTACGGTAGTACCTGGCTTTCCTTTCATCCTGTCGCTGCTTTCCTTTGTTTCCAATCCCTTTGTGGGTACACCGTCAATCTCAATGATCTCATCACCGGAAACGATACCGTTCTTATATGCAGGAGAACCATAGTATGGCTCGTTGATCACTACATTTTCATCCTTTTTCTTGTATATGATCGCTCCGATGCCTCCATATGTCTTGGACAGCATCATCTGAAGATCTTCATTCTCCTCCTCAGGGATGTAGATGGTATAAGGATCCAGTTCTGCAAGCATTGCATCAGTACCGGCTCTCATCATTCTTTCCACAGGAAGGGAATCTACATATGATCTGCTCAACTCCTTTATGATGGAGTTCTGAATTTCTATCCATTGTCCTAGTTTGAAGTTTTCAGATTGTGCGGCAGTATCTGTTACAGCCATAAAAAACATGGCCGCAGCCATGATGGAGTATATTTTTTTCATACTTTCAAAATGTCATCTTTGACGTGAACAAAGCGGTTCCGGCATATTATGTGCCACAAAAATACGGAAAAAATTAATACCTTTGCAGCGGTTTAACAAGTAATATAAACAAGCAGTTGAAATGAAATTGGTTTTTGCAACGGGCAATAGCGGCAAACTGCGTGAAGCTTCTGAAATTTTAGGCGAGGGGTTTGAGCTCGTTACCCCGCATCAGGTAGGAATCGTAGAAGATATTCCGGAGACAGGAAAGACATTGGTAGCCAATTCTTTGCAGAAAGCGCAGTATCTATATGACAAGTGCGGATGCAATTGCTTCGCAGATGACACCGGCCTTGAAGTGGATGTTCTTGGAGGTGCACCCGGAGTCCATACTGCACGATATGCAGGTGAGGATAAGGATTTCAATAAGAATATGGACAAAGTCCTTCATGAACTTCAGGTAATCGAGAGTGAGGCGCAGATGGCGGCATCTTTGGGTGTGAAGATGAGGCCGGTTTCAAGAAGGGCGCGTTTCAAGAGTGTCATCACTCTTATCATAAATGGTGAAAAGCATTTCTTTGAGGGCACATTGGAAGGAGTTATAGCCCGCAGGAAGTCAGGGAACGGAGGCTTCGGGTATGATCCTATCTTCATTGCCGACGAGTATCCTGACAAGACTCTTGCAGATATAACGGAGGAACAGAAAAATGAGATATCTCACAGAGGAAAAGCTCTACGTGAGATGGCCCAGTGGCTTAAAGATAATGGGTTCTAAGCACCGGATATGATAATAAACACTCCACTGATAGTTCTTCATACAACCAAATTCGGAGAAAATTCTCTCGTCATCCATACTCTCAGCAGGGATTATGGACGGCGGAGTTTTCTTGTAAGAGGAGTTGGCAATAAATCATCCATGTCGCTCTTTCTGCCTTTGACATTGCTGGATGCAGATATAATCGAGAATTCAAGATCAGATCTGTATACGGCGAGGAATCTGAGCGCATCGTGTCCTCTTCTAGGCATAAGGAATAACATCTATAAGAATTCCATGACGATGTTCATGAGTGAGGTTCTATACCGTGTCGTCAAGGATGGTTCGGCAGAACCTGGAATGTATGAATGGTGTGAAAAGAATATTATGCTTCTGAATGCCATACAGACAGATTTCTCCAACTTTCATATAAGGTTTCTCCTTGAACTGTGCGTCACATTGGGATTCAGTCCTGAGTCTTGTGACCTTAAACCGTTTGCCGGCAGTCATTACTCTTTGATTGAGCACTTCATGAAATGTTCCTTTGCAGAGTCCATGCTGATTCCGTTGACTGGAGTTACAAGGAATGAAATAGCCGAGGAAATCCTCCGCTATATAGAATTTCATACAGAGTCAACTTTGAATATCAATTCGCTGAAGGTGCTCCGTGACCTCTATGTATAGAGATCAGTTCGCTACTTCGCAAAGGAATTTGATGCGTACAATGCGTACTTCAACTTCATCATAGTCGGATCCAAGTTCTTCCATGGCTTCTTGAAGGGAATCGGATTCTGCATCCTCCCGGAAATAGTCATATATTTCCTCCACCACATCCTCATCAAGAGTCTGGTCTATGTAGTAGTCAAGATTCAGTTTTGTTCCGGAGTATACGATGGCTTCTATCTCATCCAACAGCTCTTCCATTTCCATGCCTTTTGCAGAAGCGATGTCTTCCAGAGGCAGTTTCCTGTCTATGCTCTGAATTATGAATACTTTATTGACGGACTTGTTTACGATAGATTTCATGACAAAGTCGTCAGGCCGGACAATCTCGTTTTCTTCTACATATTTTGCGATGAGTTCGATGAATTCCTTACCGAATTTCCTGGCTTTACCTTCTCCTACGCCCTGGCAGTTCTTCAGTTCGTCCAGTGTGATAGGATACATTATCGACATATCTTCCAGAGATGGGTCGGAAAATATGACCCAAGGTTGAAGATTACGTTTTCTTGATACATCCTTCCTCAGATCCTTGAGCATTGACAGAAGCCTTTCGTCACCACCTCCACCACCGCGTACGGCAGCAGCGCTATCTTCGTCGTCATCTTCCCCTTCTGCGAATTCTCTTTCTTCTGTGAGCATGATCTCATATGGAGAGTTATAGAACTCCAATCCCTTTTCCGTTACCGAAATAAGTCCATATGACTCGATGTCCTTATGGAGGAAATGCATGATGATGCCCTGATGGATGACTGCGTCCCAGAATTTGACGGAGTGTTCCTTGCCGATTCCGAACAGGTCCATCTTGTCATGTCTGTATGACTTGATAATCGAGTTGCCGATTCCAGCCAGGATATTGGAAAGGTGTTCCATCTTGAAACGCTCCGGTAGAGACTGTATCAGTTCTATGACCGTTGACATCTCTTCACGTCCGTCGAACTGTTTCTTAGGATGCAGGCAGTTGTCGCATGCTCCACAGTTCTCCACGTTGAAGTCTTCTCCGAAATAGTTGAGCAGCAACTTTCTGCGGCATGAGTTGGATTCGGCGTATGCTACAGTTTCCAGAAGAAGCTGTTTCCCTATCTCCTGCTCGGCAATCGGTTTGCCCTGCATGAACTTTTCAAGCTTCTGGATGTCCTTGTAGCTATAGAACGTGATACATTGCCCTTCCTGTCCATCGCGTCCTGCTCTTCCTGTCTCCTGATAATATCCTTCAATGCTTTTAGGAATGTCGTAGTGTATTACAAAGCGCACGTCAGGCTTGTCTATTCCCATTCCGAATGCTATGGTCGCTACGATTACATTGATGTCTTCCATCAGAAACCTGTCCTGATTTTCTGCACGTGTCTTTGTATCCAGACCGGCATGATAAGGTGCGGCCTTGATACCATTGATGTTGAGAAGTTCTGCCAGTTCTTCAACTTTCTTGCGGCTCAAGCAGTAAATGATTCCTGATTTCCCCGGGTTTTGCTTTATGTATTTTATGATGTCCCTCTTAGGATCGGATTTATCTCTGATTTCATAATACAGATTAGGTCGGTTGAAAGAAGATTTGAAGACGGTTGCATCAGTCATTCCGAGGTTCTTTATGATGTCGTTCTGGACCTTCGGTGTCGCTGTAGCAGTAAGGGCTATTATCGGAGCAATGCTGATTTCTTCAATTATATTGCGTATGCGGCGGTATTCCGGCCTGAAATCGTGTCCCCATTCGGATATGCAGTGAGCTTCATCAATTGCATAGAATGAAATCCTGATTTCCTTCAGCATCGCAATGTTTTCGGCCTTGGTAAGGGATTCGGGTGCGACGTAAAGAAGTTTTGTTGCACCAGACATGAGGTCATTGCGGACTTCCGTAATCTGAGCTTTGCTGAGTGACGAGTTTAAGAAGTGTGCAATTCCGTCATTTCCGGATACGAATCCTCTTATGGCGTCCACCTGATTCTTCATAAGGGCAATCAATGGAGATACGACGATTGCTGTACCGTCCATCACCAGGGCGGGAAGCTGATAGCATAGTGATTTGCCACCTCCTGTCGGCATCAGGACAAAAGCGTTTTTTCCGCTTGTCAGATGTTTTATTATGCGTTCCTGATCGGCTTTGAATGAGTCAAAACCGAAAAATTCCTTGAGTTTGGCGTGCAGAATAGAGGAATCAGTCGTCATATCTTGAAGATTTAGCATACTAAGTTAAATGATTTTTTTTGACAACTCAAAACTTTTTTATGATTATCAGTCAAAGAAACCACGCAGTATGACCATAGCAATAATGCATTTTGTCTTGTTATTGCGGAAAGCACGTACTTCTTTAAAAAAATGATTATATTTGCAGGCTGTAGCAATAATATTAACGTTAAATAAATAAAGAATATGAAAGCAATCAGATTTTTCGCAGCAGCATGTGCAGCAGTACTTGCTCTTTCCTGCACTTCTCAGTCAGAAGTCAAAGTGGATGTTGAACTTCCAACAGCGGCAGAGGTTGACTCTGTAAGCTATCTTATCGGTGTAAACTTCGGTTCATTCCTTAAAGGAAACAATTTCGCAGAAGACCTGAATGAGATCAATATGACTGAGGTCAAGAAAGGCATGCAGGATTTCCTCGCGGCTGAAGGTACTCCATATGATCCTGATTTCGGTACTCAGTTCAAGATAGATCCTAACAAGATGGGCCAGATTCTTAACGGGTTCATTACAAAGAAGCAGAACTACAAGGCTGCTGTAAACCTTGCAAAGGAAGAGGCATTCCTCGCTGAAAATGCAACTAAAGAGGGCGTAGACACAACAGCTTCCGGTCTTCAGTACAAGATGGAGAATGCAGGTGGCGAGTACAAGGTGGCACCTCAGGACACAGTATGGGTAAACTATAAGGGTACTCTTCTTGATGGTACTGTATTCGATGAGAATGACTCTACAAGGTTCATCGCAAACCGCGTGATCAAGGGATGGACAGAGGGTCTCGGTCTTCTTGGTGAAGGTGGAAAGGCAACTCTTTACATTCCTGCAGAGCTTGCATATGGTGTAAGAGGTAACCGTAACATCGCTCCTAACTCTACGCTCATCTTTGATGTTGAGGTTCTCAAGATCGGTAAATTCGTGCCAAAGGAAGAAAATAAGAAATAACCATGGCAATGGAGCTTGAGGGCAGGATTGCCCGTAAGATGAATGTGCAGACAGGTACTTCGGCCAGAGGTGCCTGGTCTAAGCAGGAATTCATTCTTGAGTATCAGGAAGGCCAGTATCCGACTCAGGTGTGCATGAATGTCTGGGGAGAGGATAAGGTCCGCGATCTTGAAAAGTATCAGGTCGGTGACAAGGTGAAGATAGCCTTCAACCTAAGCAGTCGTGAGTACAACGGACGTTGGTATACCGACGTCAGAGCCTGGAGAATAGAGCCGTCCGCAGCCGGGACATCATCGCAGGATTATGCGACTGGTGCAGTGGCAGGAGGTGCAGGTTATATGGGAGCAGGAGCGCCGGCAACACCGTCTGACGACGCATATGCCACTTCTGCAGGCAGCTATGCTGCTCCGACAGGTGCAGGTGTGCCGATGCCTTCAATAGATGATCTTTCATCTCCTGCTGGTGATGATGATCTTCCGTTTTAAAGGTTGTTGAGAAGTTGTTTGAATCTTCAAACAGCTTTTAAAGATAGGATCCCCGTCAGAACATGTTCTGACGGGGATCTGTTGTCCAAGGAAGGGATATTCAAATATCTTTGCGGGGCAGCTGCATCTATAGAGGCAGCTGCACAAGCTTGCGTAGGTGGAAATGTGCGCTCCATCTGAAACCATACGCCTTCATCATTTGAGCATGGAGACTGAAGTTGTCACCGACTCTCTCCGGTTCGTGTGAGTCTGAACCGAAACAGATGATTTCACCTCCGAGTTCGCGATAGCGCATAAGGGTATCGTAGTCAGGAGTGACTTTGCGTCCATTGTGTTCTCTGTAGCTTTTGGTGTTGATTTCCAATGCTTTGCCGTTATGGATAAGATGTTTGAAGATTTCATCCAGAATGTCGCTGAAATCTTTGTATTTTATACTTGTTACATCATAAGGGGCGTATCTTACTATGTAGTCATAATGCCCAAGGACATCGAAGTCCTTCAGCCATTTCATTTCTTTGAATATGGTTTCAAGATAGTGACCGTATGCATACTTCCAGTCCTTGCCTTCGTAGTATCCGCCGTAGAAAGGGTCTATTCCGTCCAGATAATGCACTGATGCCGTTATCTGGTCAAAACGGTTTTCAGACAGGATTCTGCTTATGTCCTCATGGTGGTTTTCGTGCATTCCGATCTCGATGCCTTTCAATATCCGGAAACCTCCGTTCTTATCAATCAGTCTTTGCACTCTGTCAATCTCTTCCTGCTGATGAGCTATGTCAAACACCTCTTTTACAGTTCCTTCAGATCTGGCTTTCATTTCAGGGACAAAGAAATCGCAATGGTCGGTGAATACAATCCCGCCTAATCCTTTTTGCATTGCAGAACGGGCACTGGTTTCGACAGAAGCTCTTTTTCCGTCGAATGAAAACTGGCTATGGTTATGTGTGTCGAATAAAACCATGGTCAATAAAAGAAAAACAGGCGCGAAAATAGTAAAAAAATTTCTATTTTTGCGTTTCATGTGCCAATGCAGGCGCAGTATATGCACAGCGGATTTATAAAATATTAATAAACAGCAAGATGATAACATTTGGCTACAACAATAGATTCAACGGGCCGTTCAGGGCTCTGATAGCATTGGCTGTAGGTGTGGTTATGGTTGTGAGCCGCACTGATGCGATGGTTTTGGCAGTGAAGATAATTGCAGCATTCCTTCTGGCATCCGGACTTGTGTCGTTAGGTGTCGGATATTTCACCAGGAAGAACGGTTCGATGCCTTTGATGAGTTTCAATGGTGCCGTAGATATCATTCTGGCAGTACTGATATTCATGTGGCCTGAATTTGTCGCGGGACTGATAACATATCTGATCGGTTTCATCTTGCTCGGATTCGCTCTTTTCCAGCTTATCGCTCTTTTCAGTGCGAACAGGATTCTTAAGGTTGGGACATTGGCATTTGTAATGCCTGTGCTTGTACTGCTTGCCGGAGCACTTCTGCTGGCCCGTCCTGCATTTCTCGGTTCTGCCATCGGTCTCATGGCCGGTATCGCTCTTATCGTGTACGGAGTGTCGGAACTTTTGTCTTCATGGAAGATGAGAAAAGCTATAAATGAGTATGATATCCGTCAGACAAGGACACAGCAGCCGGTTTCTGATGAGGATGTGTCGGTAGAAATACGCGATGTCAGTTACGAGAAGGTTGACGAGCAATAGCATATGATACCATACGAGACTGTAGACAAGATCATTGATACTGCTCAGATCGCTGATGTGGTGGGGGATTTCGTTTCCTTGAAAAGGAGGGGTGCCAATTTTACGGCATGCTGTCCTTTCCATAATGAAAAGACCCCTTCTTTCTATGTGTCTCCTGCTAAAGGTATTTACAAATGTTTCGGATGCGGAAAATCCGGAACTGCTGTGAGCTTTGTAATGGAGCATGAAAATCTCAGTTATATCGAAGCTCTGAAATACCTTGCGAAAAAGTACCAGATTGAGATTGTTGAAAAGGAGGAAAGTGCAGAGGAAATAGCGCAGAAGCAGAGAAATGAGAGTCTTCTGCTGGTGTCGGAATATGCCGGGAAGTTCTTTCAGGAAAGCCTTTCCACTGATGAAGGTATGACCATCGGATATCAGTATTTCAAAAGTCGCGGCCTGGAAGATGAAACAATAAGGAAATATGGACTTGGGTGGGCTCCTGTAGGGCGCACCTCCTTTTCCGAAGCGGCAAGAAACGCTGGTTATAAAGAGGAATTCCTTATAGATACGGGCTTGTGTATCAAGTATGATGATGGACGTCTTGTGGACAGGTTTCATGATAGAGTCATGTTTCCTATACATTCAGTCAGCGGACGTGTGATCGCTTTCGGAGGAAGGACTCTGCGTACGGACAAGACAATAGCCAAATACGTAAATTCTCCGTCAACGGAGATCTATGACAAGAGCCGTTCCCTTTATGGATTATATTTTGCCAAGAACGGGATTTCCCGTCAGGATAAATGTATCCTTGTGGAAGGTTATCTTGACGTACTGTCCATGCATCAGCTTGGAATAACCAATGTCGTGGCATCGAGCGGAACCTCCCTTACTTCAGACCAGATAAGGATGATAAGGAAGTTCACCAGCAATATAACCATTATATATGATGGTGACAGTGCCGGCATCAAGGCTGCGATAAGAGGAATAGATCTTGTCTTGAAGGAAGGACTTAATGTCAAGGTGGTGCTTCTGCCTGAGGGTCAGGATCCTGATGATTTTGCGAGGAAACACACTCTGGAACAGGTACAGGATCATATTGCACGTAATGAGCAGGATTTCATTACATTCAAGACTGATCTGCTTCTTGGAGAAGCAGGCAACGATCCTCTGAAAAGAGCCGATCTTATCAATGATATTGCTGATACCATATCACTTATACCCGATGCTGTCACCAGGGCGGTATATGTCAGGTCGTGTTCTGTCAGATTTGAAATCGATGAGCAGATACTAGCCGACAGGGTTGGGCGTTCGAGGACCCAGATGCTCATAGCTGACAAAGAGCAGAAGGAAAAGGAGAAGGCCCGTGAAGCGAGATTGGCCGGGTATGCTGAGAATACGGAGCATGAAGCTGAGCAGATGGCAGATATTCAGTCTGCTGTGAAAAAGGAGTCCGGAAATATAAAAATTAACGAACCGTATCTTGAACCTTGCGAAAGGGAGCTGCTGGGATTTATCCTTGAGGAAGGATGTACGGTTCTTGAATTTGACAGGGATTCAAAATATTATATAGAAGGCGAGTCTGTTAATGTTGCGGAATTCATAGACGGGATTCTTGCTGACGATGAGGCAGATATGGTCAACCTTTCCTACCGGAAGGTGTATGAGGAGTATTTCCGTATGTATGATGAAGGGTTGTCTCAACAGCAGATGCAAGGACGTCTTCTCAACAGCATGGATCCAGAGATTGCGGAAGTTGCCAAGGACCTTCTGATAGAGAAATATCAGATAACGGTCAAGAATTACGAGCAGTCTTTGACATCAGTTTCAACCAGACTCGTGCAATATATTCCAAAAGCACTTCTGGCATACCAGTGCAGAAAGGTGGAACTTATTTTGAAAGGACTTACTTCTGAACTTTCAGCTACTGAGGATATGGAGAAGCAGTTGGAGATAATGGCTCGGATAAGTGAATGGAACAGAGCCCGTACCAGACTGAATAATGAGCTTGGGCGGGTATAGAGGATACCGGTCCGCAGGCAAACAGAGAGGGCGACCCGATGGGCCGCCCTTGTCTTATGTATATCTGAGGGATTATTCTCCCATGAGCTGATGACCGGAGATCATGATATAATTATATCCGAAATTTCCTATTGGAGAATACATGCTGCCAGAACCTTGGTAACTATAATGGAACTCAATGAAGCTCTTGTCGGCAGCGA
>JAFRZX010000156.1 GCA_017442315.1 Bacteroidales bacterium
CTTGTTGATGTCTTCACCTTGATACTGTATTTTACCGTTCTGAGAGACATCAATACCAGGCATTCGACGCAGTACATCACCGATGGAACGATCCTGCTTCTGGGCGAAACTGCTGACCAGGTAACTGATGGTGTCGCCCTGCTCGCGTATGCGGTCGGCCTTTACGACAACTTCCTTCAGGATAGTTGTCCCTGGTTCCAAATATACTGTAAGAGGCAATACGGCACCAATAAGTGGAACAGACTGCTTTTTATAGCCCATCATTACCACTTCCAGAAATCTATCTTTAGCAGAAGACAACTGGAGGGAATATGTTCCGTCATCTTTTGTTGTGGTAAATTTGATGATCTTCCCGTTATCATCCTTTATGATAATGGATGCACCAACCACAGGATCATTGTTCTCGGCATCCACGACATTGCCGCTCACATTGGTCTGTGCCATTGTTAAAAGTGGAGCAATGATCAGAATGAAAGATATAATCAACTTTTTCATTTACGATAGTCAGTTTCAAGAAAGTCAACGTCAGTTACAAGTCTTTCTTTAGGCATACGGGCATTTGCACTGCCTCCGCTTCCCAAAATGTTGTCGTAAGCAGCATTAGTTATATTTTCCTGATTATCACGATTGTACCGTTGTCTTCTCAATAACTCCTTGCGTTCCAACTTTTCATATTTTGAAGGGGAGTATATCGGCACTATTTCCTTATCTGTGATTTCAATACCAGTAGCGACGAAAGAATGTTGTCCACTAGTTTCTGTTGCCTCCAAGATCAACCCAGGCAGACCACAAAGCTTCCAAGGACCTTCCTGAAGAGGTATTTCCGGTGTGAACCATACCGTCCAATCTCTACCGTGGTAGTTCGTATGTGCCTTTATGCAATCATATCCCAAAATGGTTTTAGTTGAATCACCAATTTCCCACTGCATTTCTGCCAACGGTTCAGTATAGCATCCAAACTCAGTAAGACCGATGAAGTCATATACACTGACAACAGATTCGTTCCTGTTTTTGAATACATACACATGACCTTTTTTACTTGGAACCAGGCTGTAATTACCTGTTCTGACAACCTCGGGCATGACAGCACTGAGCATTTGCTCGTACTGGGCCTTTCCTGCAGGTGTGGAGTCAAGAGAGTCAAGGTATTCGCTGATTGGAGGATAAAATTTAGATTGTTCGGTATTTGACAGAAGAATAAACTCATAATCACGTTCTGCCACACCATCACTTCCACGCACGAATGTTTCATGGTAATTATAACTTACCATAATTTCTGCTTTGGGATGTGTCTCCTTTTTCTTACCGGATGAATATAGGGGAAGAAGGAGCAATAAGGTCAAAGCTATAGCTCTCATTATGTAGAAACCATTGATGGCTACTTGAGTTCAACGAGGACCACACCATTTGATGTGTCGCCATACTTCTTGAACTGATCGACCTTATCATTTTTGAAGACACTCATAGTCTTGATGTCATTAGGTGAGATAGATTGAAGACTATCTACCTTCTTGATCTCGCCATTTGCAGACTTTACCAGATAAAGAGGATCGCTTCCTGGTTTCTTTACTCCTTTGACACTTACCACCTCACCATTAAGATCCTTGATCACTACTAAATCCTGAGGTGCATTCTTGTCCATCACGATATCCCCAAGATTCGCCTTGTCCACCTGGACAGTCTTAGATGGATAATCAACCATTGCAAATGTAAGGAAAGCCTCGCTTGCAGGAAGATTTATATTAAAGGTGCCATCAAGACCTGTAACAACTCCTAATTTTGTCTTCGGAACCATTACGGCTACTCCGGCCATAGGCTTGCCTTCAACATCTACAACGCGTCCTGAAATCTTTCTTCCGGACTGAGTCGTAATGATCACAACCGATTCCACGCCCTTCACGACATTCATATTTCTGATTGCATCGCTTGGAAGTTCATCGGCTGCTGCCTTGGTAGATACAACTCCGTCAATGATATATAGCGTCTTGTCGGCGCTGTTCTGAGCAAATGCAAGACTGCTGGCCAAAGCCATCGAGATAACAAGAATCAACTTTTTCATAATAACATTCCATTTAAGATTAAATAACTATGAAACCGGTTTTCCGACAGCAAATATAGAGACATAAAACCTTAATTTGTGTTAACTCAATGTTAATTAATGTTAACTCGGTCATGATACCCGAATTATTTGCTACTTTTGCATCAAATCAGATAGAGATGTCGCGAAAATTCTTCAGAAACATATCGATTCTTGCTGTCATATCATTGCTTACCCTGGCGGTAGTGCAATCGGTATGGGTATATCGTATGTACAACGATTCCGTGACAGACTTCAAAAGAAGAGTTGAATCTGCCATATATAAAAGTATCTATAAGGCGTTCAGGATGGATGCCATTCCAGGACTGGCGGATGCAACATACATTAATATCAATCTTGACGACTTCTCTCTGTTTTTCGAACCGAACCTGATTGAATTGGATGCATATCAGCCATATTATGCGGAAGTGCTTGTGCATCACGGTGAGGATTCCCGTGTCATTATGACGAAAGGCGAAAGGCCGGCTCTTAATGACCCTATGACTACAGTGGTGCCCATTGACGACGACGGACAATACTCTCTGCTTGTTTCCATCGAAATGCCTTTCAAAGTATTCCTGAGCAGGATGTGGGGATTGATTGTGTCATCGATTGCTATAGTTCTGCTTCTTGCCGGAGTGCTTCTGTATCTTGTCAGGACAATGTTCCGGCAGAAGACTCTTGAAGAAATGAGACGTGATTTTACTCACAATATCACCCACGAACTGAAGACCCCGATATCTGTTGCGGTCGCAGCCACTGATGCATTGAGGAACTTCTCGGCAGATGCTGATGTAAAGAGACGAAGCCGCTATCTGGAGATAGTTGAATCGCAACTTACCCAACTCTCGACAATGGTAGAACACATCCTTTCCGTATCAGTAGAAGGTCGTGAGTATAAATACAATCCTAGCGTGGTATATCTGCAGGATGTCATCAGTCAGCTCACTCAGGGAGCCGGAATGAATGGCGGAAAGAAGCCAGTATTCAATATAGACTGTACTGAGGACATAAAGATCATGGCTGATGAGTTCCATATCAAGAACCTACTTGCCACAGTTATCGACAATGCTGTCAAATATTCATCAGACCCTATTGTGGACATCAGAGTGTCCGAAGAATCTGGGAATGTGACCATTGAGATAGAAGACAACGGTTGCGGAATATCAAAGGAACATCTGTCACATGTATTTGAGAAGTTCTATCGAGTTCCGACAGGAGACATACATACAGTCAGAGGCTACGGTCTTGGCCTGTATTACGCAAAACAGGTCGCAGAACTTCACAAAGGAACGATATCAATGAACAGCCGTGTCAGTAAGGGTACGACGGTAACAATCAAACTGCCGAGGAATGAGCAATAAGATAAAGATACTTATAGTCGAAGACGAGCAGATGCTTGCAGAGATTCTGTCTGATACTTTGTCGGATAGAAACTTTGATGTGCATCTCGCCTATGACGGAGTACAGGCACTGGATGCTGTCAAAAGGGAGTCATTTGACGTCATCGTCAGCGACATAATGATGCCGAATCTTGATGGCTACTCTTTGGCAAAAAAGCTAAGAGCAGAAGGATATAATACGCCAATACTGTTCCTTACAGCACGTTCAGCGACAGAGGATGTGGTCAAAGGATTCGAGACCGGAGGCAATGACTTCCTTAAGAAACCGTTTGCCATCGATGAACTCATAGTCAGAGTCAAAGCTCTTGCCGGAAGACTCCAGGCACAGGAATCTGCGGAAACAGTCTATATTATCGGCAGATATGAATTTATCCCGGCAAGCAAGATCTTGAGAATAGACAATTGCGAAACTATCCTCCCAGCGAGAGAATCCGAAGTCCTGCTCCGACTTTGCCGTGATGCCGGTAAGACAGTAAATACGTCAGCCCTCCTGAAGGAACTCTGGGGCGACGACAACTACTTCAATCTCCGCAGTCTCAATGTCTATATCACCCGCCTGCGCAACCATTTCAAGGAAGACGCATCCGTCGAAATCGAGAGTGTCAGAGGTATTGGCTATAAACTGAAATATTAAGCGGCACTTGCCCTTGTCGTCTTTCTCTGAAAGCCAACAAAGGCAACTTTCTATACCCACCGCACGGGCGAGAATATGAGGACTGCAAGCAGATCCTCAAACTCTCGCTAATCCTCACGCACACATTAAAACGCCCGGCAAGACTTCAGCCGGGCAAGCCGTCAGAAGACTTGCCCTGATGGGCAGAGCGGAATCAGAAGATTGCCAGGCTGCCTCCGCTACGCTCCTGCATCCAGTCAATCCTCTTCCATTCATAACTCGCTCCGCTCGATTAACCCAGCTACCGCGGGCTGCTCGCTGCAAAAGCCCACCTGGCTGTTTGCTTATCACTCACGAGGTCTGTAGACTTGATATCTGAATTCAGATAATATC
>JAFRZX010000157.1 GCA_017442315.1 Bacteroidales bacterium
TCAAGGAAGTCTCCCCAAGCATTCTGTAACTGCTTTATTGCGCCCGTTCCATTATCTGCAGCCGTTTCTGCATATCCCTTGTAGTTCTCAAGGACAAACTTGACTGCTTCACCGCTTTTGAGTTGCTCTGTTGTGAGTTCCTTAAGTTTGGGGATGCTCTCTCCAAGTTCTCCGGTCAGACCGCCAAATGTCTTTGCGAGATTTTTTACCGCGCTTTCGAGGGTCATTCCTGTGGCTGAGGACAACTGAACTGATGCTTCTATTACATCTTTAATCTGCGACTCAGTCATTCCAAGAGATGCAAGATAGGCTTGTTGGGCTATGATGGCTTCATCTCCAATGACTGAACGCGATTGGATTTCAGATGCCTGCGTCAGCAGTCTCTGCTGAATGTCAGCTCGTCCTCCAAGTGCATTCATCAGACGACTTTCCGCTTGCACTTGTGTATCTGCATTCTTGAGAGCGACTGCTCCTAATGCCGTAAGCGGTGCAGTAAGCTTAAGAGACAAGGACTTGCCAAGAGAGGATAACTTCTTATCCAATGAGCCAAGTCCTTTCTCCACAGCCTGTGCCTTCTGCTGAAACTCATAGGAGTCTGCTCCAATCTTAATCAGTAGGTCGGCAATTCGTCTGCTCATAAGTTAGGGTCGGTGTTTCAGATATAAATCCCATCCTTCAAGTACTTCATCCATGATAGCCGGATAACCGTTTTCCATTTTAGAAATAGCTGCTACTACCAGCACCATCGTGTTTTTGTCAGTTATATCCAACTGGATGTCTGCACTTGTCATAGCACAGTCACATACATACTTAAGATAGATTTTCGTATGGTTTTCGCTGGGTGGAGCATAGCGGTTTATCATTTGGCGGAGGGTCTTGTAACCTCGTTTTGAATATGACTCCAGCAATACAAATATTGCTCGATAACCCCATCCGCGTGTCTCGAACTGCTTGAATGCCTTGTCGGATGACGGGCGTACTTCTCCCAAATATCGGATTGAACTTTTGCGGATGTTTCCGGCATTGTTGTTTCGCAGTCCTCTAGGGAGCTGCATAGGCAATCTACTCTCCATCTGCCACCTCCTCTCCATTCTCTTTCTCGGCTTTCTCCTGCTCATCTAGTTCTGCCCGTTTGCATAGTACAGGACACTCTTCGGGTGGAATCTTGCACTTATATGCCTGCTGGATGATGCTTCTGCCCTTGTCAATTTCACTGTCCTTATGCTCGATGATGATTTCGAGCTTCGAGACCTTGTGCTCAAGTTTGTTCACTCTACCGTCAAGTCGAGAAATTTGCTCGCTTTGGATAGATACGACCTGTTCGGTGTTTTTCAATTCTGCTGAATCGGCTTCCGCAGACTCCTTGCGCTTCTTGCTTTTGAAGAAGATAAGTGTCCCGATAAGTCCGCTTGTCAGCAGTAGATTCAAAATAAGACTGATAGTTTCCATGATTCTAAAATTTAAGAGGTTTCTATGGCTTCCTGTATGAACTTGAAGATTCCATTTGTCTGTACAAGATAAAGGTCTCCGTAGATGAAGAATACATCAATGATTTCCTCGTATTGCCCGACATGATTGTGGATATAATAACTGTCTAATGTCTTGATATCATGCAGTGCTGCGCTATCTAGAACGGTCACAAATTTGGTCTGAGACAAGGCAGCATGATATGCATATTCTCCGAAGCTCTCGCTTTCTGTGTAGGTGGTCAGAGTGTCTCTGTGACAACATTTCAAAGTGTCGTCACTCCCTGCAAGAATGAAGTAATCATCATTGATTGCTACTATCTGGTCGTAATCAGTCACCTTGAATACATTAGGGGCTGTGTGGTAGCGGTTATCATAGACATAGCAGGCGGAGGTCGTGTTTATGACAATCTGATTCTTCTCTACTATTGCGCTCTTGAATGTTCCATACATGTACACTAGTATGTTTGAAGCTCGTGCCGTGCCTGCTACTCTTGAGTATGTCGTCTTTATCTCCGGACGCGAAAAGACCATGTATTTGGAGTCGTATCTTCCGGTATATTGGCATAATACCCACCATTCACCATCTCTGACGGTTATAAAGCCTGCATAAGCTGTAGGAATATCAAGTGTCTTTCTGACTTTACCGCGATAGTCGCAGTAGAAAGCCTCTGTCTGGTGAACTCTTACATATCCGTTTTCGGCAGGGAATATATCGTATGACTCATCATCCTCATAAAGCAGTGTCATACTTTTGGTCAATACATCGAAGCAGTATAACTTTCCGGATTCCAGCTTCATGATTAAGAAGTTCAGGCATCTGATACACTGAGTGCAATTCTCTGAAAATATTTTCATCGCAATGCAGTCATCTCCCTCCGATGGAGCTTCCACTTGAAGCAACTTGGGCAGTTCCACCAACTCACATTCGTGTGTGTCGCCCAGCGCATCGACCTCTATGGAGTTGATAAAGAATCCAGCATTGAGATATTTCTCATCCAGCAGGATAGAGTTGAGGTCGAGATGCAGGGCAGAGAAAATGTCAGCAGAAAGTTTATGGGATGGAGTCTGCCTGAACTTCAATGCTCCGAGGGTCATGTGTTCTACGAGATTCATGTAGTCTTCCTTGCCCTTGGTATGCCATAGACGGGTCGGACTTTTGTCTGCGTGGAGGAAATACAGAGTGAATATCAGAGTGTCGTTAGGGATAGCCGGAATGTCACTGATAGGGAGCGATATGCTCATGTCTATGTTGTTGGCAGGATTGACAATAGTGTTGATACTTAAGCCATTATCATAAAACTCATCCGCATTTATGCTCATTCTCATATTGAAGAACATCATGCCTTCCTGCGACCCTACTGTCTGTCCGCTCTGTCGTCCTCCGCTATATGTGTACCAGTCTCCGTCAAGAGTCTGCCGGATGTAGAATATCAGTTTCCCATTGATAGGGATACCGTCAATCTCTATTTTTATATTCTCATCTGTACCGGTATCCACAGAGGAACACACATCGACCTCCGAGGTGTCCCATGCACCGTCTGCAGTAAGGTAGTAGGTAGCATCTGTGCCGACCACCTTTATGCCATAGTTAAGTGTGCAGGTATGAGGCTCTGTGCTACGCGGAGTATAGTATCCTCCTGTCGAAGACCTGCGTTCCGAGTATAATGCTCTCAAAGTAAACTCCCATGTGATGGTGAAGTTACATTGCTTGACATTGAATCCGGCAGTCTGCATGATGGTATCCTTGTAGTCGTTGTCTCCTCCGATTGTCAGGCTTCTATTATCACCAAAGGAGAGAGCATTATTGGCATCAGACCAATTGTCGCTGTCAAAAAATCTCAGCTTGTCCGTTAGGTCGTCAATCTCTTTGTTTTTCACAGCGACATTTATACTACGGATGGGAGGGGTGATTTCCAAAGTGGAATTATCTCCCATGATGTACATTGCCCCATCCCATGCATTATCCTGCACATCGCGCTTTCTGAAAAGGTTGGCGATTCGACATTTTCCATCTGTGATGATTCTGATGCTCTGATGGGTGGCTCTGACTGTAGATGGGATGATCTCGTTCGGAGCAAAAAATGCTGCAGGACGATTGTCGCTATATAGGGAATGGAGCCTCCGGATATTCAGTACTCCAGCAGACTGGAATATCTGCGCAGCGAATGGTCGTAGGCACAGTTCCAGCACATCTCTAAAAGTCGGATTCTCATAGACCGAGTATAACATTTCCATATCGAGATATGTCTGCCGGAGAGGGGAACTTGATTCACTCATGCCTTCTGCATATAAGTCGAGCCAATCACATAGGTTCATATCCAGCTCCAACACATCTATACATGGCGTAAGCAGAGAGTAAAGGGAGCGAAGACCGGTCTTGGAAGCAGTGGAATCATCGTAAAAGTCAATTGATGATAGAATATTGAATCCGTCAACTGCTCTGATTGTAACCTCATAGGGAGGCGCAGAGAAAGACTCTGAGTACAAGTCTGCGGTGATGAATCCACGCCAATAGAAGCCTCCATTACGAAATATTGTCACGCGATATTTTCTAGGGTCGGAAGTGAACAGGTTGATATAATGAAAGTTTTTGTGGCACATGACTGTGATGCTTGCTTCGCTGGCTTTTACCGGAACAAAGAAATCATCTCCACGATTCTCCCATGTGATTTTCAACGGATTGCTTCCGGAAAAGTCCATCTGTTCTGCTATGCCAATGAAGCCACGCTCCGCTATTTCCACTCGCCATGTCACGCCCTTATATTTTGAGCGCATCTCTGCATAATATTTCAGTCCAAAGTATGCCATCTTCTACCATTATCTCTGGCGGTAAAGGTAGACCATGAGGATAGAACTTAACGGAAAGGTTATTCCGGTTAAAA
>JAFRZX010000158.1 GCA_017442315.1 Bacteroidales bacterium
ACGGGTAAGGAGCGTAAGAAGGGTAGTCATAGCCATGGGGTGCTCCTGAAACAGGATTTCTTCAATATCCGTTCGAGCAACAGGCGCTGCGCAAGCCCAAATGGCCTGCATCACTTCCTGTTCTGCATCAGGCAGGCGGCGAATGCGATCATTCATAAAATCACTTCCTCTACATTTGTAGTACAATTATATTCTACAAGTGTAGAGCTTAAAAGTCAATGCTTATTTGTAAAGCTTTTATGAAGCCTATTGACTTTCGCAGACTACCGTTGTAGACTATAATCAAAGATAGACTACATGAGTAGACAAAGGAGGAGTACCTATGAACATTCCTAAGATCCCTGAAGGTGAATACCGATTCTGCCTGATCATGTGGGAGCATGAACCTGTGTCATCCTTGGAATTGGTGAAACTGTGTCAGGAAAAGCTGGCCTGGAAGCGTACGACTACCTATACCGTCATAAAGCGGCTTGGTGAGCGGGGTGTTCTCAAGCTTGAGAACGGTATTGTTACTTCTCTCATTTCCAAAGAGGAAGTGGAAAAGGCAGAGATTGAGACCTTCGTTGAATCCAAGTTCGGTGGCAGCCTGCCCGCATTTGTGGCAGCTTTCACCAAGCACCAGGATTTATCCGACAGCGATCTGGATGAAGTCCAGAAGATGATCGACCGTATCCGAAAGGGAGGAGGATCGCAATGAGTGAAGCTTTTCTGAAAGTTGTCAATATGAGCATCTCGGCAGGTTGGCTTGTTCTGGCGGTCCTTGCGCTCAGACTCATTTTGAAGAAGGCGCCCAAGTGGGTAAATGTTTTACTTTGGGGCATCGTGGCTATCAGACTGATTTGCCCGTTCTCTATTGAGAGTGCCCTGAGTCTGATCCCCAGCACAGAAACTATCAGCCCGGAAATTATGATGGACTGGACACCGGAGATATCTACGGGTATTGAACCGCTGGATCAGATTGTAAATCCCGTTATTTCTACCTCTTTTGCCCCGCAAGGCATGGCAAGCGCGAATCCTCTGCAGATTCTCATTCCTGTGGCAGCCAATCTCTGGCTGCTTGGTGTACTGATTCTTCTGGCCTATACCACCATCAGTTACTTGACCTTACGGTACAAACTCAAAACGGCTGTCATCCTGCGGGATAATGTCTTCCAGTGCGAAACTGTCAGTTCACCCTTTGTATTGGGAATTCTGAAACCCCGGATTTACCTGCCTTATGCCATGGATGACAAGAACCTGAGTCATGTTGTAGCCCATGAGAAGGCGCATATCCGCCGCAAGGACCACTGGTGGAAACCTCTGGGTTTCTTGCTGCTGACTGTCTACTGGTTCAATCCGTTGATGTGGGTGGCTTACATTCTGCTGTGCCGGGACATCGAACTGGCCTGCGACGAAAAGGTAATTGCAGAGCTTGGAAACGAGCAGAGAGCGGATTATACCCAGGCACTGGTTGCCTGTGCTGTAAACCGACGCATGATTACTGCCTGTCCGTTGGCCTTTGGTGAAGTAGGAGTAAAAGACCGGGTAAAGTCCATTATGAATTACCGGAAGCCCACATTCTGGATCATCGTAACCGCTCTTGTGGTGTGCGTGGTGGTTGCAGTTTGCTTCCTGACGGATCCTAACCCTTCACGAGAGTTCTCCATGAATGGCAATAATGTTTCCGACTTGAATCCTGAAGCAATCGTAGAGCGGATACTGGATATTGAAGACTGGGAATCCAGCAATATTTATATGAATTCCATGAATTTCAGTCTTCATGTAGATTCCAATTTCAATTGGATAGATTCTCAAACTGTTTCCTATTTCTTTAGTAATGCTCAAAAGACTTACGGTGCGCAGCTTCGTATATTCCCCGAAGAAGGGAAATACTTCCTGACGGAACCGACTGAGAAACAAGAACAGAACAGAATTTTCCTTTTACGACATTATCTTGAGGCAATTAAGTATCTGCCCCAATATGAAATTTTGCAGATGGCTCCCGCTGATCAATATATCATCTCCCATATCGATGGTGGTAGTCCCTCCGATTATGAGCGAGTGATTCGATATTCTTCTTATGGTGTCGAGGAAATAGATGGATGGTTCATCCATCTTCAAATTCAGCCGCTCCACTGGGATGGTGAGGGATACCAGGGAACCGGGGAAGAGGTCATCGACGTTTTTTACGGTGATGCATTTAATTTGACGGAAGTTTTGAATCAGATTTCCTTTGGTGTTTACGATCTGGATGGAGAAAATAAGGGTGTCACAGAAATCAGACTTCGGAATCTCCATAACGGAAAAGATACCATGATTCAGGATGAGGAAACCATAGAGTCAATTATGGCATTTATTGCACAAGTGCAAGGCACGAATGCAAAAAGCTCCAAGGGTTATTATGGCGGCAGCTATGAAGTTCAATTGTGTAATGGCTCTCGCACTGTGTTAAGTATTGGCTTTGGTGACGATGACAGCTTTAATTGTGGTGACTATGGTGATGGATATCCTGCTCGTTACGAGCTTTGGGGTGTCACACGGGAGGATGTAATCCGCTTCTTGAGTCAATTTGATTCCAGCGATTTTGACTGGGGATTGCCTATGGTTCTGAATGCTAAACTTCTGGAAATCCACGATGGCTATTTCATTGTGGAACCCGTGGAGGGAAGCTGGGAGCTGAATAGTGCCAGCCGGATCGAGGTTCCTATGAAGAATATGGAATCTTCTCCTGAACCCGAGATAGGAGATATGCTGTTGATCGAGTATGACGGTCAACTTGCTGAGACCTACCCGGCAAGAATAACGAATCCCTTGAATATCAGTGTGCTTGTAGA
>JAFRZX010000159.1 GCA_017442315.1 Bacteroidales bacterium
GATCTGAGCTTCCTCAGCTTCATCATCTTCATCGCAGTCATCGCAGCCATCGTCCAGATCGTCGAGATGGTAGTGGAGAAATTCCTTCCGAACCTCTATTCACAGCTCGGAATCTTCCTTCCTCTCATCGCAGTGAACTGCGCCATCCTCGGTGGCTCGCTCTTCATGCAGGAGAGAGATTTCGTAAGCTTCGGTGAACCTGTAGTATATGCACTCGGCTCAGGTATCGGCTGGTGGCTCGCTATCGTAGCTCTTGCGGCGATCCGCGAGAAGATGGCATACTCGCACGTACCTGCCGGACTCAAGGGCCTCGGTATCACATTCATCACCGTAGGTCTCATGGGTATCGCATTTATGACATTCATGGGTATTCAGCTTTAAAATAGGAGGACAGGAATATGACACAAACAATACTTTTTGCTGTGATCGTCTTCGTGATCGTCACACTCATTCTGGTGGCGCTTCTCCTTTTCATAAAGACGAAGCTGACACCATCAGGAACAGTAAAGATCAATATCAATGAGGGAAGCAAGATCGTAGAGGTGACTCCTGGAGGCAACCTTCTCTCTACTCTCGCAGAGCAGAAGATATTCCTTCCTTCTGCATGTGGCGGCAAGGGTGCATGCGGACAGTGCAAGTGCCGCGTGACCGAGGGTGGCGGAGAGATTCTCCCTACCGAGGTAGGCTTCTTCAACCGCAAGCAGATAGCTGCTAACTGGCGTCTGGGATGTCAGGTAAAGATCAAGGAAGACATGTCCATCGAAGTTCCTGCTTCTGCACTCAGCGTGAAGAAATGGGAGTGCGAGGTTGTGTCCAACCACAACGTGGCTACATTCATCAAGGAGTTCGTGGTGAAGCTTCCTGAGGGAGAGCACCTCAACTTCCAGTCAGGTGGATATATCCAGATCGACGTTCCTGCAGTTACGGTTGACTACAAGGACATAGATGTAGATGAGCAATATAAGGCAGACTGGGAAAAGATGGGAATGTACAATCTCAAGATGGTCAACCCAACTCCTACAGTACGTGCCTACTCTATGGCTTGCTACCCTGCAGAGGGTGACATCATCAAGCTCAACGTGCGCATCGCTACCCCTCCATTCGACAGGGCAGCAGGCAAGTGGGTTGATGTTAACCCTGGTATATGTTCATCATATATATACTCACTTAAGCCAGGCGACAAGATAACTATCTCCGGTCCATACGGTGAGTTCTTCCTACCAAAGGATCTCTCACCTGAGACAGAGCTGATCTTCGTCGGTGGTGGTGCAGGTATGGCTCCAATGAGAAGCCACATCATGCATCTGTTCAAGACAGAAAAGACAAACCGCAAGGTGAACTTCTTCTATGGCGCACGTGCGCTTAAGGAGGCATTCTACCTCGATGACTACCACGCTATCGAAAAGGAATTCCCTAACTTCAAGTTCCACCTCGCTCTCGACAGACCGGATCCGGAAGCAGATGCTGCAGGTGTACCATACGTTGCAGGCTTCGTACACAACGTAATGTTCGAGACATACCTCAAGCAGCATGAGAATCCTGAGGATGCACTTTACCTCATGTGCGGACCTCCTATGATGGTCGGTGCAGTAGTAAACCTCCTCGACTCACTCGGAGTGCCGCCGGAAAATATTCTCTACGACAACTTCGGAGCGTAAATAAGAAAAAGAGACTGACCCGCAATGGTCAGTCTCTTTTTCTTATCATAATCAATAAACTTCAAGATATATGGATATCAAAAACATGTGTGTACATATATCTTGACAATCAGCTGCCACAAGATAAATGTCTTGTTTCTGAAAGAAAGCGGTAGCTTTTTAAGCATCAGCGGAAGATCAGTATAACTTTCAAAAAAACCGAATCCATATCTAAGGGAAAGCCACCCTGAACGAAACATAATCTCACCAACGACATCGCGTACAGGGCTATTTGGAATATCAGCCTTGAAATGATCATACAGATCCATCATGTTCATAGCGGAATCCCGTCTTCTGTTTCTGCGCTTTGCTGCTGAGATAGACCCAGGATTATCCCTCCTGTAATGGTACAACGGTAAGTTCAGATGAGATATGCTTTCAGCATTGTATATGAGCTGAGACATAAGGTATATATCTTCATGCATGCCGTATGGCGAGAAATATACTTCTCTCTTTTCATACAAGGTTCTCTTAACACACTTGTTCCATACATAACCATATGCCTTGTAATTGAACAAACCATGTATGAACTTCATCTTGGTCTGAGCAGTATAGTCCTTTTCGACATCGTGCTTTGAGCGCGAGGCATATTCCTTATAGAAGTCAAAATAAATAATGTCACTTCCTGTCCTGACAGCTTCTTCTGCAATGCGTTCCACGGCATCAGTTTCAAGCCAGTCATCTGAATCGACGTGAAGGATATAATCGCCAGTAGCATGTTCTAAACCTGTTCTGCGAGCTGCAGGCAATCCTTCGTTCAGTTTGTTTATTATTACAATACGCTCTTTCAACGACGGGAACCTGGCATCTATGAGTCCATTAAGAATCTCCATTGATGAATCCTTGGTACCATCATTTACAAAAACGAACTGAATATTGTCATATGTCTGCCCAAGGACCGATTCGGCGAATTCAGCTATATACTTTTCTACGCCATAGATCGGTGCTATTATAGAAAAAGATGGATTGTTCATCATACAATTCTGCTGAAGCGATCTGCAATACGCACAATTACTACCATTTCAAACATAGCCGGCTTGTTCCATGCATAAGGAGGACGGCATACAGTCTGGATAAATCTTGCAAGCCTGGTCCACCTGTCCCAATCACGTGCCTTACGTTCAGTCACCAGACGGATTGTCTTGGAACGTCTTTCAAGATGCTTGGTCCATCCAGCTGCCCTCCTGGACGGATCGTCAAACCTTGCCTTGATCCTACCCATATCGAAATAACCGAAATGGAAAAGGAACAGATCCTTCCCTATATGGAAGTTATGACCTTTTATACGGTGAAATCCTCTTCCCCATTTCACCGGTCTGGCTATAACGCAAGGTTTAGTATATCTGGTAGATAGTCTGGCATAATGCCTCTGTGACAGGAATGGCGCGTCGGAACTGATATCACCTTCCTCCATCAAATGCTGCCCGACGTCTACTCCAAGACCAGAGACCGACACATCTATATCAGCCTTATCCAGATACTCGGATAATGAAATGCCCAATTCCGGATCAACGACAAGGAATTCATCAGCATCTGTACCAATTACAAGATCATACTCCTTAAGAAGTTCTGCGGCAGTATCTGACAGAAAATCCAGACGCCCCTTCTCCGCTTCAACAACCTGTCCCGGAATCTTTTCAACAGCAGTAACATGAACACCTGGACACCAATCCGGAATTTCCTGATCCAAGCCATCAAGGAATACATACAGATGTTCCATTCCCAATTCAGCACCATAATAAGCGACCCATTTCCGAAGGTAAAATTCATCATTTCTGACCATGGTCAGAGCACATATCTTCTTGCCCATAACGTACAACTTAGTCGATATATCTTAAAATAATCTTTCTGACACTATCTGAGACACGCTTTGCTGCATCTGTAGCAGCTTCCAGCATTTCTGCGATATTCTTATATTTCATCAGTTCTATCGCATTCTTTTCATTAGTGAATATGAATCCTATATATTCTTCATATGCATCGTCTGCCGCATGTTCCAATTCGGTTATACGATCACACTGCATTGATATCTTAGCATAATTCCCTTTCAAATCACCAAGGAAAGACACCAGAACACGAAGGGAATCAGCCTCGGCAGATATATAATTCGCCAGTTCCTTTATCTGGGGATCTATCCTATCCGGCATATAGAGCAGAACCGACTTTGCCGCATCATTTATATGGTCAAGAAACTCATCCAGATTCATTGCTATCGTCTGTATGTCTCCTCTGCGTATACGACGAAAAATACTTTCAAACAGCAATTCATGAAACTCTGTCAGCAATGCATCACCCTGGACTTCACATGCCTTGACTTCCTTTTCAAGCAGTTTCCACTTTTTACGATCCACGGCTTCCATCATCTGACATAACGCTCCAGCTGCCTGCTGGATATAAGTTGCCTGCTGCGCAAAAACCGGCAGATAGTGGTTTTTATTGGGCAGGATACGACTGAAGAATTGTAAAAATCTCATATAGTTCATACTTCAATTTTCCAAATATAGGATTATTTTATCTAACATCATAACAAATCGCACCTAAGATTCACTGTCTCCACATTTAGAATATTTTCAGACAGCCCCTTCTGAACTGAAAAATTTATTTTATACACTATAAAATAAATCACATTCCCATAAAAAAAGGAAAAAAGGAAAGAATCTTTTTTTAAATCTGCCGATGATTGAATCCATACGCCATAGCTTTGCAGAAAAAACAATGAGATGGCTTTCAACAATCATATGTCTCGCCTGCATAACAACAGCTGCAGCTCAAGCAGAAACAGAGAAAAGGATTCAATATATGGTCGGTATGGAGCTGACATCAGCCATAACATCCGGGACATTGAATCTTTGCGCCAACTGCGGATTTGCCCCACAATGGTCCATACATGCGATGGGAGCAATAGACATGACTGCATATGGCCGTCACACAGAAGACGAAAGCACGGTTCATGATTCGGATCTGAAACATCCGGATGAAACTTTGACTGGCAATGAATTGAAAAGCATTTACCATACCGGAATATCGCTGCAATACTGGCCGGAAAGAATCGGCAAAGGACTGCACCTTGACATTGGGGGCATTATTGCCGGAAAAGGAAAGTCCGACTGCACCATAGGAATAGGATATATGTTCAGAATCTGGAAAGGGATAGCAGCATCATTAAGCTATGAAGCAAGAATAAGAGAAATATCAATCTCCGGAGAAACAACCGGAAAAGAAATTAAGTTTCACATATACTACATGTTCTAATACCATTGATCCATGACAGACAAAAGATATAGCCGGGAGAATTTACTTCTGAATTTCACATTATCATCATCTTATCTGAACACACTTCTTCATCTGCCTGTTCTGGGCAAAACTTTGTTGACAATCCTCCCGGCTGTAATATACGGATGCTCTGATCCGATGCTTAAAGAAACCGATGGACTCATTCATGAACGGACCAGGACAGCATGCATCCGCCCCCAAATAAAAACCGAAGGTCACTCTCAGTTCAAGCATCTGGATATATTTACATTCAACGATGATGCATTGCAAAGACTGGAATCATATCAAAGAGTAGAAAATTCTGATGAACTGATTGCCAAGATTGCCTTATTAAAGGGAGAAAAAGTAATATTCTCATGCGCCAACAGTCAAAGGAACAGCTATTCGTGGAATGACATATGTTCAAGGGCTGCAATAGAAGACATACATGCCGATCTCGAAAAGGAAAATCCTGAAGCACTGCTTATGTCAGGCGAGATCCATACTTCTACAGAAAGTTCTCTCAGCATGGACCTGCCGCTGACTCCACTGGCAAGCAGAATAACATTGAGTTCACTCCGGTTCGATTTTTCAGCAAGACCTTACAGAAACGCAAAAATATCCGGTATCAAAGCTTATCTTACAAATGTAAATGCAGAATATCCGATCAGCGGCGTGACATCAATGCCACTAAGGATAGTAAATGCAGGAAGACTGAACCAAGATGATCTGAACAAGTTTGACAGAAAAGAAAACATATTCACATATATTGCAGACACAGCATCTGAAGCAGAGTTACACCCCGGAACAACATTCCTGGCATATCCGAACACGTGTAAAGAAGAAAGCCCTGGAAATCCATTTACAAGACTGGTAATTGAAGCCGATATTGGCTCAGACAAATACTATTGGCCGATAAATGTAAACCGTAACACATATGGGGAAGGCAAAGGGGTGGAAAGAAACTGCCAGTACATATATGATATACTCATAACAAGGAAAGGGACAGACAATCCTGACATACCAATGGACGTAGAGGGAATAGAAATAAACATGGAGATCAGAAGATGGACAGACAAAGAAGAATATGGTGTAAGCTTCTGATAACTGCAATAGCAGCAGGATGCACAGAAATTCAGACAGACAGAATCTGTGGAGAAACGGAGAAAATTGTAGAAATACATTTCAGCGGAGGAGACTACATGAGCAAGTCAACCGATCCGGATGAAGACAAGATAACAGACATCAGCCTGATGATATTTGATCATAACGGACATATAGAAGATTACCGGACACTTTCTTCCGGATATCTGGAAACGACAGGCCGCAAATGTCCGGTCAAGCTGGTGCATGGTATGGAGTACACATTATGCGCATGCGTGAACTTCGGATATCCTGTATACAGAAGTCATATAAACGAACTGGACGACATAGTATACCATCTTGAATATCCTGATGAATACCGGGAAGGAATACCGATGTATGCATGCAAGACCCTGACCATATCTGAAGAAAGCACAATTACATTAGAACTTATAAGGCTGATGGCTAAGATAACCCTCCGCATGGACAGGAGAAAGCTCTCAGATAATGTTGAGATGAACGTAAGATCTGTCAAAATAGGCAACTGCCCCAAAAGGATGAAAGTATTCGGTGAAAACAAGGTAACATCATCCGACGAATGCTTCTCATCCGGATTTTCAAAAGAAGACTATCAGACAGCCACCCTCAACGAGTTACGAAATGACGGTCTCAGTGGCGAAGTATCTCTTTACATGTTTGAAAATATGCAGGGACAGTTCAGCAAAGAAGGCCCGGACAATGATTCCGGCAAGGTGTTTCCAGAAGATGATCCGAGACGATATACATGCTCATATATAGAATTGGGACTAGAATACATGTCCGACAGCGCATATTCAATGGATGGCAATCTGATCTACAGATTCTATCTTGGGGAGGACAGAAACAATCTTGATATAGAAAGAAACTGCCATTATCATATAAACATATGCCCGGAAGATGACGGACTAAAGGAAAGCAGCTGGAGAGTTGACAAAAGCAGCATTTACACCAAGGAACCCATAACCTTCAATGCATATCCGGATGCTTATCTAAGAGGTAACATCGGAGATGTCCTTCACCTGTGGTGTGAATTCACACCGGCCTACGCGCCGTTCGATGTCGGAGTATCATACATGGAAGAGGACAAAGCACGAGGAATATATGATTATAAAATTGATGAAGACGGACATGGGGCTACACTGACACTGACCGGCCCCGGAAGAGGGTTGGTCTACATGGAAGCAGGGCCACCTGTGAACGACGCAGCCTTATACATCATTGAAGTAAACCTTCCTTGAAGATATATCTGGCAGTATAAGAGTTCTTACATCCGACCATATCCTCAGGACGCCCTGAATAGACTATATACCCACCGGCATCACCTGCTTCAGGTCCGAGGTCAATAATCCAGTCCGCAGCACGCATTACATCAGGATTATGCTCGACTACAACAATTGAATGGCCTCTGGCAAGCAAGGCATCAAAGGACTTCATAAGTTTCTCAACATCGTAGAAATGCAGACCAGTGGTAGGCTCGTCAAATATAAAAAGTATATTCCGGTTCTTTCCTTTGGATGATTCATCACTCATCGACAGGAAATAAGCAAGCTTGATACGCTGGCTCTCTCCTCCTGACAAAGTGCTACTGCTCTGGCCTAATTTGATATAGGAAAGACCGACATCCACCAGAGATTGAAGTCTTTCTGCAATCCTCAATGCCATCTGGTCTGTCTGGGAAGAGAAGAAGGATATAGCTTCTTCCACACTCATATTGAGAATATCATCTATATTCTTTCCCTTATACCTTACCTCCAGGATATCAGATTTGAAACGCTTTCCTCCGCAGGATTCGCATTGCATGGTGACATCAGCCATGAACTGCATGCCTATTCTTACAAAACCTTCCCCCTGACATTCGGGACATCGCCCACCATCCATATTGAATGAAAAATGAGAAGGTGTATATCCGTTTATCTTCGCATACTGTTGTTCAGAGAGCAACTTACGTATGTCATCATATATCTTCAGGTATGTAACGGCATTGGACCTTGAGCTTTTCCCTATAGGATTCTGGTCGACATATTCAACCTGAGATATCCTGTCTATATTTCCTGAAAGTCCCCTGAATGTTCCCGGTGCAGAGCCTGACTGATTCAGATGACGATATAACGCCGGATAAAGAATATCACCGACAAGCGACGACTTACCGCTTCCACTTACTCCTGTGACGACAGTAAGGATTCCTAAAGGGAAACGGACATCTATATCCTTTAAGTTATGCTCCATCGCACCTTCAACTGTAATTGAATAACTCCAGTCGCGTTTCTTTCTTTCATAGCGCTTCCTATGCCCTCCAAGATACTGGAAAGTGAGGGAACGACTAAGGGTTTCAGCATCCGGCTTGTCCGCCAGTCTGCCCTCAAACACGATTTCTCCCCCATTTATGCCGGCTTTGGGACCGATATCAATAAGCATGTCAGCAGCTTTCATAATCTCCTCATCGTGTTCCACCACAACTACCGTATTGCCGATATCACGCAGGCGTTTCAATACTCCTATCAGTTTCTCAGTATCTCTCGGATGAAGTCCGATACTAGGCTCGTCAAGTATGTACAATGAACCGACCAAAGAACTTCCCAACGCCGTCACCAGATTGATTCTCTGACTTTCACCACCTGACAAGGTATTAGATGCCCTATTCATAGTCAGATATGAAAGCCCCACATCCCTTATGCATCCAAGACGGGAGACAATTTCATCTATAGCCTTTGAAGCTATCTTACGTTCCCAGGAACTAAGCTGAAGGTTCTTGAAGAAATCAAGCAACTGATCCACATTCATGCATAGGAGTTCATGAATATTACGGCCACCTACCTTGACATATAAAGCTTCCTTCCGCAGACGGCTACCTCCGCAATCATGACATACCGTCCTGCCGGAATATCTGCTGAGCATATACTTATACTGCACCTTGTAACGGTTAGACTCAACCCATTTGAAGAATTCATTGAGTCCTATGATGGAATCTTCTTCAGTATCAGCAGCAACACCTTTCCAGATAAGGTCCTTTACATCCTGGCTCAAATTACAGTATGGCTCAAATATAGGAATACCGTATCTGGCTGAATTACGTACCAGATGATCTTTAAACCACCCCATCTTATCGCCTCTCCAGCATGCGATGGCGCCATCATATATGGTCTTGCTCTTGTCTGGAATGACAAGATCTTCACTTATTCCTATTATCTGTCCCAAGCCTCCGCATACAGGACATGCTCCCAACGGACTGTTGAAACTGAAAAGATACTCATCTGGCTTTTCAAATTTCATCCCGTCCGCTTCAAAACGATTTATGAACTGTTTCTGTATGACAGAACCATCATTTTCCTTACGGACATACAGTGTCCCGTCACCCCTATCAAAGGCCGTCTCTATAGAAGATTGCAGACGAGTCTGAAGATCTTCCCAATCAGTCTGAGAATAAGTATCCGGAAGCCGCAATCTGTCCACAAGAAGATACAGTTCCGAAGGATAATCACCATCTTGCGCTTTCTGCATGATTTCCTCTATCCTGACGACCCTATCGGTGAAGAATCTTGAATATCCCTCCTCCTTGAGGCTCAGCATCAGCTCCACTTTATCTTCACGCATATGCCATGCGAGATCAGCCAGGATATATACTGCCGATGATTTCGTTTCAAAGATAAAATCAAGGACATCATTGGCAGTATGGCACTTCACCTCCTCGCCAGTCACAGGAGAATAAGTCCTTCCGATACGTGCGAATATCATACGTAGATAATCGAAGATCTCAGTACTCGTTGCAACTGTTGAGCGCGGATTACGGGTATTGACCTTCTGCTCTATAGCTATTGCAGGAGGTATACCTTCAATAAATTCAACATCAGGCTTGGACATTCGCCCCAGAAACTGTCTTGCATATGAAGACAAACTCTCGGCAAAACGTCTCTGGCCCTCCGCAAAAAGGGTATCAAAGGCCAGGGAAGACTTTCCTGAGCCTGAGATACCCGTTATGACAACAAATTTTCCACGAGGGATTTCTATGGTAACATCCTTGAGATTGTTGACCTTGGCCCCGCGTACAATGATGTTTCCTTCTTCTGTCATAAAATCAATCAGAGTCTTTCCTTCAAAGCTTTAGCCTGCTCTTCATAGCCAGGCTTTCCAAGAAGGGCAAACATGTTCTTCTTGTAAGCCTCTACGCCAGGCTGATCAAAAGGATTGACACCTAACATATATCCGCTTATACCGCAGGCCTTCTCAAAGAAATAGAAGAGAGCTCCAAGATTATATTCATTGATGCGCTCAACAGATATCGAAAGCTGCGGAACACCTCCGTCAATATGTGCCAGCTTTGTACCAAGTTCGGCCATTGCATTGCATTCCTCGACATGCTTTCCTGTCAGGAAGTTCAATCCGTCAAGATTCTGCGGATCATTTGCAATAGTCATGCTCCTGTTGCTGTTTTCAACAGTTATGACAGTCTCCATCAGCATACGCATGCCATCCTGGATGTACTGTCCCATTGAATGGAGGTCTGTAGTGAAGCTGACTGAAGCAGGGAAGATACCCTTGCCGTCCTTGCCTTCGGACTCTCCATAAAGCTGCTTCCACCATTCTCCAAGATACTGAAGCTTAGGATTGTAGGATACCAGAATTTCGACTTTCTTTCCATTGTCATACAACAGGTTACGCATTGCGGCATACTGCACTGCAGGATTGCATTCGCAATTCCTGGCACAAGCCTCTTCCATTTCAGCCGCACCCTTAAGCATTGCACGTACATCAAAACCACCAAGTACGATAGGCAGAATACCCACAGGGGTAAGCACTGAGAAACGACCTCCGACATTATCCTCAATGACAAATGTCTTATATCCTTCCTGGGTAGAAAGTGACTTGAGGGCTCCTCTATGAGCATCTGTAACAGCAACGATACGCTCTGAAGCTTCCTTGACCCCATATGTCTGTTCGATATACTGCTTGATGAGACGGAAAGCTACAGCAGGCTCTGTAGTCGTACCTGACTTGGAAATCACAACTGCAGCACAATTCCTCTCCTTCATAAGGTCCATAAGTTCACTGATATATTCTTCGGAAAGGTTATGTCCGGCAAAAACAATCTGAGGAACAGATCTTTCACCTTTGAGACTATTTGCAAATGTATGGGAAAGTGCTTCAAGCGCACATTTAGCTCCAAGGTATGATCCACCGATTCCGATGACAACCACCAGGTCAACTCCCTTAGCCTTCCAGCTGTCCCTTACCTGTTCGCACTCTGAAATAAGACAGTCCGGAGTCTGTGAAGGCAAATGCTTCCATCCGAGAAAATCGTTTCCGGCACCTGTTTCTGTCTCAAGGACATCAAGAGCAGCAAGTGCCTTTTCTACATAAGCCTTATAATCTGCATCATTTACAAAGGAGCTGCAACCTCCTAAATTTACCTTTACCATAATATTTAAAGTTTTTGGTTTCAAACAAATCTGTCACTACACGGACAACTTGGCAAAGTTAACCATTTTTCTTAGAAGCTGTTTAAATTTTATCAACATAAATTATACAGGTATGCTTGAGAAAATTTCAAACGGTTTCTCAGTGTCATAGTATTAACGTCTGAACTATTTGCTGCTGATTACCTCACGCATCTGTTCGTATTTCATTTCCATACTCTGGAGGAGTTTATACTGAGCTCTAGTGCGTACAAGATTATGGTCAGGATAAGCAATCTTGTAATATCTGTCTCCGTCGATATAGTCCATCAGGAAACGAAGTACCTGTTCGAAGGTGATGTACCTTGCAGAGAATGCCAGGTGGTCGAGTTCGGACTGCACCATCGAAGCCTTGCGCTCATGAAGATAGCCTTCAGTATAAGCCTTGAACATCTCTATGTCAAGTTCTACCTTGTCAATATCCTTTTCATCTTCCGCACCTGTATTGGCATATATCCTGATGGCATCACCGTAATCATTAAGAGAAGTCGACGTCATCACTGTATCAAGATCGATCATGCACAGCATACTACCGTCGACCTTATTGAACAGGACATTGCTGATTTTTGTATCGTTATGGGTAACATGCATTGGAATAGTACCATCCTCCACAAGGGACCAGAAATCAAGCATCTCCTTTCTGCGTGACTCAATCCATGAGATTTCCTCTTTAAGCTGAGCAACGCGACCTACCGGATCAGCATCGATGGTTTCATCCCACTGCCGGAAACGCCAACGGATATTGTGAAAGCCTTTGATGGTCTCATTAAGAGGCTGGTCAAAATCAGCAAGCAACGCCTGGAAGCGACCTGTTCCCAATCCACCTTGATATGCCTGTTCTGGAGATTCCGCCCTTGTCAGACTTGTCGTCTCCGGAATGAAAAGACATACGGCCCAAAAGTTTTCTCCATCCTTCACATAAAGATTTCCATCCTTAGCCGGAATCACCGTAAGAGTCTCACGCATAGGATCAGCCACCTTCTTCTTGATATGCTCTGTCACAGCCTTGATATTATCCATCATTCCAGGAACGTCAGGAAATATAAGATGGTTCTTGCGCTGGAGTATATAGTCCGGGGCATCACCCTCCGTCTTTACCACATACGTATCGTTGATGAATCCCTCTCCAAGAGGCTTGATTTCAGCAATATTGCCTTCCAGATCAAACTGTCCGGCAATGTTTAAAAGTTTATCTATCATTTCTTAATCAGATTAATCTTACCAAAGTATTCTGGGCAATGGAAATCCGGCTTAGGTAGCCGTATCGGCGACCAACTTATATAATGCGGACGCATGCATTTATCGCCGCATTTATAGAAATTACAGTTCAGTGATCGGGGGGTATCTTCCAGACCCAACAGGCTAAAAGGAATCATAACAACAAGACTCCACTCGCGACCAGCCGCATTAACCATATCCGTCTGCCGATGCGACAGAGAACCGAAAGATCTGATCTGCGAGAGTTTATCTACTGTAAAAAACTCAAAATCAGTACGTGACAGACGATGAGCAGCAAGTTTGGAACCAATGCAATTAATCTCGAAATTATAGTACCCGTCTGACACCGGATCCTTTATGAAAGCTTCTACACAACTATCTTCCCATACCGGACCATTATCGTCAAGAACAGAACCAAGAACATGTTCCTCCCTGACCTGATAGAGCAAGGCAAGAACCTTATCTGAAAAAGCTAGGTTAAGACGTACCTCCGGAGCATAGGAATATTCTGGCCAATTGACACATGAAAGCATTTCTGGTTCTGTATTATCACTCAATCTTCTAACTGTCTCATCATAAGACATCTCCTCTATTGAAGGAATGTATCTGACATCTATTTCATTGTTCATATCAAACATTTTTCTTTCTATATTTCCAGTTAAAGACAGGAAGAAGGAACGAAATTACCGAGGCCACAACCCAGAAGCTCGCCGCAGGAGTAAAATCATACTGGGTAGTCTGTATCATCTGTCCGGTAACTTCATCGAGGGTTTCAACAAGGGTTGAGTTGCCGTCGATGAGCCAACCGCTGACAACATCCTGAATGCCGGCAGCTACATAGGAAGCCATGCCGACCACTCCAAGAGCAGCGCCTGTCGCCTTACGAGGCACGATGTCCACTGCCATAAGACCGCCGAGGAAGCAGATCAGCACTCCTATCGAGATACCGAAGAGGACCATCGCAGTGATGTTTACTGCCCACGAGTTGCCTTGTTCTGTATCGTTCGCATTGTCATAGCGGATGTTGAATTCGCCGACGTAGAGGGATTGGGCTTGCAAAGTAATCGCTGAGAAGATAATACAGCACAAGTTTCCCACAAATTTCATAATCGTCAAAAGTTAATTTCTGCGTCTACGTATTTTCAGGATTTGCCTTAACAGTGACTCATAAGCATCGGCGTAGGTCGTCATTCCATAGTCTGACATATGGATACCCTCCACAAACATCTCTCCCTTCATGCCGATTTCTTCATATCTCAGGCGGTAGAGTTCTTTGACACCTTCTTTTACGAGTTGTTTATATGCCGCCTCCATACATTTCAGAGATCTTTCCTGATCATCTCTGGACTTCATGTTCACCACAGCATTCGGATATCCGCTATGATCTACAAGAATGACCGGCGTATCCTGACGTCTGTCCCTTAACTGACGAACCGCCTTTACGATGGTATCCTGAAGTTCAGGAGCCGGCAGTCTGTACAGATTAGGCATTCCGTCAAGGATATATACTGCTGCGTCAACATCCGCGACAAGGTCAACAACTTCCCTTTCGTGCATACAGTTGCCGGAAAATCCAAGATTGACTACAGTTCTTCCAAGTCTGCGCTGAAGGATGTTGGTCCAGGCCATTGCAGGTCTGGAAGCACATGCGCCCTGACAGATTGATGTGCCGTAGGCCACTACCGGCTTTTCGGAAGGCAAGGGTTCAAAACGGAATTTCGAGCCGTCATCAACACCGATCTCTAGCCAATCCACCTCATTGTACAATGGCAGGAAAAGTGTGTACTTTTTGAAACCATCTGGCACATTCAGAGGCTCGATCCGGGAATATGTATAAGTGACCGTATCCTTGAAAGCATACTTAGGGGCAAGCCATATCTCCTTGCCGTCCTTGTCATAAGTATAAAGATCCACCCCGGAAACGCCCGTGGCAGGCATGTGATTCATCGCCTTTCTGCGAAGAACCCTGTACCTTACCTTTATATTCTTTGAGTCCGTGCTGAAGCATATGCTTTCTCCCGCAGTATTCTTGCTCAGATTCCATACCGCCTTGCGGACATTCTCCCTAGCGCGGACCGGAAAACGGTGGTAGAAGCCTTCACGTTCCTCGCCTTGAAACGCCTGTCCCTGAACAACAGGGAAACCTGCAAGTTCCGGATTGTACCATTGCTCTGTCTGCGCAGATGAAAGCAGGCAGACAGACATAGCCACAAGCGATAAGATGTACTTTAGAGTCATTTTTCTTCTTTTAAATTTCCAACTACAAAGATGGATAATTTAAGTCTTCGATGCAATCTTTTCCTCGTGTATTTTCAGGGCAACCGCGAATGATTGTAGCAATAAATATGTATCTTTGCGACAAACAAAACACACAGAGACATGTTGTACCCGATAGGCATTCAGAATTTTGAGAAGATACGCAAGGATGGTTATGTATATGTAGACAGGACTGCATTGATACATAGATTGGCAACTACCGGCACGTATTACTTTTTAAGCCGCCCGCGCAGGTTCGGCAAGAGCCTGCGCACAGGCCACTAGAACCCCCGGAACATTATACCGTAACTTCAAGAATTACCACGGAATGACTATGAAAGAGTATAGGGAAAAATTACGAATTGAAAAAACATAGAAAACATTACCTTTGTGCAAATTAGTCTCGTATGATACCGAATAAAAACATAGTGCTGACACTGGCATTGACATTGATCTGTTCTCTGGCATCGGGAAACAGCATCAGACGGATTTCCACTTTTGAAGGTCTTTCAAACAACTCGGTATTCTCTTTGCACCAAGACCATCTCGGGCACTTATGGATCGGCACGACAGACGGCTTGAATATCTGGGACGGACATTCTCTGGAAATGTTCAACCCCGACGATGGCAAGAACTTTTTTGCAGGCAATACAATCCTCAGCATTCACTCTGACGACAAGGACGGCATATGGTTGAGAACATACTACGGGATTGCACACATCAACACCACAACAAGACAGATCAGATACTATGACTCCTTAACTTTTGCACCATACATGACATGCGGCGCTGATGGTATACCATATGTCATCGGATCCGATAGATTCATATATCATCTGGACGAAAAGAGCGACTCATTCATCAAGAGCGAAATAGGGATACCCAATCCTAAGGAGTACCTAAAACAGATGCATCGTTACGGATCCGACAGTCTATACTGCTTTACCAATAAAGGTATATACCTTATCAAAGACCTTGTCCTCGAAAAGAAAATTGACACGGACATTGCATTTGTCTCTGCGACTCCGGAAGGGAACATCTGTTATTTTGCCTCCAACAGAACAAAGGACATCTTTACCTTTGACATGAAGACTACCCGGATAAGTCTATATGCCGCAATCGGTAACAGCGTGCCCACCAATGAAATCTATCGGGCCCTGCTTCCATACAAAGGAAGCGTTATTGCCGGATTCAGCGTAAGCGGCGTATACATTGCCCCCCCCAATAGCAAAATTCTCACTCCAACACCTATCAAACAGGGTATTTTCCCGCTTTTAAAAGACAAACTTCAGGATATAGTCTGGGTGGGTACGGACGGTAACGGCGTAGTCAACTGGCAGATGAACGACCTGAGTTTTGAAGAAATCAGATTTTCCAAACTGCCCGTAACCGTACGCATGCCTATCAGGAGCATAATGCTGGACAAGAACGGCACATTATGGTGCGGCACAAAAGGTGACGGCATATTCACAATCAGGAATTTCACCCCGTATATGCACCTTGACGGTCATAACGTACAAAAGGTTACGACATCGAACTCGTCTTTGACCAGCAATCATGTCTATTCAATATCGAAAAGCGAGAACGACACCGGACTCTGGATAGGCTCTGATGGACCGGGAATAAACTTCTATTCATACGCTGAAAAAAGAATAAAAGTCGTACCCGGCAGCGAATCTCTCACCAAAGTGCACGTCATATATCAACAGGACAGGACCACCCTATGGATAAGCACGCATGGCCGAGGTGTATTCAAGTGCAGGCTGGAAGGAGCTGGAACAGAGAAACCGAGCATTACAAGCATAGAACGCATCAAGCTTCCTGCCCCATTCAGCATGCACTCAAATATATTCTCCATGTATGCTCCAAACGATTCGACCATATATTTCGGAAGCAGGGGAAACGGTGTTGCCCGCCTCAACACAAAGAGCGATGAAGCACAAATATTGGAAGCTCCCGCCGATCAAGGTTATGCCGCGAACGACATCTATGGAATGATCCAGACTGACAGGCTGCACTTTGCCAGCGGTTGCGGCCTGCTCTCATATGACCAGGCCAGCAATCGTCTTGAAATAGTCGATGAAATCCCAAACCGAGCCACACACGCAATTCTTAGTGATGACAACGGCAATCTTTGGGTCAGCACGAACTACGGTATAATAAGTTACAACACAAAAAGCCGACAGACAACAACCCATAATCAGCATTCAGGTCTGTATATCCTCGAATACGCTGATGGAGCAGCATACAAAGACCCAAAGAGCGACGCATTGTTCTTCGGAGGAGTCAACGGTCTGACAATCATCAGAAACACAGCCAAGAACAAGGCAGACAGTGTTTTATACACACCTCAAATCAACATAACTCACCATATTTCCAACAACACCAGCACTCTGCTGAATGGTGACTTGAAGCTCCCTTACAGTCCGAACTCATTCGGAATACATTTTTCAGTGGTAGACAACACCAATTACTCCGACTACGAATTCTCGTACAGGATTCTAGGACTTGACAAAGAGTGGAAGAGCAACGGAAACGAATCAACCATACACCTGCCGACGCTGCCTCCGGGAAGACACACCCTCGAGATACGCTACCATAACAACTCCAACTCATACACAAGTCAGCCTGCAAGCCTTCCGATAACAATTATTCCGCCTGTTTATGCAACATGGTGGGCAAAGACCTTGTATATACTCATAACACTCGGCATCTGCGCCTATTACATCAGGAGATTCAGAACCAAATATCTGAGCCTCAAAGAAGAACTCCGAATAAGCAAGGCTCTATATGGCCTCGACCATTCCATGATAGCAAACATGGAGCATATAATCAATGACAATCTCGACAATCCGGAATTATCAGTAGGGTTCATTGCAGACAAGATGTGCATCAGCAAGCAGTCTCTTTACAGAAAACTGGAGAACGCACCAGACCTCAAGCCTCAGAAACTTATCAGAGAAGCCAGGATGAAGGCTGCTGCCGAGATAATGAAGACATCGAAATTGACCATTGACGAGATCATGTACAAGGTCGGCTATGACAACCGCAGCACATTCTACAAGAACTTCAAGGAGCAATTCGGACTCACTCCGAAAGAATACCGCCAAGGAAAGAGCGAGAACTAACCAGAATACTTTCAGAAAGAATGTTTGGTTAATAAATTGCGAGTTAACAGTAAATATTAGTATATCTGCAAGCTGATAAAGAAGTTATGAGTCTCGGAATAAGTGTAAATAAAGAACGGAATGGTGTCCTTCTGGCATACATTGTCAAGAATGTTCCAATCCGGCACAATTCGAGAATCCGGAAGTAGTCTGTAAACTAAATGAATCAATACATTGACCTTATCTATGCAATGTATAAAAGTCATCATACAAAGACCAGACACAAAGAGATTCTTAACAGAATTCTAGAGCAATATTACTCGAAATAAAACAAGGGCTTGCAACGATGCACCCGAAGCAAGCCCTGAGTCAAATAATGATGGCTAAGTTTTATTTCACCGGCTCGATGCGGCAGACGAATCCGCCCTCATCGACCATCATGATGTCGATCACGCTGTCTTTGGCCACAATCATATCAACAACCTTGTGGTCAATTGCCAGCTGATGGGCATTGATTCCATCCTGGATTGCGTGGAGTTTATATTCACCCTCTCCGAGAAAGTCCAACCTAAGTTCCTGCCGGTGAGCCTTGCTGGCGATACCGCCGACATACCAGAGGTCGCCGCTTCTCTTTGCAAGAAGGAGATGACCTCCGAGTTCAGCACTGATCACCTTAGTCTCATCCCAAAGTGTCGGAGAGTCTGCAATGAACTTAGTACAATGCGGCTCAAGCCTGTATCTGTGAGGCGAATCAGCAAGCATCTGGGTACCGGAGTCAAGCACGATGTACATCGCGAGCTGGAAACATCTTGTTCCGACGCTCATCGGATGCTGCTTGATCCAGCTTCCCTTGTCCATATATTTTGAATGTGCCGTAACCATAGCACCTGGAGTGAAATCCGTTCCGCCAAGAATATTTCTTACGAATGGAAGCCAGACAGTGTTGTCCGGACGACATCTCCATTTCTGCTCAAGGCCAAGAACCGCCTCGTAAGCGAGGATATTAGGATACTGGATCTCCCAGCCCTTCGGAGTCATCGAGCCATGGAAGTCAACGATCAGCCTGTTCTCTGCCGCCTTACGGGCTGTACGGTCATAGAAATTAACCATATACTGGTCGCTTCTGTCCATGAAGTCAATCTTCATACCGGCCACGCCCCAGTCCCTGTACGTCTCGAAGATTGTATCGAAATTCTTGTCGACTGCAAGCCATGACACCCAAAGGATAAGGCCGACGCCCTTCTCCTTTCCGTACGCTACAAGCTCCGGAACATTGATATCCTTACTGAATACGAAAGGAGTGTATGAATCCACTGTCCAGCCCTCATCCAGAATGATATATGGAATTCCGAACTCTGCAGCGAAATCAATGAAATACTTATAAGTGTCATTATTGACGCCATACACAAAATCCACTCCCGGAAGAGTGAAGTCGCACCACCAGTCCCATGACACCTTTCCCGGCTTGATCCAGCTCCAGTCCTTGGTCATATCCCTTTCGCGGGCCATCTGTCCTGTAAGATGAGAGTGGATGAGGTCTGCTTCATTGTCAACAAGGGTAATCACTCGCCAAGGGAATGTTCTCTCAGCATCAGTCTCAGCGATATAGTCCTCTGTTCCGATAACAGTCTCTCTTCTTGCGTTGTAAGGCTCGGTCTTATTGACTACTTTCGGGAAGATTGACTTAAGGACATCAGTGCTGTCAGAATGGAAGAAAACTGCCGGATAGTCATAGAGGTCTGTCTCTGTAATAAGCATCACCCAACTGTCCGTAGTAGCCAGAATCGGAAGATAACTCATCTGCTTCTCGGCATCAAGTTCAGCGACCTGCTCAAAAGTGTACTTACGCTCATACATTGTCCTGAACGGATCCTTCTCGCCCGGCATATCTTCAAGCGAAAGGCAAACCTGAGCCTCCTGTGGCATTCTATACTCTACCAACTCATTTAAAACTGTCATCCTGCCTTCAGCTGCGGTAACGATGCGATAGGCCGCACCGTTGTCGTATGCCCTGAACTCCAAGGACCAGCCGTCCTTGAAGGCAAGTCTGAGTTCATTGTAATTATCTGCCACCTCTCTGGCCTTATAGTGATTGAAAGGGCGATAGACACCCCTGTGCTCAGAAGTCTTTGCGATCTTGATCTTAGGCTGCGCTCCGTAGGTGCAGTTGGATGTCTCCATTGCAATCGCACAATTCTCAAGAGCGATGTGGCCGTTTCTGGTTACGGAATACGTCACATTCTCCGCAACGCTAACTTCAACTGAAATAGTCCCATCCGGAGAGGTCAATAAATAAGTCTTTGCTGTCGCAGTGAAGACTGTAAGGATGCTGACGAGCAGCATAAAAATGGTTTTGTTCATTTATTATTAAATTAATTTCTATACATCCCTGTCAGATTTAAAGCTATTCAACATTGAACCCTCTTGTACCGACACCTTTTTCCATAAGGGATTTGAGATCGTTCAAATATGTTGTGTAGACATCACGAGGGAGGGCATTATTTTTTTTGCAGATTGATGTAGCCATACCCACAATTTCACCCATCATTCCAGTAGTACGCATAACCCTGACTGTACCCAACGCAGCATGAGTCACGCTGATATTTCGTCCTGCCATAAAGAGATTGTCAACATTACGGGAATACAGACAACGATACGGACATGCATACGGTTCATGCTTCTGCACCTCGCAATATGAAAGGAATGGTTCACCTTCAAATCCTTTCAGTTCCTTTGGGTAATGGAGATCCATTCCCCAAGTAGTGGTAAAGGATGCATCATCAAACTGTTTGGCCTCAAGAATATCATGTTCGGTAAGAATCACATCGCCCAAAAGTCTGCGAGACTCTCTCTTACCACCGATATAAGCGACCCACTGGAGTCTATAGTTAGCAAACTTATCTTTCTTGGAACTGCTGTTTTTCAGATAATCCCAGTTGCCGTATACCGAAAGAAGGGCATAGTCGCGGATATATTCGATTTCATTTACCTGGTCTCGGTCCAAGCCGACCTCCCAATCCCAGTCACCACGCTTGATCGCTCTATATGTATTTTCGTTAAATTCCAAAGCCCAAGGACAAGACGGGAAGGGCGATACCACACCCATATCATCAGCATACCACTGAACAGATGTTCCCATCACTAATGAATCCGCCTTTTCGGGAGCCTGTTTTTCATCTGTTTCCGCCTTGCTTTCGCGACCGACACGATAGTCAGCACCTGAGAGGAAACCCACGTCGCCATCACCTGTGCAATCTGCAAAGTACTTTCCTTTGAAGACGGTCCTTTCACCTGTCTTGATGTTCTGACCTGTCACAGATACAATGCGGTTGTTTTTGGTTTCCGCATCGAGAACGTGCGTATTCAGGAAAAGGGTGATATTAGGTTCGGCAAGTACAGCGTTGAGTTTCTTGTCATCCTCATAATTTGATGCAGGCCCTGCATTATGAATCTTCTTCTCAGGATGCTTCTTGAGAATAGCCATTATCTGCTTGCTCCTTTCACTTTCAGGGTCTTTCTGCGCCTCTCTTCTGGTGTGAAATCCGACACCACCAATCTCATCCATAAGGTTCCCAAGATTCGGATATGGCTCCTGCATAATCAGTCCTGACAATCCCACCCTGACTTCAGACGAGTTGTTTCCTCCCAGCACAGGACGATTCTGTATGAATGCCACCTTGCAGCCGAGTCTTGCAGCGCTGATAGCGGCACAACATCCGGCAGTACCACCACCGACTACAACAAGGTCAAACTCCTCTGGATACTCTTTCAAGACACTCTTCGGACGCAACCCGTCAATATCCGAAGCTTTCAGTTTCTTGTCACGGGTCAGGTAAATCGCGTCACATCTTCCGTTGAACCCTGTCAAGTCGTGAAGAGAAATCACATTCTCTCCTTTGTTAAGTTTCACTTTTCCACCATTCTGCCAATACCAGTCAGCCTGTTCCGTTCCCATAATAACATTTACAGGTCTGCCATTTACATAAACCTGAAACCTTCCCGGAGACTCCGTCTTACCCCACACTCGAGTCCAGTCTTTGGTACGGACCCACAGATGGTATGTACCTCTCTCTTCTGCCACAAAAGTTGTAGAAGCATCCTCCACCGGCACTCCCATTCCGTGTGCCATTATGTAAGGCGAACCCATCTGAACCATAGACTGCTGATCAAGAACCCATCCTCCGAGAGAATCCATATTCTCAGCCTCAATGAAAATTCCTGATGATGGTGGTGTTGCTGCCATAATTGCCAATGCAGATACAACAACAAAAGATAGTTTAGAAATTATTTTCTTCATTTTTATGTAGTTTTATTCGCTTTACCATTCTATGGTCTGAGAATATGTGTTACCGAAATTATCCGTCACACGAACCTCCCCTTTTGTAACACCTTCAGATGGTTTTATACGGAACATAAAACGAGAGTTCTGAGGTTTGGCAAATTTCAAGGCCATTCCGGTCAAGCCGCCTTTGATCTGTTCAAAAATATCAACATAATCAAGATCCGGCTCAGCATGTTGTTCCAAATTGCCTATCAAGACACCATTCTCATACCACTGAGGAACCTGCCAGAAGTCCTTTGAATAGTTGTAGATATTTGCCTTGACATATCCGTCCTTGGTTCTGGTCGGAGAATATACTGTCATCTGATGTTCCTTTTCCTTTCCCACTGTCTTGTAGTACCACTGCATATCTCCACCCTTCACTGACACGACCATATATCCGTTAGGCTGACCGTCGGCACAGATTTCATGATTACTTCTGAGCACACCGTTACACCTTGCCACTGTAAGTGCCGTAGTCTTTACTTTGTCCCACTGATAGTCAAACCCTAGATTCCAATGAGAATGTCCCGCCCACACATAGACCCTGTTGTAAGATACAAGCAAGTTCTTCAGATTTATAAAATTACGGATTCTATCCTCACGTCTGTTACCATTTCTGAACATCAGAGAGTGAGAGCAGAGTGCTATTGTCTTGTCTTTCGGAACATATTTCAAATCGTTCTCAAGCCACCTTATCTGCTCGTCGGTAATGCCATACTTATAAGTTCCCTTCAGATCAAGTCCCTCGGATATCATCGAATTAATGATTACATAATGTATATCTCCGAGATCAAACGAATAATAGGTCGGGCACAGATAACTCTCGAAGAAACCTGTCCCCAATTTCGTATCATACAAATTGGATGGTTCGAGATCATGATTACCTATCAGGTTGAATATAGGAAACTTTGCCTTGGAGCAGCAATCAAGATAATCATCGTAAGCAGACATGATATTATAAATGACATCTCCCAGATGGATAGAATAGAATTTCTTGTCTTCACCCTTGAGTTTATTTATATCAGGAATAACGACATCCCTGAAACGCTCTCCTGAATTATCAAATCCCAAGCCTCGTATCTGAGCGTCCCCGATCATGACCATCGTATACTCATTCATATCCTCATCTGTCTTAGACAAGACGAAATCCGCCTTAACTGCCTGCTGATACCTTCTTACTTTCTTGAACATCTGAGGTACAGAATGATAAAGTTCTGCTTCATAACCCGATGGAAGAGAAATAAAAATATGCCTCGTGTCGCTTAAATCGGATTTCATTGAATATGTTCCATCCTCCTTAGTCTGTACGCACTGCACACCATCACTTACTACAACCCCTGAAACCGGTGTCCCATCGGCAAGTGCAACCTTACCAAAGACATTATCTCCGTTATCTTCAGGCTGTGCAGACTCCGCATAGGCATCATAATAAGTCCCCTTGACCCTTGTGCGGTTCATATAAGGCGATATCTGCCCTTTCTTACCTGTGACAGCCAAAACATCACCTCTGTTTTCACAGTCTCGGACAGTAACTGCCGCAGCAGAGTTACCGGACAACTTACCTGCAATACCACCGGTATGAATAGCCTTATCGTTTTCGTAATTGTTTCCACCTGAACCACTGTAAACCGTTCCATAATTCACACAACTGCTGACGTATGCGGCATGGTTATCCTTGGCACCGATAATCAGAGATCCGGCGATACCGCCTATGGCAGAACCTTCGTTGGGACAAAAACCTTCATATTTGATTTCGCCATAATTATTACAATTGCTGACATGAATCGGCTGACCGGAGAATCCGATAATTCCACCAAGAGAAGAAACACTTTCGCTTGATAATGTAACCTTTCCATAATTCATGCAGTCAACAATAGCCCTGCCAGAACGATTCATGCCGATTATTCCGCCCACCAGACTCCGGTGGATGCCGGCAACTGATATTTCTCCAAAATTGTCACAGCCTATCATATCCTGACGCGAATGTCCGGTAATACCGCCAATGTGTCCCCAGCGCTCTCCACGGTTTGATTCTCCGTAATTGGTCGAGACATTTATAGCACCGTGGTTGGCACTGTACTTTACGGTCGATGAGTGACATATACCAATCAGACCACCTACAAATATACGTCGGACATCACCTGAATAAATCACATCACCATGATTTTCGCACAAAGTGACACTTACCTTACCTTGTGCTCGGCCATATGTACCGCCGGCAACTCCACCTATATAAATATCAACATTCTTATCCGTAGTTGTCGATACACACGTTGAAATGACAGAGCCATAATTCTTACATTTCAGAATCAGCCCCCGGTTCGAGCCTACAATGCCCCCGACATAAAGATTTGCGGCAGAAAACGGCGATTTATGAACGATGGTCCCTTTGTTTACACAGTTCTCGATAACTCCATTATTGATATGGGCAATAAAACTCACGCAATACTCCTCCTCAACGGGGATTCCGGCTTTCATGGAACATGACTCCGCTATTGTAAGATTACGTATGATACCCCCCTCAAGGAGATTATGGAAGACACCTCCCTTGGCCTTCCAATTCCTGATTTCATGCCCCTTGCCGTCAAAGATGCCGCCGAAAGAGGATATCGTACTGAATTTCCTGACCTTTGCCATATCGATATCGGCCTCAAGGCAGACGTGTCCATTCTCATCCCTGAACTGGTCTGTCGGCTTACCATTGTTGATAGCATCTGCAAAAGCAACAAAATCTGCTGCACTCCTGATACCTTGAGCATCCGAAACGACTGCCCATAAAATCAAGCACAATGAGATTACAAATCTTTTCATATCACCAGGAAACATTCGTTGAAAAAACATTACCAAACCTATCGGTCACCTCAATTCTGCCATTATCACTTTCCTTATCCGAATGCACTCTGAACATTCGTTTATCGACATCGGACTTCCATACTTTCTCCATGAATACAGCGTTGACAAGATGATAGTAATCGAACAGTTCCTTATACCCGGCATCATACATATATTTCTTATCAGTAACAAGCTCCATCTGAGATCTTGTTCCGTCTTCGCTTACATATTCGGGGATTCCCCACTTCTGATCCCACATGAATACATTTGCATATATATGACCGTCTCCATAAACATTCGGAGGATATGCATTGATCTGATAGAACTCTCCCAAGCGCAGATCATCCTCCTTCATTCTCGCCTGCCCCGCCTCATCGTAATCCCAAGCACGCAATTCGTACGAGGGAACTGAATTTACCGGAAGAGCCGTCTGATACGGCAGGGGCCTGAATTTCCATGTCACCTGATCACCATCCACTTCAACAACCACATAGCCTCGCGGAGTACCGGCACTGAGATACTCGTTGGAATGAAGATCTCCTGTCGCCCTTACAACCGTATGAACCTCGACATTCCTCAACTGGCTGTCGTCGTCATATACGTGGTTGAACATGTGATGTGTATGTCCCGCCCATGCGTGAACCTTGGCATAAGAGGACAGCAGATCCGCATAAGCCTGACCGTTCCGGGCCAATAGGTAATGCTCATTTCCGCTCTCCGCCTTGAACATCGGATTGTGCGAACATATCATAATCGTCGAGCCTTTATCGACATAAGCCAGATCTGCCTGCAGCCACTGCCATATATCATCGCGAAGGCCGGTGGAATACGAACCCGTCAGTCCATCCTCTCCATCTGTCATAATGATATTATCGACCACGACATAATGAATCCTGCCAAGATTGAACGAATAGTTTGCCGGACATAGTTTTTCTTCAAATGTTCTGGCGCAACTCAAGTCAGTCGGTTCATCCCAATCAATATCGTGGTTACCCAACACATTGAACACCGGGAATCCCATCTTGGAGGTACCGTTGCTTATGTACGTATCGAACAGTTCCATTTCACCGTGCACTACATCTCCAAGAACTATCGCATAGCACGGACGGTCACGAAGCACCTCCATTCCCTTTTCCCTCATATCGCGATACAGATCCTCGCAGATATCAAGCGAATGATAGGCCACATTATCCGTAGCCTTGCTCCGGGATCGAGGCTGTGGATCAGCCACTACAAGCATTGAATATCTGTCCGGATTACGGGTCATCCTGTTCAGAATGAACTCAAGCCTGTACTGACCGTTCGCCTGCTTTTCCTCTGAAAGTCTCTTGAAGAATATCGGAAGTCCCTGTTTTACCGGCACAGAATAACCGGAAGGGATGCTGACAAACACGAACTTGGCCACACTGAGATCGCTTTCAAGCTCGAACACACCATCCTTATCGGTGACTGTACACTTGTAACAGTCTGATACGACGACTCCTTCAAGACGGTTGCCGGCATCACCATATATAGTTCCCCTGACTGTTATATCTGACTGCGTCTTGTTATCATCAGCAGCTCCATCAGGCCTTGCCTCCTGCGTACATGCAGAAAGCAAAGCCAAAAGAGCCAATATAATGACATAAAGTTTCCTCATCACTATTTTCCGTCCCAATAATAACAACCTGTAGCCTGAACAGCACCATCACCGACTATATAATCAGTGTAATTATCCTTTGTTACAGTACTTCCGTTGACAGTTCCGCCTAACCCACATCCTGAAATGCTGCAATCAGCATCAGTTACTGCAGATATACTTGCCATTCTGACCTCGAAACCCTTATTCTTGGAATCATCTGTAGTCAAATGTCCGAAATAAGAACATGCCTTTATTTGCGAGCCTGAACAAAGTAAAGAAGATATTCCACCTATATAGGCCGCTACAGAACTGACGGAGTTGCCATACATATCGGCAACGACTTTGCAATCCTCCATTATAGAATTTTCAACAACACCTGTGACTCCACCGATAAGAGGATTATCATATCCGCTCGCCTTTGGCATCTGACCTGTGAACTCACAATCTTTGATCGTTGCATTCATAAGTGCTCCGGCAATTCCACCGGCCAGACCGCGACTGGTCTGTACAACTCCGGAATTGCTGCATCCTGAAATTTTAATGAAAGATGTCTGAGCGTCAAGTCCTGTCTTAGAACCAAACAATCCGACTATACCGCCTGTTGCACTGCAACTTATATTCTGTCCCTTTGTCCACGGATTGTCATTTCTATGTCTGTTCCACAAATCGCCCTCATTACTGCAATCCGTAATCTCGACTACGCCCTCATTAATTCTTGCTACGATACCACCAAGGCAGCATACATTTCCATTACTTTTGCCGCTGTTGCCACCCCATTTTATATCACAGGAACTGACACTGTTGCTGACTTTTGCTCCTAATTCACAATAACCGAGTATTCCACCATAAGCAGATTGTCCTTGATTTACAAAACTACCCGGCTTGACGGATATACTTCCCTCAGCGTCAGCACCATCCGTCTCAAGATAAGAAACGCGACCTACAATACCGCCAAAACCGGCAGTAAGTTTGCTGGCAGCTGCAGATATGTCATAATTTACCGTTCCACTCCATTTCGGAGACTTTAACAGCAACTTATTATATGATCTCCCGACCAATCCACCGACATTCAGATTTGAAGTTGTCGGTTTTACGTTAACCTCCAGGACGGATGGTTCAACTCCGGTGAAATCAATTTCCAGATCTACCAGGTTAATACATCCTATCAGGCCGCCGATACATAGTTCCTGACCACTATTGTATGAGTCTATCTTCCCTCCCGAATTTACAAGATCTGACACGGAGCCGCTGTTCTTGATCAGGCCTACCACGCCTCCAACATATTGATATCTTATATCTGAGTCCACTTCAAGGTTTCCTGAATTTTTCAGACTATTCAGAGTTCCTTCGCTATATCCAGCAATGCCACCAAGATTGAGGACATCATTATACCTATCAACCTCGTCAATCTTCCGCTTAGAAGTATAGACGATTTTGCCGGCATTAGTACTGTTCTCAATTCTACCGAGTGTGCTCAAGTATCCCACCAGACCTCCGACATAATGACTTTTAATGCCCATGTCATCCAATATATTCACATTGCCGGAACATCTTTCAGCTTTTCCTGACAAAAATCCGACAAGTCCTCCTGCATATAGATTTCCGCCCTGGCACTTTGAAGTGACCGGCAAGGTCATCTGTCCTTCAACGGCACAATCACTTATGGTGGACTTGTCATCAGCCTCAGCTACAAGACCACCCGCATATACGGAAAGTCCTGTTCCGGATGCAGATGCCGCCAGCGAAATCGGAGCAAAAGATTCGCAGTCAGCAATTACAGTTTCCGATATCTTACCTGCCAAAGACGCAATATGCACATCTGCGATAAAATTGGATTCAAGAGTAAAAGAACAAGTCTCTGTAAATGTAAGGCTTCTGATTATCGCCCCCTTGCATACACCAAACAGAGGTGCTGAAGACTTGAAATAGGAAATCTGTCGGAAAGCTCCATCAAACTCAAGATTGAATGGCCTATCTTCAGTACCTATCGGTGTCCAGTCTTCCAAATCCTTCAAATTCACATGTCCGACTACAGATACCTTCCCATCCTTTACCCAACTGCTCACATCACCACCGGAATTAAACCGCTGAGCAAACATTTCAAAACCCGCAGCAGTAAGAAGTCCATAGACAGGATAATAATCCTGCTTTATCAAAGGAAGTTTAAAATGAGAATCAGACTGTTCTACAACAAACTCAAGTTCAGTATCCCTCAAAGACTCCGTATCACTCGGATTGTCAGCAAAATAAAGAAGCCAGCTCACAGTATTATCATCATTATCCACCTTATCATATGTAACCCACTCCGGACAGACCATACTTGTGAACGTATTGACCGGTACCTTAACTTCTAACGGTGCTGCCTTCTCAGCATCAAGAAGTATAGTTCCATCATCAGTAGTCTGGTACTCCGTACCGAACTGATACAGCGAGAAACTCACTTCCGGTTCATCCGCACCTTCTTCAACAAAACCAATATTTGCGAAACGGGATTCAGCATCATTAGAACTCCAGTTGAGAGAAACCACAAGCTCATCCACTCCGTCTGACGTGGTCTTTTCTCCATTTTCATAAGTTACCCAATCAGGACATTCCAGATGCCACTGAGTACCCTCAGGCATTCTTACAGAAACATCCACCGAGCCTGCTGTCTTGTTACTGACCTGATATACCTTATCGATAATAAATGTATTGCCGCGTTGAATGACTCGCAGATGCTTTGTAAAATCCCCTGCCGAAAAGGTCACCGTAGCATCATCCCTATTGACAAAGCTGTCATTAGCCGTTACTGCCAAAGAAAATTTTCCGCTTCCACGATGTCTCGCTTCATCATCGACTACGCACCAATCTGCATCAGAATACACCTTCCAACCCACTTCAGCACTTATCTGCACCTCGATATCTACAGATTGGCTCGCTGGGGAGAAGGTATGGCTTACGATATCATTATTGTTTCCATAAGCAAAATACACCTCAAGAGTTCCTGCATCCTTGAGTTGCGGTGTTTCTTTAAGAGGTTCTTCGCAAGCGGCAAATAAAACCAAAGAAATTATAAATAATGCTGTTCTTTTCATAATTCTGTTATTGACGTCCTTTTCTTCTGTTGTCCCTGCTTTCATCTGTATCCGCCCACCAGACATCAGTGAGCATATCATTCTCACCGCCAAGCCAATCGTTCACTGCCTCCTGATAATACTTTCCGTTCTGATATGCCTCCGTTGCAGGATATCTTAATCTTGTACAGAGTATGCCGTTATTCTCAGCTGCCGGCCCGTTGGTCTTCAATATAGGATAGCCGGTACGTCTGTAGTCAGCCCAGGACTCGACTCCGCACCAGAAAGATGCAATCCATTTTTGAGTAAGGATTTCTTCCAATGCAATATCATAATCAAACTTGCCGTCAAGATATGTAAGATATTGTTCACGGGTTGTACCTGGTGATGACGGAACTTTGTCATCGGGATTCCACTCTATCATAGATGCCTTACAAGCATCAAGGTAGAGTTGCTTCATCTGCTTGTCTGTAACGGAAATCCAACTACGTTTTGCTGCTTCTGCGAAATTGAAAAGCACCTCAGAATAATTGAGCAATGGATACCACTCTCCGTTCTTCACATCTCCGTAATTTCCACCTGCGGCAAAACCATTGACACCCTTATCAATTGCAAGTTTCATATCCACGTTAGACAATTGTACAGGAGCACCCTTAGGACCGGAATAATAATAATTCAGTCGAGGGTCGCGCATTGTTTCCTTACCGGAGTCATTTTTGACTACCATCTTATCTATCAACGTAGCACACGCAGCCTGCGCATTCCAAATACCAGACGTGTAGGAATAAAACGGAGTATAAAGATACGAATCTGTCTTACTGAACTTTGCCTTAGCCCTGTCATCTACAGATGTCATCATCGGGAAGGATCCACTACCATTGATAAAACAGTCATATAGTTCTGCTATACGGTTTGTGACATGCAATGTTCCATATTCATCACCCAATTCCAGACGTCCGTTAGACTCTTCGAGAACTTTCAAAGAAACCCTCATCAATAGCCTGAGGTACAAGGCATTGCCAAATTTTCGCCACTTCTTGATGTCACCTTCATAAGTATAATCCAATGATGCCTTGAAATTCTTTGCTCCCTCCTCGTCAAAAGCCGCATTGGCTCTCTCCAAGGACCTGAACATATCGATATATATTTCCTTCTGCGAATCATATGGTATGTTATACACATAATCACTCCCCTGCTGAGGCATAAAACCAGCTTGAAAATAAGGGACATTACCATAAGTGTCTGTTATGATCTGCATTACGAAGGTTTTCAGTATCAGAGCCACGCCCACCATTGCCGGATTGTTGCTTTTTTCAGCCTCCGCAAGCATCGATTCAGCATTTCCCTTCTGCGCATACAGACTCCAGAGCATCGCAGTGCTCGATTCATCTATATCGTAATTGTAGTGGAGCATTGCAGTATTGTTGATGTTTGTATTCACCCCATGCTGCATAATATTGGAGAGAAGACCGTATGACATCCTCATGACGGTGTACTCGGTCTTGTAGAGTATCGACTGCACATATGATTCTGCAGGAGCGTCATACACCACATAATTGTCGCGGTTCATTTCATCAAACTTGGCGCACCCACTATATATAAATCCTGCAAATAAAAACGGTATCAGATATATAAACTTTTTCATTGCTCTCATCGTTTAGTAAGTAAGTTTGATGCTTACACCATATTGTGCTGTACCCGGCATCTGAAGAAGATCGAAGCCAGGCGACAAGGCGTGACCTCTGATTGAAGTCGCAGTAGGATCAAATCCGGGAAATTTGGTCCATGTATAGAGATTGTTTCCGAAAATTGCAAAAGAAACACCATTGATTACCTTTGTCTTGGAAAGCAGTCTTTTAGGAAGAGAGTACTCAAGTCTGACTTCCTTAAGTCTCAGATACTCCGTACTCACAAAATTGGCTTCAGTGCATTGGCGATCATACAATGTACCATAATATGAACTGATACCTTCCTTTGGAATTGCTTCGGTAAACACCTTGTAGTTTCCGTCTCCGAGTTCAATGACTCCCTCAGGCACAAGACCTCCTTCACGACCAGGAAGAGTTGCAACTCCTTTTCCTCTCTGGTTGAGAACCCAGTTGGTAAGAGACCAGACATGACCGCCCTTTTGTCCGACGAAACCTATGGTAAACTTCAGGTCCTTCCATGAGAATGTGGTACCGAAGCCACCTCGCCAGTCGGGCATAGTATCCCCGATAAATTCTATGTCAGTATCGATCTGAGGATAACCATATGAATCCAGCACGAGCTGTCCTGAAACATCTGTAAGTTTTCCAGCTGCATCGACCGCATAAGACCCTTGCGGGGCACGCTTGTATTTGCGACCATATATGCAAGTCATCGGATTTCCGACAGACGCATACATATATGCATAACTTGAATATCCTCCGATATTCCAGTTGTCAATCCCCTCCCCGAGTTCAAGCACCTCATTCCTGTTGAGTGACCAGTTGGCATAAATCCTCCAGTTGATAGAAGCAGTCTTGATCAGAGTTCCGTTTAGAGATATTTCAACTCCATGATTCTTCACCTTTCCTGCATTGATGGCTATCGAAGTCATACCTGTCGCTGCTGTTACCGGCATCATGGATAGGATGTCGCTCGAAATGCTGTTATAATATGTAACATCCATATTAAACCTGTTACGAAACATCTTCAAATCAAGACCTACTTCCCATGAAGACACCATCTCGGGACGTAAATTCGGATTTGCCTTGCCTGACGGATTAGAATATGTACCTGGCATTCCGTTATTCACAAGATAATCCTCAGTCTTATGTGGAGAGGTATCGTGTCCGACTTGAGCCCAAGAGCCTCTGATTTTCAGCATGTTTATCAATCCTCCAGCATATCCGAAATTCAGTAGTTCATTCAACACTGCACTTGTAGTTACTGACGGATAAAAATAAGATCTATTGTGTGCAGGAAGGGTTGAAGACCAGTCATTTCGACCTGTCAAATCAAGGAAGAGAGAATTCCTCCATGACATCTGCAAGAGCCCGTAGAGTGAATTGGTCTGACGTTCCCAGGCACTGTTTCCGGACTTTACAACAGAAGCCGAATTGCTGAGAGAATAAACACCGGGGATTACAAGAAAGTCAGCGGTCTGCGTATGTGCATCATAACTTCTGTACAGGATATTACCACCAAGGTTAGCTGTGAGTCTGATATCGTGTTTGAAACGGCGGTCATAGCGAAGAAGAAAATCCCCAGAATACTGGGCAGCAGATATATCCTGCTCCCTGTACCACCCGTCCGGACGTGCCTGCGTACCGGTAGCCTGACGCTGTGTACGGAAGTCGTCGGTTACATCAATACCACCCCTGACCATCAGTGTCAGGCCTTTATACAGATCGAAATCAAGCTTGATATTTCCATAAAGTCTGTATCTGTTCTGCGTGTTTACAGACTCGTTAGCGACAAAATAGGCATTATTCTTACCACCGGAAAGTGTCGTATTCTGATTAGTCCCTTCATAGCCTTTCAACCAGTAATCATGCTTGACCCAATCCATATCTATGTTAGGAGCATAATTCCACAAGCTGTACATTACCGAAGTAGAACCATAACCGGATCCCTGTGGAAGATTATCGTGAAAATTACGCTGATAATTCAGGGATATCTCGCTACGGAACCATTTGGTGAGTTCATTGTTGGTCTTCAGGGCAATACGCTGGGAGTTTGATGTCGAATTCGGTATGATATTGCTCTTTCGATTATCTGTAATGGAGATTCTGACAGCATTCTTCCTGTTAATCATACCTGAAACAGTAAGAGTATTCACCAAATTGTTTCCTGTCTCAAAAAAATCCTTAAACCAGTCTCCATGACTGACAAAAGGAGTCATTGTACGTATAAAATTTCCCTCTTCATCCCTATAGCCGCCAATGTTTCTTGCATCATCATAATACTGATAATAGAGGGTGCCATCCATCTTAGGTCCCCAAGAAGACATTCCGGACGTAGAGACATTATCCTTCAACGGATGATAACCGGGTTTTGCGGTATCCTTGCTGTTGTAATAGTAATAATAATCAGCGGACGATGTTCCCTGACCATACTCATACTGGAGATCCGGGGATGTATTGACAGTTTCAAAAGTCAGGGCTGACGAAAAAGTGACGCTTACCTTTGACTGCTGTTTGGCAGCAGATTTAGTCGTAATGATAATTGCTCCATTCGCTGCACTTGAGCCATAAAGGGCTGTTGCAGCCGGTCCCTTAAGAACTGTCACCGATTCAATATCTTCGGGGTTGACATCCGCAGTACCGTCACCATAGTCAATTGCCATGGCAGAACCGTCTCCACCTGAATCAGATGTCGTCGAACTGTTGAACATGGGCACACCATCTATCACGAACAGAGCAGTATTATTGGACAGATCTGCTGTCGATTCTCCACGAAGGGTGACACGCGTTGAACCTCCGGGTCCTGAGTTTGATGTCGCGATATTAAGTCCCGCTACCTGACCGGAAAGTCCGGAAAGCCAGTTGGTGGATGCTGCGGAATTGGCGAAAGCCTCTTCTCCGACCTTCTGCGTAGCATAACCGAGAGATTTCTCATCTCGTCTGATACCCAAGGCCGTGACGACGGCTGACTCCATAACCTGAGCATCTGTCATCATCGAGACATTGACAACAGACTTGTTGCCCGGTTTTCTGGTTTCTGTCCTGTAGCCAAGAAATGAGAACTGGAGTTCCTGATCAGGACCGACAATAATAGAGTATTCTCCCTTGTCGTCTGACAGGACACCGGTGAGTGTGCCGGCAATGACCACTCCGACTCCGACCATAGGCTGGCCGTCCTCGTCAGTGATCTTACCAGTCACTTTTCTTCCACTATCCTGTGCCATTGCCACAGACGGAAGCAGGGCAATGGCAAGAATAATGTACATTATGATTTTTTTCATAGAGTTACTCTGAGAGAGTTTGGTTTGTTGAAAGGTCAACAGTCACGCCGTCTGCATAAGAGCCGATAAGGTTAATGCTTTCCTCACCATTGATTGTACCAAGATACTGACAATTCGTGATCTGAGCCCCTGTTGCTGTTACCATACCGGCAAGAAGGCCGAACACATCATTCCCACCGTTTTTTGCAAGAGCACCCCTGAAGATGCATTGATCCAGCTTCGAAGCTCCATCAAGACGACCGGCCAGACCTCCTGCTGCAATATTCAAAGAAGACGTATGTTCCACCACGGCCGTACATCCAGTAGCACTTGAAGCGACCATATCACCGCATATTCCACCATAGTACTGATGGCCTGACTTACTTGTCACAATGCTATGACAATTGCTGATTTCCGCATATTTAACGCACCCGGCGACACCACCTACTCTTCCTCTAAGGCCCGCTACAGTTACAGACTTATCGTTATTCTTTACATTACAATCTGAAATGGTGATTTTTCCGGTTTCAGAACCCACGGCATAGCCTACGATTCCGCCACAAGTCACACCGTTGTCCACGTTGCCACTTTCATTGTTGTAATCTTGGTTATTTACGGAACCTGTCATATTACAGCTTGAAATTGACGAAGTTCCGGTAAGATAACCCACAATACCACCAAAATGCTTGTCTGCGCCATTGTTCTTTTTCCCTTCCAAACCACCAACTACGGATGCAGCGTTGTTACATCCTGTTATATTCACATTATTATTTTCATTATAGCCAAGGATTCCACCAGCATATATTGCATCGTAGTTCCTACTGTTATCTACATCCTCGTTTCCTTTAGTAACGTTAAAATCAACTCTTCCATTATTTGTGTTTGTACAACCTGAAATGGTTATATTAGAGTTTGTATAACCGACAATTCCACCAAGATACAAGTTGGCTCCGGTTGCATTGGATGTCGATTCATTAAATAGAACCTTACCATTATTAATGCAACCGTTAACATTCCTTTCTGTCATTCCGATTACACCGCCAAAATTCATAGAACTGGAAGTTGTCCAGCCACCGACAGAGTTCCAGACAATGTCACCATTGTTCTGAATAGCATTATTCCCAGCAATATCAGCGCTATTAAGTCCTATGCATCCTCCAAGCCTTATAAAGTAATAGGATGTCTTTTCTGACTGCTCAACCATTACATCTCCATTATTAGTCAGTTGCGATATAGTTGATTTCTTATTATATGCAATCAGACCTCCGACAGTACAACGACACTTTGCGTTCGGTGGGGTCGAAACAAGAACCTGACCATCATTTTTACAATTGCTGACCTCACAACCGCTTTGACCGATCAGACCACCGATGAAATATCTGGTAGAATTTGAATAGCACGAAACCGCACCTCTGTTATTGGAAGAGGTGACAGTGCCGCTATCGCCATATCCGACAATTCCACCACAGAAAATCTGATATGATTCAGGTTCGTTACACAGCACATCCGCTGAGTTCGTACAATTTTCAATAACTGCACTACCATTAACCAAACGGCCTGCAATACCGCCAAGATAAGAATTAATATTATTCTCTACAGAAAGGGCAAGCAGTATCGTCGCTTTATGAGTTCCGTCAGTTGCCTTATTGGCATCGGCTATAGGATACGTGTTACACCCTGTTATTTTTCCTGTGTTCGAGACATATCCAGCGATACCTCCAACGTAAGCAAGAGCAGACCCTGTATGTGAACCAAGTACCTGTAAACGTCCTTTTTGTGAGCAGTTTTCAATAAGATCACCTGCACCACCAAAACGACCCGCTATTCCGCCAACACACATAATATGGCTAGAATTTGTTGATTTGAACATAAAATCTGATGCAATATCTATGTTTCCGTAATTCACACAATCACGGATTACGCATCCTCCCTTGGTGTCAGCAGCGATACCTCCGACTGTGGTAAGTAAACTCACTTCTCCGGACAGAGTATAATCAACCCTATTATGGCAGTTGACAATACTTCCCTTCGGATGAATTACAAAAGTTGCAACCTTAAAGCGGCCATTAGCTTCAATATTGTTGGGTCCATCAAGAGTCGCACTTCCATCAACCGTAAGATTTTCAATCAGCGAACCACTTGATGCTTCATAGACAATCGGTTTTCCGGCATCCCATCCAGAAATAGTGTAATGGTTACCCTTAAGAGTTCCTGCAAAGTTCGTGATCATCTGATAGTTTGCACAATCCTGAGCTGTAAATTCTATGTCATTGAGGATTGCAGCTACGGCTGGCGTTGTTCCATCATTGTACGCCTTTGCAAAGTCAATGAGATCCTGAGCGGTTGTAATACCGACATTGAATTCCGTTCCGGTTGGATCAAAGGTAAAAGCCGGCATATCATAGATTTTTCCCTTCTCTAGCGTCTGACCGCTTGCTTTGCTTTTCTCCATATAATGGCCTTTTGTGTCAACAACCTTTATGGTATAACCGCTTGCATATTCCACAGCAGGAACTACGAGATAGACTACAAGTCCTTCTTCTGAAAGTTCGTTATAGACATTGCAGCGAACCTTCTTTGCTGAAGTTGACGTTGAAACACCTGTAAGTTCTGCTTTCTGGTAGTCGATTGAGAAATCTCCGCACACTTGCTCGTCGTTCTTACCGCTGAACTCAACATACATAATATCATGAGCATCCTCAGCCTTTTTGATGGTGAGTTTGAGAACTGCGCAGAGATGCTTGAAGCTAAGGTTGTTTCCGTTTGCCTGATATGCAGCCATCGGAGCAGCAGTAGCTCCGAATGAGTTCTCTGCATATGCCTGAACAGCAGGAAGAGTCACGGTCTGCGCATCCTTATAAATAGATGCAGGGAACAATGCCTTGTAAGGATTAGAGAGAGTTCCCGGAATAGTGAAAGTCGCAGTTGCAACAGCATCTTCTTCAATTGCGAGCGCATTAGACTCCACGCCATTTACATTGATCTTGTCCCCATTGGTCCAAAGAACCTTCTGGTCATTCTGAAGAATGGTTTTAGTTGATGGAGTTCCTGCAGTAAGCACTGTTACACCATCCTGCGGGCCCATCGGTTCCACAAGATTTTCCTTTGCACAACCTGCCATCAGCAGAGTTGACACTATCGCAAAAAATATCTTTTTCATAATTCTTAGTTTTTAGCATTAGCAATTAGTCCCATAGGCCTGGAAGTATTTCATAATCATCGATAGTATTCCAGCCATTGCTGCCGTCACCTTCACTGGCGCATAAAATGCCTTCAGGTGCATACTCTATCAGGACACACTCCGGAGTCTGATAGATTGTTGTGATTGTGTTCATAATATAATCAGTTGTTTTGTTATTATTCTATTCCTTCAAAGAAGTATGGTGCATAGTGATAACCATACGCCTGATAGATTCCAGGCAGAATGGTTTTCGCCTTGGTTACAAATGTATTGAGATCTTTTTTTCTATCATAGGCCCAAGCCGTCTCACAGATTGCTGCAAGACGTGGAAGCAGAGCAAACTGTACGCGACCAAAGTCTGCAATGAACTCTGTCCACACATTTGCCTGGACTCCGATTACCCTCTCTTTCTCGTGAGTGTAAAGTCTGTCATAAGGGTCAAGCCTGTAAGCCTGCTGCATCGACAAGTAGCGACCATCCATGTGCAACGGTTCCGAAGCAGGATCCGACGTCTGGCTATAATCCAGATAGCAGTAATGACGAGTCGTAGCAATCACATCATTACCACGTCGAGCGGCCTTGACCACATCATTCTGATCGTGCCATACCATTATTGTCGCAGTCTTGCCTGCATTTCCCTCAAGAATCTCGTCCCATCCGATGATTTTACGGCCACTATCATTAAGGAATTTCTCAATACGCCCCATTACATAGTTCTGAAGATAATGCTCTGCCTTGTGACGCCTGTCGTCTTTCAAACCAAGAACCCTTATCTTCTCCTGACATTTAGGACATTTCTGCCATGTATTTTTAGGACACTCATCTCCTCCGATATGGATAAATTCCGAAGGGAACAATTCGCAGACTTCCGTGAGAACTTCTTCTATAAATTCATATACCTGTTCATTGCCAGCACATAGAACATCACGGGAAATTCCCCAAGTGCACCTCATCTCATATGGACCTCCTGTACAGCCAAGATGTGGGTAGGCCGCTAACGCCGCCTGCATATGACCTGGCAGATCTATTTCCGGGATGACAGTAATATTTCTATCGGCGGCATATTTCACAATCTCGCGAATCTGTTCCTGAGTATAGTATCCGCCATGAGGCTTACCATCATATTTGTGAGGACCAGGACCATTATGTTTACCAATAATGGTTTCCTTTCTCATTGAGCCGATTTCAGTCAGACGAGGGTGTGACTTGATTTCTATTCTCCAGCCCTGGTCGTCAGTCAGATGCCAATGGAACACGTTCATCTTATGAAGAGCAATTATGTCAATGTACTTCTTCACTTCCTCCACCGTGAAGAAATACCTTGCGACATCAAGTAAAGCTCCACGATGATCGAAATGAGGCCTATCCTCGATTGTCACAGCAGGGATGTTACCATCCTTGAGAAGTTGCTTGACAGTCTGCAGACCGTAGAAGACACCGGCAGATGAGCCTCCGACGATATTGATTTTCTTCTTGGTGACAGTCAGTCTGTACTCTTCTTTTCCGAGAGTGGAGTCAAGGGACAGGATTATGTTACCGTCATTATTGACTGTAACAATAAGCTGAACACCGAGTACAGTGTTCATGTCAGCCGCAAAAATCTCAGCCGATTTCAGAAGTGATTCATCAGCACAATTAATTTTTGCGCCTTTGGTCATATTGAAACACCCTTTTCCTTCCTGAACCGATACCGGCTCAGGAATCACATAGACAGCAGCCCTTAAAGATGCAAGCGACAAGATTGCTGTAATTGTCAACAGAAATTTCCTCATAACGCCAAGTGTAGCTATAGAAACTGTTTGAAGTTTTATTGTTTTCATCATTATTGACGTATTTACCGTTTATTTTCTTCTTGAGTATCTCTGTTTCTTCTGATAATGTATCTTGTGGAACACATCTGCAAGTACATCCTCCATAACCTTATAACCTTCAAAATTAGGGTGCACGGCATCAGTACGATATTCTGAAATCATTCCTCCGTTCTCATCCTTCATTGCCGTATGATAATCTACGAGCGGGATGTCATTCTCTTTTGCATAATTCATGATCATAGTATTGAGGGAATCAATCTGAGGACGTGGGTCTCCCACCCTCTTTCTCCAACCGATTTCATCAGCCGGAAGAATCGTGCACATAATAGGCTTGATTCCGTGATACTTTGCAAGGTCAACCATAGACAGCAGGTTCTTGAAAGTGTTAGTCATCGTTATATATCCGTTATTACGGGCAATATCATTGATTCCGGCAAGAATGACTACATATTCCGGTTCTAGTTCGATTACGTCAGCACGGAATCTCACAAGCAACTGCATCGTGGTCTGACCGCCTATACCACGCCCAAGGAAATTCCGTTCTTCAAGCCAAGATGCGTCGCTGCGCACCCAGCCACGGGTTATAGAGTCGCCGTAAAGAATTGCCAAAGGCTTCTTGTCTACCTTTTTATTCAGTTTGTCATAATAAGCGAAACGCGCCCAATCCATGTCCGTCGGTTGATTTTCCTGTGCCATAACCGCTGAGGGTAGCAGGATGATGGCAAACAGAATGAGTAATGAGTGTTTCATAAGCATTGCAGTTTATCTGTTGTTTACAGGCCCGTCAGTCCTAGCCCATTTTCACACTGCAAAGAAAACGAATAGCACGCGAAACATGATTTGAACCAGTCTTAATTTTGTATGAATTATTCTCATATAGATGGTTTTCAAAAAATACACAACCATATATACTGACAATCAGCTATTCTTCCGAGAAGATCCTTTTAACACATTTCATCAGTGTCTGCTTTTCAAACCGACTAAAGAATTGTATATTTGCAGTCATGATAGTCACAGATGAAATAACAGACCTGCTTCAGAAACATGGAATGGCATGCCAGGTGGAAAGATATGATGGCTTTGATATGATAAAGACATCTGGTGGCCGTACTTCCAGGACAATCATATCAGTCCATATATGCGCATGCAGCAGACAGGAAGCGGAATACAGGTCGGAACAACTTGCATCATTTATTTCACAGCTGACATCCGGACATCCTGTAATGATATGTGAAGACAGATGGATCCGACAGAACAAGATGACAGTACAAAGGCTTCTGGCGCACTTCAACATCTTCACACAAGTCTATGCCCGTAACTGCGAGACCAGAAAAATAGACAAGAAGACAGCGAAAGATTTCCTGCAAGCCAATCACAGTTACGGTAATGCATCATGCCGTCATCAATACGGACTATATCTCAGGAGGCATACAGGGCATAATTCAGGTAAAACCGGACATATTGGAGAACTTATAGCGGTAGCCACCTTTTCCAATGCAAGGAAATGGATCAAGGGAGACAAGACCATACGTTCATATGAATGGACAAGATATGCATCATTGCCGGACATGAGGGTCAACGGCGGGATGGGAAAACTCCTCAAAGCATTCATAGCAGATGTCAATCCTGACGACATAATGACTTATGCTGACCTTGAGTGGTCTGAAGGGAAAGTCTATGAAGAGCTTGGATTCACTCTTGAAGGTCACAAGAAACCTGTGACGTTCACCATTGACAGGAAGACATGGATCCGCACCGACATCTGCCATGACCCGGCAAGTACAGACGGAAGTCCAGACACCTCTGCAACCAGCATAAGGTTCTTCACAAACTCCGGGAGTAATAAATACCGTCTCAAGCTTACAGATTATCAATAGAAATTCTTACCTTCGCGACGATTTCAAACGACAGTAACATTAATCAAATATACATGGAAGCAATTGTCAAGACAGATTTTAATTTTCCAGGTCAGACCAGCCACTACGTTGGTAAGGTACGTGATGTATACAGCATCAATGACCAATACCTTGTAATGGTCGTATCAGACCGTATTTCAGCATTCGATGTCGTTCTGCCAAAGGGCATCCCATTCAAAGGTCAGGTACTGAATCAGATTGCAGCAGGTTTCCTTGATGCCACCGCAGACATCCTTCCAAACTGGAAGATAGCTGTTCCTGATCCGATGGTAACAATCGGTCATAAATGCGAACCTTTCAAGGTGGAAATGGTCATACGCGGATATCTATCCGGACATGCATGGAGAGAATACAAGGCTGGCAAACGCACTATATGCGGAGTAGAAATGCCGGACGGCATGGTAGAGAACCAGAAGTTCCCACAGCCGATCATCACCCCTACGACCAAAGCAGCCGAGGGGCATGATGAAGACATATCAAAAGATGAAATAATAGCAAAGGGTATCGTAAGCAGGGAAGATTATGAGCAGCTTGAAGCCTATACAAGAGCTATATTCCAGAGAGGATCCGAAATTGCCGCCAAGATGGGTCTTATACTTGTGGACACAAAATATGAATTCGGCAAGAAGGACGGCAAGATCTACCTGATGGACGAAATCCATACCCCGGACTCTTCAAGATATTTCTATGCTGAAGGGTATCAGGAGCGTCTTGAAGCCGGACAGAAACAGAAGCAGCTTTCAAAGGAATTCGTACGCGAATGGCTAATGGCCAACGGATTTCAGGGTCAGGAAGGCCAGCAGGTGCCTGAAATGACTGATGACATAGTAAACGGCATTACAGAGCGATACATCGAACTCTACGAAAACATTACCGGAGAAAAGTTCGAGAAAGCTGAAGACACAGACATTTCTGCACGTATCGAAAGAAACGTGAAGGCATTTCTGCAGTCACTATAGGACGACACTATAACCTGCCCAATATTTCCAACACCTTATCGCCAAGTTCCGATTTGACACGTATATGTTCCTTTACAGACGTGACAAACGGATTGGCTTCAAAGAAAGAGCCTCTGACCTGCATGAAGTCTTCCTTGCGTACATGCTCGTCACCATCAGCTCCGAAACTGGTCATGGCATTGAGGGAAAATTCCTTACGGGCATCATCATAGATAAGGTTATCTAGACCTACAACAGAAGATTTCCATCTGCCGATAAGTTCACACAACTTCTCGGCAGATACTTCTTTAAGGTCTATGCCATAATATTCTTCGATAACCTTATATGCCCAGTGCCACTCATAATCATAGTATGAGGCATGGATTTCCGAAAAACGTGCATTGACAGCATCTACATCATCAAGAATACCATTCTGAATATCGTCAAGCACATCAGAAACAGCCTTTTTAGGAGCAATCATACCTGAAATATCCACCCAATCACCCTCGCCATATTCCGACACAGGAACCATAGCCTTGCGCAGTCCTTCAATATCCGTGAATTCAGACTTCATCACTCTGGATATTATGGAGTTGCCAAGAAACTTATCTATAGCCATCCCATAATATTTCAATCCGTTCTTCAGAGAAGACCTTTTGATCTTTCCACTCTGATATGTGTAGGCATCCGAATTTTCGCCGGACACTTTCTGAAGATTCTTCAGTATTTCTAATCCATTGAGCATCTTCTGAATGGTATACGGACTGAGCAGGTTGTAGTTGATCTGATCCAGACGGTCTACATCTTTTCTGGCATCACGACGCGGCCATTTTTTTGCATCACGTATCGTTCCGACACTCTTCAGGTTAGCTCCCGGCATGATATAGGATGTATTCTGCTGCTCGATCAGATATGAAAAAGGAAGATCCGATGTATCCTGATGCCCCACATGCCTTCCCATTACAAGAGAAAAGGCACCTACCTTTGCAGGCCATAGCAGATACGAATCCGATGCAGTCTTAGCTCCTCTTTCCATAATACCTTGATGAATAGGACCAAGCTTATACATATGATTGCTTTGATTGGATCCTGAACCGGCATTCATGAACGAGAACATACCTGCTATCAGAAGTGTGGATTTGTGATGAGTCACAGTAAAAGGTCCGGCGAAAATCGCACACGCCTCACCATTTTCACCCTGACAATTGCCAAAGAACAGCGAATCAGAAGCCGAATAATTATGGCCAAGCTTGCAGGCCTGCCCGATAAAGCATCTGGAGAACGTCACTCCATCTTCAACAGAAGATCCGCTGCTGATGATGAAGTCATCACCTATTACTCCTACTCCGATATGTACCGGGTCATATGCATTACTGTTGATGCTTCCGTTTTTCAGGCGAGCTGCTCCTTCTATCTTGCAATAGCTTCCTATCTTCACATTCTTTATGTAACCGGCATCGGCAATAGTTACATACGAACCTATCTGTCCCATTGACGAGGATATTCCAGCAACATACTTCCCTATTATCTCACGCATCCTGGAAATCAATTCAGGGCGATGTCTGTACAATGCCATTACATATGCAGCCTGCGCAGAAAGCTTATCATAAATAAGGACTTCACGCCCGCCGGTCTCGCTCAGCACAGACACTTCGACGCCATTGCCGAAACTGCTGACTCCATCGGTAAGAATAATGTCCACATTTTCAATGAATGTATCATGGCCTATCTCATAATTGGCTATATAGTTCTTGACATTCTCAATGCAGCAGTCATCACCTACTGTCACATTATGAAGAGTCACATCATACAGACCGGAGTGTTTCCTTATGCCACCTGCCAATTCAAACACCTTATTGAAGGCACCAATTCTGACTGTCCCAGAAAAACGTGCATATCTTACATACTCTGTTGAGAAGCCGGAAGTAACCTCTATCGTACTCCAATCTTCTGCAATACACATCTGTTCCTTAAGAGCAGCAATCTCTTCATTTGTCAATTTCCTATATTCCATCATTTTCTTAAATTTAATTCAACTTTGTATCTTTCCAAAAAGCGAGAAATGTCCTCATAGTCATACCCTCTTCCCATTCCGAACCTTATCAGCTTAGTCCTTAAGTCTTTATCATCCTTAAGAGAACGACACTTCCCGATCAGTACCTTTTCCATCCTGACTTCCGCCCTATCCGTATCAATCCCGTTCAACGCATTCCTGACAATCTCGTCAGATATTCCTTTCGATGCAAGCATATATCTTATCTTCATACATCCCCAACCTGCAAGAAGGGATTTATCTCTTGCATATGCTTCGGCATATCTTGCTTCATCCACATACCCGTCCCTGACCAGGACACTCAAGACTTCATCCACACGTTCCTTATCCCGTCCCAAGGCTTGATCCAGCTTCTTCCTTATATCTGAAACACAATACTCTCTTCTAGAGCACAAAGCACGCATTCTGTCCGCCGCTTTCATCATTTCCTCATCCATGCATCCTAAAAATTATATCCGGCACTCAGATAGACTCCGAACTTCTTTGTAAGATTTGACCAATGCACATTTGCCGACAAAGGTCCGAATATGGTATCGAACGAATATTCCAGACCTGCCCCAAAATACCCAAGTCCAACCGTATAATCCTTGAATCTGTCACAGTCTCTGGCGTAATTGACGACAGCTGTCAGATAATGGTTCTTATCTAAACGGAAACGGAAATCTGTTCTGAAAAGAGTCAGTATATTCTTCATTGCCGACAATCTTGTGATGCCCATAAAAGGCAACTGCTGATCTACATAGCGACCTGCAAGAGAACCACCTACTGCATTGAAATATGCAACCGGTATATCCTTTCCCATGAGAAATCTGGCATTGACAGAAGGAATGAACGCAAAGACTTCCCCAAATCCAAGCACACACTTCGCATCCACCTGAACTGTGTGGAAATTATTGAAGTCATGAGGAAATCCGGCAAAGGTCCATGCATAAGACAATCCAGCACTTACACCTTTGCGTGGAAAATATCCGTCATCAAACGTATATGTTCTTGCATCCATGAACAACGACACGAAATCATTGCTCAACTGACTGAAATCATAATCCCCAAGAATTTCCGCTGACATAATGTTCCGGATATTGAAGATGTCATTTCTCAGTCCTGCCTTTATATCAAAACGTTTCCATTTGATATTTGACATATACACTTCCTGAGTCGCATTCAAAAAACTCAGATTAAGATGGTTTTCATTGAAATTCAGCACATCCATATCCGTCCACCTCACTGATAATGAAGCATTTACAGTAGGGATTTTTGGAACGTCGTACGACCAATCAAGCTCTAAATAAGGGTTAGCACTGATCTTTCCTGTAAAGTTAAAGGTATGTCCGCTAAGCCTATGGGCATTAAGTCCCAGATTCAGCAGCACAGATACAATCTCCTCAGTATCAGCCCTCACTCCCAGACCGAACTGATGTACAGGTCCCTTCTTGCAGTTCAGCACCAACTTGAAAGGTTCCTCAGAACCTAGCAATTCATAAGTAACCACATCATATGCCTGTGTACCATATATCTGTGCCACAATATGATCTAGATCATTACGACTTATCTTCTGGCCGAACTTAAGTTTCAGCCTGTCCATAAGCAATGCTTTTTCACGAGGCAGCACCCCATGTATATCCACATCAGCAATAACTAAAGAATCAGCATGGAAATCATATGCCTTAGGCTTATGTACTACCGAATATTTTCCGACAGTCTTAGCAGCCACCTCACGCAAAAGCGAATCTTTGGAAGCAGCTGCCATATATCCCCTGGCAATAATAGTATCAATCGCTACCGGATTGAAGCTCATCATGTTATATTCCTTAAGATCTGGTCTTATCTTGACATCCGGTATATCCACATTTCTGTCAAAGACTTCCCTGCTGAGCATATCTATACCTTGACCAAGGATATCACCTATATTATTCACCTGCACATATGACCTTCGCGCCTGAGAAAGATCGACTCCAATTATTATATCAGCTCCCATATCTCTGGCAAGAGCCGTAGGATAGTTATCTCTCAGCCCTCCATCCACCAGCACCATCCCATCAACCCTTACCGGAGTAAAGATTCCCGGAATGGACATAGTGGAGCGCATTGCATCATTAATTTTTCCACCATGCCATATCTTGGCCTTGCCGGAAACCATATCAGCAGCCACACATGCAAAAGGCACAGGAAGATTTCTGAAGCTTATGGAATCCTGATAACCGATTGTCAAGGAACTGATCATATTGCTTACATTCTGCCCATATATATACCCTGACGGCAGACTTCCAATAAAATTATTCTTAAGCAGGTCAGTCCCTGATTCATTGTCAGCTCCGATATGCAGGATTTCATGCTTATGGATATCGTCAAAGCGATAATCATCAGCAAGCTTCATCTTATAGTAATCCTTTTCGTAGTAGAATGGTATGGAAAGAAGGTACTTTTCCTTATACCGGACATCAGTATACGAAATATACTCACGGGAAAGATTGTCACTGAAAATCCATTTCCAGTCCATATTCCTCACTAATGAATCCATTTCTTCAGTAGTATAGCCCAATGCATACAATCCACCGATAAGGCCTCCCATACTTGTACCAAGCACCATATCCACAGGGATACCAAGAGATTCAATATATTTTATGACTCCAATATGCGCAGCACCTTTGGCGCCACCTCCACTCAGCACCAAAGCCACTGTCGGTCTGTACTTTCTGATCTGCTCCATCCTCTCACGCATCTGCATCACAGCCAAGGAATCACCCTTAGGGTCCACGCTACCAGCAAACACACTGCCGGCTGAAGTCATCAAAGACAACAGCAGAACAAAATATGAAAGGAGGCGCCTCATCAATTTTCATTATGTTCGCCGGCAAGCATTCCACAAGCTGCAAGAATATCTTCTCCCCTGGAAGCACGCACCGTAGTCATAATGCCGGCATTGTTAAGACGGTTCTTGAAATTTTCTATAACCATATCTGAAGAAGTCCGATATGGAAAGTCTGGAATCTGGTGGAATCTGATAAGATTTACCCTGCATTCCAACCCACGCAGCATCCTTACAAGAGCATCAGCATGGGCCTTGGAATCATTGAACCCTGCAAACATCGTATACTCGAAACTCACACGACGCTGTCCGGTAAAATCATATTGCCTGATAAGATTGACCACATCCTGAATCGGCCAAGCCCCCTGAACCGGCATTATGCCAAGACGTTCCTCGGCATAAGGATCATGAAGACTCACAGCAAGATGGCAGCGGCATTCTTCAAGAAAACGTTTGAGAGCAGGAAGGACCCCTATGGTCGAAAGCGTTATCCTCTTCGGACTCCATCCGAATCCCCAGTCAGCAGTCAGAACCTCTATGGCTCTCATTACATTTTCATAATTGTCCAGCGGCTCTCCCATCCCCATGAATACAGCATTGGTAAGTCTGTCAGACTCATCAACCGCAATAAACTGAGATATGATATCAGCTGCCGACATATGGCCATGAAAGCCCTGACGTCCGGTCATGCAGAAACGGCATCCCATACGGCAACCTGCCTGCGAAGACACGCAAAGAGTAGCTCTGTCATCATCGGGGATCATTACTGCCTCAACTGCACTGGATTCAAGCTTATCATCTTCTGATGAAGCAGCGAGCCCCCGCTTATGAGAACACATTACAGGAAAAAGATACTTTCTGGTACCATCCGAAGATACCTGAAGAGCAGTATAAGGAGTTACGCCAACTTCATATTTTTCAGACAGACGGGCACGCGCGACCTTGGAAAGATTGGTCATATCATCTATAGACCTGACCTTCTTTACATAAAGCCATTGCGCAATCTGTCTGGCGGTAAAGGCCGGCAAGCCCTCATGCAATACCACATCCCTGAGTTCTGCGGGATTCATTCCTAAAAGCTTTATCTTCATTCCCGAATCAGTTTCTGATAAATCGTCACAAAAATAAGCAAAAAATATGCTTAGTGTATCAGGTTTTTTCATTACTTTTGCTTTGCTGTCGGAAAAGTTCCGGCTGCGCAATAACTTTTAAACTATTATACATTTATGGCTAAAGAAGAAGTAAAGGAAAGTACCGGTATGAATGCAGCAAAACTCAAAGCTCTGCAGGCGACGATTGACAAGATTGAGAAAGATTACGGGAAAGGTACAATCATGAAGTTAGGGGATCAGCCTAAATGGGAGGTTTCGGTAATTCCAAGCGGCTCCATCGCCTTAGATGCAGCATTAGGCATAGGCGGCTATCCTCGCGGAAGGGTCATCGAAATCTACGGACCGGAATCAAGCGGTAAGACCACGCTTGCCATACACGCAATAGCGCAGGCACAGAAGCTCGGAGGCATAGCTGCAATCATTGACGCAGAGCATGCTTTCGACAGGACATATGCAAAAAACCTCGGAGTCGATCTTGACACACTCCTCATTTCACAGCCAGATAACGGTGAGCAGGCACTTGAGATAGCTGACAACCTCATACGTTCAGGAGCTATTGACATCATAGTCATAGACTCGGTTGCAGCTCTGACACCAAAGGCTGAAATCGAGGGAGAAATGGGAGATTCCAAGATGGGACTTCAGGCAAGGCTCATGAGTCAGGCTCTCAGAAAACTCACTGCCAACATAAGCAAGACAAACACATGCTGTATCTTCATCAACCAGCTCAGGGACAAAATCGGTGTCATGTTCGGCAACCCTGAAACGACCACAGGAGGAAACGCCCTCAAATTCTATGCATCAGTAAGAGTAGATGTGCGCAGGACGACTCAGATCAAAGATGGAGACGAAGCATTAGGCAACAGAACCAAAGTAAAGATTGTCAAGAATAAAATGGCTCCGCCATTCAAGAAGGCCGAGTTCGACATAGTGTTCGGTGAAGGCATTTCAAAGATAGGCGAAATCATTGACCTCGGAGTAGAATACGACATCATAAAGAAAAGCGGTTCATGGTTCAGTTACGGAGACAGCAAGCTGGCACAAGGCCGCGAAGCAGTAAAACAACTCCTCACGGACAACATCGAACTATGTGAAGAGATTGAAGCAAAGATCCGCGAAGCACTTAAAAATGCACAGGACTGATAAAAAAAAAGGACGTGATTCACGTCCTTTTTTCAGTACTCCACCTTATCATCCTTTTCCGACCATAAGCGGAATGCCTGCAAAGCCTCATTGCGCATGAAATGTTCACACTTCAAGGAGCGTTCATCATAACATAAATGCAACTGATCGTATATGAACGAATCATCGAAGTTTATCTCTGCTGCATCATTCTTTGTGTTGCCATAACAAAGACGCGATATTCCAGCCCAATAAATAGCACTCAAGCACATCGGACAAGGCTCGCATGATGAATAGATCGTACATCCGTCCAGTTTGAAAGTTCCTAGCTTTGCACATGCTGCACGTATGGCACTGACTTCTGCATGAGCAGTAGGGTCATTATTGGGAACCACACGATTTGCCCCAACAGCAATAACTTCTCCATCCTTTACAATGACAGCGCCAAAAGGTCCACCGCCATTATTTACGTTTTCGACGGACAATCGTATAGCCTCATTCATGAAGAACGCATCTTCAGGCGAATAATCGGTTCTTTCAAGTAGTCCATCACATTTTCTTTCCATCTTCATATAAAGCAATATATTTTATTGAACTGTTGATTAGAAGCTGCTTAAATTTTCAAACAAATTATGCATTAATGCAAAAATAACAATAATAAAAGAAAATCAAAACAGATGCGGTCTTTCGACATGACAACGTTCAAGTCTGGAATAGTCTGCCTGAGAGATGACCCCAGCCTCTCTCAGCCCCTGGAGAGACCATAAGTCCGGCGGATTAGTTTCCCGATACAGGACTATCGAATGCGCTGTCTCATAATTCTTTATATAGGGATGCCGCATCAAGGAATCTGCAGGAAGGCTCCATAGGCGGAATGGAGACAAGCCGACAGTATCAACCTCCACCAGATCGCACAATCCCTCATACCGCTCGATGTCAAAGTTCCGTATATCCATAAGCTGTTCCTTATACGAGAAACCACCTAATGCTTTCCTATGCTCGATGATCTTTGACACAAACCATGCACCAATGCCAGGCAAGGCATCCAGATCGGCAGAATCTGCAGCATTCAACTCTACCAGAGGTATATCTATGAATGGTTCGAGACGTAAATACACGCTATCGGAGACTACATACGACTTGGCAAAATCACTCTTTCTGGAGAAACGCCCTCCTTTCTTCCTATATTTATCTATAGATTCTGCCTGCTTGATGGAAAATCCTAAAAGACACAGTTCTTCCACTGTAACCGTATTTGGATTGAAGCGGAATGATTTAACCTGTCTTACAGGGTATGTCTTTCTCACAGACTCGACTATCGGAGGATGTACGGAATTCCGTCTTTCAGTAACAGTCCGGAGATTTTCCTGAATCTCATTATCCTTATATACAAATACAGTATCTGGCTCATCCCTGCCAGCCACAATCTTCAATACAGCTGCATTATGCATGAAAAGAGCTGTCTGATAGCCGATGATCAGAAAGACCAGCGCTATAACTCCTTTGATGAAAGACTCTGACAATTTCGCATCAGTTTTGTCATTTTCCTTTGACCTCATAATCTAAAACCACCTATATACCATGGTGCAAAGATATGATTGCTAATGTATTAAAAGAGAAAAACCAGCTTTATCGAAGCTGATTTTTCTCTTTTTTTATCAAATGTCATTTTTTTTATAGTCTTTCTTTTCTTTCTTCGCAACTGCCCCTGAGACAACGATGACAATTTCACCTTTAGGTTCATGTTCCCTATACCAATCTGTAACAGCTTCCAAAGTTCCACGCTTATGTTCCTCAAACTTCTTTGATATTTCACGTGCAACAGAACATTCTCTTGAAGACCCGAAAAACTCCATGAACTGTTCCAGTGTCTTTACCAGTCGGTAGGGTGATTCATAGAAAACCATCGTTCTGGTTTCTTCAGATAATTCCTTAAGCCGGGTCTGTCTGCCTTTCTTCTGTGGTAAAAAGCCCTCAAAACAGAATCTGTCACATGGATGACCTGAGGAGACCAAAGCCGGAATCAAGGCAGTAGCACCCGGCAATGTCTGAACCTCAATGCCATTCTGAACACATGTCCTTACCAGCAGGAATCCTGGATCTGATATTCCGGGAGTACCGGCATCACTGATAAGGGCGACATTCAATCCGGCCAGGATTCTTTCCTTTATCATGGTGACCGTCTTATGTTCATTGAACTTATGATGGGACTCAAGACGGCCTTTTATCTCATAATGCTTGAGCAGAACCGAACTGGTTCTGGTATCTTCTGCAAGAATGAGATCCGCTTCCTTCAAAACACGAATTGCTCTGAAGGTCATATCTTCAAGATTACCGACAGGAGTCGGTACAATATATAGTAATCCTGCCATTTCTATCTGACTTTACGACGTACTGCCATCATGAATCTATAGACAATCGGCGAATCCATATCCCAATGCGGAAACTCATCACATATATAATCAACCGCTTCATCCAAAGTCTGCATTGCGTTTATTCTAGCCCTCGCCTGCTGAAACGCCATATGACTCTCACCAAAGAGCTTATTTATGAACAGAACTCTGTCATTAAGAGAAATGGCACTCATCAGATCCTTGACAGCCGTCCCAGGCATATCTGTCCTCCATGCCTGAGTCTTCTCCATGACATCTATCAATGCCTTTTTCTCTTTCACTTCAGATGCAGCAGGCGCTTCTTCCACAGGTACTGAAACCTCACGCATAGGTTCTTCAAACATCTTTACCGTTTCCTCCATAATCATTTCCCTTGATTCAGAAGCAAGCTGTTCCTCTGAAATTGTCATACTGACATCGGTACCGTCCAGAATATCAATGTCAATATCAATAAGTTCTGTATCAGAAACTTGCGGCTCCACAACATTTTCAAGCTCATGCATCAGGGCCTCCACCCGGTCCAACTGACTTTTCAAGGATTCCGCCAAAACCTTTAGTTCCGATAAAATTTGCTGCTCTCTATTTTTCATAAGGCAATAATTGTCTATATTTGCGTTCTCAATCTACAAAAGTAAGGAAATGTTTTTAGAAATCGCAAAAAAAGCAGGTTCCATTGAGGTAATCTGCGGTTCAATGTTCTCTGGCAAGACTGAAGAACTTATAAGAAGAATGAAAAGAGCTCAGTTTGCAAAGCAGAAGGTGGAAATATACAAGCCATGCATTGATGTCAGGTACTCGGAAGATCAGGTTGTATCACACGATTCCCATAGCATTCCTTCAACACCGATAGATTCCCCGGCAAGCATGCTTCTTCTGTCAAGTGACGTTGAAGTAGTGGGTATTGATGAGGCACAGTTCTTCGATGACACCATTGTAGATGTAGTACAGACGCTTGCCAACAGAGGAGTAAGAGTAATAATCGCCGGACTTGACACTGACTTCATGGGTAAGCCTTTCGGTCCCATGCCGGCACTTATGGCAGTTGCAGAGGAAGTACAGAAAGTACATGCCATCTGTGTAAAATGCGGAAGTCCTGCCAATCATTCACACAGGCTTTCAAACAGCGACAAACTTGTAGTTCTTGGAGAAAAGGACATATATGAGCCATTATGCAGGCACTGCTATAATGCTGCTTCAGCAACGGAAAAGCAATGACAAGGCTTTGTTAAAATAACGTAGGATGATTATCATCCAATTCTGACAAAACCTTTTCCATGATGGCTTCACGGAAAAGGACAGACTTGGTTCCTACACGAAATTTTTCACAATATTGCCTGATTGCAGCCATTTCACTATCATTCAAGTATATGACCTGTCTGTGACGACGTACCAAAGCCGCTTTCTGCTTCCTCAGATATTCAGGATCTATACCATTGTGTGATATTTTTTTCTTCTTTGCCACGTCAAGGGAGTTTTAGTCTTCAATCTCTTCCATGCCTATCTCAGCCGGCAAAGGCTTCTTTGGATTCTTCGGGACTCCAAAGTCGATCAGCTTGTTTGCTGCTCCTACGATACTTTGTCCACGCTCTCTTATCTTCCTGTCACATGCCTCGTACTGATCCAGTGCTTCTTCCAGTTTCCTGCCCATCTTGGCATGTGCCGTGCAGAAATCCGAAACTCGCGCCAGTACCGTTTCTGCTGCAGCTATAATCTGTTTCTGATTTGCAACCTGCTCATGGCTTGTCCACGCAATTCTGATCATCCTAAGGAATGGCATCAGCGTCTCTTCAGTAGTTATCAGGACACCCTGTGAGTATGCATCATGCCATAGATTCCTGTCTGCTTCATAGGCTAATCTGAGAGCCGAATACACAGGAACAAACATAATTACGTAATCAAGCATTCTATGCCCCGGCTTCAGATATCTGCTATAGTCTTTCTTTGCCAGATTCTTCACCTGCTCTTTCATCGATGCCAGATTACGAGCCATGGCATCCGCTTTAGCAGCCTCTGTTTCTGCATTATAATAATCATCCAGGGCAGCAAGAACAACCTTAGAGTCTATAACCACATCATTTCCATCAGGATAATGCAGGATATAGTCAGGCCTCATTCTTCTAGAAGTGTCTTCATTATACACAACATTCCCCCGTTCATCACGCAAAGTCTCCTCCTTATCATAATCACGTCCTTCCCGCATACCTTCATTGGTAAACAGGTTATCAAGGATTATCTCCCCCCAGTTGCCTTGAGTCTTGTTCTTACCACGCAATGCATCGGCAAGATTATCTGCCTTATCACCAATAGCCACAGTCTGTTCCTTAAGGCTTTTCACCGCATTATCCAGATTGACCTTGAGAGTCTGGGATGTCTCCGTATGCGTCTTCCTGTTCAGTTCAAAGGCTTCCTTCATATCCTTTATGTTACGGTCCAGACCTCCGGCCAAAGTCTCGAAAGTCAGTTTGGCACGTCTTTCAAGTTCCTCCTCACGAGCCTTCAGCAGTTTCTCACTTTCTGCAGTGACCTGGGCCTTTACTGTTTCCAGCTGGCGGTTCAAAGCATCTTCATGCGACTTCTTCAGCTCTGCAATTGATTTTTCATGCGAGTCCTTGAGTTCACAGACTGTTCTCTCATGTCCTTTGTTCAACTCTTCTATAGTCCGTTCATAACTGTCTTTCACAACAGACAGAGAGTTCTCCTTATCTTTCCTCGCAGTAAAAAGAGCGATTGCAAGAACAACCGCAACCGCAAAAAGCAGCACCACGGCTGCAATCCAATATACCGATGTACCAATCATAGGCACAAAGATAAAAAATGCCGTGGTTTAATCCAAGAAATATGCGTAACGATCACGCAACTATCGGATAAGTATTTGAACGGGATCTATCTTCTATAGGTGGAGAAAATATGATTTCTTCGTAAAGCCTGAATTCGGGGGAAGCAATCTGCTGCCAGACCATTTCGTCATCAATATGCTCAAGCCAGCTTTTCTTGTTGATGGCTGCAGCGCCTTCAGCGACAGCAGTTGCAGGATTCTGGAGATAATCCTCTATAAAATTACGCATAACACTTGTTATTTAGGGTTCGTTTTATAATACGGTTTTCGCAAAAACAAGCATCATACCAAAATACAAATTCTGTAATCTATTTTTAATACAAAGTTGCAAATCATTGATTTAAAGCACTTTAAACCAATCGAAAAATATCACAAAATTTGTAAACTATAAATTTTGAAGACTTATATAACGACGAATTACAACTCCCTTCCTATCAGTCTGTATAATATATGGAAGGGACGTAAGATCAAATGAATCAAGTACAGAAGCAGCCAAAGATGGAGACTCTGACATCAGCTCATCCACATTGACCATAAACACTCTTGTCGCAGGATAGGAGCATACTATTCTCTCCGCTGCTTTTTTTTCTGCATCACAGACATCACAGCCTTCTGTATAAAAAAGAATGAAGCCAGTAGATCCGCCCAGACGCCTGAGTCTGTACGAGCCGCAGACAGACCTGCTACAACTAAGCATTTTCCCAGGAAGCCTGAGGTCCGGAACCTTATTCCCCACTTGCGCTTTAGACAGAAGGTCATCCATGATCATAGCAAAGCCGACCACTTTCATACTGTCATCAGGAGATTTCCAGACCGAATCTTCAGACAAGACATATCTGTCAATGAAATCCTCAGTACCTTTCTTGAATTCTTCACCGGTCTTAGGAGCCAGATAATAAAGAAAGTCACCCGCCAACTGTCTGAACATGAGAGTATCCCCTTGATCCAGCGTCCTTGATGCCAGCATGGCCGCAAGATCCGCTATGTCCTCCGCAGAGGGTTCCATTCCTAATATTCCATCAAAAAGCATCTGAGATTCCTCACTGCCGTAGACAAGTTCTTTTGGAGTCAGCAGATCATCAAGCATGAACTTCAATGCATCAGCATCCAGTTTTCTTCCTCTGATGCTTCCATTTCCATCGACCAGAAAGATTCCCGGCGTCGTTATTACACCATATTTTCTCTGAAAATCAGATTCCAGTTCAGGATCCCACAGATGGACAACAGATACATTCTCCGAATCCAGATATGTCCTGCGATAATCTTCCCATCGATGGAAATCGTCCCCGACATATACTGCATATACATCCACAGGGTATTTTCCAAGAGAGAACATATTCCGGAGCTTTACTGACTCAATACGGCATTTAGGACAATCGGCATCATAGAACAGCAATACGGAATATCTTCCGGAAGGAGTGTCATAAAGTTCCTTGGCTTCACCTTCCGGCGACAGAAGCTTCAGCGTCGGAGCCTTCATTCCTACCTGAGACTGACGGTTGAATTCTGCAAACACGCGGACCTTCATCAAGTCCTGCTGCCCATTCATCCTGATGATTCCAGGGATGAACCACCTGTCGGCCACATGCAATGCAACAGCCTCGGCCCCCATGACAGGAGAATCGGCATAATGCTCATAAATCTTAATCGCCACGTACTGGCGCACTAAAGAATCGGAACTGCTTTCAATAAGAAAATCGCATTCCTTCTTCTGCACTTCAATACTTTCGTGCTTAAGGATTGTAAAATATTCTTCCAGACGGGAAGATAATGCCTGCATGCGTAAGGAATCCAATTGTCCGGCATACAGATTTACCGTTGAGCCAAGAAGACAAGCAAAAACGAAAGATATCAGAACACGTATCATCACAGTTCAACTCCGTCAGGTACAAAAAGGGATGTATCACCATTATGTCTGAGAAGGTCACGGACAGCCGTGGAGGATATATGCGCATATTCCTGAGCAGTAGGTATGATTATGGTCTCAATCTCCGGAGCCAGTTTCCGGTTGGCATCCGCTATCGATCTCTCAGTCTCGAAATCAATCATATTACGTACGCCTCTGACAATATGCCGGATTCCAAGTTCCCTGCATTTTTCTATAGTAAGGTTATCATACTGTATGACACTGACTCCATCAAGGCCAGATGTGGCCTTACGGATAATATCCATCCTCTTGCCGTTAGAAAAGAATCCCTTCTTATCGATATTGATACCTACAGCCACAACAACCTCATCAAACATGGTAAGCGCCCTCTTGAGTATATTCAGGTGTCCTGCTGTAAACGGATCGAATGATCCAGGAAACATTGCTATCCTTTTCATCACATATTATTTAATCAATACTATAATTGCCACTCTATCGGCGTCTTCCCATGTGCCAAAAGATAAGAGTTTGCCTGCGAAAAATGACGACATCCGAAAAAGGCTCCGCGAGCAAGCGGGGACGGATGGGCTGCTTCAAGCACGCAATGTCTCGAACGGTCCACCAACACATTCTTACCTCTGGCAAAATTGCCCCACAGCATAAACACAACGCCTTCACATGAATTTGAAATGCATCTGATCACAGCATCAGTAAACTCTTCCCACCCGATCCTGCTATGTGATGCAGCCTCGCCGGAACGCACAGTCAGTATCGCGTTCAGAAGAAGCACGCCCTGCCTTGCCCATTTTTCCAGATCAGGATACCCACTCATGCTGACACCAAGATCTGTTTCTATCTCCTTGAAAATATTTTTCAGTGACGGTGGCGCCGGCATTGTGCCCGGCACAGAAAAAGACAACCCATGAGCCTGTCCGGGCCCATGATAAGGGTCCTGCCCAAGAATGACTACCTTTACATCATTTAGCGGGGTCAGTTCAAAGGCCCGGAAGATCTGACTGCCAGGGGGATAAATCGTTTTCCCCGAAGCCTTTTCATTATGTAGGAAACGCACCAGCGATGCGAAATATGGTTTTTCAAATTCGCCCGCCAATGCGTTTTTCCAACTTTGTTCTATGCGTACATCCATAGAATATCACTCGAAAATATACTTGATAACTTCGTCAATACTCTTGACATATACAAAGGTAAGACCTTTTATGTACATTTCCTTTATATCTTCGACATCTTTTCTGTTTTCTTCAGAAATGACTATGGTATGGATACCTGATCGCTTTGCTGCAAGTATTTTTTCTTTGATTCCTCCGACAGGAAGCACACGTCCCCTCAATGTCATTTCACCAGTCATCGCGATTCCGCTTCTGACCGTCTTCCCCCTATATGCAGACACCATAGAGCTGACCATGGTTATTCCAGCTGAAGGTCCATCCTTAGGAACAGCACCTTCCGGAACATGGACATGTATATCTCTCTGTGCAAACTCATCATAAGACATTCCTGTAAGTTCCGGATGAGCCTTGATATATTGATAGGCAATTGTCGCGGACTCTTTCATCACATCACCAAGGTTTCCTGTCATGGTAAGAACCCCTTTACCCTGACTGACAGAACTCTCGATAAAAAGTATTTCTCCTCCCATCGAAGTCCATGCAAGTCCGGTTACCACACCCGGAGCCTCATTGCCCTTCTGCATATCATGGCTTGCAACAGGCAAACCAAGATATTCCTTCAGATGTTCAGGCTTGATTGTCTTCGGCGTCTTTTCTTCAAGTGCAATCTTCTTGGCAGTTACACGTGCCACCTTTGCAATCTGCTTCTCAAGGCCACGGACACCGGATTCTCTTGTATATTCATCTATTATCTTCTCCAAAGCAGTCTTGCTTAACTTAAGTTGAGACTTCTCCAGGCCATGCTCAACCAACTGCTTCGGAAGCAGATAATTCTTGGCGATCTGATACTTCTCCTCAGCAAGATAACCGCTGACATTGATCATTTCCATACGGTCCCTGAGAGCCGGCTGAATTCCATCGACATTATTGGCTGTCGTTATGAAAAGCACGTTGGACAGATCATAATCTATATCCAGGTAATTATCGTGGAACGCAGTATTCTGTTCCGGATCGAGAGCCTCAAGAAGAGCCGAAGAAGGATCTCCCTTGAAATCGCTGCTGATCTTGTCGATCTCATCCAGCACAATAACAGGATTGGATGTCCCTGCGCGGTTTATACCGTTAAGTATACGTCCGGGAAGAGCACCGACATATGTCTTTCTATGTCCTCTGATTTCAGACTCGTCATGAACTCCTCCCAAAGCGATTCTCACATATTTACGCCCTAATGCCCTTGCAACGGACTTTCCAAGACTCGTCTTTCCCACACCCGGAGGGCCATAAAGACACAGGATAGGAGATTTCATGTCACCCTTAAGCTTTAGAACAGCCAGATATTCGATGATTCTTTCCTTTACCTTCTCCAATCCATAGTGATCCTCGTCAAGAACCTTCTGCGCATGCTTCAGGTCAAGATTATCCACAGACATCTCACCCCAAGGAAGATCAAGCATGAAAAGGATGTAATTGTACTGTATGCTGTAGTCTGGTGATGACGGATTATACCTTTCCAGCTTAGCCATTTCCTTTTCAAAGATTTCATTGACGGCAGCAGGCCATGCCTTTTCCTCGGCACGAGCACGAAGCTGAGCCAGCTCTTCAACTTCATCCATACCCAACTCTTCCTGAATGGTCTTCAGCTGGTTATTCAGATAGTACTCCCGCTGCTGCTGATCTATCTCTGACTTCACCTTCTGGTTTATCTCCTGCTTGATCTTCTGCAATTCCAACTGGGTATCAAGCAAAGAGAGCAACTTCATGGCACGCGCCCGAAGATCACCATATTGCAGCAATTCCACCTTATCCATGAAGTTTTCCACCTCAACCGTAGCCGCTATGAAATTGACAAGAAACTCAAAATTATCAATTCCCTTCAAAGCACTTGCCGCCTCACGGGGCACAAACGAAGATGCCTTTATTATAGACGATGCTTTTTCCTTCAGGGACTCGGCAATCATCCTTACACGAGTATCATCTTCAGGAACAGAGTCGGACAGATATCTGACCCGTCCCAGCATATATGGATCATACTCCACCACATCCTCTATCTCAAATCTCTTGAAGCCCTGCAGTATTGCCGTAATGGTACCATCAGGCATCTCAAGGGTCTTTACAATCTTAGCAACGGTACCGAATGCGAAAAGGTCCTCCTCGCGAGGATCCTCAACAGAAAGGTCATTCTGAGGTACAGCACCTATAAAGGCATTGTTCCTTTCAGCATCTTCAATCAATCTGATGGACTTTTCCCGTCCAATCGTTATCGGATAAACAGTTCCCGGAAAAAGAACCGCATTCCTCAGCGCAAGGATCGGAAGCGAATCAGGAAGCTGGGAATCGTCAACCCTCATCATTGCATCTCCCTGCACCACAGGTATTATACTTACTTCAGCACCTGATGCTGACAAAATATCATTTACTATATCTTTCATATGCTCTATATGTCAGTTTATTGTCACCGGCCTCAAAAACACACTGAAAAACTGACAAAATGTCAGAATCAGCCTGAATTCTTCAGCCGATACATATAAGGTCAATCATTATGCCATATTCTTACTGGTACATTTTGACATGCCTGTCAATGAAAGACACCTTCATCCTTATGACAAGATGTATCTTTTTGGCGTTTTTTAGCTATTCAATTTGGTTAATTAAAAAATTCAGTCTACCTTTGCAGGGATATATCGACATTAGTTTTTGATTTAAAATAAAAGAAATAAGTTATGACAAAGGCAGAAATCGTAAATGAGGTTGCTAAGGCAACCGGCATTGAGAAAGCTACGGTACAGATTGTAGTTGAGTCGTTCATGGAAAGCGTAAAGAACTCGCTTTCCAAAGGCAATCCTGTATATCTCCGTGGTTTCGGCAGCTTCATAATCAAGCATAGAGCTGAGAAAGCGGCAAGAAACATCACAAAAAACACTACAATGACCATTCCGGCTCACAATATTCCAGCTTTCAAGCCTGCAAAGGTTTTTGTTAACGCAGTAAAATAATATTGTTTTCAATTATAATTTAAACCTTATCAACTATGCCAAACGGAAAGAAGCATAAAAGGCATAAAATGGCAACGCACAAGCGTAAGAAACGCCTTCGCAAGAACAGACACAAGAAGAGAAAGTAATTCTCCTGTGTCTGCCATTTTAGCAGTCGCTAAGAGAGGCTGGCCAGGATGGTCGGTCTCTTTAGTTTTTAAAGGGTAACAACACCCTGAATAATAAGTTCTTATCATTGAAATTCCTGATGGAGTCCGAAAAAGATCTGATTGTTGATGTGAATTCAACAGAAGTCTCGATTGCACTGATGGAAAACCACAGGCTCATCGAGTTGAACAAAGAGTCCAGCCAGGGTCACAGTTTTTCCGTAGGAGATGTCTATCTCGGAAAGGTTAAAAAGATTCTGCCGGCCCTGAATGCTGCTTTTGTTGACATCGGAGACGAGAAGGAAGCTTTTGTCCATTATCTGGATTTGGGATTGTATTTCAATGCTTTTGATGAATTTGTCAGAAGAATAAATCCAAATACAGATGCAAAAGGGATATACAAGCACATCAAAGCTGACAAGATTCTAGAAAAAGAAGGTCGTATTGAGAATGTGCTTACACCTGGACAAATGATAATAGTCCAGATCGTAAAGGAACCGATTTCAACCAAAGGTTCACGACTGACTACAGAAATTTCATTGGCAGGACGAAACATTGTACTGCTTCCCTTCGCAGAGAAGGTAAGCGTTTCACAGAAGATTTCTTCAAAAGAAGAGAAAAGAAGACTGGAGACACTTGTAAAGAGTATCCTACCTAAAAACTATGGTGCCATCATACGCACTGCAGCCGAAGGAAAGAATGCTGCAATCCTTGATGCGGAACTGATATCACTTATAGACAAGTGGGAAAACTCTTGGAAACAGTTAGCAAAGTCCAAAAGTGTGCAGCTGCTGTTTACTGAATACAGCAAAACCACGACCATCCTCAGGGACCTTCTGAATGACTCGTTTACAAACATTTATGTAAATGACTCAACAGTATATGAGGAAACAAGGAAGTACATCTCACTGATTTCACCGGAGCAGGAGAAGATCGTCAAGCTCTATAAAGACAAGACACCGATCTTCGACCACTTCGAAGTAACGAGACAGATAAAGAGTTCTTTCGGAAAAGTGGTTCCTATAAAACAGGGAGCATATCTTGTGATTGAGCATACTGAAGCATTGCATGTGATAGATGTGAACAGCGGCATCCGTTCAAAGAACAAGGAACAGGAGCAGAACACATTCGACATCAACTGCTATGCAGCCGAAGAAATTGCACGCCAGCTCAGGCTACGGGACATGGGTGGAATCGTTATTGTTGATTTCATAGATATGGAATCAAACGATCACAGAAACGCCTTATACAAGAAGATGTCTGAACTGATGGATTCCGATAGGGCAAAACACAACATCCTGCCCCTGACTAAGTTCGGACTCATGCAGATAACAAGGCAAAGGGTACGTCCGGCAACCGAGATCAACACTCAGGAAGTATGTCCGGTATGTAACGGAACAGGAAAGATAGCGTCAAGTGTCGTGATAGATGAGGCCATTGAAAGAAGATTGTCGTATTATGTTACGGAAAAAAGTATTTCAAGCCTCACACTCAAAGTCAATCCAATACTCGGAGCCTACCTGACAAAAGGCCTTTTCTCCTCAATAGTCAAGAAATGGCAGAAAAAGTACGGATGTAAGATAACGATTGTGGAAACAAGCGACTTCACAGTCCTGCAGAATGAATTTTACAATGAGAAAGGAGAGAAGCTCGATTAGCTTCTCTCCTTTTTTTACGATATCCGCAAAACTGACTATCTCAAGATACCGTTAGAACGCATCTGCTTCATCTGCTTACGCAATTCTTTATTATCAATAAGTTCATATACTGAATTAGCCCAATAATTTCTCAGGCCATAGCCTCCTGCTTCGCACAATGCCTCATGTCGATAAATAATCTTTCTGGTTGCAATATCGAACAATACCAGTTCATGCAAAGCTTTCTCCTCATCCTTATTAAGCAATCTAGCGATTACGACAAGTCCTATTCCTCTGTCATGCGGTATATTATACTCTGCAATCATCTGATTTACAGGAAGCTTATCAGCATATTGTATCGCAGTACGCGCTGAAAACCAATCTATTTCAGAATTACGTTCATCAGCAATTGTAGGAAATACAGCAGTTGGGACACCTAACAGCCTCTCAAAATCATATTTACTCTTTTCCAAAATCAGAAGTTCATTTATACCTCTGAAAGCCTTCTGAAACTCTATATCAGTTTCTTTTTTCTTTGCTCCGTAAATACGTACCTGAGAGAAATCGACACCGTAAACATTAACAGAAGCAGGGGGATAAGACAGGGAACTCGCCAGAACAGCTGACACTCCCATCCCAGAAACTTCATTAATCGCATTTTCTGAATCAGCTGGCGATGAAATGTTCTCATCAGGCTTCGGTGAAGCTGCCTCTTCAAGTTCACGATTTGAATATTCTGAAGTATTATTAGATGCAACATTCTGCATACCCAACATCTCTAGGACGAGAGGTTCCACAATATCAAGCAGTTCACCAGAAGTAACGATCTTTACCCTTTGACGGTCCACTTGCGCAGTCATTACATCGATCATCTTGACACTCAACATATTTCTACCACCCGTCAATGTCACAACTGACAATACAATCTTATTGGCTCCAGCAAGTTTACCAATTTCAGTTGCCTGATTCTCGTCAACTGCCCCAGAATTGGAAAAGCTTTGTTCCTCCATTACCTTTTCCAACAATGAACGTTCAACAATGCTATACTTGCCTACATTTACAAAAGCTGAAGATATCATCTCCCTAACAGCAACAACGGTTCCTTCATCTATAGATGTTCCCGTTGATGTAGGATCAAATACTGCAATCCTTAATTTACTATCTTCCGCATATGCTGCCATCACAAAAAGGACAGCACACAAAACAGATACAATCTTCTTCATATTCTACTGCCTGACGATATTATCTATTATTGTATATAACTCTTGCGCTACTTTCTTTCCAGCAGCATCCGCTGCCTCCTTATATCCTTTAAAATGACCACCCTTCACAGATATTTCATTTTCATATATCCGTTGCATTGTCGCCATTTTAATGATAACTATACTGGCATCAATAAAAGCATACCACTGACACTGAGCTCCTAATTGTACGCAATTGTATTCTCGCGCAGCAGCCTGAATTGTAATCTGCCAATCAGAATCTGACGGGTCATCTGTAAATGAACATCCATCAGACGACAATCTACCTTTTATATCATTCAAAATGATATGATCCGATGTTCCGAAAAGATCGACAGAGCCATTAAGATTTATTCTTAAGGCATATTGCAGTTCTGCAATACGAGACTTGACAATATTCTTCAACTCACTACTTCTGCCAAGCAGTGAAGTAAGTTCATATTCATCCAATCCGAATATATTAAACCAGAAAAAAGGTTCATCAACCTTATCTAAGAACTGATCGGCCTTCTGAAGTTCATTCTTTGCCCTATCAATAAAACCAGCTTCAACATATGCATCTGACAATGAGAGTGCACTTTCAACTTTTCCAAAAGCAACATACACTTCATTCTGATAATACCGAAGGGCTGACTTCTTATTGATATATGCAATTGCCAATCCCTCCTTTGTCATAGGGTCGTATCTGGTTTTAGTCTCGACCAAAGTAAGATTTATATCTGTCGAAAATACTGTTGAGGAATGATATTCCGTCTGGGTACGACCATTCAAAGACTGTTTTTCAAGCTCAGCAACATCTTTAACCCTCATCCGGACCTGCTTAGCAAGATTTGTTCTAGCTACTCCCAACAGATAATCCTTAAATGAAGCTTCTGTCATTCCTTTATTGTTGTATGCGCTCTGAAAGTCAGACAGATATTCATCTGTATCATAACAAAGCCATTCAGGAGGACACTGTTGAGCACCAGACGAAAGCCCAAGCAATATAAATCCCAGAAATGCAAATATTTTTTTCATAGGATCAGCTTCTAGTTACCTTTTGCTGCATCCATAATAGACTTATTGATTTGGATATATTGCTCCAACTCATTTCCTGTCAAATCTGCCGGCTTATAGTTACCTGCCTTATTAATAAGAGTATTGTACCTATCACCTCTGATTCCAACCTTAGCAGTTACAGTATACATACCCGTAGACGGATCATATTCAACCAAAACCTTTCCAAACGGTTCACATGCATTTTGGATACTCATGCTAGTCTGTTCCCAATAAAGATCCAAGGCTTTCTGAACCGCACCATTATTTACAACAGCCCCTCTTTCTGCATTATCCTCAACGATATTGTTCAATGTTCTTGAAATTGCAGCATAGGCCTCACGTTGAGCAATCTCTATAGCTATCTGCTTGTCATCTGCTTTGCCAATGGCAGCAAACCACTTGAACGGTCTTGCAATCATTTCAGTACCATCATCATTCAGGGTCTGTACCATTTCTATCCCTGTAATTTCTATTTCCTGCGTCTTTACGATGTTACCTTCCAAACTTCTTGCTTTTTCAGTATCACTATACACCGAAGTCACAGACTTTTTAGGGGCTCCACATGAAATCATCATGACAGCAAGTAACAAAAAAAATAGTGTCCTTTTCATAATTTCTAAAATTTATATCACTTATACTTTATTCAGACGTCCTGCTGATATTGCTGAAAATAATGTCCGAAGAATAGAAAAATTAAATTTCTGGACAAATATACCCCCCCCTATGACTTTTCCAAATTTTTCAACAAAAATCTTAACAATTACCAAATGAGGATGACTAATAATATGAGATGAGCCCCGAAAGTCAGTAAAACTTTCGGGGCTCATCTCACAGTCAGCCTCATCGGGATTTTACGTTGATTCCAGATTTGCTGACATCTATGCTTTGACACATATTGTTGCGACTGAGCCGTGTTATATCTCAGATTACTACACAGTTCAAGCACTGCGCTTTCATTTCAACTGCAACGACTTCCAGTTTTCTGCAACCACTCCTGAAGCTGAAACAGACGGAGTCTGAGATTTGGAATTCTCTATCATGGAGTGTTTCACAACATTATCCGTTATATAGCCAGCCAATTCTCCTAAAGAAACGTTTCCGCCTGTTTCCTGAAGTTTCTTACAAAGGAAATATGTAAACAATCCATGACCCTTTTCCTTATATGGATATGCGGTTTCATCACCTTGAGCAGCAGAAAACACCACCATATTACCTTTAGGAGCAGCAGGTTTAGCCTTGATAGCGACACCACGGGCAGCAATCATCATCTCACCGCTACGCTCCGTTCCTGAGAAGCAAGCATCAAGAAGCACCAGAGTTGACCTGGTCGGAGTTTCAGATAGCCTTGAATATAAGTCACTCAACTTATACCCAGTGCTGGCATTTGCCCCATTACCATCAACAGGAAGAAGATAGGCATCTTTGGTCGCTTCATCCGGGACGCCATGACCTGCATAATAAAAGATTATCTCGGCCTCTCCTTTATATGCTTTTGCCACTCCTGTCAGCCAGTCAACATGCTCCCACATATTGACCAGAGTCGCATTTTTCACAAGTCGGATGTTCTTTTCGGGCAAGCCCAAAGTCTTGTTACAATAATCCTTGAACGTCTGGCCATCATTAGCAGCAAATTCCACATGGGACACTCTCTGATAATCCTCATTAGCGATTATGACAGCGAATGCATTCTCGTTAACCTCTCTGGTTTCAGGTATGCCAATATCAATATCAGACTTCCCCACACTCAGGCTCTTTTTCTTCAACTGCACATTGCTGTTTACCGGTGCATCGAATGAATCCTGAGCGAGTTCTATACTATCAAAATTGTATTCGATATCGACACTAGCAAATTCAAGAGCAGCCCTGTTATCATAGGTGTAAGATTTTCCGTCCGATGTAACAAATATAGCCTTAGAAAGTCCTATTCCATCCCCAGCTACACAATAGGTGTCATCACGAGAAACTCCAGAGAAGTTAAGTTCAAAAGCCTGTGCCTCGCCTATAGGCACCGGTACCAAGAGATTACCAAACCGAGCGTCATGTATCATAAACACCTCTCCGTCAGCATCATATTCTCCGAGTTTAAAATCTTTCTTGATGCTAGGCTTCTGATATTCAATATAATTAGTCTTAGCTACCAGAAACAGTGAATCTACGACTCGTGCTCTTGTCTGCTCATTCACTCTCTGCTGCCATGCAACAGTCTTCTCATATTTACCTTTCTTCTGCCACTGGTTGACATAGTTTTCCACGTACTGACGCGCAAAACTTGAAAAGCTCTGGAGTACTTCCTTCCTATCATCGAACCACTCTCCTGTCTTATCGACAAATCCTCTTTTATCATTGAAATAAACTTCGGCAAGCCCGTCAATAAAATCACCGGCATGGGAAAACTTATATGGTATCACCTGTTTACCTGTCCTATCTATATAACCATACCGTCCATTCATACTGACTCTGGCGAGTCCTTCGGAAAACACCCCGGCACTTTCAAATCTGTAAGGTATGGCACAACTCCCCTCCTTATCAATATAACCATACTTTCCTCCAAGCATAACCGGAGCCAATCCTTCGAGGAAAGGCCCGGCCTCTTGATATTTAGGCTTTATTATAATTGAGTTGAACTGCTTATATCCCCAAAGGCCATCAGGAGATTTAATAGGGACATAATCACTTGAATTATACTTCACAACCAGCAGAACGGGCTTAGGCTCCTCAGGTTTGCTTTGTTTTTTATCCTGTTGGTCCTGCTGCACCCTCTGAAATGCATCATTCAATTTTCCAAAGATATTGCTTTGCCCACTTGACGTAAACGTGACAAAAACAAAAGCGAGTAATACCAGATGTTTCATAGCAATTCGTTAAAAAGAGAAAGCCAGTTTCAAGGCTACCTCTGGTGCCATATAAGTGAAATAAGTGTAACCATCATCATAATAATCATCATAATAATGTTGAGAAACTCCACCTTGTAATCCATACCACATTGCCAGATTTGGATTCTTGCGCATTCGGGTCCTGACGCCCAAAGTAATCATCGCCTGAGGCATTGCAACTGCGTTCGAAATAGAGAAAAAACAACCACCACTGAGACTGGCAAACATTGCAACCCTCTTCTTTGAAAATTCAGACATGAGGTACAGATTAAGCGGAATCCCGACATCATATGCCACCGTATTATATCCAATACCAGCCTCGAAACCAAGATAGAAGTGTGGAGAAAAACGGTAACCGTTCACCATTGTAATTACCTCACTGACGCCCAATGTCAATCCTACCATTCCCATATATCCTTTTCCTTTATATTCCACTACAGGAACAGTCTCCTTCTTCTCCTTAAGTTTGACAGTCTTTACCTTGACATCTTCGATCTCTATAATCTTCTTTATCTCAGGAGCTGTATAATAGAACATATCTCCTGATTCATTCTGAACTACATAGCTGCCGTCCGGCTGCAAAGCCACATAACCTATGATCTCTGTCCCATCCTTCAGATGAACTTTCTGCTTAACTTTCTGTTCCTGTGCAGAAACGACCAAAGCACACAACACGCATGCAATAATCAACAAAATCTTTTTCATAGTGATTAATTCTTTTTAATTACAATATCGACAGTCTTCACTGCCACTTTATTATTCTGGACTCTCAATTTTGAAAGCCAATTTTGAAAAGACTTCAGGTCTAATACTCTGGGCATTCCAGCATCCTCAATGGAATCCATTGCCTTGATAAAACTGTCTGGAGACCAGACTACATACATACGATTCATCTCCAATGACTTCGAGCAGGTCAAGGTGTACTCATCGATCAATGAAGCCTGCACGCCATAATCTGCATGCATACAAGAGAAAAAGACATATTTCCGACCTGCTTCTGTCTCAATTACTGATGAGCTCTGATTCTGGTAAGGAAGTAGACAATACACAGAAGACTCACCATCATACAGATATATTGTGAGATATCCTTCTGTCGGGCATCTGAACGATACAAACATATCATCTCCTTCTTGGAATTCTGAATTTTCAAACTTATCTTCCAAGCCGTTTCTAAGCACCTTGACTTCAAAGTCAGCCTTATATTCCTTGATTTCACGAACCTTTCCTGTGACAATCACCTTAATGGAAAGCATGCCATTACCGGTCACAGATGTAGTAAATTCCGGTTCACCAATAGTCTCGATCCACTCCCCTTTTACCGTACTTTCACCCAATGAAAACATATCCACATCCGACTTGGCTCCCGAATTCTGGACCACCGTTGTAGATGACATATTCATCATAGTGCCGTACGTATCAGCCAGAATCTGCATCTGTGCCCTATAAAGCGCCTCTCGTCTTGCTTCATCAAAAGACTGGGTAGATGGAGGATAGTAAGTATATTCACCCTTCACCACTTTGGGTTTCTGTGCCAGGGTAATAACATGACATATAGAAAAGACAATCAGTATCAGACTTAATCTCTTCATCATTTTGCAAGGTTAAGCAGATTATCCAGTTTCTTATGAAGATCATTACCTTTCTTCTCAAGATCTTCTCTCACTGCACTCTTTGCTGCCTCAACTGCCATTTCTGTGTTATAGGCAATCATCACACGCACCTTTTTATTCTTAGACTTTGTATTTCTATAGCACTCTACCACAGTAATCACCCGGCCTACCTTCTGAGAAATCACATTTTTAGCAGCCATTACTGACTCTGTAACAGAAGCGGCTTCTCCCTCAGACATCTGCTTGTTAGCAATACTGTTCTCTACAATTGCAACCACTTCAGACTGGAGTTTACCGGCAAGAGCAAGTTTTGCGAGTTCCATAGCCTGCATCTTGGCGGCATCATAATTCTCACCAATGGACATAGCCTCACTCATAATGTACTTAGGATAGCCTGATGAATCAAATTCATATTGCATCTGCCATGCCCTCTCTAACTGTCTTTCCAAAGGGAGATGACCGGGAGCCACAGTCCACCCATCTTTTACATCTGCCTTGGCATGCTTTCTTGCTTCTTTCGAAGCCTTGGCATTCAATTCTGATTTAGCATACTTTGACATAGCCTTTCTCTCTGCAATCGCTGAATTGAAATCCTGCGCAGAGATACTGGTCACAGCATAAACCATGACCGATAAGAGAAACAAAAACCTCTTTATCATAATAATGATTTTTGGGGCCGCAAGACTGGATCAGTCGCAAAAGTATGTGTCTAAGCATAGATCTTTGCAAGTCTGAACAGAAAGTATTTAACATCTGATACACCTCTCAGTTGCATTCTGAAAGCTTTGATTTTAGAGTTAAGTGATTCCGCAGAAGCGTTAGTGGA
>JAFRZX010000160.1 GCA_017442315.1 Bacteroidales bacterium
ATTCATATATCCAGTGATACCGGATATGATTGCGGCGAATATCAGCACGATGATCATGAAACTCTTGAACTGGCTGATGAATTTCTGCCAGAGTGTCGTGTGTTTTGTCTTCTCAAATTCGTTGAATCCGTCCCGTGCCTGTCTTGCTCCGGCTTCTCCGGAAGACAGTCCTTTTACCGGATCAGTCATGAATGTCCTGAATGCTTCTGCAACACTAAGATGATGTGTTTTCTTTTCCATTTCCCGTCGTTTTATTTTTGAAAAAGCAAAATTATTACCTTTGTGCATAATATTTAGTACGTTTTTTGTCTTAAATGTTTATCAAACTTCGCTTATGAGCATGTCAGAGAACATTAAACACATCAATTTGGATGATATGATGTCAAGGTATGGCTCAACAGGAATGCTGATGCTTTTCAATCGGGATGACCTGAAAGAGCAGACCGGTGGAGATTTTTATCTTTCCGGAGGAATGATAATATGTCTGAGCAATATATTTGACGGACATGTCACTATTGACGGGAAAAGACATAGTATGAAGGGACCCACCATTGCAATTCTGCCTGAAAATCACATGGTAAGCCTTTCAGACATAGGTGGAAATGATTCGATGATGCATATTGCAGTCACGACAGACTATATACTCAACATGCCATCTCCTATTGATACTGACATATTCAGTTATTCGCGCTATATTCCTGTAATGCATATTACGCAGAGTAAATATGATGATTTTTTGAGTTATTTCAATTTTCTGTACAAAGAAAGCCGGGAAGATAGTATCTATCAGGAGGAAATCATCAGGTCCATTCTTTATGCTCTGATTCTTGAGATCTCCGGGGAATATGAGAAGCAGTATAATCTGAAATCCGGTGCCATGATCAGGTCTGATGATCTGTCTGACAAGTTTTTTCATCTGTTGGCTGTCTATTATAAGGAAAACAGGACAGTTCAGTTCTATGCTGATAAACTGAACATTACTTCCAAGTACCTTACTACAGCAATAAAGAAAGCTACAGGGCGACCTGTACTTGACTGGTTGCATGAAGCTGTTCTGATAGAAGCGAAGATGCTGTTGAAAACGACGGATCTGACAGTTCAGCAAGTTTCTGACAGACTCAATTTTTCCAGCATGTCCTCATTCATACAGTTTTTCAAGAAGCATACAGGAATGACGCCCAAAAAGATAAGTGCCATTAAATAGAATGAATTTCAGGTAAGCGCCTTGGTTCATTGGTAATTTTATTTAAATTTGCTTGCTGATATGAGAAATCTGCTGAAATACATACTTCCAATAGTGATTGCTGTGGCATTTTCCAATGCTACCGGCGGATTTGAATCTTCATCTCGGACGGCAGTTTCATATAGCGGAACAATAAAGAATGTCAAATTTTCTGAATTCATTTCTACACCATATTCGCAACTGGATATACCCAGACAGGTATCACTCTCATTCCCGATCAGAGTGCAGTCCTGTGCAAGAAGACCCGTCAGCGTCCATAGGCCTGTATTTGAGTTCGTTAAGTCCGGAAAGGCACTAAACACATCTGTCTTGTATTCTGTACAAAGACAATCAGTCATACTTAATACCTCAGTCATTGAGCACGCTCATAAGTTGGTATATCTCGGAAAACTTATCATTTAAAATACTTTAACGGTTTCCTGGTTATTGTACGGCAATTCTTATCTGTTTAAGATTTGTCGTCTGTCTGTTATGCAGACTTTCCTTATAGTATTAAGTGAAGTGTAGGAAACTCTTGAGCAGATGTCTGTTTTATGAATTCAGACAGCTTTCTGAAGAATATCGTTTTTTACACAAATAATTAATAAGCTGTTTAAAATTTTTGTCGATAAAAATTTAAACAGTTTTAAATGATAAACAATTATGAACAAAGAATTCATCAGAGTACGCTCTGTCAAAGACTATACAATCGTTTCATTGCTTATCGTAGCAGGTGCAATACTTTCTACAATCCGTGATAATGACCCTCTTTCAATAACTGGTTGCTTCCTTATTGTCGCTGGTGTCGTCCTGACTTTTTTCCTCAAGACAGGATACAAGGACAAAGAGACTGGAATCAGGTACAGGAAGAGTGAATGGTATTTTCAGCAGACGATGCATGCTCCAATAAAGGCAGCGATAGAGACAAAGCCGGAATCCATAGATGTTTCACAGGAAGAGAAAGGAAATTCCATAAAACTCGATGTCTATTACAGTGAGTCGCGCGGGAAGGCCTATCTGCAGCTGTTTGAGTATATTCCTTACAAGTATGAGCCTTGTACAGCGGTATATGAGCACGAGTTAAGCAAGGTGAAGAATCTTATAAAATAATCCGTATATTTCATAATATGTTACTTCAGATTTTGACTTTGCTTGGAGCTCTCGGTATGTTCCTTTATGGAATGAATATGATGAGTTCCGGATTACAGAAGGTGGCCGGTGACAGGCTCCGTAATTTCCTTTCAGCAATGACATCCAGTCCGTTCAAGGGAGTCTTGACCGGACTGGGCATCACATCAGTAATCCAGTCATCAAGCGCTACGACAGTGATGGTCGTCAGTTTTGTAAATGCCGGTCTCCTCACTCTTGCGCAGGCAATCAGTGTCATAATGGGAGCCAATATCGGCACGACAGTGACTGCCTGGCTGGTTTCGTGGCTGGGATTCAAGGCGGATATCTCCATTCTTGCCGTGCCGCTGATGGCACTGGGATTCGTACTGTCGCTTTCAAAGAAGGATAGGAGAAGAAATATATCTGAACTTATTGTAGGTTTCTCGTTGCTGTTTCTCGGACTCTCCCTTATGAAGAGTTCGGTTCCAGACCTTCAGCAGACTCCAGAGGTGCTTTCGTTCATTCAAGGATGGCAAGGCCATGGATTCGGTTCGGTACTTATCTTTCTTGTGTTCGGAACTGTCCTGACTCTTGTGCTGCAGTCATCCAGTGCAACCATGGCTCTGACCCTCATCATGCTTAATATGGGTTGGATAAGATTCGATATGGCGTGTGCGATGGTACTCGGAGAAAACATAGGAACAACGATTACTGCGAATATTGCAGCATCTGTAGGTAACATTTCTGCCAAGAGAACAGCGCTGGCGCATACTGCCTTCAATGTTTTCGGTGTTATTTGGGCGCTCGTTACATTCCCTTTCTTCCTCCGGTTCATCGGATGGGTAACAGCTGGGATATTCGGGGTTCCGGATCCGGCGGCACCAGGCTTTACTGTAGAGGTGTTGCATGATGCCAATGGCCATCCTGTTCAGACGGATTCCCAGACAGCTGCATTGTATGGACTCTCTATGCTCCACACTCTTTTCAATACGATCAATACGTGTATTTTGATCTGGTTCATTCCTGTCATAGAGAAACTGGTTTGTGCAATCATAAAGGATTCCAGGAATAAGAGTGATGAGACGTTCAGACTCAGGTATATAGAAGCCGGCCCTGTTGCGACACCGGAACTTGCCATAGAACAGGCCTTCAAGGAAATCATCCACTTTGCCGAGATATCTAGAAACGGGATGAAGTATGCAAAGTCCGCAATCTCTGAGCAGGATTCTGATAAATTTGAGGAATTACGGGCAAAACTGGTAAAGTATGAAGAGATTTCAGACCGTATTGAAGGAGAAATAGCCTCATTCCTGAATGAGGTGTCTGCTTCTGACATCAGCGAGGACACTTCGAGAAAAGTGAAGGCTATGTACAAAATAATCGGAGAACTGGAGTCTTTAGGTGATTCCGGAGAATCAATCAGCCGCATTCTCTCCAGAAAGAATATCCATAAAAAAGTATTCGATGAGAGCGCAGTCAAGCATCTTGACTATATGACCGATACAGTAGATAATGCGTATGCCGTGATGATAGACAATCTGTCGGCAGCCTACAGAGGTGAACTTCATGAGGTATCTAATGCATATAATGCCGAGGACCGCATCAATAATTTAAGGAATTATCTGAGAGAATCAGAAATTGATGGAATCGAAAACGGTCAGAAGAACTATCAGACAAGCGTTTACTATATGGATGTAGTTAACGAACTGGAAAAGATGGGTGACTTTATGATCAATGTCTCTCAGGACCTTGAAAAAGTATTCATCAAAAGGAGATAGCAATGAGTCTGTAAAACGAATTGTTAGGGTGCTTGATGAAAAAAGATGACCATTGTTATATGTTATTCAATGGAGGTGGTATTGATTATGAGGGTGATAGACTGAAAAAAATGTTGTGGTTTTTCACTACCCTTTAGTGTATACACGTGTATCGTTCCCACAATTTAAGGATGGATGGTAACTATAGAATTTTTATTGCAATCCATGCACATGCCTCGGCGTCTGCAAGAGCATGGGCTGGGAGGTCCAGCCAAGCTGTACCTGGTGCCGACACTCCTTTGCCACGAACCTTACCCATGCCTGAGTTCCTCATAACTACATATCTGAGAGTATGGGTCACTCAGTGGATAGCAATATCACTAACCGCTATATAGATGCCTTCCCTCTTGCCCAGCAGATGGAGTTCAACTCTAGACTCCTTAGGCTGAATGATGATGCAGACATCTTGGAAGAGCTCAAAGGGCTTACTCCGGAGCAGCTGAAGGCGTTGATAGCGTTGGTGAAGAATTCTTAAAATCTCGGGGAAACCGGGAAAAGTGCGAGATAGTGGGCTAAACTCATCGAAATAAGACCTGTTTAGCCCGCTATCGAAAGACTTTGGGAATTTGAAAAGTGTATATTTTACGCCTTGTTTTTGTTTGAAAAGTGTCTTAATCGACAAAATTTTGCAAAAACGGCTCGTTAATCGACAAAATTTTGCAATTTTGCAGAAGCGGGCATTTTAAAATGACGAAAAACTAAAAGGCCAATAATTATGAGTGGAGGACATTTTGATTATAAGCAGTATGCGGTCAGAGAGATTGCAGATAGAATAGAGCACGATATTGCGTGGGCTTTGGCACCAAAGCCAGCTCTTGTGCATGATGATTATTGGATTATCTTTGAGATGGATGCCTATCGTGGATATCACATGTACCCATCTTATTCGCGGCATTTTGACACCTATGAGGAGGCCGAAAAGTACCTATTGTCTACAGGAAACATTATTAAGGCAGAGCAGAGATAGGTGGATCTTAAACTTTTTTCAGATCCGACTCAGTTCCAATCAACAAATCAATACATGGAAAGAGTGCCTAATGATGAGCAAATACCTGTATTATATGAGATACATCATGTTGTTTCTGATCATTATCCATATGATAAGGATGTATTGGAGTTAGAGGACTCTACAATAGAAGCAATGAAAGAAGCATACAGAATACTTCGTTTGGCAGAGATATATACTACGAGGATAGATTGGATGATGAGCGGAGATGATAGCGAGGAATCTATGCACAAGCGTTTAAAAGTAGAACTGGAGGAATTCGAGGAGAAATACGCATCGAAGGACTGGACGATTCTGGAAGAAGATGAATAATAGGGCGGGGTTTTAATCGACAAAATTTTGCAAAAACATCCAGTTAATCGACAAAATTTTGCAATTTGATATCAGAGGATGAATTTAATCGACAAAAATAGATATGGCAATAGACTTTTTAAAAGAGATAATCTTTGCATCGGACGATGCTGTGGATTCTAGAATGATATCTTATAAAGAGAAGAAGGGCACCTTGAGAAAGATTGCTCCTAGAATCTATACGACCAATATGATTGACTCTCCGGAAAGTATTGTGAAGAGAAATCTGATAGAAATAGTGGCTTGGAGATTGCCGGGTTGTGTCTTGAGTCATAAGAGTGCTTATCTGCTACGTCCGACTGAATTTGGAAACCTTTTCATTACATATAGATTCACAAAGAAGATTACAGATCTTCCGGGAATTACTCTGAATGTTATGGAAGGACCAGAACATATTGATACTGACATTCGCCTAGGTGCCGCA
>JAFRZX010000002.1 GCA_017442315.1 Bacteroidales bacterium
AATCTCGTTGATGCTAATATCATACAGTTTTGAAAGCTCCAAAAGAATATCTACAGGCGGCATATAGTTCCCGTTTTCCCACCTGGAAACTGTCTTGTTTGTAACACCGAGTTTTTGCCCCAACTGCTCTTGAGTCCAACATTTTTCTTTTCTTAACTCTGCGAGGAATACCCCGATTTCTCTAACATCCATACTGTTTCTCCTCCCACTATGATGTTTGCACTATACCATAACGCCAGGAAAATGTATTCCCCACAAACAGCGAACAATTATGTATGCTGAATAATCGCCCGGTTCAGCGGCTCATAAGCACCTCTGGGCAAGGGCAGTACCGTACCATCGGACAGGCGCACTTCCGTTTTGGTGACACGCTGGATATATTTTAAATTCAGGATCATAGCTCGACCAACCCGGCAGAAGCGGTCATCCAGTTCCTTTTCAAAGTCACCCAGAGTGCGCTTGACGGTGTAATCCGCCTTGGCATGCACGGTCACATAGTTTTGGTGCACATCCAGATAGCGGATCTCATAGAACGGAATCCTCACCATCTCGCCGTAGGCTTCCAGGTTCAGACATCGTTCCTCCTGCTTCCGTTTCTCCAAAGCACGATCCAGAACAGACAGCAGCTTCTCCCGGTTCACAGGCTTCATTAGGTAGTGGAGCGCGGCCACCTCATAGCCCTCGGCAATGTAATCGGAGTAGCCGGTAATGAACACGATCTGCACTGCCTCATTGTCCTGCCGCACCCGTTTGGCCATTGTCACGCCATCCATAGCGCCCATTTCAATGTCCAGGAGCAGAATATCCCAGTCCTTGTCCTCGGCATACTGAAACAGGAATGCCTCTGCCGAAGGGAACACCTCCGCCTGAATGTTTGCCTGACGAAGATCTGCCCAGCTATTCAAAATACCTTTTACGAATTCGGCATCCGTTGTGCTATCATCAACAATCGCAACCCGATAAGCCATGTGTTCACCTTCTTTCACATTTCTCCCCTATTATAATCAAACTGTCAATAAGATGCAATAACCCTTGGAGGAAATCCCCCAAGGGTTATTTTCAGATAAGTTTTCCAGGTTGTTGCTTCGGACGATATAGAGGCCTTTTCATCCGTTTTAGTATGTATGAATCTTCTCCTGACACTTATGTGCCATGGTTCTAGGCCAATTTACTTCTGCATCAAATCCACGTTTTTCCAGATTATCCGCAATCTGATTATATACCACATATGCGTTTTCATAATCGCCCATTTCCTCATAACAGGAAGCCATAGCATATGCTGAATCACACCATTCAGGCTCCATTTCCAAAGCTCGCTTCCAGTGTGGGAACGCTTCGTCGTATCGCTTCATAGATCTTAGCAGGTCGCCTGCATAGATATGTAAGATAGCACTTTCCTGGAATTTAGATTCCGCTTTTTGCACCCATTCCCAGGCAACATCGTATTCTTCAGCAAAGGTATATGCCTGAATCAGACAGATCCACTCCTGCAATTCATTGGTTCCCGCTTCTACGAGGGGAAGGAACGCATCAATGTTTTCTTGGTTTCGTCCAATCTCCCAGAGGAAATAACCTTTCTGCCTGCGTGTAGACCAATAGGCCTCGGAGTCTACTTCAGGACCTTTCTTAATTACCCGGTTAAATACTTCTTCTGCTTTGTCACGGCAGACCTGCATCATATACTGGAAAAGTATCCCGTAAAGTCTTAGATCCTCTGTAGTGTATTCACGAGACTTCAGAAGCTTCTGATATTCCACATATGCCTGCATAAAGTCCTCGGGTTTATGGCTGGCTTCGAACACACTGCCAAGCCGCTGTGCGTAGTTGTCATAGGCAACGCTGGATTCTTTATATAGGTCATCAATAGTGACGCAATATAGCGATGCAATCTTAGGCAGAATAGTTACATCCGGCAAGGTAGTGTTACATTCCCATCTTGAAACAGTCTGTGTGCTGACCCCCAGCGCTTCCGCGGCTTGTTCCTGGGTCAAGTTTTTTGCAATTCGCAACCGCTTTAAGTTCTTACAAAATACGGTCATCCAAAATCATTCCTTTCGATGTTATAGAAGCTTCTGACTTCATTATACCGAAAGAACAAGATTCGTCCATGTCTCAGTTTGCGATTACTCTCTTAATTTCTGATGAGTCAATGGACCTCTATGCTCCAGGCACCGTCCAATGTGCCGTCAGGTTGTTCTGACCCTGCACTTTTGCGAAGCCCATGGACTCATACAGACGGATGGCTGGGTAATTATCTGCATCCACAAGGAGCATCATTCCATTGGGTTGGTTCATTTCAAGGGCTTTTGCCAGCAGCTTTCTTCCATATCCCATGCGGCGGTATTCCTCCAAGACAAGGAAATCAAAAGGTTCATTCTCCTTGAATGTGTAGGTCACATCCATATAGCCCACAACTTTGCCGTCGTGGATTGCCAAGAATGTGCGGAAGCGGTCCTGAGCTTGCACGACCTTTTCGCCAGTCCAGTA
>JAFRZX010000024.1 GCA_017442315.1 Bacteroidales bacterium
CAGGCTGGAATCCTCACCGCAATGTAGAGGAATCCAGAATGATCCTGGGCAGCTTCATCAAACACAAAAAGACGTTTGCCCTGGAGTACAAGGGGAAGGTTATTGGTTCCCTCGGTATTGAAGAGTACAGCGAAGAGAACTACCCGGAGCTTGATGCATTGCTGGGCCGTGAAATCGGCTATGTGTTGTCCAAGCCTTACTGGGGCCAGGGATTGATGCCGGAAGCTGTAAAGGCGGTGATCAACTGGCTTTTCAGTGAGGAGAAGCTCGACTTCATTATTGTCGGTCATTTTGATCGTAATGTACAGTCCAGGCGTGTCGTTGAAAAGTGTGGCTTCCAGTATATCAAGACTACAAAATTTGAAACGAGATATGATACCGTGGAGAACTCCATGGAGTATATCCTGTATCATCCTGAAAGGAGCGAATCCCGATGTTGACCCATAAAGGAACCCAAACTATAGAAACCTCCAGACTCATTCTGAGAAGAGCCGTCCGGGATGACGCAGAGCCTATGTTCCGAAACTGGGCATCTGATTCGGAAGTTACCAAATATCTTACTTGGCCTACATACGAAAAGGTTGAAACCGCCCATCAGATTCTGGATCTCTGGGTCGGTGAATATGAAAAGCCCAATTATTATCAGTGGATGATTGTGCTGAAGGAACTCGGTGAACCTATCGGCTCCATCAGTGTGGTTCGCCAGAACGACCGAGTGGAAGAAGCTGAAATCGGTTATTGCATTGGCAGTCACTGGTGGCATAAGGGTATTATGACAGAGGCATTGAATGCTGTTATCGAGTATCTCTTCATAGAGGTTGGGATGAACCGTGTGGCAGCAAGACATGACCCCAATAACCCTCATTCCGGTGGCGTTATGAGAAAGTGCGGTATGAAGTACGAAGGCACACATCGGGCCTGTGACCGCAACAATCAGGGTATCTGTGATGCAGCTCAGTACGCTATTCTTCGCAGTGAGTGGAAAAGACCGAGACACTTTGCAGAGGGTATCGTCTATACCGATGATGCTGAGCTGGTTCAGGAAGTATATCAGCGCTATAATGAGGATACTCGCCTGAACAAGTCTCGGGCAGCCAGAGTGGAATTCTTAACCACAGTTCGATATATCGAGAAGTATTTGACTCCGGGAGCAAAGATCCTGGATGCAGGCGCCGGTGCAGGTGAATACAGCTTTTACTTTGCACGGAAGGGATACGAAGTATCTGCACTAGAGCTTGCGGATGCAAACATTGCGGCTTTCCGGGCAAAGATGACCGATGATGATTCTATCGACCTGGTTCAGGGGAATGCTATGGATCTTAGCCGGTATGAAAGTGATTCTTTCGATATTGTTCTGCTCTTTGGCCCGCTGTATCATCTGCACGAGGAAGCGGACAAACTGCGGTGCATCAAGGAAGCAAAGCGGGTATGCAAACCGAACGGAAAGATATTCTTTGCATTTATCTCCAATGATATGGTGATCCTTACGATGCAACAGTGTCAGGAAGACTACCTGATGAACGGTGACTACAACAAGGAAACCTTCCGTCTGGATGATTTCCCGTTTGTGTTC
>JAFRZX010000161.1 GCA_017442315.1 Bacteroidales bacterium
ACCAGTCCGGAGATATAGCCATAAAGGGCACTTGTTTCCTGTGTTATTTTTGAATATTGTTTGGAAACCACTGTAGAAACGATAGCACCCTGTGGATGTCCGACAATGGCATCCGTACATCCTCTAAGATTGTTGTATATCTGAGTTATCAGATCTCCGCAACGGTAGATATCATATGCGTTTCTGATAATGCTCTGCGTTTCCTTCAGATAATTGTACATCTTTTCTTCATATTGTCGGATTTCATCCAACTGGACAGATATGCCGGTATTGATACCGATAATCTGCAGCTGTTTGTCGTTTTCCTTCTTCAACTGGTTTTCCAGTGTTGTCTTCTCAAGTGCGACCGCTGCCGTAAGTGCCGGGTCAGTCTGTATCTGTGCCTTTGTCGTTTGTCCTATTGCCGCCAACAGAAAAAGGCATAATAATTTAGCGATTGGTGATTTCATAGATTTTCTTCTTCTCTTTACATTGTTCGACATGGGTACTGAGGAATTCCACAATTCTTACGTTTTCCTGTATACCGAAAATTATCAGAATCGGATGGCTCTTGTCACCGGATGTTATGACCACTTCCTTTATCCCGAATATTTGTTGGATAAAGTTCTGCTGTTCTCTATAGTCTATTATCCGGTACAGTTCCATATAATCCGTTGTACGTTGGAAAATGCCTCTTGCAAACTTTATCTGTGTTTCCGAGATTGACCAGGTGATGGTATTCAGGTAATACAGTCTGCCAAGCAGATATGCGAAGCATCCTAATGATACTGCCAATCCGCATAGCATGAAGAATTTGTCCGGTAATCCTATGCATATTGTGGATACCGCCCATAGCAGCAAGCATCTGAATCCGTCAACGAACAGTTGCTTCATGGAAGGTTTCAGAATTATCTGCTTCATAATTTCCGTCCTCCCCGTCTTTGTTCCGATTCATATTCCATTTTCCTGTTCGCTTCCTCCTTTTCCTTTTCCCTGTTTCCTTCCTTTACCATCAGTACATCGTTCCAGTCCTTCATCGGCTCCGGAGCTTTCCATACCGTGAGTTTTTCCCTCAATCCGCTTCTTTCCCTGAAAGAATCATAAGAAAGCTTTTCCAATGGGACGGTAAATGCCTTTTCTCCTAAAGTAAAGCAAACATGTTGTCCGTCTGAAAATTCCTTTATCTGACATTTCAAGTCTTTTCCCGCCATGATTGAGGCTGTTCTGCAATCATAGATGATACCGTTCAGGTCATTGTCGAAATGTAGGACAGGTTCTGCACCGGGAAAAGTTTCAAGCAGCTTCTTCATTTGTCCGTCTGCGAATGTTCCTCCGAATGAAACGAAAATACATTCATCCAGTTTGAGTCTAAGTCTGTTCACTTGTACAAACGCCATTATATCCAATGCACTTTCTGCAATATGGATTTCATGAATCAATCCGGCATGCGGATGTGTTCCGAGGTATGCCATCCAACACGCATTGCTTGAGTTCGTACCCTTTGCCTTTGACTTGAAGTTGTTGTATCCTCTCAGCTCATAACCTGCTATATCATCATTTCCGGGAATACGATAGGGAAAGGCAAGGTTCTTGAAATGGTACTTGCTTTGCTTGTCATGTACCATCTCTATGGAATTTCGGAACAACTCTGCCGTTTCTCTGCTGATACCTCTTTGGGAAAGGAATTTCATGGCACTTTCCACATTACCCTGTTCCCTGTCATATCTGTCGATGTCGAAGTCATCCGTCATGTCTTCTTCTTCCTTGTATTTACCCAGGAAATTTTCAATTTTGTAGTCCGGGTCTTCCACCACATTGGCCAGACTTGCCAATACTTTGTTGATGGCATCTATTTCATTTCTTGCTCCAGCTGCCTGTGTAAAGGATGCAAGGTTTTCCCTGACAAAACTGATAAGGTCCCCGGAATCAACTTTCCCGGAGAGACTTCTTCTCCAATAACCCTGTGTTGCATTGTCATGAGGGTTTTTTATATAGATACTGTCCAACTCACCGCCTTTCCCGTCCGGAAGAATGAAATGGGGCTGTGTCTTGCTTCCTTTCTTCAATCTGCCTTTCGACGGATCATACTTGTATCCGATATGTATTGCGGCATCAATGACACCGACACGTTCCTTGTAATATGCATAGTCATACTTCATATACCCATTCCTTTCTTGTTTTCTTTGTTTATGCGGAGAATCGCTTCATCCGCCTTTTCCTTTATTTTTCCGTTGGTTTCTGTGAGTTCCTTCATTATCTCCTCTTTCCTTTCTTGTTTTCCTTGTAGCTGAAATTCTTTCGAGCGGAAGTCCGTGTAAAGATTCTTGAGGTCATATTTGCTCAGGAATGTATCACGCTCCAAATTTAGGGTTTTATTTCCATATATATCGGAAATGCCTTGAAAACCTTTCCTTGCAATCCATTCCAGTTTTTCCCTGTCCGGAGAAGTTTTTGTAGGAACCTTTTTCATTTCCCTGTCATTTTTCCGCTCCTTGTAGTATTCCTGGATACAGGACGGTTTGGTCACGTCTATCCTCACACCGAATTCATTGCCTTTCTTGTCTTTCAGCATAAGGAGTTCTCCCCTTTTTAATTTTTCTACATCTGCTGGAGATAGCTGCACCCCCTTTATCCATCTTGGCAGTCTTACATCATTCGCATTGAGAGAAAGTAGGTTCCCGTTCTCCATATACCAATATCTTGAATTCTTCCCGTCCTGTTTGAATACGGTCAGTCCTTGCTCCAGAGCTTTTTTCTCCGTTTTCTTCAGGGCATTGTCTTTCATCAGCTTGTCATATAGTCCGGTTTTTTTCAGAGTGACAAGTAAAATGATGGCTCCTGATGGTGATATGACGAGTCCGGCTGCGGCTATCAGTGCCAGTTTCTTCGCATTGGAAACCAGTTGTGAGTTCGTTGTACCCCCAGCCCAGCTTGTAGGAATAAAGAGTTTTCCTTTCCCTGCCGTTTCCCCTTGTGCCATACGGATATAGTTCATTTCATTTTCGTCAAGGAATCTGACGGCTTCTTCCGAATCCTCGATACATATTCCTTCCTTTGCCGTGAATTTACCCGAGATGTTGATTTTACCGTCTTTCACAGTGTAATCAATATGGTTCTTCTCCAGTTCTTTCCGTCTTTTTGCGGTATTTTCCAAAACGAAGGTGAAGTTCTTTCCGTCGGTTTTCAATGTTTCCAAGTCGGTAAGCCCTAATTCTTCCGCAGTCCTTTCGTCTATTCCGAAACTCTCAAGCTGCTGTTTTAGCAACTCGATTTTTTTTCTTTCATCCATCCTTTCCCCGATGGCATTTTCAATGTCCACTCCGTTTTCGGCCAGTATTTTCCTGCAAGTGTTCTCAATTTCCGTTTCAACGGATTTGGATGTTTCCACGAGTTCCTTTACCTTATCGGTATCTTCACAGTAGAAAAGTTCCTTTTCAGTTTCTTCCAGAATATCGGCCAGTTCCTTCAGGTCTGCCGCTTTGAGGAATTTCTCCTTTTCTTCCTTTGAATAGTTGAAAAGGCTCTCGTCCAATTTTCCGTTCCTCATTACTATCTCGATGAGACGGTTTTCAAATTTTTCATCCATAAGCCCAAATATTATAATTATCTCTTCAATCCTCTTTCGGTCAGTTCATTTATACCTTTCGGGAAGTATTTCTCCGCCAGTTCCTCCTTTGACAGCTTTCCTTCAATGAATTTCTTCATTTCATTCTTCCTGAGTCTCTCTGCCGGTAGATAGTTCCCGTCCATCTTCACCCGTATCAAAGCCGTCCCGTCTGCAGTCGGTATGATGTCTATTTTCTGCCAGACTTTCCTGTTGTCCTCATACCCGATGAACGGTCTACGTTCATTGTTCTCAAGTATTCCTTCGTCGGATGCGGATTTCCATCCGATACCGTCCGATATGACACAGTCAGCAAGTTTGACGGTCCTTCCGCTTGCCCTGTTAACAAGTTCGTTCAGGTAGCTTGCACTCATCATCATCCTGTTCTCCGTATCTTTTCCGTAGATGATGGCAGCACATCCTCCGGCTGTGATGGTAGTATCCGCCATATAGTCAGCAATCCTTTCAAGGTTGCTTTTTGACAGTTCGCTGACCGGTATATGAAAGTTCCCGAGCACTTTCATGTTTGCGTTCAGAACAAGGAATGCATATTTTTCCCTTTCTCCGAACCGTTGGGAAGAAAGGAACATGGCCACGTCCCTGCTGCATGTTATCTGCATCATGTCAAGCAGTTTGTATTCCTTATTGAATACCATCCGGTCGAAGGAGAATACTGGAATTTCCACCATATCCTCATTCTTCTGTCTTTCATCAAATACAAAGCAGTCCTGTATGCTGTCGCTGAATATTCCGTATGCACCGGTATCACTGTTTAGAATGATACCCGGTTGCAGCTTGTTCCCGAAAGATTCCTTCATCCGCATCCAAAGTTCCTTGTCTTCCATGGACGCAAGTACTCTTCCCGACGGATGGTTGTGAACCAGATATATTTTCTCCGGTTTGAATTTCCTGTTTGCTTTCACTGCAGCCGCTACATCCACTGCTGTCGAGAGCATGGAACCTATACCCGTTTCGAGAATGATACATTCCTTGCCTTTCGTCATGACGATGAAGGAATGTTCCGTACTCTTGCTTTCCAGTTGACGGAATATCCATGCCACATCTTCTGCATTCCGGATCCTTTCCCTTCCCATGAATGAAAAGTTTCCTTTCAGAGTGAATACCCTTTCAGCATGTGACATGTTCCCCGGCATCAGTCTCTTACCGAAATCCTCGTCAAATGCCGTCATCCGTGAAGCGGTATTTCCTTTTCTATTCATGAACTTTGCATATTCACCTTTATGTACTTCTATGATACGGTTGATTTCTCCCGTATCGGTGACATTTCTTTTTTTCCTGTTTGCAAAGGCCGCCATTGACACATCCGTTGACCTGTCAGGCTTGAAGTTGCCAAGGAGGAACGCAACCTGTTTGTCGCTTCTTCCCTCCATCCGTCCGGTATTCCCTATATGATAGTCCTCCAGTACAAGATTCCCGTTTTTCTTTGGGGATTCCCTATACCGGTCTATTGCTGCTGAAAGCCATTCTTTCCAAATATTTTCCCTGTCCTTTTCTTCATATATGTCAGTGACGAGTATTTCCGTTTCCGTTTTCAACAGAATTACGCCTCCGTAAAAATTTCCCTTTTCCATAATCGACCTTCATTTATCTTTTCATTGTCCGTCTGCCGGCTTCTTCCATTCCGGAAGACATGTCTTTCGACGGTTTTTCCTCCCTTGCTCTTTCTGTGATGGAACCGGTGATGCTATAATGAGGGATTCTGCTTCCCTCGGTAATGATGCTGCCTTCCTTTACGGTTACCTCATTGCCTATTGTCGTACCGTTTCCTATTTTTGACATACTTTCTATACGTGTCTTTTCTCCTATAAAAAGATTGTCGCCCAGTTCCGAATGTTCCTCCACCTCTGAGCTGTTGTTTATGATGCTGTATCGACCTATGGTACAATGCCCTGCTATATGGCAGTTTTTCCCGATTTCCCCTCCTTCCTTGATGGTCACATCATTTTTCACGAAAGCATTGAAACCGACAAAAGAATCCTTCTCCATTGTCACATTTCCCAACAGGCAGGCTTTTTCCGCAACTATCGCCATATTGCCGATTTTGCATCCGCTCCCAATATATGCACCTTTATCGATGACCGCTTCATCCCCTATTGATGTTCCGTTTTCAATGGTGCATCCATCGCCGAGCATGGTCATATAGCCGAGTTTGACCGTTTCTCCTATGCGTATTTTCCTTTCTTCCAGTTCAGGCATAATTTCACTGATGGAATAGAATCGTCTTTCTCTCCAGTCATTCATGTTCCCCTCCTGGAGATACACTACGTTCCTTCTTGTATTTTCATCGTTTCTTTCCATCCTATCTTTTGTGGGAAACAACCCTTTCCCTATTGTTCGTCAGTTCTGATTCGAAATATTTTGCGGCAAGCAATATCTTGTCCTTTCCTCCGAGCATTTCTTCCTTGTCCTTTTCGGTCATTTTGCAGCCCAGTGTCGCTTTTCCGTCCAGAAAGCATCTTATGTTGATTTTTCCGTCCGATGACGGATAGAATCTCACATTTTCGATTCTCTTGTACAGGGGCTTTTCCTTATGGATTGAAAGGATGGATGAAAGTCTTTTCTCCTCCCCTTTCCGTATATCCATTCCTTTGATTATTTCCATCACTTCCCGGTACGGGACATTTTCTATCTGGAGATTGTCAAGCATGTCCGTCCTTAACGGAACCTTTACCCTTACCCCCTTCATGTCTTCATTTCCGTTCAGCATGACCGTAGCGGCATTCACATCCGACGGGTATCCCCTGTTTCCGAGCATATTGCTGTAATAGGTATGTGAATCCGCGAATATTAGGGAATAGTCTTTTGGAAGCAATGCCAGTGATGCTTTAAGTTCCCCGTATTGAACCAGTAAATCATTGTTGAAGTCGTCCAATAATCCGTCAAATTCCCGTTCCTCTTCATTTTGTGATTCACATTGCTCCATTTTAACAAGATGTGCAATGCTTTCTTTGGCAAGGTTTATTTCCACTCCTTCAGGGAACAATGAAAGTAATCTTTCAGTTACGTCATTATTGTCGTAGAGGATGACTTCCTTCCCCTTTTCAATCGTTTCCAATTCCGCTTTCGGATATTTCCTGATGATTCTATCGAGGTAGTCATCGCCCGAAAGGACAAGTTCACACCTTCTGACCATTTCTTCCGCTATAACCTTTGCTTCATTCTCCCCGGAAGCGGAGATGTCCACCTTTTTCTGTAGAACTTCAATGACGGAGAACAGATGTTCCTTTTCACCCGACAACTTCTTTGGCAAGGTCTGTTCAGTCAAGTAGAAGAAGTTTTCATTCTCCGCTGTGAAATTCCTTTCAATGAAATCACCGTCATCAAGTACAATTTCTTCTTTTTGTATGCGTTCATCAAGGATTCTTTCCGCTTCCGTACTGTTTTCCGCTTTGATGGAAATGTCCCTTGCAAGAAGTTCCGTTACGGTTATCTGATAAATCTTGTTTTCCTTCATGTTTCCGTTTTTGTACAGGGGGCGGAATTCCGTCCCCTGCCGGTTTTATCTTGAAATTCCTTTCTTCACTTCCTGTTTCTGCCCATCCAGCTCGTTCTTGAAATATTTTGCCGCCAGTTCCGCTTTACGCATTTCCTTGTCTTCCGGCGACATTTCCTTGAATCCCTCAAAGAAGGCTCTTGTATGTTGCGGTCTTACTCTTGTACCGGTCATCTGCACGCCGTCGATCTTGCAGCGGACAGCATAGGTCTTCCCGTCCTGCATCTTGTACACGCTTGTATCGGTAATCCTTGCCTTTGTTTCCGGTGTTATTTTGGGCAGCGGTTTCGGGAAATAGAGAGCCTTCAGCTGTTCCCTTCGTTTGTTGACTTCATCTATACCCTGTCCTTTCAAACCTTCGAAATACTGTTTCGTGTCTTCGTCGGACATCTGGCGAGTCTTGCTTCGTACACCGTTTTCTACAAAATAGACACCATATTTTCCATTGTCCATCTTATAGACGTTGATACCGTCCTTCATTTCTTTCTTAGATTCATTTTTTTCTTCCATATCCATATCTGTTTTAGAGTTAGAAATTCCATTTTCCTGTTGTATTGCAGCCATTCTGTCCTCTTTTTCCTTCAGCATCCTTGCTGCATAGTCTTCCAGTTCCTCTTCCGTCAGCCATTGCGGCTTTTCATCCAGGCTGTACCAGAATCCTTTCATAGCCTGTATCTGTTCTTCTACATTTTTTGCCCACAGCTGTTCTTCGGACCCGTGATTTTCAAGATAATATTTGCAGTCCTCCACCATTCTTCCGAGAAGCATGTAACTATGCCGGACATCTCTTTCATCCGTCACAGTTTTTTCCTGTATTTCCCCTCTTTCCATGGTTTTGTTCTTTTCATATTCCTCGATATCCATATATTTTTCAGGTTCATCGGAAATGATAGTCCTTCCAGAACATACATAATGTTTACCTTCTACCGTTTCCAACGAATATCTCTGTTCTGCACCGGAAACGGGATTAAGTTCGATTTTGCTTGGAGGATTCAAAGGATCCAATGCCAGTTTACCGTCATCTGCAAGCAGGTTACCGGTTCTTGCGGTTTCTTCTATCCTTGCCTTGTTCTCCGGTGTGAACTCCTTGTATATGGTAACTTGTCTGTCGCATGATATATGTCCCTTGTATTCGAGATCGCCCTCTTCCCAAAAGGAAATTCCGTTTCCGAGATAAGCGGAATGGAGCTTCTTCCCTTGTTCCGTCGATACATTCCTCCTCAGTTCTGCAGGCGGAAGATCGCATATGGCCACTTTCTCTCCTGCACGCACCAGTTTCGGCAGGAAAGTATCAAGCATCTCAGCCGGGAACGATGCGTAGGGTATCTTCCTTTCATCCCCGAATTCCCTGTTGCTACGTATGATACCGAGCAGCTCTGCACATCTTATTGCATCCGCGTTGAAAACCTCATACACTTTCGTGTTCCTGAAAAGCAATATGGCGTTCGGGAAGCGTTTCTTCAGCGTTTCAAAGGAAAGCCGGTCCGTATTGTCATTGTCGCTTCCTGCTGTCCTTCTTGCAACTGCATCCTTGATGCTGAAATTCTCCAGCTCGGAAACTGAAGGAATACGTCTGGCGTTCTCTTCATTCCTTCTTTCTATGAATTCGCCTATATTCTTTATGGTGTTTTCCTTAATTTTTTCCCTTACTTCCTGGTTGCATACATTTTCCTGTATCAAGTTTGCCGCCTTGGAGACATCTCCGAGTATGCTCATGATGAATTGCGGTTGTTCCTTCAGCGTGTCTATCCATGATTGCAGATAGGCGACATTGTTATCCTGTATGGTGGAAGTCAGCCCCATAACATTCATGCTCAATGCCGCCGTCAATTCTGCAACCAGTTCTTCCCTTGCATAGCCTTTATCCCCGAAGGTATTGTTCATTTCCCTGTTCAACCTTTGCTCCGAGCCGGTGGAATGGGCCATTTCATGAAGTAATGTCCCATAGAATTCCTCCCCGTCCTTGAATTGTTGTTTCAAAGGTATGGTGATGCTGTCTTTGGAAATACTATAGAATGCACTGTTGGATTTTGTCACGTTCACGGGACATATCCATGAATTGTTCTCCAGCATATAGTCCAGTTCCGGGCATACGGTTATACCTTCATTGTTGACAAGTTTAGAAAGATTGAATCTTTCCTTTATTTTCTCCCACCTTTCCGGTTTCACTTCCGGGAGCGTTGTCTGTTCCACATTGAAGACGTTGAAGTATTTGATGAACGGTACAACCTTATACCGTTCTTTCTCCGAATCAGAAAGTTTTCTGTAATCATCTATACTTATCCTTTCTCCGGATTCTCTGTCTTTTACTGAAAAGTTCCAGAAATGCACAGGAAAGGATGTTTCTCCTTTCTTTACGGAAACGCCTTCCTCCATTGCTTGCTTGAATGTCATATATACGGGTGTGGTATATTTCTTTTCTTCCTGCAACATGAGCAGCATAAGGCTGTTCCAGCCGCCATATGCTCTTCCGTTCAAGTTTTCAGGGAGTGCGGCAGCCGTACAGTTCAGCCAAGGCTGTTTCCAGTCAAGAGCCATGCTTTCCATTTTCCTTATCATCATTTCCGCAAATACGGTGATGTTCTTGTCTTCAATTCTGGAATTCTTCATGATAAATACATTTTCCCGTCATTTAAAAGGTTCTTCCCCTTGAATAACCTTTTCCTCTTTCCTGTTCCCTTTCCCTTTCCATTTCTTTCCGGTATTCCCATCCGTTTTCGGAGGTCTGCCAATATCCTGTTGCACCCGGTGTTATTCTGTCCCATTCAACCAGTTTCTTAATTCTCCATTCGTCAAGGTCACCTTTGATGACCTTGAATCCTGTACGGTCATTGAGATCTACACCAACTGTTACGGTCGTATCTTCCATATGGATTTCGACAGGTTCCCCGTTCCGTAAGCGTTCTTTCTGTTCTCCGCCGATCACTGCTTCCCCTATGGCATCAGGTATATGTATTTCACTTGCCTTTACATGCATGACAGTGTTCGTTTCCTTGTCAAGCTGGAGGTAGCACCGTTCCGTCCCGTTCCCTCTGTCTATGGATTTAACTATGGTTTGGTTGTCTTTAAGTTTTCCCAGTTCCTTCTCTGTCAATGAAAAGTCATTTCTTATTTCCTTCATTGAAGGGAATATTCGTAGTGCGGTCGTACCGTCCGCATTCCTGTGGAGCTTAACTTTTGCAGGAAGGGAATAAATCTTCCCGTTCTTGCCTTCAATACTGAGTTTCATCAATGGAGACAATCTGCCTGTAAGTAGATTGTCCAATGCTTTCTTTGGCAGATCAAGGAAAGCTTCTTTCGCTATGCCGTATTGTTCCAGCTCTCCGAATGGTATTTCTTTTGCCTTAAACAAGTTTTTCATATTCATAAAAAGAATAAAATGATTATCTTTGCAGCAAAGATAAGTCTAAATATTCATTATATGAAACAAAAGAGAATTGTTTTTTTGCTGTTTTTTTCACTGATTCTTGTAAACCGTCTGCCAGCACAGTTTTATACGGTCAAGAAAAAAAAGGACGCTGTCCGCGTTTATTCATCAGGTGAAATATCTGATGACAAGGTATTCAACCATATGACGGAATCCATCCGTAAAAATCCACTTTCGGATACCCTGTCATCCCGTCATTCCTCCGCTTTGGAAGAACTCATGAATAACAGGCTTCTGTTTTCTTCCCCGCTGGAGAATGATACGCTTATTGTTACTTCACATTATGGCCACCGTCCGGATCCCTTTAGCGGAAAGCTTAAGTTTCATACGGGAACGGATTATCTTACTTTTTCTGAAAATGTGTATGCCATGATGCCAGGACGTATAAAATCTGTCGGTTACAAGAGGAAATTGGGAAATTATATTGAAATAGAACATGGTGATTTCACCGTACTTTATGGACATCTCTATACTGTCATAGGAAGAAAAGGGGATTCCTTGGATGCCGGACAGTCTGTTGGAATATCGGGAAGTACCGGTCGCAGTACCGGAGAGCATCTTCATATTGAGGTAAAATACAAGGGGAAGCGGATGAATCCGCATCCTTTTGTACTCTATATCTGTAATTACGTGAAATACTTGAGGAACGCCATTTCCGTATCCGGTACGGATTCGGGAAAGCCGTAGAATCATTGAAAAGCTTGTGTAATGGGAATCCCCTGTATCAGCATTTATGCCGATGCAGGGGATTCTTATTATGCGATTATAAGAGATTCTACCAACAGTAGGGAAATGATTTTGTCAGGTGGGTGTACGCATCCCCTTTTCATCAGCATTCATGCCGTTGCAAAGGGGATATGTGCATTCGCCGTCCTTATTCTTCTTTTCCCGTTATTCACGGACATTCTTCCGCCACTTCTTTTGCGGCAGTTTCCGCTTTCAGAAGCTGCTCATGGGTGAGTGCATGAATGCACTCTATTATAAGCCGTTGCATAGCTATTATCCTCCATTCCCGACGGCTTTCTTCATTCTTTATGGCGTTACAGGCACACGCTTCAAGGAAGTTTTCCAAAGAATCCTTTACTTCTTTTGTAAGGGTTGTCTTGTCTGATTTAGCCCATGCTATTAGAATGTCATGGGCTGTTGTCATTGCATCACCTTTAATGTTCATAAACTTATCTTTTCTTCCTTTCATTTTTTGTTGTTTTCAATCAAATTCAGCTTTCCAATGCAGTTCCGGCTGTGAAATAATTGTTTGAGTTCCTTCGCAGTCAATTTGGAAACGACTGATGTACGCAGATTATCATCAGAGTAACCTTTGATCTTTTCCAGTTCACGGAAATATTTGTCCATATAAAAGACTCTTTCTTCAGCGTCTGTTATGCTTTCAATCTTGCAGTATAAAAATGTGATGGCATCTATCTGTTCCCGTGTTCTTGCTACATGAATCAATCCGTCTATATAACGCATTTCTTCAACAGTTAATTTATGTGGATTGAATGCTTCCGGATTCAACAACACTGATTCCGGTATGTCTATATTCATTTTCTTCATAAGTCAGTCAAATTTTAATTATAACAATTTAATTGTATTGTTTTCTATTCATGAACTTTGCATATTCACCTTTTCAGTGTACATTTCTTCGTGTTATCAAGCTCATTCTTGAAATATTTCTCCGCCAGTTCCGCTTTCAGATTGGCTATGTCCGATTTGTTCCCGGACAATTTCACTTCTTCATATCTTTTTTTGTCCTTTTGGGAAAGATTCTCACCCATCTGCCAGTTACCGTCGATCTTGCACCGTATTTTGGTTTCCATGGCAGATTTGATAATGGTTATATCAGAAATCCTTTCCTTTCTTTCGTTGGAACTATTTGTGTTCACAGATTCGTTCTTCACTTTTTTTTGAATGATTTTTTCCGGAGGAAGCAACAGCCTATGATTGTTTGCAATCAGATTGGCATGATTTTCATGTACGCCACAATTCTTTGCATATTCCTTCCATCTGCTGACAACATCCACAATTTCCCCAATGATGTAGTCTGTATTCTTTATATCCATTCTTGAACCGACTTCTG
>JAFRZX010000162.1 GCA_017442315.1 Bacteroidales bacterium
CCTCTTCAGCATTCTTGAATATCAGCTTGTTGCCTGCCATTATGGCATCCTCCTTTCTTATTCTTCGGTCATATCGATTTCTTCGATGTCCTCAACCTCTTCTTCCGGATTCTTACCACCAGAAGGATAAGGCTCATTGTCGGAACCACCAGCGGGACTGAATGAACTGTCCTCAATCATCTGGCGTTCCAAAGCAATCTGCTTAAGTTCTTCCTGAACCTCATCATCAGTCAAACCTCTCCACTTCTTCATATAAGCTTTGCGGCTCATAGTCTTGGATTCAACCTCAGACAAGTCCATATTCTTCTCTTCGATTTCATCCTCAGGCAGCGGAGTATTCTGCTCAACTTTGATTTCATAGTCCACAGCTGTAACCGTATGATTAGTGTACTGAGTAATACAGTTAGGATAAACCATTGCGCCCTGCAGAATGATGTGAATCATCTGTCTGAGTTGAGGCCCCCACATCTTCATCTTCTCTTTACACCTTACAATCAACGGCCAGTAGATAGCTTTAAGAGCTTTACCGGAAGTGATTGCTCCTTGCATAGATTCAAGTGTGATGTTCGGCATATCAACCTGCTCATAACCAACAGTCTTGATTCTATCAAGGGAAGTTTTCAATGCATCACTGTAATTCATACCCGGTTCCAAGATACCGACCTGCGGATTAGGCTTGTCCAAGTTCTGGTCAGAACCAAGGTCCCACAGAGCACCAGCAGCAGTGGAAAGTTTCTTAGTGGAGTTTGCCTCCATATCCACCACATACTTGGTCGGGTTCATAGACTTACGTTCAGCATCAATATCTGCATTTGACAACTTAGAGTACCAAGACTCATAGTCCGAAAGCAGGTCAATTTCAGATTCACCGGAATCCTCACCGGTTAAACCATCATTGATGAAAATACTTACCGGAATCATAGGCATCAGAGTTTCCTGATATTCAGTAACAATCTCCAATTCCTTACCGGCACCATCGTAAAGAGCTTCCTCAAGATAAACAACATCATTGCCATCTTCATCGGTAACAAACTCGAACTTCTTTTTGAAGATTCGCTTCTCACTCAATGTGATTGAATTCTTTACAATGATAAAACACACAAACTTGGTTACAATATTCGGGTTACCAACTCGTGTCTCATAGATAAACTGCGTAGAAGGAAGGAAGGTGATTGTTACACCATCATCCTCATTGAAGTTTACCAGGCCAGCAACTCGCTTACCAATGAAACAGTCCTTAGCAGCCTTAATCAAAGCTTCCTCAAACTTATTGGCATCCAAAATCGTTTTGACCAAGTCATTCATGACAGTCAATGCATTCTTTGCATCTTCAGTAATCTTACCGACATCGCCCTTAGGCTCAACCGTAATATCAGGTGGCTCAGCAAAGAGGAATCTCGCTTCCTTGTTGATGAGGGAAGCAGCCATCTTATAATTAAGCTTGGCAGGTACATAGTCACCATTTGTTCCCTCTACCGTAAAGCTTGCACCTTTCTTATACACCTTATAGTATTTACAGATTTCAGTTAGCTCGTCCAAAGTGTCCTTGGCACCACCACTGATTTCTGCATTTATCAATGCATAAGGAATACGGTTGAAAGCAGTCAAGATTTCTGTACTATTTTCGGCCGCTTGGACCTTAGCCTCTTCACTAGCCATCTTCCATTACCTCCTTAGATTTTCGTTACATAATCCAAACTAATCCAGCCTGCACCAGACTTGAGCTTGCCCC
>JAFRZX010000163.1 GCA_017442315.1 Bacteroidales bacterium
ATCAGGTGTATGCTGTAGAAGCACTGGTTAGACAAGCAACCTTAACTAACCGCAATGCGTATATTTGGCATACCACCGGTGCAGGTAAAACCCTGACATCATTTAAGACGGCACAGATCCTTGCATCCAACCCGAACATCAAGAAGGTTATTTTCCTTGTTGACCGTAAAGACCTCGACTCTCAGACCACTGAGGAGTTCAACAAGTTTGAGGCAGGTTCTGTTGACGCCACAGACCGCACTGATCTGCTGGTAAAACAGATCCAGGATAAGAACCGTCAACTTATTATTACCACCATTCAGAAGATGGCAAATGCCGTAAAGAACCCTCGATATGCTAAGATCATGAGCGCATATGCAGATGAGAAAGTTGTCTTCATCATCGACGAGTGCCATCGTTCCCAGTTTGGTGATATGCATAAAGACATTGTGCGTCACTTCAAGAATGCACAGTTCTTTGGTTTCACCGGCACACCTCGCTTCGAGGTTAACGGCAAGGTCGAAGGAAAAATCACTCAGACCACAGAAAAACTCTTTGGTGAGTGCCTACATAACTATCTTATTAAGGATGCCATCTTTGATAACAACGTGCTCGGCTTCCACGTTGAGTACATCAAGACAATGGAGGGCGATTTTGACCTCAATGACCCGACAATGACTAACGCCATTGATGTCGGTGAGCTCTATATGTCTACCGAGCGTATGGCTCTGATTGCAAACCATATTGTGCAGAACCATAAGTCAAAAACAAGGAACGGTCAGTATACGGCTATCTTTGCTGTATCCTCAATTCCTCAGCTTGTAAAGTATTATGATATCTTCAAGGCCATCAATCACGATCTGAATATCAGCGGTATCTTCTCCTATGGAGCAAATGAGGATGCTGAAGGTAAGGATGAGCACAGCCGCGATGCATTGGAGCGTATTATCGGCGACTACAATGAGATGTACAGCACGAATTTCTCGACAGATACTTTTGCTGCATATCACAAGGACATTTCCGATCGTGTTAAGGGCAAGAAAACCAAGTCCTTGGATATTCTCATTGTTGTGAATATGTTCCTTACCGGTTTCGATAGTAAGGCTCTGTCGGTTCTCTACGTGGATAAGGACCTTAAATATCATGATTTGCTGCAGGCGTATTCCAGAACAAACCGTGTTGAGAAGGAAACGAAGCCGTTCGGTATCATTATCTGTTACCGTAACCTTAAGAAGAATACAGACGATGCTCTGGCATTGTTCTCTAAAAGCGACAGTACTGAGGGTGTTATCGTGCCTCCGTATGAGTACTTCGTAGAGAAATTCAACGAAATGGCAATGAAGCTCAAAGAGATTGCACTGTTCCCGGAATCTGTAGATACAATGCAGAACGAGGATGACCAGAAGAAGTTCGTTATTGCATTCCGTGAACTCACAAAGTACCTGCAGTCTTTGCAGACCTTTATCGAATTTAGTTTTGATAAGGATGCTTTGATTATGTCTGAGCAGGAATACCAGGACTACAAGAGCAAATACCTGATGCTTTACGCAAG
>JAFRZX010000164.1 GCA_017442315.1 Bacteroidales bacterium
GGGTACATCGTCAGACCATCTACTATATTGTTGCCAATGGCGATTTTGAGCTTATCAAGGTTGGCAGATATAAGCGAGCTACCAAAGAGAGTTTTGAAAAATGGTATCAGAATCAGACCCGCTACAGATTAGTAGCTGAGGATGGACAGGAAAGGAGATGATTACATGGCATCCATCGTTAAGAGAAAAAAGAAGTATTCTGTGGTCTATACATACACCGATGAGAACGGCAATAAGCGTCAGAAATGGGAAACCTTTGACACCAATGCTGAAGCAAAGAAAAGAAAGCTGCAGGTCGAATATGAGCAGGAGTCGGGAACCTTTATTCCACCCTCTGCCAAGACCGTAAACGATCTTCTGGAAGAATATATGTCTATCTACGGCGTGAACACCTGGGCGATGTCTACTTATGAAAGCAGAAAGAGCCTGATTGCCAATTATATTCGTCCGCTTATCGGTGATATGAAACTGGAGGATGTTTCTCCGAGAATTATGGACAAGTATTACAGAGATTTGCTTACTGTAAAAGCTGTGTCTACGAAGTATGTGAAAGCTCGTAACGAGTATCTAACACCGCATACGGTCAGAGAGATTCACAAGGTTCTGCGTAATGCGTTCAATCAGGCGGTGAAGTGGGAATTGATGACCAGAAACCCCGTAGAACACGCTACGCTGCCGAAAGAAGAACATAAGACCAGAGACATCTGGACAGCGGAAGTTCTTCTGAAGGCTCTGGAAGCCTGCGACGATGATATTCTCCGTCTGGCAATCAACCTTGCTTTCTCCTGTTCTCTGCGAATGGGTGAGCTTCTGGGGCTGACCTGGGACTGTGTAGACATTTCTCCTGCGAGTATCGAACTTGGTCAGGCAAGCATCTTCGTTGAAAAGGAGTTGCAGAGAGTAAATCGTGAAGCGATGGCAGATCTGAACGGAAAGGACATTATGTTCAAGTTCCCGCCGACCTTTGCCAGTACGCACACCGCATTGGTTCTCAAAACACCTAAGACCAAAACCAGTGTCCGCAAGGTATTCTTACCGAAAACCGTAGCGGAAATGTTGGCGCAGCGAAAGGCTGACATCGAAGAATTGAAAGACCTTTTCGGTGACGAGTTCGTAGACTTTAATCTGGTGTTCTGTTCTTCCAATGGCAAGCCGATTGAGGGTCAGGTTATCAACCGTGCTTTCAATAAGCTGATCGAGGAGAACGGGCTGCCGAAGGTGGTTTTCCATAGTCTCCGACATTCCAGTATCACTTACAAGCTGAAGCTGAACGGTGGCGATATGAAATCCGTTCAGGGTGATTCCGGTCACGCACAGGTCAAGATGGTAGCGGATGTTTACTCCCATATCATCGACGATGACCGCAGGCTGAACGCTGAAAGACTGGAAGCTGCTTTTTACTCTGGCAGACAGGCAACACCGGAACCGGTACAGCCGGTCACACAGGAAAGCTCCATCGATGATAAAGAGCTTCTTCTGAAACTTCTGCAAAACCCTGAAATGGCAGCACTCTTGAAGTCGCTGGCAAAGACCTTATAGAATTAAAATGGCAGATCCTTTTACATAGCTTTCATAGCTTGTAAAGGGGTCTGCCCTTATTTTTGTTTTTGGGGGTGCAAAATGGATAGAGCATTTATGGACGAGTATTATGATAAAATGCGAGCTGATGATATTGAGGAATTATCAAGCCAGAGGAATGAGGATTATTCCGATAGAGCCAATGATTACAAAGCTGCAAAGCAGGCTCTGCTTGAGGGATTGGGGTTATCGCATTTATTTAGCGGAAACCGCAAACTTACACCAGAAGAAAAAGAACTCTGGTTGTTGTTCGACAGGGTATATGTAACAGAGCTTCTGGCAAGGGATGAATTTGCGAAGGGCGCATATATGCTGGGAGCTGAAGATCGAGAAACTATGCTTCGATAAATACTGTACCTGCTTCGGCAGGACAGGTTACATACAATCATTCGTCCCGAAAAA
>JAFRZX010000025.1 GCA_017442315.1 Bacteroidales bacterium
AATTTCGTAAGGATACGCCATCCATCGGCCTTTGTTTCGTGATGCATGGTGAAAAAAAGAATATGTTTGACCGATGGAAAACCATGGGGACCCATTACAAAACCGTCATCTATATTGAGTATACGCCTGAACTTCATGCAGGACTCAAAGAGTGTTGTCCAATGGAAATTGTTGATTTACGGAATACTTGGTGATTGCTTTAGATAAGGAGGTATACTCATGTCAAAAGATCAACATCTCTCCGACGTAATGATTCGCATCTATAAACTTTCCAACGATGAGGAAGCTGATCCCCGTGATTCGTGGGAACTGTTTCAGCAGAACAGAGCAGCCCTCATGAATCGGTTCTTTGGCACTCCTGTCGCCATTGCGGATGAGCCGGATATGAGCAAGCTCGACGATGTGATTACCGATAATGATCTCTTGATTGCACATCGTATATCTCGACAAGGCTTCATCTTTACGGGACTTGAAAAGGCGAATGTGTACAACGCTATCATTGTCCGAAATCCTGTTGATTGTGACTGCTGGTGTCCCGCCCGTCTTGGGTTTTCCAAGCACTCCTTGGAGGAACATATCGCTTTCATCAATGAACACAAACTGGAAAGAGCGATCATCGTAGCGGAGGATCTTCAATTCATCACGCAATGCCCCTCGCTGAAATACTTGAAGATTATTCCTGCAGATACCGCGCCGGAACCGTTTGACTATTCTCCGCTTTACGTTATGCCAGAACTGCGATATCTGGAGTGTGCCACCCACTACGGTGGATCATCCGAACCTTACGCAACCACTATCGACTATGCTCAGGTGAACGGTGTAAGCGAATTGTGCATTGTCGGCGATGGGCATCTGAACTATCAGCAACTTGGTTCGTTGGAGGAAATAACGCTCAATGAACTTAAGAACATGCGGGATCTGCAGGAGTTCAGCGGATGCACTTCAGTGAAGAATCTGAGCTTTACTATGTGTGGACTCCGAACGCTGGATGGCATTGAGCAGATGCACAGCCTTCGCGCACTTTCCTTGGAATACATGAGAACGCTGGCTGATATTTCAGCACTCAGTCGAACGGCAGATACTTTGACTCACCTGCACATCGAGAAGTGCCCCAAAATCAAAGACTTTAGCTGCTTAAATGATCTGGTTAATCTGGAATCGTTGTCTCTGCATGGGAAGAACGAGCTACCCGATCTCAGCTTTCTGAATGCTTTGAAGAAGCTAAAGATTTTCACATTCTCCATGAATGTACTGAGTAATGATCTGACGCCATGCTTACGCTTGCCATATGCTGTTTGCTCGCACGACAGGAAGACCTATAACCTGAAGGATAAGGATTTGCCCAAGAACTGATAGAGGAAGGAATATGAGAAGAAGCAACATCCGCACCCTCAGCCCTTTTGAAAAGAAATGGATGAAGGTGTTCGCAGCTGACATATCCAAGAGTGACATTAAGCAGTATGTCACCAACACTGGCAATTACATCTGGCATGTATTTTCCTGGGAATTGCTGCCTGCAGGCTCATTTATCATCGGTGATGAAGCCCGCAAAGCCTTTGATGCACAGGATAAGACCAACGCCCGATACTATGAGCCCTGGCCTGTTGATGGTCCGCACGAACCTGCCTATCAGTCTCCACCAGCAGCGGAGCTTGACGATCTGACTGAATGCTATGTGGTAGCTGCTGATGAGAGCTGGACATACATAAAGACTCATGAGAACGGTTTGTGTGGGCCGTACTTCTACAAACCAAATCAGGACAGATAAACAAATCTACAGGAGGTTCACCATGGAAATCAGAAGGGAGGACTCCCTCATATGAAGAAATGGTTCTTCCTACTTGCCAACCTTGTGATCATCGCAATGGTGGTTATTTCCTTTGGTGCAGTATGCTACACTGAACGCGGTGCTGTTGTTCGCCCAAGCGAAGAGAAGAGCTATCTCAATCGTTGGTATATTGAAGATGATGCTGTCTATTATGACTGCCATTTGGTATTTTACTCCGAGGGAAGAGAAGATGTATCATTTCAGATATGTGCATTTTCTGAAAAGGATTTTCAAGCGAATCTGATTTCGACTGCCTATCTGCATTGTGACTCAGGCCTACATATTCCAGCAGGGGTAAAAGAATACGGGTTTGATGTGTTGCTATATGCCCCAAGAGGTCATGCCAACACTAAGCCGGATAGACTTCTGCCCGAGACGATTATTCCGCACTCTATATCCATTTCGCAAAACTGACTGATGTAGGTTACAAATAGGAAGGGAGGATTCACCCATATGAAGAAGCCGCTCATCCTGCTTGCTGGTCTTGCAATCATCGCCATGGTGGCTGTTCCTGCCATCATCATGCAGCCGGAAGACAGCATCAATCCGACAACTCAATCCGTCAATGTGGTGCCTACTGTGAATGCAACCGCTGTACTTTCTCAGGAAACAGCTGCTCCGACACAAACTCCTGTGGCATCTGAGCCAGGGATCACCTACGAACTTGAAGTGGACACAGCAAAGATCACGCTGACGCTACCAAGCGAATACGAAATGCTGCCGCTGGAATGGTATGATTTTTCTCCTCGTCCTGAAAAATACGAGTTTTTGAACACAGCAACCGGTAGCACCTTCTTAGTGGATTCGTATTCATTGGATGCTGAAAATCAAGCCCTGCTGATGCGAAAGGTGCGTGATGCCCGGGGAATGGTTATTCTGGATAACATGACTTTCGGCTCGTACTCAGGCACAGCACGGTATCAAACCGACTATAACTACGACCATCACTTTTTGATCCTTGGCAATAACGGCTATGCATACCAGTTCCAGATGCGGCTCCCTGAAGATCAGGGGCAGAACAGTCCGCCTGAAGAAGCGTTGAAGATTCTGGAGACGTTGCAGATAACAGGGAAGTGATATGTAGATGAACCGAAATAAACCATTGGCAAAGCAGCGTAAGCATGCAGCCTCATTATGTGTTTTTTTGTTCATTACCCTTTTCTTCTGTACATATACGCTGTTGAAAAATAGACCCGTGAATTATCAACCATATACCGGCTTGTTGGGTAGTACCAATCATATAGCCAACCATTTTCAAATCCAGAGCGATGTATGGATGGGGACATATAAAGGAAAGCTATATCTTCTCCCACAATGCCAACATTCAACCAAGATGACGAAGTACAATGGATGGCTGTGCTTATTAGAGACTGATGGTATCAAGAAGCTTTCTAAACTCGGAAACGGCTCAGCTGTACAAGTTGTCGGTGCCGATGATCGGTTTCTCTATTATTGGGGTAAG
>JAFRZX010000165.1 GCA_017442315.1 Bacteroidales bacterium
ACTTTATTAAAAAAATGATATATTTGCAAAACAAAATAGAATGAAAATGGATGTAGTAAGCAGTAGAGAATTCAGGGCTAACCAGCGTAAATACTTCGACTTAGCCCTTACAAATGATGTCGTGATTACATCCAGGAGTCACGGCAGCTATAGGCTTGTACCAGTGAGAGAAAGTGATACGCTCATTGATCAGACCACTTTGGAGGCTAAAATCAGGCGCGGAATTGAGGAGTATGAACAGGGTAAGGTTCATAGAATGGAGGAAGGGAGAGTGTTGATGGCTTCCTCAGTCGAATGATTAATGAAGACTGAAATGTATAGAATAGTATTTTCTAACGACGCAAAGAAGGACCTTAAGGAACTGAGCAAGAAAGCACCAGCTTAAATTCGTATTTATAGAGTAGCCCGGTAAGTTAACATAATATGTATTGTGTAACAAATTTCTCAGGAAGGGGAGATAGGCAAAAAGATAAACATTTGTAATTATTTCAATAATGAAATATCTTTGCAGCACATAATCCATGTGCATGATGATAAAAGCACGTCGAATTCCTTAAGATATGGCTAAGAAGAAACAAGAGATAATTTTAGAAAATGTAACTATCGAGTCTGTTGCCGCAGAAGGCAAAGCTCTGGCAAGAATAGATGGAACCGTACTGTTCGTGCAGTTTGCTGTCCCTGGCGACGTAGTGGACGTCAAGGTGACAAAGAAAAAGAAGAACTACATGGAAGGATTCATTCTGCGCATGGTAAAACCGTCAGAGCACCGTATTGAACCGTTCTGCAAGCATTTCGGCATATGCGGAGGATGCAAATGGCAGCCACTTCCATATGAAATGCAGCTACAGGCCAAGCAGCAGCAGGTTTACGATCAGCTAGTCAGGATAGGCCATCTTGATGTACCTGAAATATCCCCTATCGTTCCATCAGATGACACTACGTATTATCGTAACAAACTGGAGTTTACATTTTCTCAACGTAGATGGATCTTTGATAACGAGGATGTCGAAAGCCTGTCTGAAAAGGAAAAATATGGTCTTGGATTCCACGTCGGCAGATTCTTTGACAAGGTCCTTGACATAGAACACTGCTATCTCCAGAGGGAGCCATCAAACGAAATCCGTCTATTCATCAGAAAATACGCATTGGATAACGGATTGAGCTTCTTCAACATACGTGAACACTCCGGCTTCCTACGCAATATGTTCATAAGGACCACCGAAGAAGGAAACGTGATGCTGATCATATGTTTCTATCACGAAGACACTGAAGCCAGACAAGCTCTCCTGAATGCTGTAGCCGAAAGATTCCCTCAGATAACTTCGCTTTACTACGTCATAAACGGAAAAGCCAATGACTCGATTTCCGATCAGGAATGTATCCTGTACAAGGGAGAAGATGCCATATACGAATATATGGAAGGCCTCAGATTCAAGATCGGGCCGAAATCATTCTATCAGACCAACACAAAACAGGCATACAAGCTCTATAGCATAACACGTGAGTTCGCTGCCTTGACAGGCTCCGAGACAGTATATGACCTATACACCGGTACTGGTACTATAGCTCAGTTCATTTCAAGCAAGGCTGAAAAGGTCATCGGTATCGAATATGTTCCTGAGGCTATTGAAGATGCCAAGGTCAATGCTGCAAACAACAATATCACAAACTGCGAATTCTTTGCAGGAGACATGAAAGATATACTCACCGATGACTTCGTCAGAGAACACGGACATCCTGATGTCATAATTCTGGATCCTCCAAGAGCAGGCATTCACCCTGATGTAGCCCAAGTCATACTCAATGCAGCACCAGAACGCATGGTTTATGTCAGCTGCAATCCAGCTTCACAGGCACGCGATCTTGAAATCCTATGCAAGGACTACACAATCGCATCCGTACAGCCGGTAGATATGTTCCCGCATACCCATCACGTAGAAAATGTCGTAATGCTCAAACGCAAGGCATAGGAATCAGGCCTTGTCGCAATACAGTCTCCCCTGTTCAGCATGAACAACTCTCAAGGTCTCCCCTTTTGAAGAAAAACCTCCAAATTTGAGAACGGCTTCATAAATGCGTCCGTCTCCGGTAATCACTTTTCCGGAAGGACGCATATCTGTAAACACTGTAACATGCTGACCGACCAGATCAGACAATCCGGACTCCACACCTGTGAATCCGTCTTCAGCCTTAAGTTCCTGTCTTAGAGCAATATAATTGAAAGAACGGGTAGAATAAAGTTTTCTGACCAACCATATAGACCCGAATATAGCTGCAGCAGCCGATATCACGACTAAGCCTATAGGTCTGACCACCGGCTCAAGGTTAAGAGTTCCGTCCCATCTGAACAGTTCCGCATTATCTACCATTGCAAAAGCAAGCGCGAACACAACAGCTGTAATGCCGGAGATTCCGCATATTCCGAAACCGGGAATCACAAAAATCTCCAATCCTATAAGTACCAACCCTATGACAAACAGCATAATTTCCCAATGTGATGCCAGATGACCAAGATAAGCCGGAGCAAAATAAAGCACAGCTCCAACTATGGCCGTAAGAAGAGGCAGACCGATTCCTGGAGTACGGATCTCAACAAAAATACCTCCTATTATCATCATCATGAAAATGGACTGCAGCAAAGGATTCAAAAGAAGTTGAATAATTCTGTCAATCCAAGTCATGTCATCGTCAAGACTTCTGATAATATAATCTTCTCCTGCTGCTATAGCCATAACCACAGACACAACATCTTCATAGACACCATCACAATAACCTACTTCAATAGCTTCAGAAGGAGTAAGACTCAATACATCGGCAGTATCTACCATAGATTCTGCTATATGCGGGTCACGTCCGGTTGCCTGAGCCGTAGAACGCATCATGCCCCTCATAAATGACTGATACTTGTCTGGCATCACATTACCGGACTGGTCAACAACAGTAGCAGCACCTATCGAACTGCCGGTCTTCATATATATGGAATCACATGCAATGCTGATAAGGGCACCAGCAGAGGCTGCCTGCATGTTTACATATGCAATGACCGGTAGTTCACACCTAAGTATTGCAGTCCTGATGCTGTCGGCTGCATCGACAGCACCTCCATATGTATCCAAATCCAGCAGAATGTAATCTGCAGAAGCTTCTTCGGCCTTTTTCAGACCGGAAACCACCAGACGCTGGGCAGCCTTGTCTATGTCTTGATCAAGCCTTATCCGATAAAAGACCCTGGTGGAATCGTTTCCAAATACAGTCACTGCAGACAACAGTGAAAGAAAGCATATAAAAAGGTGTTTCATACGTATATAAAAGCAGACTGGTGACAAATATAAGATTATTTTTATAACTTTGCCAAGATTAGACAGTACTGAACCAAAACTATTTAAAATGGAAATCTTTTCACAGATTGCATTGCTTCTTCTAGGCCTGATTCTTATTTTACTAGGAGCCAATGCATTAGTTGACGGCTCTTCCAGCATAGCAAAGAAATCCGGATTAAGCGAATTTCTCATAGGCCTTACGATAGTAGGTATCGGAACCTCCACACCGGAAATGGTGGTAAGCTTCATGTCTTCATTCCAAGGAAATGCCGATATGTCTATTGGTAATATCGTAGGATCCAACATATTCAACACATTGATGATTCTTGGAGTCACTGCTTTGATATCCCCATTAGTCATCACCAAAGGAAATCTCAGAAAAGACATTCCTCTTAATATATTTGTTACAATACTGCTGATAATACTTGGCATGAACTTCAGTATCTTCGGCATAGGTCAGAATAAGTTGAACAGAATCGACGGCATAATACTTCTGACAATTTTCGTCCTGTATATGTGGCATTCTTTCAGACATGACACCCCTACGTCTGAAGAAGACAGCGACAACATCAAGGAATATAGCATTGCCCGATCAATACTTATGATTGCAGCCGGCCTCTGCGGACTGATAATCGGAGGCAGACTTTTTGTCAACTCATCAACAGATCTGGCACATAGTTTCGGTATATCAGACAAATTCATAGCTATTACGGTCATGGCTGCCGGGACATCAATGCCTGAACTGGCGACTTGCGTTGTAGCCGCCTTCAAGGGAAGAGGTCAGCTTGCACTCGGCAACATACTGGGATCCAACATATCAAACATTCTGCTCATCCTAGGAGGAGCTTCTCTGATCAATCCCCTGTCATTCACAGGAATGACTACAGTGGATATGGGAATCCTTCTGGCGTCATCGGTATTCATTCTCCTGAGCGCATACATATTCAGAAAAAAGAGCCTCGACAGAGTTGAAGGCATCATCCTTCTGCTTCTGGAGGCTGGATATATGTGGTATCTGATAATCAATATTTAAAACAATGGGGAAACTATACGAAATGCTTCAGGATGACTACCGCGTAAAGGAAGGCCTGAAGACCTGCATAAATTGCGGTACATGTACAGCAATATGTCCTGCGGCTGAATTCTACAGATATGATCCTCGAAAGATTGTGGATACAGTTCAGCGTGGAGACGAGCAGGAGATTGAGAATCTGCTTAAAAGCGACACAATATGGTACTGCGGCGAATGTCTGTCATGTCTGACAAGGTGTCCGCGCAGAAACGGACCGGGCCTTGTGATCATGGCGTTAAGGAATCTGTCAGCAAAACTGGGATACTTTGTGGAATCTGAAAAAGGACGCCAGCTCTACCCTCTCACAAAGATGATGACAGACAATATTCTCAATTACGGATACTGCATCTATCCCGACACCTTCAAATGGGAGGATCATGTAGAATCCGGACCTGTATGGAAGTGGCATACAGAACATTATGCCGACAGCTATGAAAGACAAGGTGCCAACTACAAAGGAAACGGTCCTGGAGCATTAAGAAAGATCCCGCAGGAATCACTTGATGAACTTAAAAGCATATTTGATGTCACAGGAGCAACGGAAAGAATGGAAACTGTGGAAAAGTTCTCACAGAAGAAGGCACAGGAAATGGGAATGAGCATGGATGAATATTTCCGCCATACCTTTGAGCACTGCACGGAAGGACACTTCAACAACGAATGATTTTTCAGATGAGTCGGGATGAATCAGCCTGAGTATCTCTGCCCATCTTCAACATATAAGAATTTTCTGAAAAGATATAAGACATGATATACCAAGGAAAGAAAAAGATTTGGAGTGATTATCAGAAAGAAATACCGGATGATCACTGGTATTATGTGAGAAGCTGCATCAGACAGAACTTCTTTCCTGCATCAGAAAAGATGTTTCTGGAAATATGCAGGGATGTCTTAGGTAAAGATATATACGAAAACGAACACCACACTACATGCGGTGGCATCGCATACCACTGCGACACTATCCCTCAGGAGACTGCAATGACAATTGTAGCCAGGCAATTCGCACTCATGACAGAGGCTGGGTATAAGAATTACGTTGCATCATGTATAACATCATTCGGAAACTATTCTGAAATACTTGAGACATGGCGTGAGTTTCCTGAGCTGGAAACAAAAATACGTGAGATGCTCTGGAAAGCATGCAGAAAGGAATTCAATAAACCTGAATATCTTGCCCATTCAAGCGACCTGATATATAAATTCCGTAATGAAATTGCGGAAAAAGCCAGATTCCATCTTATAAATAAAGATACAGGAGAACCGTTGAGAGTCGTTGAACATATAGGGTGTCACTATTCCAAAATGTTTCCTTCAAAAGGAGTCGGAGGAGCCGAATACCCGTACGTGCTGACCGGAATGGTGGAATCATGGGGTGGCAATGTAATTGATTACCCGGAACGCAGACATTGCTGCGGATATGGATTCAGACAATATCATGTAAAGGCAAACAGAGGATACTCAATCGCAAACACTCACAAGAAGTTTGAATCAATGGAGCCATACAAGCCTGACATGATCATAACCAATTGTCCGGGATGCCCGTATTTTCTCGACAGATGGCAATATGTGATAGCAGAAATGGAGGGAAAGACTTACGGTCAGAACGGATATGGAATACCAGTGTTCACCTATGAGGAAGTTGCCGGACTTGTACTGGGATATGATCCTTGGGATCTGGGGCTTCAGCTCCATCAGGTGGCTGTAGAACCCCTCTTGGACAAGATCGGCATTGAATACGACCCTGCAAGCAAATATCTCGGAACGAACCGCAAGGACATTATGCGTCCGGAGTTGCCAGCAAACCTTAAATGTCATTAGGAAGCTGTTTTTAAATTATCTGTCCTCAGACATATTTTAAAATTTTTGTTGAAAAAAAATCAGACAACTTCTCAAATAAATGAAAGAAATCATAGTTATAATAGGAGGTGGAATAGCCGGTCTGGAAGCTGCTTCACAGCTGCTGAAACTCGGATATTCTCCGATTATAGTCGAAAAATCCGATCACCTCGGAGGACATGTATCACGCTGGAACAAACTATTCCCGGACATGACTCCAGCCCAGGACCTGCTTTCAGAACTGATCATGTCCAGCAAGGATGCCAATATATTCCTTAACACAGCAATATCATCCATGAACCGGCTCAAAGACAGCTACAACATAATGCTGTCCAACGGGATATCGATAATAACCAAATACATTCTGATAACTACAGGATTCAGGTTATTTGATGCCTCAAAGAAAGAAGAATACGGATATGGAGTTTACGATCAGGTAATTACAAACGCCGATCTAGAGCATTGGTTCAATAACGGAAATGACGGGAGAATTGATAATTCACAGATGAATGCAATAGGTTTCGTTCATTGTGTAGGTTCAAGAGATGAAAAGGCAAGGAATACACAGTGCTCGAAAGTGTGCTGCATTACGGCCATCAAACAGGCAATAGAACTAAAGGAACGTTTCCCAGATGCACAGATATATTGCTTTTACATGGATCTGAGACTGTTCGGGAAGAAATTCGAGGACTTCTACATAAAAGCACAGAAAGATTTCGGAATACATTTCATCAGAGGACGTGTGTCGGAAGTCAGCGAGAATATCGAAGGAAAGGTAATCGTAAAGGCAGAGGATACATTGGCAGGAAAACCGATAAAGGTAACATTGGACCTTCTGGTCCTCATGTCAGGCATGGTCTGCAATCCTGATAGTACCAGGACAGCCGGCATGATGGCACTTCCGATTGATTCTGACGGATTTCTAAAGAGCAGTGACAATGTATTCCACATAACTTCGTCACCAAAACAGGGTATTTACTATGCCGGTGCATGCACTGGACCAAAGACAGTACCTGAAACTCTGGCTGAAGCGCGTTCTGCAGTTCTGGAAATACATTCACACATAATAGGGAAAGAATGATGAACGTATTCGGTTTCAAGATATCTCCAAGTTCAGCTATAGATATGGACAAGGTCGACAGAGCCCGCTTCGAGGAGCTCTGCCGCGTCGAACCCGACGCGGTACGCTGCATGGCCTGCGGCTCATGCAGCGCGACCTGCCCGGCATCAGCTTTTTCAGGCATGAGCATCAGAAAAGTGCTGCTGATGCTTCAAAGAGGAAAGGAAAAGGATGCCTTTAGAATGATGAGGAACTGCATGCTATGCGGCAAATGCACGATGGTGTGTCCAAGAGGCATAAATACAAGACATCTCATACTGTCTATATGCCGGATATATGATGATAAGGAGGGTAAGCAATGAGGGAAATCTATCTGTCCGGATACAACAACTTCGTGCTTCCCTTCATGTTGGGAATGCTTTTCGTTCTTACATGGTGCATAGTCGGTGCTGTAAGAATAATCCTGCAGCTGCCGCACCAGGACAGGAAGGCCTTCTTCCTTTCTTTGGTCAATCCAAAGATAATGGCCAGAAACATCCGGGACTGGTTCTGCGACTGCCTTTTTCATGTGAAGCTATGGAAGCGCAACAAGATGTTGGGATACATGCATTCGAGCATCGCATTCGGATGGTTCATGATCATAGTAATCGGACATATCGAAGTGTTCCTGTATACGCCTGAAAGAGTGCATCAGATATGGTATCCGATATTCTTCCGGTACTTTGTAGCTGTAACAGACAGCACCATGAAAGGATCATTCTTCTTCTTTCTTATGGATTTCTTCCTGCTGATGATCCTCAGCGGAATCATACTGGCGATCATAAAGAGAGTAAGGTCAAGGATGTTCGGAATGAGGCGTACCACCAGGGCAAGTATCACAGATCTTATAGGCCTATATTCATTATGGTCAATATTCCCGCTGAGATTGCTTGCAGAAGGCTTCACAGCAGACATAAGCGGAGGCTCATTCCTCACAAAATCCCTGAACTGGGTACTGCACTCTTTCTTGAGCGACCAGATGAATATGCTCCCGACATGGTGGGCCTATTCCATAGCTTTAGGTGTATTCATGTGTATCCTGCCTTTCAGCAGATACATGCACATTCCAGCCGAAATCCTTCTCATTCCCCTGAGAAATGCCGGCATCCATGTTTCACATGCCAGAAAAGGCTTTGCAAAACTTCAGGTCTACTCATGTCCCGGTTGTGGTGTCTGCATCGACGCATGTCCAATGGGAACCGTCAAGTCCAACATCAAGGATACCACAGTATATCTCAACAGACAGATAAAACGCTACAATGAAAAACGGATTGAAGAAATCAGTGACAAATGCCTTCTCTGCGGTAAATGCACAGCAGTCTGTCCTGTAGGTGTCGAAGGTGACAAAATGAGGATAGCTCAAAGGAGCATCAGGAAATACAACATATCTCCAGATTACTCAAATATTGATATAAATCAAGGCAATTTAAGCAAAAACATTTTTGTTAGTACATCTAACAATGTTGTTTCAAAGAATAAAAATGAGCGTGTTATATATTTTGCCGGGTGCATGACAGCCTTGACACCATCAATCAGCAAATCAATGACGCAAATCCTTGAAAAGTGTGGAATCGACTACAGTTTCATGGATAAGGATGGCGGAATCTGCTGCGGAAGGCCGATGTGGATGGCCGGAAGATTCGATCAGGCAAAGCAGATGATAGAAAAAAATACGGAGATAATTACAAAGTCTGGAGCAGATATACTGCTGCTTAGCTGTCCTATATGTTATAAGATATTCAAAGAAAGATACAGACTTGAAGGAATAGAGATACTGCACCACACAGAATATATCGAGAGATTGGTAAAAGAAGGAATCCTGACTTTGGAGAAATCCGGGTCAAGCTATGTCTTCCATGACCCATGTGAATTAGGTAGAGGATGCGGCATCTATGACCAGCCAAGAAAGGTCATATCTGGTCTGGGAAATCTGGTGGAGGCATCCCAGAACGGCAAAGAAAGCATATGCTGTGGAGGCAGCCTCGGAAGTCTGACCCTTGGATTTGACAAAAGAAAGACTATGACTGAGAATGCGCTGCATAACCTGACAATAGCCGATCCTGACGTGATAGTTACCGCATGTCCTCTGTGCAGAAGTACATTCAACAGGTACTCGGACCGCCCAGTAAAGGACATCGCGGAAATTGTAGAAGAACAATATAGAAAACGTGTAAATATTTAAATCATGACATTTAAACCAACCAAGTACACACTCAAATGCTGTTCGACAGGACACTTGTTTGAAGATGCAGGATGGTCACTTGCTGATCCTGAATGCAATTGTCCCAGCCTTGTGAGAGCTGAATACGCACAGAAGAAATTCAATCCCCGTAAAGATCTTGACGGGTTCTACAGATACGCCGATTGGCTGCCTGTCAGAAGAACGCTTGAGAAATCATGCGCCCCGGTAACCTATAGGTCTGAAGCTCTTGCCTCACATCTCGGCCTGGAAAACCTCTATATCACATTCTCAGGATACTGGCCGGAAAAGGGTGCAAGAATGGAAACCGCATCATTCAAGGAAACAGAAGCTTACTCAGTCTGTGCAAGACTGCCGGAAGACAATAGGAAGATAATGGTTGTGGCATCGGCAGGAAATACGGCACGTGCATTCGCAAAAGTCTGCTCAGACAATAATATTCCTGTACTTATATCCATACCTGCGGACAATATAGATGCCCTATGGTTTACAAAACCGCTTAACGACTGCGTAAAGATCATCGCCTCCCCTGCCGGATCTGATTATTTCGACGCAATCGCACTCTCCGACAAGGTCTGCACCTGCGATAAGTTCATGGCTGAAGGCGGAGCGAAAAACGTAGCAAGGCGCGATGGAATGGGAACCACCCTCTTGTCTGCAGTGGAAGTCATAGGAAAAATTCCAGATGCATACTTCCAGGCTATCGGAAGCGGTACAGGTACAATAGCTGTATGGGAAAATAACCTAAGACTCATAGAGGATGGACGTTTTGGCTCTCACAAGATGCGCCTCTATCCATCCCAGAACGACCCATTCACAATCATGTATGACTCGTGGAAACTTCGCTCACGTACGCTTGTCCCGATGACGGCAGATGAAGCAAGAGCTGCATCTGCAGAGATTGACGCCAAAGTGCTTTCAAACAGAAAGCCACCATACTCGCTTGCGGGAGGATTATTTGATGCCATGGAAGATGCATCTGGAGAAATCTTCAAGGTATCCAACGATCAGCTACATCACTGGAAACAGAAATTCCTCGAACTGGAAGGAATCGACATTCATAATGCAGCTGCTGTGGCAGTAGCATCTCTTGAATCTGCTGTCAGGGAAGGAAAAGTACAGAAAGACGAAATAATCATGCTCAATATAACAGGAGGAGGCGAAGAAAGGGCAAAGACTGAAAATGAAGTCATATATGCAAAGCCGATGCTTGTGCTTGATCCTGATCTTCCGACTGAAGAAATCGTATCTGAAGTGCTTAAACTATTCCAATAAATAAATTGATTTATCATGAATATAATCAGTATATTAGACCAAATAGACAGCACACATATACCTGACTCTCTCAATCCTGTCCAGGCTGAACTTGCCGCTGCTGTACAGAAAATAGCCAACACTCCGGCCAATGAACTTATAAACGACCTGATTGACAAGGCAGTAATATTCGGCCTTAAAGTATTAGCTGCAATGGCCATATACTTCATAGGGGCCTGGCTGATAAGAAAGATCAAATCCATCCTGATGCGTATCTTCGAGCGAAAGAAGACAGACGCAGCAATAGCATCATTTGTTCAAAGCATCACCAGCATTGCATTAACGATATTGCTGATAATCACTACAGTAGGTACTTTGGGCATAGATACCTCATCACTTGCAGCCTTGCTTACCGGTGGAGGCCTTGCGATAGGTATGGCATTGAACGGCACAGTACAGAATTTTGCCGGCGGTATAATGATATTGATCTTCCGCCCGTTCAAAGCCGGAGACTATATCGAAGCACAAGGATATTCTGGAACTGTAAGTGAAGTAAATATCACCAGTACAAAGCTGACAACAGTTGACAACAGAGTCATAATCATCCCTAACGGCATTCTTTCCAACGGAACCATCAACAATTATTCGGAAAGAACGATGAGAAGATTGGATATAACCGTCAATGTAGAATACGGTGCTTCTTCCGAACACACAAAAGAAGTTCTCGCCAGTCTCATAGCGGATGATGCAAGGGTCTTAACCTCAGAAAAGGGTGCTCCTGCCGACCCATTCATTGCCTTAAGCGCACTGAATGACAGTTCTATCCAGTTTGTGGTCCGTATATGGACCAGAAGCGAAGATTATTGGGGGCTGCACTTCGACCTGCTGGATAAAATATACAACGAACTTCCAAAACAGGGCATCAAGTTCCCATACCCTAAACTTGACATACTGATCAACAGCAACGAATAACCAATGAACACATATGCAGAACAGGCTGACTTCCGGTCAATTGACTTCAGTCAGCCTGTTCTGTATATCTGAATGACATCCATAGGGACTATTCCCTATGACGTTCCTTTTCAAGCATCTCCTTGGCCAATACCGGATTAGCATAGATATCAAGGAATATCTTCTTCAATTCATTCCTGTCCAGTTCCGGCTCAACAGTTCCTAGCTGATGCTCCATATATCCGACAAACTGCTGCACATCAGCCTGATCATATTTATCTGCATACCTGCCTCCCTCATTGACCAGATCATAAGCCACATAATTGTTCTTCCAGAGTCTGTAGCCCTCAATGACACGGAGATCTACAGCATGCCTGATCAACTGATAGCGGTCATTCTTATCACAAAGAGCTGCTGCTGCAATTTCTTCTGAAGTCAGCGGTTTGCCTATGTTCAGATGAATATTTCCTTTAGGCTGCATTATTCCCACCATAATGCTGTTAAGATCCTCACCCTCTGCCTTGACATATTTCCTGTCACGCGAAATCAGAAGTTCTCTGGCCTTGAGAATGTCACACGGCTCAAATTCATAGGAAATGCTCATCGGAATGATATTCAGTTCTTCAAAATTTCTCTGAAAATCATCTTTACCACTCATGTCCAGCATCTTCAGGAGCCCCTGCTCTGTCATATCATAGCCGTTCTTGGTCCTTCCCTGCCTTTGTGCCAGCCAGATTGAGCTACGCTGCTCCGTGATGTTGAGACGGATATATCTGGACAATAGCTGTGAAGACAAATACAGTTCTCTTGCAGAAATTCCGCGAACCACCTTTATCATTCTATTGGAACGAATGAGATATTCTATCGTTTTGCTTGTTATCAGATTATCTCCAACCGCAATCTCCGTCATCGGTATCCCATTGGTATATAACACAAGTTGCGTAATGGCTGGATCAAGTATTATATCCCTATGATTTGACAATGCAAGAAACTTCTTGTCCTGATCTATATTGGAAACACCATCATAAGAGAAACTCTTTGCTGTATGTTCCAGAACCCAGCGGACAAACTTCTGCATGACAAGTACCTGAAAATCATCAATGGTCTTTATGCTTTTAAGAAGACCTTTCAGGAAATCTGGAGACTCTTCCGGGAAAAAATGCTGGGAAACCTGGGAAAGAAGCGGATATTCCGCCAATTTACTCAAGGCTTCAGCCGCTTCTTCGTCCGTATATGGACTTATGCTCTCGAATTCTGATAAATCGACCATAAGTTAATATTTTAGTACATTTTGCAAATATATGAAATATACCCGAATAATCAAATCAGTCTCTGCGGAAGAGCAGAGAACTGTCTCCATAACTCAGGAAACGGAAATCATTGGCCAATGCATAATCATAGATAGACTTCCAGTCACCTCCTACAAAAGCTGAAATCAGAAGAAGCAAAGTACTCTGTGGCTGATGAAAGTTAGTGACAAGTACATCCACTATCTTGAAACGATATCCTGGAACTATTATAATTTTCGTACCTATCTCCAATTCTGTCAATTTATTATCCCGAAGATACTTAAGTATTGCTTCAAGTGCTTCACTCACAGAGTACACATAATCTCTCTGATATGGCTCCCACTGTTCGACATCAGTAGGAAAACCATTTTCAAGACACTTGACTCCAACATAATAAAGAGATTCCAAAGTCCGGACAGAGGTAGTTCCGACTGCAACAACCTTTCCTGATCCCGCAAGAAGCCTCTCAATAAACTTTGCCGAAACCACAAAAGGCTCCCTATGCATCGAATGCCCGGAAACAAGAGAGGATTTTACCGGCAGAAACGTTCCTGCACCAACATGCAGACAGACCGTCTCGACAGATATTCCCCTGTTACTGATATCTGCCATAACCTTTTCGGTAAAATGAAGTCCCGCTGTCGGAGCTGCAACAGACCCCCGGAAACGGGCGTAAAGAGTCTGATATCTTTCCAGATCCACATCCTCTGTTTCCCGATTGAGGTACGGAGGAATCGGCACTCTTCCACATATATCAAGAACCTGGGAAAAAGGCAAGTCATGCTGCCAGGAAAACTCGACTACAGAGGCTTCACCAAGCCTTTCTATCAATTCTGCCCTGAGATTCATCTCATCAATACGCACATCACCGGATGGATTATATAATGACAGTATATCACCCTTCCATTTCTTGATGTTTCCTACGATACACTTCCACCTGCATCTGCCAGAAACAGCAAACATTGAGACATATTCTTTCGGACTTACCGGCTCAAGACAGAAGATTTCTATATGCGCACCGGACTGCCTCCTGAAATGGAGTCTTGCAGGTACCACCTTTGTATCGTTGAAGACCATAATTGCCCCTTCAGGAAGATAAGAGGAAAGATTTAAGAATGAATCAGACCTAGGTCCATCTGAATCGTACACCAGGAGCCTTGAATGATCTCTTTCCGGCAGAGGATATTTTGCTATCCTCTCATCCGGGAGAGAGTAATTATAATCTTCTATATGTATCTGCGGTATCATCTGCACAATAGTTATTTTCTAATCGATTGCAAAAATACACAATAATTCAGAAGCCATCAGATTTTTAATGTAAAAATTATCCTGCACGTAATGGATAAATCTCGAATGTCGTGAGCTGTATTTTTCTATTCTACCTCCTTCATATTACATGTTTCCATTTGTTATCACACTGTCAAACTTTGTAATCATCACGTTTTGGTAATTATAAATTTGATTACTTTTGGAAATATTAACATATGTATTATAAGAATTTCTTATTATATGTAATTATTATACCTATTGCATTATTAATCAGTAATTTAGACATATCTAATTAATCAGTAAATTCATATCATTATTGTAATTTTGCATTATTAGGGCATATACTGGCGGTAGAATCATTGATTTAATTATATATAACACTAGTTATCAGTAGATTTGTCGAATTTATATAAAGTAAAGAATACCCGTTATTATAGTGCATCATGTTTTTGTTTACAAAAGTCAACCTACATTCAATTTGGAAAGTTGAATTTTTATGCTTACATTTGTAACATTATTAGTTACAATTATGAATACACGTTTAAAGCAATTTCTGGCAGCAGAGAATATTTCTCAGGCACAATTTGCAGACAGCATCAATGTCGTACGTGCAAGCGTGTCACATGTCTTGTCCGGACGCAACAATCCAAGTTATGATTTCATAAAAGCCATAATGCTCGCCTATCCTAAGCTGGATATGGAATGGCTGATTTTTGGAAAAGGGAAAATGTACAAGGACCAGCCGGCTTCCTTCCAGATGCCTCATGAAGTGGAACCAACCCCTGAAATCTTGCCGGATCTGTTTTCATCTAAGGAATCCTTTAATCAGGAAGCCATGGAACGATGTGAAACAAAAACATCAGCTAACAACATACAACAAGCTGATAAACAAAGAAGAATCGCAAGAGTAACCATTCTTTTTACAGACGGAACATATCAGGAATTGGAATAATACGCCAATATTCGTATATTTGCTTGTTAAAAATAGGCATAAACATGTACAAGCATTTCCTGAAACCTATATTGTTCCGATTCAATCCGGAGACTGCCCATAACATGCTTTTCTCCCTTTTGAAGTTCCTCAGGCACGTTCCTTTGGCATCACAGATCATACGTGCTGTATATAAGAATGACTCACCCGCACTTGAACGTGAAGTATTCGGACTGAATTTTCCTAATCCTGTTGGATTGGCCGGAGGTCTTGACAAGAACGGCGAATTCTACAATGACATGGCGAACTTCGGATTCGGATTTGTTGAAATAGGTTCGCTGACTCCCCTCCCGCAAGATGGCAATCAAAAGCCAAGGTGCTGGCGTATTCCTGGCGATAAGGCAATAATCAACCGTTTTGGAATCAATAATAAAGGTGTCAGAAATGCAGTTGAACATCTGAAGAGCGAGCGTCCTGAAATAATTGTAGCTGCCAATATATCTAAAAACACATCAAGCATCAACGAAGAAGCAGCCAGAGACTATGAGACAAGCTTTGCACTGCTCTATGACTTCGTGGATATGTTCGTTGTCAACGTATCATGTCCTAATGTTGTGGGTCTCACGTCATTGCAGGACATATCATTCCTGTCTGAAATAGTTGACAGGCTGCTTGATCTGAGAATGTACTACGATATCTACAAGCCTGTTTTGCTGAAGCTTTCTCCAGATCTTTCCCACCAGCATCTTGATGAAATAATAGACTACAGTCTCCGTTCCGGAATAGACGGCATCGTAGCAGGCAACACGACGAGAAGCCGTGAAGGGATTACCAGCATATCGCCTGAAAAGATTGAGGAAATAGGTAACGGAGGCATGTCTGGAGCCCCTGTACATAAGAAGAATCTGAATCTCGTTAAATATGTCCATGAAAAATCAGGTGGAAGGCTTCCTATAATAGGTGTAGGAGGTATAATGTCCCCTGAAGATGCCAAAGAAATGCTGGATGCAGGTGCTTCTCTTGTAGAGATATATACCGGCTTCATATATGAAGGTCCAGGCCTCGTAAAACAAATCATCAAACATCTGGAAACTGACCTGAAGAACAAGACCGAATAATGAGCATGACTAAAGCATCGATATGCACGATTGGCGACGAAATCCTCATAGGACAGATCGTAGATACAAATTCATCACATATTTCCCAAGCATTAGGCACAGCTGGAATAAGGGTCACGAGAATGATATCCATCGGGGATGAGCATGATCAGATTGTAGAGACCCTAGGCAAAGAACTAGAGGAAAATGATATAGTCGTAGTGACAGGAGGACTTGGGCCAACAAAAGATGATATAACCAAAACCGCACTTGCAGAACTTTCCGGAGCAACAGGCAACATTACAGACAAAACCCAGCTTGATATAATACATCAGATACTGGGAGCAAGAGGTCTCGATGTTCTGGATGTAAACCTGGCACAGGCATCTGTACCAGACACATGTGAGGTCATTCCAAACAAACTTGGCACAGCACCCGTAATGGTATTCAGGTTCGGGAAAGAACGATACAGCCACCAGCCTGCTTTGTATTCCTTGCCCGGAGTTCCTTTTGAGGCACTTGGAGCGCTTCCGGATATCATCGATGACATAAAGAGGCATAAAAGCCTTACTGACATATGCCACAGGACCATAATGACTTTCGGCATAGCAGAATCCGCATTGGCCAGACATATACAGGATTGGGAGGATAACCTTCCCAAAGAGATGCATCTGGCCTATCTTCCCAACCTGCTGACCGGTGTAAGGCTGCGTCTTTCCGTATACGGAGGAAAGGCAAGCGAAATGCAGCAGCTCATTGAACGGGAAATAATGCGGCTCAAACCGATGATATCGGAATGGATGTATTCCGAACAGGATGATACACTTCAGGCTTGCATTGGTCGGATACTTGGCGCAAAAGGAAAGACTGTGAGTGTCGCAGAATCCTGCACAGGAGGGATGATATCCGAGCTATTGACATCAGTTCCAGGTTCATCAGCCTATTATCTCGGCTCTGTCACGTCATACGCCAACAGCGTCAAACAGAACACTCTCGGAGTCCGCAAAGAAACACTTGAGCAATATGGTGCCGTCAGCAGCGAATGTGTCGCTGAAATGTCGGAAGGTGTCAGACTGCTCATGGGCAGCGACTTTTCTGTAGCCACATCCGGCATAGCCGGACCAGGAGGCGGAAGTGAAGACAAGCCTGCAGGAACAGTCTGGATCGGAGTTAGTTCACAAATGGGAACAGAAACATTCAGATTGAGATTTACTGGTGACAGGAAACGCAATATTGAACGTTTTGCAGCTCATGCACTAAACATTTTGCGACAAAAGATATTGAAAGAGGCAAACCTTTGACAAACACCCGATAAAACAAAAATGTTTTACGTTATAACAATTTTGTTTCATACAAATATGTAAACAATAAGTATTTTTTATACAAGATTCAAAGCATTGTATATCAAACATTTAACAAAAAGGGGGATAAATGAGTATAGCACATACGAAATTTGAACAGAAAAAAAGAAGAATCAGGGTAAACGGGATCTTTTATGCTATCATATCTTCTGCATCCTTCGGATTTTCCCCCTTGTTCAGTCTAAGCCTGATAGCTGCCGGACTATCCAATTTCGATGTACTGTCATATAGATGGGGAACAGCCGGACTGGTTCTTATGATATATGCATTCTGCAAAAGAAAGACACTGAAATTTTCATCTTTCGATGAAGTCTGGAAAGTGATTCTTTTAAGCGCCCTACGATCCATTACATCTGTGACACTTCTGATCGGCTATGCAAATATTTCAAGCGGAATTGCATCAACAATAAATTTCATGTATCCGGTTGTTGTGGCTCTATGCATGATGCTGTTCTTCGGAGACCGAAAATCCCCTATAGATATCGGGGCAATTGGCGTATCCATCTTCGGCGTCTATCTTCTGGCATCCGGAGACAGCCTCATAATTGAAGGAGGAAACACCTCACTTGGCTTGATATGTTCCATAATATCTGCTCTTTCTTTTGCAGCGTACTACATTCTCATGAAACAGATCAAGGCAGACAAGATCGAAGTTGTCAAGTTCACAACATGGATGATGATATTGAGCGCAATATATTTCATCATCTGCGCTTTCATATTTGACGGCAAGCTGACTTTGGTGACTGACGGACAAAACTGGCTATACATACTCGGACTCGGACTTTGGTCAACCATGGTATCAAATTTCACGGGAGTCAAAGCGGTAAGACGCATAGGTCCGACAATGACATCAATACTTGGAGCCCTGCAGCCTCTGACTGCAGTAGTACTCGGTGTACTCTTTCTTCAAGAACATCTATATCTCAAGTCCATCATCGGTATAACGCTGATCCTCATAGCCGTTACCATTGTCGTAATGCATCAGAAGAAATGATATCCTTATCAGCATCATCAGGATTCCAGAACACGGAAGAAATTTGATGAGGCAATTTTTGAAAGATCGTATTCTGAATATCCACGCAAACGAAGTTCATCGAAAAGGAACGGCATCATGGATACATCTTCCATACCTGCAGGAGTGACAGCTATACCGTCGAAATCTGATCCAAGGCCGACATGATCCACTCCGACTAGTTCTACAACATGATCGATATGATCGGCTATACGTCTGAAAGACGGTCTCTGCAAAGAAGCCAACCTGTCCAGTACCTCATGCCAGGCAGCACGACGCACGTCATCTGAAGGATCTTCAATAAACTCATTTTCAACTACTTCACCCATATCAATCAAACCTGAGCTTGAAAGAATGTCAGTGAATCCGGAATCCAGAAAGAGAGGGTAGAAATTGATCTGTATGACGCCCCCTCCTCCAGCCAAGGCTCTAATCATATCATCAGACATATTGCGCGGATGTCCAGCCAAGGCACGACAACACGAATGAGTTGCGACAACGGGTTTTGAGGAATGCTCAAGTACATCATAAAACGTATCATCGGAAGCATGGGAAATATCAACCAACATTCCCATCTTATTCATCTGCGCCACCAGTTCTTTTCCGAAAGGACTCAAACCTCCCCATCTTTTCATATCAGATGCGCAGGAATCACATATATGGTTATTTAAAGAATGACATAAGGTAACATACCTTACTCCCCTATCATAAAACCATTTAAGATTATCCATCGAGTATCCTATCGGAGAACCGTTCTCCAGACCGAGAAAAACAGAGAACAATCCTTTGTCCTTATTAGACAAAGCATCTGAAGATGACATAGCAAATGCTGCAGCATCGGGATTGGCATTGACAACCCCATTCACACCATTCAAAAGTAATGAAGCATATTCAAGCGCTTCATCATGTCTGTCATCCAAAGAAGATGGAACATACAAAGCGAAAAATGCACCGTCGACTTTTCCCTTCTTCAATTTAGGAAAGTCCACATGAGCATGGTCATTGTCTAGCGACATGTCTCTCAAACGCAGAATCTGTGAAGGAGTATCGCAATGGGAATCAAGAATAAACATCACTTTGTAATTCTTTGTCTTACAGCTTCATACATAACAACAGCTGAAGCAACGGATACGTTAAGTGAGGTAATCTCGCCTGTCATTGGAATAGCAGCCTTGTCGTCAGCAAGATCAAGCATTGCCTGAGAAATCCCCTTACCTTCAGACCCCATAATGATGGCACAAGGTCCCGTCATATCCACATCATACAACAGTCTGTCAGTCTTTTCTGTTGCAGCAATAAGCCTGAATCCACTCTGCTGCAGATAATATGCAGCCACCCTGAGGTTTGGAACCTTGCATGTGTCAATCCGCATCAGAGCTCCTGCAGATGCTTTCACGGCATCAGCATTTATAGCAGCTCCTCCTTTAGCCGGTACAATTATGCCATTGCCTCCCGCACACTCCAGACTGCGTGCTATGGCACCAAGATTCCTCACATCGCTGACTCCATCCAGAATCACCAGCAAAGGATTTTCACTCCTTGCGAGTGCATTGTTCACAAGCTGTTCTATATCAACATAGTCTATTTGAGAAATATAAGCCAGCACTCCTTGGTGCGCTCCTCTGACAGCTCTGCTGATTCTTTCTCCAGGTACGAACTGAAAAGGAATTTCATTAAGTTTCAGAAGTTCCAGCAGCTCCCTGAACTGATTTCCTTCAAGTCCCTGCTTCAGAAGCACCTTGTCAAATTTCTTTCCTGCCCTGACTGCCTCCAGAACCGGATGCATTCCGAACAGATACTGCATTTTCTTTTCTTCCATATCAGAATTCTAACTGTTCATTCAATTTTTCCCATTCCGCCATCTTGAAATCCAATTCTCTCTTATTTTCAAGGTAGGCTCTGGTCAACTCCATGACATCATCTTCAGGACCAGGGTTAGAGAGTACCGACTCAATATCTTTCATCTTTAATTCCAACTCTCCTATCCCCTTCTCTAGAAATGATATACGATTCCTTATCTTCTTTTCTTCTTTAGATACATACCTTTTAGCCTGATACTCCTGTCTGGCTACTTCCTTCTTCTGGACAACCTCAGCGGACTTCTCCTCGACAACCTTATAATGTCTTTCCAGTTCGCTTAGATTTTCCAGTTTCCGACGATCAAGAAACTCTTGAACACCTCCAAGATGCTCCTTCACTTTCCCATCCCGGAACTCATATAGTTTATCGACAAGACCATCCAGGAAATCACGGTCATGAGAAACGATTATCAACGTACCGTCATATGCCTTAAGAGCCTGCTTCAGCATATCCTTAGAACGTATATCCATATGATTGGTAGGCTCATCAAGCGCCAGCAGATTATAAGGTCTGAGCATCAGCTTGGCCATGGCGAGACGTGCCCTTTCTCCACCACTCAGCACTGCCACCTTCTTATCTATGTCTTCACCTTTGAAAAGAAATGCCCCCAGTATGTCACGAAGCTTCAGCCTTATATCGCCTACAGCAATACGGTCCAACGTACCGAATACCGTATCCTCTTTATCGAGTATATCCTCTTGATTCTGAGCATAATAGCCTATATTTACATTATATCCTGACTTAGACTCTCCCATCATAGGATCCAATTCCCCCATTATCACTCTCATAAGAGTTGTCTTACCCTCTCCATTCCTTCCCACCAAGGCCACCTTCTCTCCTCTGCGAACCTCAATCGCGGCATCTGAGAAGACTATCTTCTCCCCATATCCAACCATCATATCTACAGACTTATATACTATATCTCCAGATCGTGGAGCAGGAGGGAATTTCACTGTCATGACAGACCTGTCTTCCACATCAATCTCTATCCTTTCCAGTTTCTCCAGCTGCTTGACTCTGGACTGCACCTGATTGGACTTAGTAGGCTTATATCTGAATTTCTCTATGAACTCCTCGGTTTTCTCTATCAGCCTCTGCTGATTCTCATATGCTGCCTTCTGCTGTTCGATCCTCTCACGACGAAGTTCGAGATACCTGCTGTATGGAACCCTGTAGTCATGTATTCTTCCAAGCATGATTTCAACAGTCCTGTTGGTCACATTATCGAGAAACTTACGGTCATGGGAAATAAGCACCAGAGATCCACGATAACTCTTAAGATATTCTTCCAGCCATTCTATAGACTCTATGTCAAGATGATTTGTCGGCTCATCCAGCAGAAGCACATCTGGCTTGGACAACAGTATCTTAGCAAGCTCGATACGCATATTCCAACCCTGACTGAAAGTTTCAGCAGGTCTGGAAAGTTCATCATACCTGAAGCCTAATCCAAGAAGAGTCCTTTCTGCCAGAACCTCAGGATTTTCACTGCGGGTGTATGAAAGTCTGTCATTGATTTCATTCATCCTTATTATCAGGTCATGATATTCCTTTGATTCATAATCCTGCCTCTCTGCCAACTCGACAGTTATACGCCCTAACGCTTCCTCAAGTTCAAAGATATCTGAAAAGGCAGTCATTGCCTCATCTATCACGCTACGGCCTTTGCAATGTTCCATGATCTGAGGCAGATAACCTATCTTGACATCATTACGAACAGCAACTTTTCCGGAAGTTGGGCTCTGTATTCCGCATATAAGTTTAAGAATCGTAGATTTGCCTGCACCATTCTTTCCCACGAGACCGATCTTGTCAGTCTCGCTTATGTGGAAGTCAATTCCATTGAGCAATGTAAATCCACCATATGCTACAGTCAGGTCGTTAATTGAAATCATAGCTAATCATTTAAATTCATTCCGCGAGCTTATCACCTCTACAGCACAGGAGAATGCTGAACTCATATAAAAGATAAAGAGGGACTGAGCAGATAAGAAGCGAGAAAGGATCACCGGAAGGCGTTATTATGGCGGCAAGTACAAGTACTCCGCAGACTGCATACTTCCGATAAGCAATCATATTCTCTCTTGTAACAATTCCCATAGCAGACAATACCGCAACTACTGCTGGAAACTCAAACACTATTCCGAATGCAAGGACCGTTGATGTCAATAAGGAAATATATGAAGAGAGAGAAAAAGTATTCGGTACGGACGCACTGACCTGATAGTCTGCAAAAAAATTCAGCATCAAAGGCAAAACAATGAAATATCCGACAGCAAGACCCACATAGAACAATACTGATGCATACATGAATGCCTTCCTTACAGCTTTCTTTTCATCCACATATAATGCTGGAGCTATAAATCTCCACAGCTCGTAAATAATATACGGGCATGCAAGTATCAGAGCAGTGATGAATGTAACTTTCAGATGTATGACAAACTGTGCGGCCACCTCCAGATTTACCAATGGCAAAGACATATCGATGCCAGTAAACCTATAAAATATAAAATCCTGCCTGGATGGAGCCAGAACAACATCATCGAAAAGAAAATCCTTGAAGACAAAAAGCACTGTCGCAACACATATAAGTGCAACGATAATATGTATCAGGCTTTTTCTAAGATCATCAAGATGATCCCAGAAACTCATCATCTTTTCTTCCACCTGCACTACCTGTTCGCTGAATCTGAATCAAGTTTCTTGATATTCTTGTCATCCTCATCCACCTCAGTCAGACCTTGCTTAAAGCTCCTGACTCCTTTTCCCAATCCTTTCATCAATTCCGGAATCTTTTTCCCTCCGAAAAGAAGAAGAATGACCAAAGCAATCACTACAACTTCCCATACACCGACAAAAGCAAGAGGAGCAACAAATAAAGTATCCATAATATCAATCGTTAATATATTGAGCAAAAAAATCAGCAAGCATCTGCGGACATCTCACAGGACGTCTTGTCGCAGCATCTATGAACCCAAGCACAACCTCTCCTTCACAAAGAAGCTGACCGGATTCATTGAATATTTCATTATGTATGGTCAGCTTTGCTTTAGGTACTGCATCAACACTGGACCGTACAGAAAGTGTATCCCCCAATTTTGCAGGCATCCTGTAACGGCACACCACAGACACAACAGGAAGCATTATTCCAGCCTTTTCAATCTGTTCTATAGGAAGTCCATACTCCTTCAACATAGCGGTACGCCCGCATTCAAAATATCTGACATAATTTGAATGATGGACAATACCCATCTGATCAGTTTCGTAATATCTGACATCCAGTTTCAGCTCCGATTCCATGATAACAAAAATGTTATTACTTATAACTTTTCTGTTTTCCTAATTGCTTTTCAATGCGTTAAGAGAAGAAGTAATGCTCTCAATCTTAGACAATGAGTCGGCTTCCTTTTTACGTTCAACAGCCACTACAGCCTCAGGTGCATTTGCGACAAAACGCTCATTTGAAAGCTTTTTACGAACACTGTCCAGGAATTTCTGCTGATATGCGAGCTCAGTCTCAAGCTTTGCAATCTCTTCTTCCACATTGATCAGACCGGTAAGAGGCACGAACATTTCTACTGTCCTGACCATGAACCTCTGAGCTGAAGCCAAGTCACCTTCAGCATTACCTACTGTTACATTAGCTAGCTTTACAACAATAGGAAGGACTTCCGAAGGGAAAGCCCCTTTAATCTTAAGGTCAAGTGACTCCCTCGGAGACAGATTCTTGCTCTGACGAATATTACGCACTCCTGCTACAGCTTCACATGCCATTTCAAATGAAGCAATCAAACCTGCATCATATTCTTTTGCCTTAGGATAATGCTGATTCATTATTGTCTCACCAGCCTTTCTCTCCGCCATATTCTGCCACAGTTCTTCAGTAATGAAAGGCATAATCGGATGAATCATCTTCAGCAGTGCATCAAGGAAACCAATAGTTGCATCATATGTAGCCTTGTCTATTGCAGCGCCATATCCAGGCTTGACCGCCTCAAGATACCATGCACAGAAATCATCCCAGAATAACTTGTAAATAGCCATCAGAGCATCTGAAATACGGAATTTCGAGAAATGATCTTCCACAATCTCTATCACCTGGCTTAACTTGCTGTCGAACCACTTCACAGCTACAGCAGATGCCTCAGGCTGTACGGCTACAGCATCAACATTCCATCCCGTTACAAGACGGAAAGCATTCCATACCTTGTTGTTGAAGTTACGGCCCTGCTCAATCTGCGACTCATCATACAGAATATCATTTCCAGCCGAACTGCAAAGAAGCATACCAAGTCTGACAGCATCTGCACCATATTTATCTATGAGGTCAAGCGGATCCGGAGAATTTCCGAGAGTCTTGGACATCTTGCGTCCAAGCTTGTCACGAACGATACCTGTAAGATAGACATTCCGGAACGGAACATCATTCATGAATTCATTACCTGCCATTATCATACGGGCAACCCAGAAGAAGAGGATATCCGGACCCGTCACAAGATCATTTGTCGGATAATAATATGCAAGGTCTCTGTTTGGTTCAGCTTCAGGATGTCCTGCCTTATTGGTGTCAAACACTGATATAGGCCACAGCCATGAAGAGAACCATGTATCGAGAACATCTTCATCCTGACGCAAATCTTCAGCAGTCACATCAGCATCAAGTTGCTGTGCCAGAGCTAAAGCTTCGCTATCGGTAGCGGCAACAACAACCTGTCCATCAGGAAGATAATACGCAGGTATACGCTGTCCCCACCACAGTTGACGTGAAATGCACCAATCACGCACATTCTCCATCCAATGACGGTATGTATTGCGATATTTATCAGGAATCAGCTTCACATCTCCGTTCTCGACGGATTCGAGAGCATCCTTTGCCAATGCTTCCATCTTGAGGAACCACTGCATTGAAAGTCTCGGCTCAATTACCGCATTTGTTCTTTCCGAATAACCCACAGGAGATGTATAATCCTCCATCTTCTCCAGATTGCCGGATTCTTCAAGCATCTTCACAATCTTCTTACGGGCATCAAAACGATCTTCTCCAACAAGGATCTGTGCCTTTTCATTCAGACGACCATGATCGTCAATTATGTCGATGACCGGCAGATTATGCCTTATGCCGATTTCGTAATCATTTACATCATGAGCCGGAGTCACCTTTAGACATCCTGTACCGAAATCCATAGAGACATAACTATCCTCTATAATTGGTATCTCCTTATTAATCAGCGGAATAAGCACCTTACATCCTCTAAGCCAATGATATCTCTCATCATCAGGATTTATGCATACGGCAGCATCGGCCATGATTGTCTCAGGGCGGGTTGTCGCAATGATGATGTACTTATCGGTTGGATTACCCTGTCCGTCAGAAATGAAATAACGCAAATGATAGAACTTGCTGACAGTATCCTTATGCACAACCTCTTCATCACTGACAGCTGTCAGTCCTACAGGATCCCAGTTGACCATACGTACTCCTCTATAAATATAGCCTTTATTATAGAAGTATACGAATGTATTGATCACAGCTTCACTCAGATCCGGATCCATCGTGAACCGGGTCCTGTCCCAATCACATGAAGCTCCAAGCTTGCGAAGCTGGCTGAGGATGATGCCACCATGTTTCTCCTTCCACTCCCATGCATGTCTGAGGAATTCCTCACGTGTAAGATCCTCCTTCTTAATACCATCTGCAGCAAGTTTCTGTACGACCTTGTTTTCTGTTGCTATGGAGGCATGGTCAGTTCCAGGCACCCAGCATGCATTCTTGCCATCCATTCTTGCCTTACGTACAAGCACATCATTCAATGTATTGTTCAACACATGCCCCATATGAAGGATACCTGTCACATTAGGCGGCGGAATTACGACAGTATAAGGCTCTCTGTCATCAGGTTCCGAATGAAAAAACTTGTTTTCAAGCCAATAGGCATACCATTTATCCTCCGTCTCAGCAGGATTGTACTTTGCTGGCAGTTCCATAAAAATATATAATCTATATCAAGTTTCGCAATTTCAAGTTGTTGACAATTAAAGACTCACACAGTCAGCGAAACTTTTATCCACTGCAGAATCTTCATTTTTGATACCGAATATCTAATTTGCGGAATCTCTTGTCCGGAACCAGGAAATTCTGCAGACAAGACCTTCCAACTAAACACAATATCGTACAAAGATAGCAATTATTTTGATTAAGCCCTCAGTTTCAATCCTGCAAATATAGTATCAGGCTTGAATGCAAAGACTGAAGCCATTTCTCCTGACATACAGAATCCGCACTGATCACACTTGTCCGTTCCATTACCTACACATAACCCTCTGCTGCCATCAGGATATATGAAATTTGTTACCCAGCACCTTTTCTTGAATTTATTGGTCCGCATAAGCTTCAGACCAGACTTTGAATTCATTATAGGATAGCCTTTCTTCTTGTATTCCAGCACCTTGTCAATTATACCGGCACGCTTGTCAAGATCCAGAGAAAGATATTCTGTTCCTTCAAAAGGTGTGTGGAAATTGATGGAAATCTGCTCAATGGCAGGATTGCTTTTTGCATATTCGATAGTATTGTCAACATCAGTATAATTCAAGGTATTCACAACCATATTGACGCTCAGATGCTTATGACCGCACTCGGCAATGTTCTTTTCCAATTTTGCAAATGTGCCCTTCCCTCTTACCTCTTCATGAAAACGACCTGTACCATCTAGACTTACCCATATGGAATCTGCATGACTTCCTGAGAAAGGCAATTGTGCATTAGTTGTGATTGTGCAAGAAAAGAATCCTATTTCCTTTGCAAGATCTATCAGATCATTTATACGCTTGTCGCCATCCTTCCATATCGTCACCTCCCCACCTTCAAAATCCACAAAACGCGAACCAAGGTCATAAGAATACTGAAGATGTTCACGCACCTGTTCGTAAGTCATATTATGCGGATTCTTAAGTTCATATACACTGCAATGCCTGCATCTGAGATTGCATATGTCAGATATGAAAAGTACGGTCTGAAGAGGGGCACGACGTCCGAAAAAGCGCGCCCGAAGGAACCACCATCCTAGATAAATTATTTTTTTCATACTATATCAAAACTTTTTACATTCATGGAAATCCTGTGAGTATGATAGTCATATCCATCACTCGCTCACACGATGAAATCATTTGATTTCTCCCTTAGGCAAAAATACAGAATATCACCAAAAGAAGCCAGTTCAGTCACCGGCCTCAGGCTCTATCCGAATATCAGATTTACAGCTATCAGTATAGCGCAGAACATCATGACGATATTGCGAGCGACCAGCCACCTGAGAAGAAACCAATATATTCCAGCCTTCCTATAGGCCGCGAAGTCTCCCATAGGTCCCATCCACAGCTTTGGCTCTGCACAGACCTCCTTGCCTTTGACAAAATCACTCAACGAGTTCACCAGCCACAAGGAAAGAGGCAGGACAAGAAGTGTCGCAAGGTAAGCATAATGCAGCTGATCCAGACATACACCAATCACAACCATTATATAAGGTATCACATTGATAAGAGCCGAAAGGAAAATCTGCCCTTTTCCGCCCCCCATCAGATGAGCCATTGTCTTCTTTCCCATCTTGGCATCAGTGACAGAATCCAGAATTGAATGGGAGTAGACGATATTTGTAACCAGAAGACCTGTCGCTATGGAAAGCCAGGTAATCTTCCAATCAAGAGTTCCTGTTATAGCATAGTACACCCCAGACATCATCAATGGTCCGAACATAATGAAGATGACAAGTTCTCCGAGCCCTCTGAAACCAAGCTTGAGAGGTCCCCCTGAATATGAGACACCCAGAACGAGAGCTGCTGCAATCCATACGACTATCATCCATCCTCTTAAAGCAATAACAATTCCCCCCATTACAGCTGCTATGGCAAGGAAACATACCACCGCCCACACCAGCTGCTTTGGAGAAGCCTCTCCAAAGGTAAGATACGGGTACTTGACCATACGTCCTCGGAATCCTTCGTTGGCTACTTTCTGACGTGCTTCAGCAGATCCGACCTTGTAGTCGAACCAGTCGTCAAGAAGATTAAAACCTAAATGAAGTGCAACAACACCAGCAACTGAAGCAACTGCTGCAACCCATGAAAATTCTGCCTGTCCATAGGAAAGCGCCACTGCCGTAAGTGCCGGAAGAAGACTCTGCGGAAGCGATATAGGACGCGCATTCTGAAACCAATCAGTCATTTATATGAAGCTATTTTAATTTCCATCGTCACAATAATCTGCTAAAAGAATCATTGAGAAACTATTTAAAATTTTCTCAAAGATTCCTTTATTTACGACTGCAAAGATACTGTAATTTTAATTAACTTTGCGTCATAAACAAATATACTATACTATGGCAAACGAAAAGGAACTGAAAATTGAATTGAAACCGGAAACAGCCAGAGGATCATACTCAAATCTGGCGATAATAACTCACTCGCACAGCGAATTCATAATTGATTTTGCCACAATGCTCCCCGGACTCCCTAAACCGGAAGTTGGCAACCGTATCATAATGACTCCGGAACATGCTAAAAGGCTGTATCTCGCACTGCAGGACAATATCAACAAATATGAAAACCAGCACGGACAGATCACCCTTGCCGGAGAGCCTAAGCCAGCTTTCCCAATGGGAGGATTCGGAACCGGAGCAAAATCATAATCAGGATGGAAGAAATACTGAAAGGTATCAGAGCCTTTGTTTTCGATGTAGACGGTGTCTTGACTGACGGAGGCATACTTGCCGACCTGAACGGGGAACTTTACCGTACATTCGATTCCAAAGACGGATTCGGTCTGAGAATGGCAACTATGCACGGCTACGCTCTGGGTATCATTACAGGAGGACGTTCCGAAAGTATCAGAGCGCGTTTCCGCACATGCGGAATCCTTCCGGAAGACGTATATCTGGGAGTCCGTGACAAGATAGAGGATTTTCAGGATTTCTGCCAACGCCATAAAGTGAAAGCGGAAGAAGTAATGTATTTCGGAGATGATCTTCCGGATATTCCTGTTCTGAAAGCATGCGGATGCGGGGTTTGTCCTTGCGATGCTGTTCCTGAAGTGCTGGAAGCTGCTGATTTCATAAGTTCAAGACCTGGAGGAAAAGGATGCGCCCGCGAAGCTATAGAAATGGTGATGAAACTTCAGGGAGAATGGCAACTGGACGTTCAGGATTACAAGAAAAAGTTCTGATTTTTCACCACAGCGCTTCAAGGTTCACCACAGATTCATAGCATTTACAACAGAAACAATAGTTTTACGACATTACCGGCAGCTGAAAAGCTGTCGGTATTTTTATTGCCATATATTTGCCTACGATTGCCATGATAATGAAGGGCAGTCAGCTATGATCAATAATTAATGGAAAGTGGTTATGAAATTTGAAAAAACAAACGTCCTTATTACAGGAGGAGCATCAGGCATAGGTAAGATAATGGGAAGAATGGCTCTGGAAAAAGGAGCTGAAACATTCATAATATGGGACATAAACATAGCAGCGATAGAGAATGTGAAAAAAGAGCTCGCTTCCTTTGGCAGAATCAAGGGTTATATGGTGGATGTGTCTGACAGTGAAAAGGTTGCGCTTGCATACAGAAAGACCGTTGAAGAATGCGGTGCCATAGACATCATCATCAATTGTGCAGGAATAATCACAAGCAACAAGACCTTCGACCAGATGAGCAGTGATGAGATCATACGCACAATGAATATCAATACAATCGCCCCGATGCTTGTTGCTCATGCAGCCTTGCCCGACATGTTGCGACGCAACAGAGGTCATATATGCACAATAGCATCAGCCGGAGGAATGCTCTCAAACCCTAAAATGTCAGTATATGCAGCAAGCAAGTGGGGAGCTATAGGATGGTCTGATTCTGTAAGAATCGAACTTCAGGACAGTAAAAGCAACGTACACATCACAACTGTCGCCCCATACTATATCAATACTGGAATGTTTGATGGAGTCAGGTCCAGAATCATTCCTATTCTGAAACCGGAATACGTTGCTGCACGCGTAATTAAAGGTATTGAACACAACAGAACGTTCTGTGGCATACCTTTCGGATTCCATTTCATCAGATTCTGGCAGGCTATACTCCCTACCAGGGTTTTTGACTGGCTTTTCGGAGAACTGTTCGGAATTTATCACGCGATGGACGACTTCACAGGACGGAAGTCCCATATTTCACATAATTCAAAGGCATCGTGATGATTTTTGATTAATTTTGGAAATAATTTGTCTGAACGCATATGGAAAACACATCTGAAGAAAGAGTAATTGCAATCAGAAATGCCCAAAGGTCTTTCTTTTCCTCTGGTGCAACACTTGATATAAAATACCGTAAAGAAATGCTGCACAAGCTGTTGAATGCCATGACAAAATGGGAGAGCAGACTTGCGGAAGCACTCTGGACCGACCTTCACAAGTCATACGAAGAGGCCTATCTTACAGAAATAAGCATTGTCAAGGCTGAAATCAGGATGCACATAAAAAATGTATCGTCATGGGCAAGAAGAGAAAAGGCGCATACTCCGATAAAGCTGTTTCCTTCGCACAGCTACATTGTCAAGGAGCCTCTCGGCTGCTCGCTGATAATCTCGCCATGGAACTATCCGGTACAGTTGCTTCTGAATCCTCTCGTGGGAGCAATCTCAGCCGGTTGCACAGCCGTACTTAAGCCTTCGCCATACGTGCCTAACGTATCCAAGATGATTGAGGATATGATTTCCGAGACTTTCGACGAGAATTATATAGCAGTCGTACAGGGAAACAGACAAGTAAATACAACTCTTCTTGCACAGAGATGGGACATTATATTCTTCACAGGAAGTCCATCACTTGCAAAGACTGTAATGACAGCCGCAGCAAAGAACCTGACACCTGTTGTCCTTGAACTAGGAGGCAAGAGTCCTTGTATAATAGACGAAAGTGCAGATATCAGAACAGCTGCGAAACGCATAGCCTGGGGCAAGACCCTGAACAGCGGTCAGACATGCATCGCTCCGGATTACATCCTGATACACAAGAACATAAAGGAAAAGTTCGTCAAAGCATTCGCTGAAGAGATCACCGTCCTTCACGGCATGGACATCAAATCAGATAGGCATTATGTCAGAATGGTCAATGACAAGGCTTTCGAGAGAGTTACCGGCTATTTCAAGGACGGAAACATCATCTACGGAGGTAAATGCGATGAGGCATCCAGATTCATCGAGCCGACTCTGATTGCTGATGTACCTGTCGACTCCCCTCTCATGACAGAAGAAATATTCGGTCCTGTTTTTCCAATTATTGAGATAGACTCAGATGGAAGATATTCCGGTTTGCAGGATGCTCCCAAAGGTTCTTTCCGCGATGCTGTGATTGACTTTGTCAACTCACGCGAAAAACCGCTTGCATTCTATTTTTTCGGCAAGGAATCAGATGGTTGGGATATTATCCGCAGGACTTCTTCAGGAGGAGGATGCATAAATGATGTCATAATGCACATAGCCAATGAGAACATTCCGTTTGGAGGAGTAGGCAACTCAGGCATGGGAAGATATCACGCCAAGGAAAGCTTCAATGCCTTCAGCCACAGACGCTCTATAATAACCACAGGAACATGGATTGACCTTCCTTTCAGATATATGCCATACAGGATGTTCCGTCTGGTCAAAAAGATTCTTTAGACTAATTCTTCTTTTCCGCCAAAAAGATGTAATTTTGCCTCCCGAAATACAAGAAGCTGTTTAAAGGAAATGGATCTTAAAGACAAAAAGGTAATATTAGCCAGCGGTTCCCCACGCAGAAGAGAACTTCTCGCCGGCCTGAACATAGACTTTGAAGTCGACACACGCAATACGTTTGAAGAAGTATATCCTGAAGATACACCTATACATAAGATTCCTGAGATATTGTCGGAAGGGAAATCCTATGGATTCCACAGAGCACTTGAAGATAACGAAATTCTTCTAACCTCAGATACATTGGTCATATGTGGCAATATTGTCATGGGAAAACCCCATTCAAGAGAAGAAGCCATTGACATGCTCAGACATCTGTCAGGACGTGAACACGAGGTAATAACAGCTATAACGATAAGAGACAGCAAACATTGCCATACTTCCAGCGATACAGCTACAGTATATTTCAAGAAACTATCAGATAAGGAAATAGAATATTACATAGACACATTCAGGCCATTTGACAAGGCTGGCGCGTACGGCATACAGGAATGGATCGGCTACATCGGCATCAACAGGATAGAAGGATCTTTCTTTACCATAATGGGCCTGCCCGTACATCTTGTATATCAAGAACTTACAAAATTCATTAAAGACTGATGAAAACGGATATCCACAGCCATATCCTTCCAGCTCTTGATGACGGTGCCATTTCTTTGGAGAATTCCATAGAACTCATTTGTGCCATGAAATCATGGGGATTTGAACGCATAACATGCACTCCGCACATCAATGCGTTGTACCGCAACACTCCTGACAGCATCAACAGAGCATTTGAACTGCTTAAGAATGAAGCAGAGAACAGAGGCATAGACATACAGTTGCGCATGTCAGCAGAATATCGGCTTGTACCGGAAACATGGCCTCATGTTATTGAGAACAAATGGCTTATGCCCATTGAAGACAGACTTATTCTGATGGAACTGCCGATCTCCAAGCCTCAAGAGATGGGATGGATAAAGCCCCTGGATGAATTCAAGCGCATCATTACAATGGGGCTTACTCCCGTTCTTCCCCACCCTGAAAGATATTTCTACCTTTCTGAAAAAGAACTGATGAAGTATGTGGAAGCAGGTGTGAAGATTCAGTGCAATTACGGATCATTTGCAGGACTATACGGAAGTGAGGCTCAGCGTAATGCAGAACACATAAAAAACTTGGGTATCATTTCTTATTATGGTACCGATATGCATAACATGCTGTATGTCAAAACAATCGGCGACTGGTTCCGTCAGGGGAATCCAATCGCCGAACTTGAAATCCGCTAAGGCGGATTTTTAAAGACTGCTGCCTCCGATGAAGCTTCTCAAAAGTGATGTAGCAGGGACATCCTTGTCTGATACAGGTGCGAAATAACCAAGGAACTTCATCAGACGGTGGACTTCACCATATTCCGGACAATTTTTAGGCACTGTCATAAGAATACGCTCTGCATGCGGACGCACAACAGGAAATTCCACAATATAGGACGAATTGAAAAGCACATCCGCACATTCCTGGTAAGGATATATCCACTGAACCTCAGACCTGCGAACATTAGGCCAATGCATTATTGATTCACGAGCTGTAAAAGCACCCTTGTTGAAATCGCGGACAATTCTTCTCAAAAGACGGTTGTCGCTTGTCGGTATACAGTTATGGTCATCAAGGGAAATGCTTGTTATAGTATTGATAAAGATCCTGTACTTGTATGATTCCGGAACCCTATCGGTAAGTCGAGGATTAAGAGCATGTATTCCTTCGACAAGAAGAACCATTCCTTTCTCAAGCCTGAGTTTCTTTCCATTGAACTCACGTAATCCTGTAACAAAATTATATTCTGGAACTTCCACAGTTTCTCCATTGAGAAGTTTCAGGACATCATTCTGAAGATATTCATGATCCACTGTGTCAAAATTGTCGAAATCGAAAGATCCGTCAGGCAGAAGAGGTGTGTCAAGACGATTTACGAAATAGTCATCTGTGGAAAATGATATCGGATGAAGTCCACATGCCTTGAGCTGTATGCTCAGACGTTTGCAGAAAGTGGATTTTCCACTGCTTGAAGGTCCTGTTATAAGCACCAGACGCACAGGATCATCCTGATTTACACGATGCTCGATTTCTTCTGCGATCTGTACTATCTTCTTCTCCTGAAGCGCCTCTGCTATCTTAATAAGGTCACTTGCCTCGCCTCTCTGACATGCAAGATTCACATCTCCTACATTGTCAAGTCCCATGATCTTATTCCACTTGAGGTTCTCACTGAACACTTCAAAAGTCTTTGGCTGCTCTATGAATGGAGCAAGTTCTTCCGGCTTATGCCTGTCAGGTACCCTGAGGAGCATTCCTTCCCTATAGATTGAAAGTTCCCATACCTTAAGATACCCCGTACTAGCAAGCAATGCATCATAATAATAATCTGCAGCATCATCAAGGGTATAATAATTTACATACACATCACCTGATGTCTGAAGCAGCTTGACCTTATCATGGTATCCTAAATCATGGAAAAGCTCTATTGCCTCCTCTACACGCACCTCATGACGTTTGAATGGAAGGTCAGCATTGACAAGTTCCTTCATGCGGGAAACGATTCTGTCAACATCTTTCTGGGAAATCTCCGAACCGTCACCTTTGTCAAAGGCACAGAAATATCCTTTGGAAATAGGCCTGCGAAGAACAATCTTGGATTCAGGAAACACGTCACGGGCAGCCTTGCACAAAAGGAAACACAAAGAACGGCAATATACACTGCGTCCTGCATATGTCGTATAGTCAAGAAACTCAACCTGACGACTGTTGAAAGCCCTGTATTTCAATCCTTGACTGACATTGTTTACCTTAGCTGACAAGATAGGATACGGACGTTCGAAATCGAATGACGGCAACATATCCATTAGGGTCGTTCCTTCAGGGAAGGAGCATGTAGTACCGGTGTTGACGCAGTAGATGTTTACCATGATGCTTTTATTGAAGTTCCCTCTCCGACGGAACCTGACCGCAGAAGAGGGAACGAGTTATTCTTTGATTTATATTAGAATGTGTAACGTGCTGAGATTGAAGGAGCAAATCCAAGAAGACCACCTTTATCAAATATGACGCCTCCTTCCTGACACATGATACCTATTGTAGGGCGGAGATCAACAGAAAGCTGAAGCGGGAACCAGAATGTATACTCCAATCCAACCTGTCCCATAACTCCTATCGAAAATGCTTTCCATGGCTGAAATCCGGTTCCTAAACTGATACCTGGGCCGGCATAGAATCCCCATTCTCCTTTAGATGTCCACTGAGGCTCGAAAATCATAAAGTTGTAACACCCTGTCAGATTGAGTGTGCCTCCTGGATATACTGTTGAATAAGCATATCCTAGATATGGATTGACTACTTTTTTAGATATAGGTAAACCAACATTATATCCAAAACCCAACTCAATAAAATTGCCGCCACCAATTTCATGCTGGTAAACAGCCCCTTCCATAGCTCCCAAACGCAGACCGACTGATTTAGGCTGCGCTACAGCAGCCACTGTAAAACCAAACAAAACAGCTGCAATTGTCAAAATTCTTTTCATAATTCAATTATTTTTTAAGGTTAAAATCAAATCAGAATACAAACTTACATAAAATCTACGAAAAAATATATTATCTGGACAAAAGTTTTTTGTCAGACATTATTTCATATGCTGAGCTCGCCCAGTAGTTACGTAATCCGGAACCACCAGCTTCACCTGTTGCACGCACCTCTTCAATGACTTTTCGGGTAGCAATATCAAAAACAACGAAATCATATGTTCCAAGTCCCTCATTCTTGTCAAGAAGCCTGGCAATCATCACTACACCTATCCCGTCCTTATGAGGGAGTTCATATGAGGCTATCATTTCCTCTGAAGGTCTTGATGAAATTTCCAATCTATTGACTTTAATTTTTGAAAAGTCAGCGTTTCTTGATTGCTGTACCATTACATCTACGGATTGCTGGACAGTCTTCCCAAAAATACGGGAAACATTATATTTATCAGATTCAATAGAAAACAAAGTATTGATTCCTATAAAAGCTTTGGTAAAATAATCTTCGCTTTCATAAGCACCTAGAACTCTCACCTCAGAAAAATCAGCTCCATAAAAATATATCTGCCCAGAGCCATAATCTCTGGCTTCTGAAAAAACAGCCGCAAAGAATATTGCGGCTGAAATCATGAATTTTCTCATAACGGAAATCATGCGTTTTTCTTGACGTATTTCTTCAGAAATGCACCTACTGTATTCCAGGCAACTATCAGACGATCCTTGTCAGAAAAGGCAGAAACGCCCTGTACTTCATCAACAAGAAGAACGCAGACCACTTCATTTGTCGCATTATCAACCACATACATCTTTGCATTCAAGATAGCTCCACCTGCCGTTGCACTTGAGAACGGATTGAACATCTGGCCGGCATTGCCAAGATAGATATCACCCATGACCACCTTGAATGTATAATCAGGAGTACCTGCCTGTAGAGGAGTAAGTTTCTGCTTGGTTGCCAGCATAGGAACACTGCAAGCGAAATTTTCTGACTCAGGCAGAATAAGGGTCTCCCAGTCATTACGGAACTTGTCATCCTTTGATGCAAGGAAATCAGCTATAGGAGTTCCTTCTACAGAGAGATTTGAGTAATCAAACACCATGTTGTAGGTTCCTCCATTTACAAATACATCCAGAGAACCTGACTCCAGTCTTACTGGAGACTCCTTCTTTGCCATAGCTGCTACTGAAAGCAATACGCATACGGCTGCTACAAAATACTTTTTCATATTGATATGTTTAAGTGTTATGATGGTAAATCTAAGAAATATTTATCTTCTGTCAATGAATTTAATCACTTTTCTACTCATCGGAGGCATCTGCTGACGTGCAATAAGTTCGCTTGGCTTGAAGACGATATCCGGGGCGACACGAACCTTGGAACGGAATACATCCTTGATCTGCTTTACAAATTCCTCGCTATGATTGGAACTTCCTATGCTTATCTGTATCTGGTCTGTTCCTATGGAATTGGTAAATACCTCCACGATATAATTGTCTATTTTAGGAATATTGTCCAATATATCAAAAAGAGCAGGCGGATACAGCGTCGTTCCCTTGTACTTGATCATCTGTCCCTTGCGTCCTATTACGGAACTGAGCCTGTCAGTGTTCCTTCCGCATCGGCACTGTCCTTCGTACCTTATGCATATGTCTCCTGTCTTGAATCTCAACAAAGGCATTCCTTCCACTCCTAAAGTAGTTATCGTTACCTCCCCTGACTCTCCAGGTACAACCGGCTGATTATTCTCATCCAGGAGTTCCACAATTATCAGATCAGTAGGAATGTGACCACCGCAATGACATTTACATTCAGTAAAAGAAGACTGCATTTCGGTAGAGGCATAAGTGGAATACAATTCCAGCTGAGGCCATTTTTCCGATATCTTCTGCCCAAGTTTCGTCAGCCTGCCTTCAGGGGTACGCAAAGCTTCTCCAATACATATGGCTTTACGCAATGAGCATGAATTGTAGTCTATTCCGTTTGCTTCTGCATAATCTATAAGCTTTATCAGAAATGACGGAACTACCATGCAGACAGTAGGACGTACTCTGTTTATCGTATCCCATTGCAGTTCCGGAATTCCATTGCCTACACGTACAATTCCAAGTCCAAGTTCTCTTGCACCCATGAAATAAGCCAATCCAGCCATGAAGCGTCTGTCAATTGTAGTCATCAGCTGCATTATATCGCCCTTTTGAAGTCCTGCCATGGTAAAGGATGAAGCTTCGTTATATGCAAGACGCTGAAGGTCATTTTCTGTAAGCGCAAAAGTGACCGGATCTCCAAGAGTACCGGAGGTCGTCACGTAATCTATAATATCCTCTCCCGGTACACAGATGAAATCACTGCTGCGTAACTGAAGATCCTGCTTGGTAGTGACAGGAAGTTTCCGAAGGTCCTCAATAGTATGTATTTCAGATATATCTATACCTTCCTTCTCAAACATTTCCTTATAAAAGGCTGACTTTTCTGCAATGTAGCTCAAAGTTTCAGCCAATCTTGCCTCCTGAAATGAACGTATCTCGTCAGGAGACTTCATGTGAAGTCCGTTATTCCGTATCATATCTGTATATTTTATCCTCAATGTATTCTTTCTGACGCACCCGTGGAATCTCCATTTGTAGTGCCTTGTTCCAGAAACTGACAGCTTTTCCAATATCACCGCGCATCAGATGATAATCCCCTACAATATCATAAGTTTCATAAAAAAACGGGTTAAGGTCAATGAAATCAAGCAATTCCCACTCTGGCATGTGCCTATGCGATTTTACGGCATCCCGTATTTCCGAACTCTTGTGTCGATAGTCAAGCACACGCTTATAATCAGCTTCAATAAAAGAAGCATCCGGTTCAATCATAAGTGACATGTCCGAGAGCGTACAGCCACGGGAATCAGACGCAAAGACCTCAGCAAGATCATAACAAAGGTATGCACCAGACTGCCAAGGTTCCGTAGAGACCCACATCTTCAACTGCGAAGGCTGAAAGACAACAGAATGATGTGCAATATCATGGTTCAAGGATTTTTCATTTGTAAATCCTATGTTTTTCCCGGAGAGTCCCATACGGTCCCTGAGGACTTCTACAGCCATTACAGGGTCAAGAGGAGGCATGGAATCGATCAGTTCTTTCAATCGGGCCATCCTGTAAGGACTGTCTGTAGTAGCGATATTATCAGAATTAGCCGGATCTTCAGCAAATTCATCCGACTGATAATGATTGGTACATAGAACTTGACAGTCATATCCCTTATAGATAGCCTGCACTTCAGGCGTCTTTTCTATAACTGCTGCACAACCATCTTCAGCTGAAGCTACAAGAATGGATTCTGACACGAATATCTCTGCCTCCTGAGCAATCTGACATGCCTGATCGATGGTCCCGGCATACTGAAGAATACGCCTGGCCAGAATTGAAATAGGCATGGCTGAAGCCACAGGTACTGCTCCTTTAGCGGCATTAAGAGTCACTGTAAGCCCCTTTTCGTTCATCCCGGACACGACTCCTGTCATACCAGGCCACGATACAGAGACATAGTTATACCCGTTATCGGGATTTACGAAAAGCACTTGTCTGTTACGTGCAAAATCATCGCCTACCCAAAAGTCAAAGTTTCTGCCCACAATCAAAGAAGAATCTGCACTATGCCTGCCCCATACGGCAAAAGAACTGCATCCTACGAGCATATATTCCTGCATCATATGCCCTATGTCATGAGCTGCATGATAATGCATCTGTCTTTCATAAGGCGTTCCGAATATATCATGATCATGGGAGCATGAAAGCGCCAATGCAGAAATCTCCTCTCTGTTTTCCAGCGGTACGTGATCTGCCATATTGCGGTTGAAGATTTCAAGAAAGGCGCGGAGAAAGTGCAGGTAACCTTCAGAAGGTATCATCCTGCGTATCTGCCCGACAAAAGCATCTTCTTGAAAATACAGAAGATCTTCAGCCATTACGCCGTATGCCGCACCACGCTCTACGGATGACCCTTCCAGCACGCACTCCCATAGTCCGTATTCATTAAGAAACAATGAATTGCTGCCACAGACCCGAAGTGAATCCTCTTTAACAGACAAACGATAATCATCCGGATCCACAGCAAGAGAAGGCTCCTGCATGTCAGCAGATGCATAAAGCACATATCCATAAAGAAAAAAGGCCGTCAGGATACATATGAGGGAGACCAAGAGCACCGCAATGGTCTTGAGAAATATCTTCAGAAGTCTAAGCATTTCCTATCTTTTTGGCAAGGTATTCTGTTCCAAGGAATTCCGAACACGTCACAGCAGCAGATACAGCAACACCTATACATCCATGCACATTGAGATTCTGTCCTGTAATGAAAAGGTTGGAAACCTTGGTCCTGGATGGCAGATGACAGACAACAGGATTATTATAATTCTTAACTATGCCGTAAGCACTGCCTTGAGGTGTAAGAGTATAATCTCTGTATGTAAGAGGAGAAGCAGTATGTACAGCATGTATGCAACCGCGCAGTTCAGGAATCCACCTGCAAGCGAAATCTATCATCCTCTGTGCATACTTTTCCTTGAAATCAACATAATCGTCCCCTCTTCTTCCGACATGAGTGTCACTCCATTTTTCCATCTGTGAAGCAATCATAGGAGTCAGCAAGGTCACTACATCTGTGTATTGACTGCCTTCCTTAGGCTGCATGCATACCAGCATTGACCTCAATTCATCATTCATACAATCCTGATGCGCTGACCACACGGAAGGAGTATCATACAGATACATATTGGTACCTTTGTATTTAAAGGTATCCGGCTTCAAGAGCAGATATGTGGTAAATATACCATATGAGTTCTCCAATGAGTTCACACGAGTAAAATAAGCTTTCTTGATAACTGTATTATTCTCAAGCAGGCTCAATGTGACAGACGGATGTATGGCGGAAATCACATTGGCTGCCATAATGCGGTGCTGGCCGTTAACTTCCACCCATTCAGCCTTATCTCCCTCAAGGTGGATCCCTGTAACTTCTGATGAAGTATACACCTCTCCCCCATTTGCTCTTATGACATCGGCAAAAGCATCAGCAACATGTTGAGTTCCACCGACAAAACTGTAAGAACCTTCTATATTGGAGTGATTCACCATGGCATGCTCGTATACAGATGACTTATCCGGATGACCAGCATATTGTGAAATACTGCCGGCAAGGACATTCCTGAGTCGCTGATCTGATATCATGCGGGCTATTTCATCATAAATCGATTGACCCATGAATTCTATTCCTCCACTGGACAGGAGTCCCTGGCGAAGCACCTGAGGCGTAATGACTCCTCCGACCTTCCTGAGCATGTCACAATAATCGGCAAGCCCTTCCCTCTGATCAGGGAAACTCCGGGATAGAGTTTCCTGAAAGGCATCATATCCCATTGCATGAGCATAGCATTTACCGTCTGAAAAGCATATCTTATCAAACGCATCTTCATCAAGACGCCTGAGTCTGATCTTATCCAGCACGCCAAAATACTTGAAGTACTGATTCATCGTCTGTCCTGGAGCAAGACTGCCGACATAATGAATACCGGTATCCAAAGTATACCGGCCACGTTTGAATGACTGGAAACATCCTCCTATGACACTATGCCTTTCCAACACACATACACTCATTCCCTCCTTGCTAAGGATAGAGCCGCATGCAAGTCCTCCAAGTCCGCTTCCTATTATTACGACATCATATCTGTCCTTCATAATCTAATTTCTTTTTCTGAATACATAAAGCATTTCCGAAGTACCTTCATCGCATTTCCTCATCTTCAGATCCAGATTGTTCCTTTCGGCAAAATCCTGCATCCATGACTTGCTGACCCATGTAAGATTGTTTTCGGAACGATTGAAATTCAATATCTTTACAGACCACTTCTCAGTATTTATTATACGGCCATGCTGCTCATCTGAAACATCTCCGTCACGAACTATCAGCATACCACCTGGGTTCAGCACGGCAAGACAATTTTCCAGAACCTTCTCCTGTGACATTTCATCCACATAATGCAGACTGTCATTGAAAAGGAATACATCTGACTGAGGCATGACACATGTTGTCATATCCGCACATTCAAAACTGATGTTACCTCTGTGAATCAAGAAGCTGTTGGCAGCAAGATCTATCTTATCTCTGTCATAATCGATACCATGTACTTTTCTGGAAGGTCCCAGCAGTGAAAGCATGAAACTCATCTGTCCATATCCGCACCCGACATCTGTAATTACAGCATCACGAGGTATCAATGTATCCCATAAGGCATACCAGCCGTCTATCCTGGACTTGATCCTTACATACCACTCTATTACAGGTCCCTTGAAAATATAGTTCTTTACCAAGGCATCGCGGAAATAAGGATTATTGACTCTTCCGAACTCTTTATCAAGACGTTCGCACTGTTCTATGAAAAATCTCCGATATGACCTGGCCTGCTCCTGATACGTTTCACCAAACGATCCGTCTCCATATGGGATCCTCTTAAGGATACGCGTTACAGCATCACCATGCTTTATATAGAATCCCTGTTTCTTGGAGCAGAACTGTCCTGCTCCATATATAGCTATCGGTACAATATCCAGCTGAAGTTCCTTTGCAAGATAAAAAGCCCCTTTATGGAAACGCAGAATAGAGCAATCGGCAGACCTTGTACCTTCGGGGAACACCAAGACGGAATAGCCTTCATCAACCCGTTCCTTCAACCTGTCCACAAGACTCTCATATCCATCAGCCGTATGATAATAGTCGGCATACCTGACTATCTTTCCGAAGAAAGGAGAATTCCATACCCAGTCATTCGTAAGCATTATGATCTTCGGATGAGTGGAAAGCATCAGCAGGATATCAACGAATGACTGATGGTTAGCTATGATTACAGCAGGTTTCTCAAAAGTCTCTCCATATGGATTCAGACGTTTTGTCTTGACTGTGAACATAGTATTCATGAATATCCGCGTTATCCAATAAAGAAGATGATGGAAAGACATCTTTTTCCTCTTCCTGTCCATCGGCAGGACATAGAGCAGAATCCTGTAAACCCTGGCAATGACACAGCCTATGAAGAAATATACAAAAGCATAGACAGTATTCAGAATAGCCGGCAAAGTATAAGGGAACCCACCCTTTGATGCTGGCCTGGATATGAAAAGTCTGAACAGGAACGGCTGCACTGTATATGAAACAAGCACCACAACAGCAAGGCCAAGTACTGATACTACAGCTATGGACTTGAGAGCCGGATGTTCAGCAAAGATCATGGATCCCATACCGACAATAGTAGTGAAGGCAGAGAAGAATATAGCAGTCTTATGGGATTCCAAGGCCTTTCTTCCATCACGGTATTCCTGCATAAGACCATCCATGATGAAAATGCTGAAATCGTCGCCAATACCAAAGATGAATGTCGCAAGAATTATATTCACTATATTGAACTCTATGCCTGCTACTGCCATGAAACCAAGAATTATGACCCAGCTTATACACATCGGCAGGAAAGACAGTAACGCAAGTTCAATACGCCCGTAAGAAAGCAGAAGTGCCAGAAATACTATAAGGGAGGATATCAAAAGGATAAAATCAAAGTCTTCGCTTGTATCTGACACCATTTTCGAGGAGAACCATGCACGGTCTATTACAGATATGCCACCTATCTGATCCATCATTGCATATACCTCTTCTTTCTGTGCATCATCTATCCTGATGCGGCTCAGAAGCAATGTCGTACCATCTTCCATTGGATTTATCCAATCGGATAAAGCAGGAACCTGACTGATCACCTCATCGGAATAATCACATATCCTGTAATCCTTATAAAGGATATCAGACAGACCTGAAAAAGCATTCTTTCGAAATCCGCAGCTTACTGCAGCTTTTTCAACAGAATCCATAACCTGTTCCCTGCGATCCTCCCAGAAAGCATTCCATTTTTCAATCCTTTCCCGCTGATGGTCAGGAGACAGAACAAAATCCTTTACTGAGACATAATCGGTCAGTCGTCCTTCACCCTGCATTGCAAGGACGAGGCTGTCAAGACGTAAATATGCATCAGAAGCATCTCCAAGATCGGCAGAAGAACATGCAATCAGAACCTCTCCGCTGCTGTCAATGGTATATCGGCTCAATTTTTCCTCTGCCTCCACAATATGCTCTGGCATGAAATTGATATTGGCCATATCATCATCAAAGGATACATTCCGATAAAAGAATAGAGAGACTACAGCCAGCACAGCTATAATGGCTATCAGCCATTTCCTGTCTTCGTAATGCACTGCATTCGCCTTTTCAATCAACTTCAGAAGCGGTCTATCACCGGATGATTCCGACTTATTGATAAAATGCGGCAGGAATACAAGACAGAATAATGCTGTACCGATAAGGGCAAATACAGCAAATAAGCCCATATCATGAAGAAGCGGAGAATTTGTGAAGATCAGAGCTGCAAATGCACCGATAGTAGTGAATGATCCGATTGTAAGCGGATATGCCAGATCGCGGATAATCTGTCTCGGATCATGGGTATGATTACTATGTGAAACAACATGAATAGAATAGCTCAACGATATTCCCAACACTACGGAACCGGCTCCCACGGCAATGGCAGATACATATCCCTGAACAAAATATATCATGGCCAAAGCGAAAAGGGCACCGAAAACAGGTGGTAGGATTATCAGCGGCACAGTCCTACGGTTTCGGAAAGACAGAAAGATTACCGCTATTATCAGCAACATGGCAAGACTCAATGTGACACCTGTATCATGTTTGATCTGCCGGGCATTATACACAGCTACAATCGGTCCCCCGATGCAATCCACACTGACACCATAACTCTCGGAGATAACAGCAGCCATATCTTCCAGAGCCGAAACCATAACGGCATTGTCTCCCGTACTTCCCATACCGAAAGAAGGATCAGCAAACATGAGCATGACTGCCATGTCTTTTGAAAAGATATGACCTGCATACATTTCATATTCCATATCACCACTGAATCTCTCGAAACGTCTCATCAGATGGGTTCCGATTGAAAGCGGATCTCTCATAACGACATCCTTCAGGATCATTCCGGAAGGAGAGGTCACGAGAGTGAATGTCTGACGCACAGCATCTTCAACAGCATCTTCAGTAAGACATGAATCTATTCGTTCATAATCTGAATCCTCAAGGAACAAAGGCAGATATTCATATATGAAATCCACGCTGCTTCCGACTATGGATTCATCTGCCCCACGCGTAACTGAAGCCAATAATCCTTTCCCTATGAGAGTATCCAGGCTATCGGCAAATGCTTCACCTGCCTCTATCATGGTATCGGGATCATCTCCGCTTACCATAATCACGATCCTGTCCTTGATCCTGATATTGTCGAACACAGCGGAAGACTCTTCATCCTCTCCAAAAAAAGTGGAAATGTTTTCGTTGAAATCCACCTTAAATGCAAAAAAACCAGACAGAACGACCAAGACAGCCATAAAGCCATACAGGACCTTCCTATGCTTTGCAAACCAATCGTATATGATAATGAATAACTTAACCATTTATTCCTTTTCTTTTACATATTATCATAACAAGCCAACCCAGCAACATCACGACAATCCCTGCTACTGCCGCAAATATAAAACTTCCGACTATATACTGCAGCATACTCTGTCCTACACTTTCCAGAGAAATTTCGGTAAACGAAACGGCAACAGGCTCCTTGAGAATCAATGCACCAGTCCAGACACTTCCATAAAGAAGAAACGGGATCATAGGAGGTATGCTTATATTGGAAAAGACTACCGCTACTATCTTATTGAGTTTCATGAAGTGGGCGGAAAGGCCCGCGAAAATCATCTGATAGCCCCATATCGGTATTATACCACAGAAAACACCCCAACCCATTGCTGCAGCCATCCGGAAGTTACTGTCAGGGGCGTGAAAAACATTTCTTTCAAAAAAATCCCTTATATTCCTCAATGTAAGCGAACGAAGAAAAAGCCATGGATAATGGAAAAGGAAAGCATAGAATACAAGGACAGTATTCAGTACACTGATACGGAAAAAATCACGGAAAGGACGGAAGTGCGAAACTCTTTCTTCAACAGGAGGATAATAGACCTTGACAGGGACATTCTCAACATTTACTCCACGCCATGCAGCTCTGACTATTATCTCCACCTCAAATTCGTATCTTCCGGTAAGATACCTGATATTTCGGATGGATTTCAGGGGATAAAGACGATATCCTGACTGAGTGTCTGCCAACTCTTTTCCAGTCTCGACCTTGAACCAGAAATTTGAAAACCTGTTAGCAAAGGTATTCTTTGAAGGCATGTTGTCCGCCGTCAGATTTCGAGCACCAATCAACAGACTGTCCGGAACTTCAATTATACGGTCAATGAATGCCGGTATATCATCAGGAAAATGCTGCCCGTCTGCATCAATCGTAATAGCATACCTGAATCCCCAGTCATATGCTTGAGCCAAACCATTCTTCAAAGCATATCCTTTACCTTTATTCCTATCATATGATATGATACGGATACCTTCAAGGGACTCCAACAGAGAAAGGGTATCATCAGTGGATCCATCATTGACTACCAATATATCCTCTGACCATAACTTAACCTGTCCAATTACATCTGCCACTGTCCCGATATTGTTGTAGGTAGGGATTATGACAATGCATCCAAGTTCCTTCAATAGGTTTCTATATGTCTGATATTGCTGCATTCAGTTTTAAAACTACATTATTATCCTTCAACACATTACATCTGATCTGGTCTTCTCCTTTAAACACCGCTTCTATGACAAGATTCAGATCCTTTTCCGGCAAAAGAGCTGAAAGGAACTTACATTCCTTAATGAAACTGAACCTGACCCTACGTCCCAATGCCTCGGAAAGGGCTGCCCTGATTACTGTCAGGGTACAGACTCCGGGCACAACAGCCCTCTCCGGAAAATGACCTTCATATATACCATGTCCTGCAAAAAGCGTAACATCCATCGTATAGCCGCATTCCGCCTGACGTATCTCATCAATTCTATAGAATCCTTCCAATGACATAACAAACACTATCTGAACAGTTCCTCATCAACAGAAACATTGAATTTCTTTTCAGTAAACTCATATGTAATGCTATCTCCCGATGCTTCCTCAAAAAGAAGCAGATCCAATGACATATCCTGTTTTTCAAAGTGCAGAATTACGGATTTCATCTGGGCTGCTCCCCTATTGCGCAAAGGTAGAAGAGATACTTCATAAAAAGAACCGGCATCCTCCACATCAATTTCAAAACCGGATGACAACATCCTGACATCTCCTGTCATGCATGCAGAAAGAATCCTCTTCAATTCCTTGAGCATATGATTAGTGCTGATCTTCATGTCTGTAACAGCACCTGCATTCCTCATTTTGAAATGAGTGTCGGTCAGTTTTATATAATCTCCATCTTCAAAAGCTAAAAGGATATTACCAGGTCTTACACATGTAAAGTGACCTTCCTTACGCACATCATGCGCAAGAACTGACATAGTACGCACCTGAGTAAAACGGCATGAAATCGTTTCTATTCCAGCACTTTTCTCAATCAGGACATTTTCAAATTCTTCCTTAATATCCTGAGCTGTCATCACCAGACTGAGACACAAGGCAAGAAACAATAATATCAATCTATTCATAAGCATCGATTTGAAGCATTTCATCTACGGTAACACATGCATAGCCCTCGGAATCAAGATGATTCAACAGCATTTCCAAAAGCTTGTCAGCTTCATCACACCTGTCGTGAAGGAGTATGATTCCACCTGGGGTTAATTTTCCTATGACCTTATCAGCTACATTCCTTCGCGGTGTCGCTGCTATTGTATCCAAGGACCTGATGTTCCATCCCACAGCCTTCAGTCCGAGTCGTTTCACAACCTTCCCAATAGTCGGATCGGTCACTCCGAATGGGGGCCTGAACAATAAAGGTTTAAGACCAGTGACCCTTTCTATGGCGTCTGAAGTCCGCACAAGTTCATCACTCATCTTTGTAGCATTATAAAAAGGAAAAGCACCAGAATGAGACCATGAATGATTGCCAACAGCATGTCCCCCTTCAATCATTCTCTGCACAACATGCTCTCTGCCGGAAATCTTGGAACCGATAAGAAAGAAAGTGGCCTTAGCATTATGACGTTCAAGCACATCCAGAACCTTTTCTGTCATCACATCCGGACCATCATCAAAAGTCAGGGCAATCATTTTCCGTTCCGTATCCACCTTACAGAAAGTCTTCAGCCATACCTGACTACCGACATCAGCAGAAGCCCAGACAAAAAATGCCAGCAGAAGCAGAAACACCAATATGATGATCACACAATACATCCTAAAATTACCACTGTTGGGGTCATGCCCCACATTTCATTATAAACCAAAACTTTAGAAGCTCCCTTCTTTATCTTCTCAACAGCTTGTGCAAACACAGATGCTGATATTGTAGGGTAGATTTCCATTGTACAGCAAACATTATATAGAATCACATCATCATCACTGCATCCATACCGCTGCGCAATATCTTGTTCACCAATTGAATCTGACGGGAAATCAATTTCCAGTACTTCTGCAATTGAGCTGTCTTCCTTTTGAGAAGTCAGAAGGACGAAAACACTTCCCTCTCCGCAGTCATGCTTACGCCATAAGCCCATCCTCTTCATTATCTCATATTGCGAATCTGTTCGTTCATCGAAAGCTCCAACAAGCATTCTGCCGCCTTCACCATCCTCTGCACGCATAAAAGCATCCAACAGAGCATCCTCAAAAGAGTGAATACGGTTGACATATGTCATATTGTAGCAATGATTATGACGAAGCAATGCAATCTGCCCTCCTACTGTATTGAATGTAGACTGAATGAATGGAGTCGGATTCAGCAAATCCTCCTTGTCACTTATGACATTACGCAGAAAACGCTCACTATCAGCAAGACATCCGTATCCGGTAGCAGTAATGATTGCATCAAGTCCATCTATACCTTCGATACCTCCTACGCACTCAACAGCTGTAGAAACAGCCATCCTGATGACCCTGCTCATTCTACGACGGACACCTGCATCGGGAACAAGTACCTTCACATCTGTTACAACTTGAGAATCAGACGTTATGTTTGACACATACAACCCCATAACAATCAATCTTTTGCAAACACAATAGAAGAACAGTTCCCGCCAAATCCAAAGGAGTTTGAAACTACGCATGCCACATCCGCACCCTCAAGCAAAGATGTTTGAGGAACAAGCTGGAGCTCGGAAACAGGTTCAGAGAAATGAATATTCGGCCATACTTGTCCATACTTTATCGCCAAAGCCGAATATACTGCCTCGATACCTCCTGCAGCAGCTAAAGCATGGCCTGTATAACCCTTTGTAGAACTGAAATACGGAATCTTGTCTCCGAAAAGACGCTTCAATGCTTTTCCTTCAGATAAATCATTATTGCCAGTCCCTGTACCATGTACATTTACGTAATCCACCTGATCTGGTGAAATACCTGCCTTAGACAAAGCATCTGACATTGCAAGAAAAGCACCGTTCCCTTCTTCAGAAGAAGCAGTCTGATGATGAGCATCATTTCTGTTTGCATATCCTTTCAGAAAGCAGTATGGGACCTTATCTAAGAGAGCTTCCCTTTGAAGTACAATGTATCCGGCCCCTTCCCCAAGATTAAGACCGGCACGTGTCTGATCGAAAGGTCTGCATCTTTTGTCATCTAGAATCCTCAAGGACTTGAATCCATTGAGTGTGAATGCACTTAAGGCATCAGCCCCACCCGCTACGACGCAATCCAGAATACCATGACGTATAAGCCTGTCTCCTATCATAATGGCATTTGCTGCGGAAGAACATGCCGTACTGACGGTTGTCCTATAACCTTTTATGCCACAATATGCAGCAATGGCTTCCGTACTCGCACAGCAATCATGCATAACCACATCACGAAGGCGTCCGGAAGAGGAATCATTCATAAATTCAGCAAAGAAATGTTCAGTCAGATCCATTCCTCCGACAGAAGTGGAAGAAACAAGTCCTACCCGAAGTCCATCAGGCAGTGCCGCATCTTTCAACGCCTCCTTTACGGCTATGATCCCCAACAATGCAGTACGAGAAAGATTCTTACCCGCACCAATACCTGCAACTGCGGCAAGCTCCTCATTTATAAGAAGTATCTCACCTACAGGAAGCATGTTGGATGTCTCAAGAATCCGGGGAAAGTCAGAAATACCACTGCGACCATTACGCAAGGCCTCTAGATTTTCATAAACCCCGATTCCTGAAGCAGACACAATTCCAAGACCGGTTACTGCAGTTCTCATCGCAATGAATCCTATGAAACTATTTCCGATTGTTTACAATATATTCCGCTAGAGTCTTGACTGAATAAAACACCGGCTTTGCCTCTGCACTGTTTGAAAGTTTTACACCATAATTCTTCTCAAGAATCAGGATTATTTCCAATGCATCAATAGAATCCAGACCAAGTCCGTCACCAAACAGTGGAGCTTCAGCATCTATATCCTCAGGAGTGATCTCCTCAAGATTAAGTTCCTCGATCAAATGTTCTTTAAGTTCCTGAATAATCTGTTCCATAATATCATGATTTAATTTCTAATATTTTTATATTTACTTTTCTATGTTCTCCCAGTTTGTCACACCAACCGCATATTGCAGCCTTGGCATATCCCTTTTCAATCAACAATCTCGCATAAGTTTCTGCAAATACTGAATCCTTATCTATAAAGAATGTATTATCTCCTTGGAACTTATGTCTTATACATATCTCACCGGCAGCGACACTTGGAAGCGTATATACGAAAACTGCCGGAGAAGTACCTTCAGGCAGATGCTCCTGCAATATTCGCTGATGCTCCATATCCGTATCGAGTGAAGCCGAACTGTTGGAAAGTATGACGGCAACCTCCGTTGGTAAATATCTGGCTTTAAGGTCAGTTGAAATCACAAGATTCTCCGCTGCCACATATGCAGCCTTACACAGGTCGCTCATCTTGAAGAACTTCATATTAGGAGAACCAAGTTGATGATATTCTTCACGGATCTGCTCTGCAAATGATTTTCCAGGGATATTATCCAAAGTATATTCAGCTGTCACTACAGCCTCAGCCGCTACCTTACCTGCTTCATACCTGTCCTCACAAGATTCTGCAGCAATTACTACAGCAGCATTACAGCCACCGAATCCGGAAGCGGTCTTCAGACATCTGAGCGTCTGAAGCGGACGATGCACAGAAGATATGTTTACTGGACATGGCACACCAAGTTCAGTGAATCCTAAAGTACCGTATACTGTCCTTGTCCTCAATTCTTCTATTGCAATAAGAGTCTCCACTACCCCAGATGCTCCAAGAGTATGACCTATATAGCCTTTCACACTGTTCAGAGGAGTGTTTTCCAATCCTGCCAGAGTGATGGCTTTGCTCTCCATTTCATCATTATATACGGTAGCAGTACCGTGCGTATTTACAAATCCGATATCTGACGGCTGTATACCAGCTTCTGAAATTGCATCACGTATAGCATAGAACAATCCGTCTCCGGTGCGGGAGGGACCAGATATATGGTTGGCATCATTTGTAACAGCTCCACCTTCCAGTCTGATCAAAGGTTCAGATGCACGGTTTATGTCTGAAGTGAGCAGTACAGTAGCACATGCTTCTCCCAGATTAAGGCCGTTTCTTAAAGCATCATAAGGACGTACACCATCAGCACTGATAGATTTGAAAGATGCAAAACCAGAAGTTATGAATTCATTCAGGACATCACATCCTGTCACTACTACATGACTGCACTCCCCGGCAAGAATCATCCTTCGAGCCACTATGAGAGCGGAGACTCCTGATATACAAGCATTTGATATTACAACAGGAGGATGGGCCATCTGCATATGAGCAGCAATCTTTCTTGCAGATTCATATAGAAATGCATCTGAAGGAGGAGTGTCCTGATTGCCTTCCAACAGTCCGACATTACCTTTTGTGGTTGAAATGATGAATCTGACAGAAGGATCAGAGAGAGAAAGCAAAGACTTTTCAAGAACCTCCGTAACCTGAGCAACTATCATGGTTTCCATCAATGTGAAGCCTTCCTCTGCATTTCCGTTTTCCATAAGACCTGCCATCATGCCATATCGGTCATGATAACGCAAGCCGGTCTCATAATTTCTAATCGCCGAATATGTCCGATCAGCAGACCCCAATGAAGTTTTCATTGACTCCGCACCAAACCATATTTTAGTATCCTTTGCACCCATACACCTAGATATTCAGCCATTTACGCTTCCATTCCTCCACAAAAGGTGGAAGAGAAAGACACAGTTGTCCGCTATTATCCAAAAAGACCTGCATGGTAGATCCTTTTGCAGCAATCTCCCCATCAGAAGTCCTCCTGATGATATACTCAAAACACAGTTTTGCAGCAGGGTCATCAACATAGCTGGTCTCGATCTGAATTTCCTCGCCAATAGTCAGAGACCTCAGATATTGTATATGCATATCGACTATCGGGGCCGTAAAGCCATTACGATACATGTCCAGATAGCCTATTCCGGAATATCTTTTCCCAAATGATTCTCGTCCATCTTCAAAATAGCGGACATAGTTTCCATGCCACACCACTTTCATGGAATCTACCTCACTGAAACGAACCTTCTGCTGGCAAACATCAGTCAATAAATGCTCGGCAGCCACATTCCTGTTACTCCTTTTTACCATCTGTATCTAAAAAAATCTTCATCCTGCATGTTGCCACAAGAGTATCACCAGTGCGACACACTGCTTCTATAAGCGTTATCCCCATTACTTCCTGAACAATACCTATTGCAGTGGACAACACACTTCCACATATCGGAAGCATGTTGACAGACAGATTGTTAACAGACCCTATATATCCCAATGGCACCTTCTCTCCCTTACTGCAGAATAAATATCCTACCCTTGCGGCAGCAGACTGGGCTATATGCTCAATGAGACCGCATTCTGTCATACAACCATCCTCAAGAAAAACATTATCCTCCCTCACAGTAAACTCTGTGAAGGATACCCCGTCTTCAATTCCAAGAAAACGATCAACCATTACGATTGGCGCTCGCTGAGGTATAAGTTCAAGAATATCCATCAGGCTTTTCTACAGATCATTATTGAATGGCCCATTCCAAGACCGTCATGAATGGCTTCTACTTCAAGACCGGCAGCCTCCACACATCTTGCCATATCATCCGAATGGTACATCTTGGAATTTCCATTGGCAAGCGCAGTAAAATAAATACTTGTAAGAGTCAGGCAATAAGCGGCAGTCTCGAACTGCTGTCTGTCCCAGAATGTCTCCATGATGTAAAGTCTCGAATGCTCATCCATAGATTCAGCTGCCCTACGGCATATGCTTGTAACCTCATTCTCAGAAAAGCAGTCAAGGAACTGACTCATCCATATCACATCAAAAGCCGGAGTCGGGAATGCAACTGACTCATCCAGAAGATTGGCACCATATCCATGTATCCTGTCTGCACCTGGAAGCCCGTCAGTAGCCTTCCTCATCATCTCAAGCTGCTGTGGAAGATCCATGATGGTCACTTCGACTTTCGGGTCATAGCCCACACACTGCATAGCCCAACGTCCTGTATTGCCCCCGACATCAAGCAGACGCTTCACATTATGTCCCTCCTTGAAAATGATCTTCAGAGCAGCATCAAATGATTCATCAGAATAGAAATGGTCAAAACCGAACCAGCTTTTCTGAACCTGTTCCGGAAGGCTTGACAAGCCTTCATAAATGGTAGGCCATTCCCCGAATACCTTGAGTCCTGAAGGTTTTCCTTCTTTAAGAGCTTCTTCCAGATGAAAGAGACCCAGATAATTCACATCATGGTTGAAATCAAGATTCGCACGCACCATCCTATCATTGAGCAGGAACCATCCGGCCTTGGAAATAAAATATCTATCATCCTTTACCAATACGGTTCCTATGGAAAGTGATGCTTCAAGAAGCACCTGAGCCGCATACTCAGAGATACCTGCAAAACCTGCAATTTCCTTTTGAGTAAGTCCCTGTCTGTTTTCTGCGATGTGTTCGAGAATACCGAACTTCAACATCAGGCGCGATACCTGAAATACCATTGGGGCAAATGCGATCTCCTGTGCACGACGCTGAGCTTCCAGAGCAGTCTGCTGCTCATGCGAATATATCTTCTCTAATTGCGGTGTAAGTTTCATATCTCAAATTATCATTTATTCCAGAAATCATAAAAATTGAACCATTGTCTCGGATAATTCCGAACTACTTCCTCCAGGGAAGCCACATATGCGTTCAACAGTTCATCGGAGTTACTGATCGTATGCACCGGCTCAGTAAACATGAAACGGTAACAGCATCCCTTTTCTCTTACAGAATAGTAGAACACCACCGGCACCTTGCATTTAACTGCTATACGGAAAGGACCGGATGGAAAAGATGCTTTCCCACCCATGAACTCTCTCTCTACAGCCGATGCTTTGTCAATATGACGGTCTCCATTAAAGCATACATATTCCCCTGCATTCAAAGCAATCTTTATCTGAAGCATAGCCTCAAGAGACCCTTTATTCACAGGAATGACCTTATAGTCATACTCATGCGCATTCTTTTCCAGCACCTCTCTTACACTGCCATGCTCTGCATCAAACATCACTATATTTATCTTGCGACCATATTTTCCGAAAAAAACAGACCCTGCCTCCCAGCATCCCACGTGAGCTCCTATCAATATGACTCCACTTTGACCGTCAATTATTTCCAGAAATCGTTCATACCGGTCAAACTCAAACCGGAACCTATCCTGCATACCTGCCCTCAAAGCAATCTTGTCAATCAAAGTCTGCCCGAAAGTAAAATAATGCATGTAAAGTTCCCAGACAGAACGAAATATACTGTAGCCAAGACGTTTACGATTATACGACCATATTGCCTTAGTCGCCACTGGTGCGAAAGGAATAAAATAAACAGCTACAAATGCAAGCATAAAATAGGCACATCTGACACCGAACAGTCTGATTATATAGACGAAGAATGCATTTCCGAATCTTCCCCCACGCGACTGCCCTTTCCATTGTCTTTCAGATGCCTTATCCATTTATCCTCTTATAGAGAAGCTCATAGAAATCGTCAAAGGTCTTCACACCTACAAAATCCGGAGCTGTAAGCGTAATTCCAAAGTTCTGCTCAACCAGAACCACTACATCGACAAGGTCAAGACTATCCAATCCCAGAGTTTCCTTCAAAGGAGCATCAGGGAGCAATGTCTCTACATCTGTCTCGAATTCATCAGCCAATACTTCATTAGCCTTGAGAATAATTTCTTCTTTAGTCATGATAGTCAGTCTTATTATTTGAATTTTCTTATAATCAAAGTCGAATTAGTTCCGCCAAAACCGAATGAATTGCTAAGGAAAGCATCAAAGTCGACATCCACCCTGCGATTTGGGATATTGAGACCGGCTGCTGCTTCATCTGGTTCCTCAAGATTAAGGTTAGGGGCAATGAAACCATTCTGCATCATCAGAATCGAATATATCACTTCTGAAGCACCTGCCATCCACATTTCATGACCGGTAAGCGACTTGGTTGAAGTGACATAAGGCTTATGTTCACCGAAAACTTCATCGATGGCCTTTGCTTCATTACTGTCACCAACCGGAGTAGAAGTAGCATGTGCGTTTACATATCCTATCTCATTAAGATCTATTCCGGCATCACGTATTGCCATCATCAATGAACGCTTTGGACCATCTACATTTGGGACTGATATATGATCTCCATTAGATGAGAATCCATAACCGATAACCTCAGCAATTATTGTTGCACCTCTTTTTACAGCAGACTCATAGCTTTCAAGAATCACTGTCGCAGCTCCACCGCTGGGAACAAGACCGTCACGGTTCCTGTCAAAAGGTCTAGAAGCCTTCTGAGGTTCATCCTCCCTTGTAGAAAATGCGCTCAACCCATCGAAATTTCCTACAGAATATACATTCACTTCCTCTGCACCTCCACATATCATGCAGTCCTGCAGTCCACTCTTTATAAGAAGATAGGCCATTCCTATGGAGTGCGATCCACTTGCACAAGCACCGGAAACGGTAAAATTGATACCACGGAGATTGAATATCGTAGAAAGGTTCATAGTAATAGTCGAGTTCATTGACTGAAAGATATTGCCCGATCCGACCATTGCCGTATTCTTCTTTTCTCTTATGATATCAATGCCGGATATTACTGCTTCCGCACTGCTATCGTTTCCATACAGAATACCAACTTCCCTCTCAGCAAGAAAGGCTGCATCGATGCCTGCTTGTTCAAGTGCCTGACATGTAGCGACATATGCATATTTACCTTCTTCAGGAAGACATAATCTCTGACGTCTATCCAGTTTACCCTTCAAATCTGGAATCCTGACAATTCCTGTCAAGGCCGAACGATAGCCGATATTCTTTCTCTCTGGATCGATACCGATACCGGAACGTCCTTCATACAAAGACTGCTTAACCTGCTCCAGATTCTCTCCTATGCAGGACCAGATTCCCATCCCTGTTATTACAACTCTCCTATCCATATTTTATGTGTACAATCCTCCGTTGATAGATATGACTTCACCTGTTATATATGAGGAATTCTCCGATGCCAGAAAGGCGACAAGTTCAGCAACCTCAGAAGGCTCACCGAACCTTCCTGTTGGAATAAGCTTCTTCAGTTCTGCTTCCGGCAGATCTCCTGTCATATCCGTACGGATGAATCCAGGAGCTACTGCATTCACTGTAATCTTCTTTTTGGCAACTTCCTGCGCAAGAGCTTTTGTAGCAGCAATTATTCCTCCTTTTGCCGCTGAATAGTTGGTCTGCCCAGCCATCCCCTTGATGCCTGAAAGAGAAACCATATTGATGATTCTGCCCCATTTGGCCACAATCATGTTCTTTAAAAGCGGCTGAGTCACATTAAAGAAGCCGTCAAGAGAAATATCAAGAACTTTACGCCAGTCATCAGCCGGCATCCACATCATAAGATTATCCTTCCTGATACCGGCATTGTTCACAAGCACTTCGATGTATTCTCCGGGATGTTCCTCATGCCACTTGGCCAAAGCACCGGAAGTATCATCTGCGTTGGAAACATCAAAACGCAGGAGTTCTCCATCTGAACCTGCCATACGGATCTCCTCCAAAGTATTTTCCGCTTCCTGCTGATTCGATACAAAATTGACCAAAATGAAATATCCGTCCTTTGCAAGACGCACTGCAACCGCCCTTCCGATACCACGGCTGGCACCGGTCACCAAAGCATATCTTTTTCTATTGTCTGATCCCATTTTCCGTTACGAATTTAAAAAGCTTTGCTTTCTGCCATAAGAACTTGCAGGTTCCTGATTTCCTGATACTTAGGCGTATCATCCACAAACACCGGTACAACTTCTCTTACAAGGTCATATACTCGACGCGATGCAGGGCAGAGTCTGTCGGATATATTCAGACAATCAACTGCCTGAACAAGAGCCATAAGATGGATTGCCATCACCTGATATCCGTTCTCGATTACATGACGACATATCAGGGCAGAATTGGTCCCCATACTGACAATATCCTGATTATCATTATTGTTTGGTATGGAGTGAACATACATTGGATTTGAAAGGGTCTGGGACTCTGCAGTCGTTGAGGTAGCGGTAAACTGAGATGCCTGAAGACCATAGTTCAATCCCAATGTACCGAGATTCACAAATGGGGGAAGTATTCCGTTTATACGATCATGGAAAAGATAATTCATCTGACGCTCGGCAAGCATGGTCATCTTAGTTACTGCGATCTTAAGCTTGTCCATCTCAAACGAGACATAATCACCATGGAAATTTCCGCCATGTATGACAGTAGCATTTTCCGGATCGATTATCGGATTATCATCTGCAGAATTGAGTTCATTTACAAGCACCTTCTCAGCATTATCTATTTCATCCAGAACCGGTCCTAATATCTGGGGAATGCAGCGAAGGGAATAATATGGCTGTACCTTATGTTCAAAGACTTCCTGTTCATGACGATGATATAGTTCATCTTCCCTGTTGCGCAGACATGCACTACCTCTGGAAATGTCACGCAATCTGGCGGCAATCGTCCTCTGTCCGTCATGCTTCTTAAGCGAATTCAGCGTTTCAGACATGAAATCATCATATGAAGAAGCAATCTCATTCATCATCACTGATGCCATTATGCTCCAGTCAAGCAACTTCCTGGAACGCAGAAGATTCACCAGACCGATTCCTGTCATTACAGCTGTTCCGTTTGTTACTGCCAGACCTTCACGGACATGCATCTTCAGCGGTTCCAGACCTGTCTCGGCAAAAACCTCCGATGTCCTCCGCATCTTTCCTTGATAAGAAACCTCACCCTCGCCTATCAATGCCAAAGCAATATGCGCCAGCTGGACAAGGTCTCCGCTTGCACCGACACTTCCATGTTCCGGAATCATAGGGTATATTCCCCTGTTGAGGAACTCCAGCAGCAAGTCTATGACCTGAATGTTTACACCGGAATGAGCCTGGACAAAAGTCATCAACCTTGCAAGCATGGCGGCACGGACATATTCATCAGAAAGAGGCTTTCCCGCACCTGTAGAATGGCTGCGGATGATATTATATTGCAGTTCCTTCAGATGATTGTCATCAATCCTCCATTGAGCCATCGGCCCGAATCCGGTATTTATTCCATATATGACCTTATCTTTTGAGAAACTTTCCAGAAACTCATAGCATTCTGTTATTCTCCTCCTGCATTCCGATGAAACTGAAATAACACAATCCTTCCCACTTAGAGCAGCTTCTACATCTTCCAGTGACAAAGATAAGTCTATACATATCTGATTCATAAAGTTGCTATACATCTAATATTACCCAAATTGACCTGCAAAAAAACGAAATTTCCTCCTATTTACCAAATCGTTACTCATTTTTATTAAGAAACTCACTGATTTCAGATTCATCCAAAGTGATGTAGTCGTACTCTTTCAGCAGACGGCCATCCTCAATGGCCAATATCACCGGCATGGAGCCATCAGTAACCGGCAGAAACACCTTATGATGCAGAACGGTATAAGGAAATCTTTTCCCGTCAGCGAACTCATCAAAGAAAGGCATTATGTCCGTATCCTCCTTTGTCGTCTTCATGAAAAAGAAATAAATATCTTCCTCTGAAAGACCGTGACGATTGATAATGCCTGTCAATTTCACCATCGTATTACGGCAGAACTCACATTTTGAGCTGAAAAAGCATACGACCTTCCTGCCATCGTCCAGGCCGGATTCCTCTACTACTTCATCTAATCTTTCCTGCACCACATCGTTTGGAGTTCGTCCGATACGAAGATATGCATCAGGGGGCAATATTATAAAGATCACTGCCAGGATTACAATATATGCAGGGAAGATCCATATCGTCTTTACATTCAGATTGCGTGAGGGGGTTTTCCAGACAAAAGCCAGAGCGATGCACGATACCGCATTCTTCAAAAGAGAAGCTTTAGGATCCATATCTATCAACTCTCCTAAACAATGACAACTTTCTGTATCACCTATGAAGATCCTCCATAACAGAAATGCAGAGAATCCTCCCAGCATCAATGCATAGGTCCAGCTTGCTGCACGGAACCATATGCGTGTCACAAAAAGTACTCCGACAAGAAGTTCTATCCCAACCAAAAGACGGGAAAGGATTGAAGAAAAGTCAAAACCCGACAAACCCAAAGAAAAGACGTAAAGTTCAAAATCCTCTATAGAAATAAGTTTAAGGATAGCTGAAACGCAGAATACCATTCCAAGAACTATCCTTACAAGATGCTTCCAAATCATAAGTAACCTTATAAGATTATCAAAAAAAGAGCAGCATCACTCTGAGCTGCTCTTCTCTTCTTCATTAGCAATTAGGCTCTTTCGCAGTCAATTACACCAGGGGTCTCGATATCATCACAATCACCAGCCCACTCCTGCTCAACAACGATAGAAGGCATATCTACTGAAGTACATTTACACATTGTAGACTTGTTGCATGACGCAAGTAAAAGAGTTCCAGCTGCTACAGCCAGGAAAAGAACAACTTTTTTCATAATTGTTATTTTTAAAGGGTTATTAAATTAAAATCGTGCAAATATACTATTACCCCCCCCCATAATTCCAAATATAATTCATTGATCTTGAAAATTTTCGCCAATTCGTGTACCAACGCTTCGCAAAATCCTGCACGAAGACCTTCTTGCTGCAATCGGGCATCAAGACTTTAGAAAGTGGGCAAAAAGTATGATATCCTGTAAACAAATTTCAGGACGAGTCATAAAGAAAAGCCCCATGACTGTCGAGAAACAGCTATGAGGCAATACATTATCTCAACATAAATTTTAAACAGCTTCTAAGCATGAATGATTTTTTTAATTAACTTCACCAAACTGACATATAAAATATGTAAGTTTGCAATTTAAGAAGCTGTTTAAAATCAAAGAGGATGAAATATCATATTCATATACTGATAACAATGATTCTCACATCCTGCTTCTTCAATGACCTGAAGGCAGGAAATGACAGGCCCAAGGCTATAGAAGTTGAAATCAGTGCCGGATTTTCATTAGCCCCGAAAGCTGAGGCAGGAATGCATGTGATGGCGGAAGCGCGGTGGAATCTGCCAGGCTGTCGTTTTGACATAGGTCTGCAGGCTGCAAACGGAGGCATCTTCTTCAAAGAAAGACAAGAAGATGTGAAATTCAACCTGATTGCTTCTGTATTTGCCGACTATAATTTCAGAACCTCAGGAAAACTTACACCTTTTGCCGGTCTGGGCGCAGGATATTTCATGGCAGAGTCGGCAATACTTCTTCAGGATTCGCCTTCATCTGCAACCATACATGGCCCTGCAATCACCCCACGCATAGGAATCGAACTGTTTCATCACCTTCGTATTACGGCACATTACCGTCTGACCCTCAAGCAAGACATGTCACATTGGGGAATCAGTCTGGGCTGGAGTTTCGGAGGAGGACCACGCAGATAAGCCGCATGTTTAAAACATTCTTGCTATCTTTGCCAAGCCAAAAACAAGACCATGCAAAACGAACTTCTTATAATCACATCATTCATAATCATTTACGGATGTGCGATACTTTTCTACAGATTTTTTGGGAAAGGAGGCCTCCTTGCATTCAATGTAGTTGCGACAATACTTGCCAACATAGAGGTTCTTCTTATTGTAGATGCATTCGGAGTTGAAATGACCCTTGGTAACGTATTGTTTGCCAGTACATTCCTAATAACAGACGTGCTGAGCGAAAACCACGGGAAGAAAGACGCCAGCAGAGCCGTAGTAATCAGTACGGCATGTTCCATCCTCTTCATCATATTATCTCAGATGTGGCTTCTGTATACACCTGGAAAAAGCGATTGGGCAAGCGAATCATTCAATACGATATTCAGCAGCACTCCGCGCATCGTATGCGCATCACTGCTTGTATATCTCATCTCACAGCTAACAGACGTATGGCTTTACCACAAATGGTGGGATTGGTGCAGAAAACGATTCGGAGACAGCAGGAAGGGCCTGTGGATAAGGAATAACGGCTCCACCATGATTTCCCAGCTTCTCAACACCCTGCTATATACATTCTTCGCATTCTACGGTACATATCCGATTGAAACCTTGTTTTCAATCTTTGCAAGTTCGTATATCATATATTTCATAATCAGCATATTGGACACACCGTTTGTCTATCTGTGCCGGATAATTAATGAAAAACGATGAAGAAGATACGGATCGGACTACTTGGAAGGATATGCATAGCTATCGTTTCCGGCATCTTAACAGGTACATTCGCTCCAGAATGGCTTGTGAGGATATTCATGACCTTCAACGGCATATTCAGCCAGTTTCTAGGGTTCATCATACCGCTTATCATCCTCGGACTAGTTACTACCGCAATTGGTGACATAGGCAATAAAGCAGGCAAGATGCTTATCATGACAGTAGCCGTTGCATATGGATCAACTGTCATAGCCGGCCTCGTCTCATATATTACAGGAGCAACCCTGTTTCCTTCGATGATACAGAATGGAAGCGGACTTGAAGAAATGGCTCAGGCATCAGCTCCGGAACCGTTCTTCTCAGTGGAGATACCTCCGCTTATGGGAATCATGACCGCCCTGGTACTGGCTTTCACAATTGGTTTAGGCTTGGCATCCACACGCAACGAGACCTTGTCCGAGGTTGCACACGGATTTGAAGATATAGTTGTAAAGTGCATAAGAACCGCCATACTGCCGCTACTACCGCTGTATATATTCGGCATATTCCTCAACATGACATATGTCGGACAGGTCTTTTCAATCCTGACAGTCTTTATCAAGATTATCGGAATCATCTTCCTTATACATATAGGCATATTGCTGCTGCAGTTCTGCATTGCAGGCGTTATTTCAGGAAATAATCCTTTCAAGATGCTCTGGACAATGATGCCGGCCTATTTTACAGCATTGGGAACGCAGTCATCGGCGGCAACCATCCCTGTCACCTTGGAGCAGACACGCAGAAACGGTGTATCTGAAGACGTAGCAGGATTCGTCATCCCTCTATGCGCTACCATCCATATGTCCGGAAGCATATTGAAGATCGTAGCATGCGCCCTTGCCCTCATGATAATGAACGATATGCCATATGATGCAGGCATGTTCATAGGATTCATATGCATGCTGGGAATCACCATGGTCGCCGCACCTGGAGTTCCAGGAGGAGCCATAATGGCAGCTCTCGGACTCCTGCAGTCGATGCTGGGATTCGATGCTGAAGCACAGGCACTGATGATAGCCCTGTACATTGCAATGGACAGTTTCGGAACAGCATGCAACGTCACAGGAGACGGTGCGATTGCTGTCATTATAGATAAAGTCACACATAACGACAGATAGGAAAATGGATACGATATTACTGAACAACGGCATCAGGATGCCATTATTGGGATACGGAGTCTTCAAGGTGGATCCTAAAGAATGCGAAAGATGCGTCGCTGATGCACTCCGCACCGGATACAAAATGATAGATACTGCTCAATTCTACGCCAATGAAGAAGGAGTTGGCAAGGCAGTGATGGAAAGCGGAATAAACAGGGAAGACCTTTTCATCGTCACAAAGGTCTGGATCAGCAACAGCGGTGATGCAAAAGCCTGTTCATCAATCGAGGAAAGCCTGAAGAAGCTTAGGACAGATTATGTTGACCTTCTTCTTGTGCATCAGCCCTATGGTGATTACTATGGCACCTACAGGGCGCTTGAAAAAGCTCTGGAATCAGGTAAGACAAGGGCTATCGGATTGAGCAATTTCTATAATGACAGATTCTGTGACCTTACGCAGCACTGCAACATCATCCCGGCAATAAATCAGCTGGAGACCAACATATTCAGCCAGCAGACAGAAATGCGCTCTCTGATGAGTACAACAGGAACAAGCCTGATGGCATGGGGACCTATGGCACAGGGAAAAGATGCATTCTTCAGCAATGACATTCTTCTGAAGATAGGAAAGAAACATGGAAAGACTCCATCACAGATAGGTCTTCGCTTTCTTGTGCAGCAAGGGATTCCTGCTATTCCCAAGACGACAGACCCGGCAAGAATGGCAGAGAACATGGATATCTTCGACTTCACTCTTGACGATGAAGACATGCATACACTCACCAGCATGAACATTCATGACCAGGGAACGAGATCATACACGGATCCAGCATATGCACATAGGATAATCAGTCAGAAGATCTGATCAGAAAGTACCTCTCCGGATAAGATTGAAAGGGCATCTTACCTTATCCGGAGTCTTCTCCATTATCATCTGCGCTGCAATTCTTCCCATCTGCTCGAAGTCAGTCGATGCTGCTGTCAGACCATTGAATATGATTTCATTGAGAGGAAAGTCATTGTATGAGATGACACTGACGTCCTTGCCGATTTCCAGACCGAGTTCCCTGGCATTTCTGGCCAAAGACAGAAGTCCTGTTTCAAGCTGGGAACTTAAAATAAGATACACCTCGTTTCTCCTGAGATTATCCCTGCTGATATCATTGCTGAACTCAACGTTTATTCCGTTTGCAGTACAGAACTTTCCTACAGAGGCACTGATTATGCTTCCGTACAGACTGCTCGAAAGAGTAATGACATTCAGACGTGCAAACTTTTTCAGTTCAGAGGATACCGCTGACAGACAGTCAGTAATATCGTTCTCAAAATCCTGATACACAACACCATAATTCCCTGACAGCTCCGGAACATTTCTGTCGACCAGTATGAGTTTTCTGTTAGGAAGACGTTTGAGAAGTCTGAGCATACGTTTCTGAGATGACTGATCAAGGGGGAAATGAGGTGCCACGACATAATAGTCATAATTGTCGAGTGCTTCATCAATGAATAGTTCAAATACGTCAAGGCTCTGATTGTGGATACGTATGGTAACTTCCGCATGTTCACCGATCTCCGACATGAATGAATTATACAGTACCTGCTTGTTGGAACTGAACTTGTCGAAGAGAAGGAGTATCCTTGCCCTCCTGTCATCACCGACCTTGCAGACATAGAATCCCTTTCCCTGGCGAGGTTCTATCACACCCTTGTCACGTAGGATCGAATATGCCTTCTTTATGGTCTCCTTTGAAATATCCAGTTCTGCAGATAGTTCATTCATCGACGGCAACAGGAATCCCGGAGCATATTCACCAGAAATGATCTTCTGTTCGATCTGGGATACAACCTGCTTATATATCGGCAGTCCGATGTCTGAATTTATATAATAATTACCGTTCATGCCCATCAAGTGCTTGATTTCTGAAAAAAATGTCTACATTTGCACCACACTAGACAACACCTATGTTGGTGCATGGGTACAAAATTACAAAAACCATCAGATTTAACATAACACAAGACTAAAAATGACGGACAAAAACACAAAAATGAACGGATGGTACAAGTGGGAAGTACTTCTTTTGCTATGGATGGCCTACCTGCTCAATCAGGCGGACAGGCAGGTATTCAACACTGTCCTCCCTGCCATAAGGGATACCCTCTCGCTTACAGATACATCCATCGGACTGATAGCTACCATCTTCAATCTATGCTATGCTGTAATGGTTCCACTTGGAGGATTGGCAGGTGATCTTTTCAGCCGCAAATGGGTGACGACGGTAAGCATCCTGTTCTGGAGTATAGCGACAATGTTCACCGGGCTGGCGACAGGAGTCATCATGCTGATTCTGCTGCGTAGCGTTGCGACTGGAGGAGGAGAGGCATTCTTCGGACCCGCGAACTATTCATTGCTAGGACAATATCATAAGGAAACACGTGCACGAGCGATGTCGATACACCAGACTGCATATTATATAGGAGTCATTCTGGCAGGATGGCTGGCAGGCTACATTGCTGACAGACTGGGATGGCAGTATTCCTTTATAATATTCGGAGCAGCCGGGATAATATGGGGCGTAGTCATGGCCATAAGACTCAAAGACAGGAAGAATGAAGAACAATCAACAGAAAATCGATGTGCTGACAATGAAAAGATAGGTATATTCGACGGTTTCAAGACCGTATTCAGCACACCGACAGCATTGATGCTCACAATAGGCTTCAGCGGTCTGATCTTCGTCATTACAGGATTCATGACGTGGATTCCGGCATTCCTCCAGGAAGAATTCGGTCAGAGTCAGGCTGCAGCAGGATTCAACTCGATGTTCTATACATATGCAGCAGCCTTTGCCGGTGTACTTCTGGCCGGTTCACTCTCAGACAGACTAGCATCAAGAAGCAACAAATCCAGGATGATTTTACAGGCACTCGGACTGATAGCCGGCGCAGTATTCCTCTTCATCATGGGAGAGAGCAGGACGATATGGGTACTTTACCTATGCTTTGCCGGATGGGGATTCTTCAGAGCATTCTTTGATGCAAACACCTATACCATATTATATGACGTCACTCCCCCAAGGCTTCATGCCTCATGTTCAAGCGCCATGATAACAACAGGATTTGCAGTAGGAGCCCTCGCTCCAGTGGTCCTGGGGGCAATGAAGGAAAGCCTTGGAAGCCTGACATCCACATTCCCTGTATTGGGAGCAATATGGGTAGTCTGCGGAATACTTATGATCATAGTGAGCCGCACAAGCTACCAGAAAGATTATGACAGAATCAACAAGACAAGATAATGAAAGCTGAATGCAAGACAAGGAAGCCTAAAGCAGGATTGCTGCTCATCGCTTCTCCAAGGTTCAAGAACCTCAATGGTCCGAAACGTGGAACGTACGGAGAAAGAAAGGAAAAGGCTGTCAGGGAAATCATGGAATCGATGGATTTCCTGGATCTGGTCTATCCTGGAATAACTTATGAAAGGGAAGATGCTGAAAAGGCAATGGACCTGTTCTATGCTGAAAAGGTTGACTTCATTTATGCGGAATTCCTTTCGTGGAGCGAAGACTTCGCTTGGATAAGATTCCTTCGCGACTGTCCGGACATACCGATCATTTTCTGTAATGTAGCAAAGAATGAGATGACTTTCGAGACTACTCTGGACGAGGATGATTTCGTGGATTACCTGTGTGCAGGAACTCTTGTCGGCTCTCTCGAAGGCTCTGGAAGCATCAGGAGAGTACCCCGCAGGAACGTCAAGACAATAATGGGCACACGCGGGCAGGTCACTGAAAAGCTCCGCACATATGCTAATGCAGCAAGGACACGTTCCATCCTGCGCAAATCTACAGTGGGTCTGATGGCGAACATGAACGAAGCTATGTGGAGCACATATATTGACAATTACGACCTGTTCACAAAAATAGGTCCCGAAATCCACTATCTGCCTTACAGCGACTACGGAAGAGAGATAGACAACCTCACAGATGATGAGGTCAAGGCATATGCCGACGGACTTGCCGGGCGCTATGAAATGATGAGTGACGTTGAATACGATAAATTCATCGGATGTGTAAAGGCAACTCTAGGAATACGGAAACTGGCTGAAAAGAACGATATCGACTGCTATGTATACAACGATATCGATCAGGCCACATTCAGGACTGCCGGATGCCGTGCAGGTTTCTATCCGCAGTGGTTCAATGAGAATGTCAGTGTCCTCGTACCGGAAGCAGACATCGGTGCAGGAATCATCACATACATCCTGAAGCTGCTTAGCGGAAAGAATGTAAACTTCATCGAACCTTTCCACATAGAGGATAAATTCGGAACATTTGCCGGAGGCCATGCCGGACCTAATGATCACAATGACCCGATGTGGCAGAAGAATGTTGTCATCTCACGTGATGTACGCTTCGCTAAGACAAGCTGGAAATATGCCGGAGCGCCTTTCGCATGGTACCGCTTCAGCCCTGGAATGAAGACTGTTGCCGGTCTGTTTGAAGAAGACGGCAAGTATAAGCTGATTACATTCATGGCGGAAAGTCTTTCGGAAAAAGACACTCCTCAAAGCGAAAGGAAGCATCTGCTTGCCACATACAGTCATTCCATTTTCAAACCGGTGGTCCCAGTGAAGGAACTATGGGAAAAGATTCTTCGCATAGGAGCTACCCAACATTACGCAATTGTGGACGGCGACTACAGGAAGGAGCTTGAAGACCTGGCCGAGATGATGGGATTCGAATTCTACAGCATCAAATAAACGATTTAATAACAAATAAATATCAAAGACTAAGTCGGCAAAGCCGACCCGGTTCTTCTGAACCGGAGTCCCTCCCCGGGGGAGGGATTTAGGGTGGGTCCTCGTTAAAAACTCATTGTCTGAACAGACATGGGTGATTAGCGAACCAGCTATAAATAAACGATTTAATAACAAATAAACATCACAGACAATGAGTTTTATGTACAACCCGTTTCCGTTTGATGATCCGAAGCCGATCAACAGACCGAAACTTTCAGAAGAGACAATCAGATCAGTAGTGACAGGCGGTACGCCGAATGTAGCAAAGAAATTCATAGCGGATATCGCTGACAGGATAAAGTCGGAAGGAGTCATCGTCGGTATCGACGGATATACGACAGCCAACTGGAAACAGTTCGTTGACCTGCTTGCAAGAGAATGCATTATAAACGGCTTTGAATTCGAGGCGGCAGACTCCATGCAGGCCGTCCTCAAAAGTGGCAGGGAAATCGACGAAATGATTGATTCACGGCTGATCTGGGACACAGAAATCGACCCTACCCTCCTCTATGGTAAACTTTACCACGGCGGCTACATAGGACTTTTCGATAAAGCGAAGGTCGCAGACTTCCAGAAGGCTGTTCCTGCAAAGAAAGCAGCAGGCAAGCTCGTTGTTGTTGCAGGATATGGCTGTATGATTCCGGAACTTCGCGACATGTATGACGTGAAGTGCTGGTTTGACCTTACTCCAATGAGGACCATCCTTCGCATCAGGAACGGCGAATACGCAAACATCGGAAAGGAGCGTCCTGACATCATCAACCGCACTATCCGCCGCTGCTACTACTGCGACTTCGAGTGTGCCGTACAGCTCAGAAAAGAGCTGTGGAAGAACAATGTTCCTGACTATTTCTTCCTCGACAATACTCCTGGAAAGCTCCAGATGATGCCATTCAGCTCATTTGCTGACATATGCGCACAGCTCGTCAAATATCCGTTCCGTACAAAGCCTTGCTATCTGGAAGGAGTATGGGGAGGCTCATACATCAAGAAGCAGCGCAACCTTCCTAAGGAAATGAGGAACTGCGCATGGGTGTTCGACTTCATACCTATGGAGGTCAGCCTACTTATCGAAGTCGGTGAGGAGCAACTCGACATCAACTACTGCTCATTCGTACACAAGGAAGGCGTGAACCTCATGGGTGAAAAGTGCGTGGACAAATATCAGGGATACTTCCCTATCCGCTTCAACTGGGACGACTCATATCACTCTACCGGTAACATGTCGGTACAGTGCCACTCCGATGGAAAATTCAACATCGAGAACTATGATGAGTTCGGCCGTCAGGACGAGAGCTACTATGTTGTAGTTACAGGCCACGAGGCAAAGACATTCATCGGATTCCGCGACGATGCCGACATTCCTCAGTTCTTCAAGGAAATAGAGGATGCTGATACCAAGCAGATTCCATGCGACTACATGAAATATGTAAGCTATGAGCCTTCTGTACCAGGCCTTCAGGTCATGCTTCCTGCAGGAACCATCCACTCAAGCGGACGCAACCAGGTGATTCTCGAAATCGGTTCACTAACCATCGGTTCATATACCTATAAGATGTACGACTATCTCCGCCTCGATTTTGACGGCAAACAGCGTCCAATCCACACATATCTCGGTGAAAAATGCGTAAACCAGGACAGAAGGTATTCCGTAATCCATGATCCTGAGAGCAAGGACTATATCGTTCAGAAGCCACGTCTTGACGCAAAGGGAAAAGGCTGGGAAGAATATATCCTCGGTGAAAATCCTCAGATGTATATCTCGCTCCGCCGTCTTGAGTTTGAAAAGGTATGCGAACAGGATACAAGGAACGAAAAGTTCCACGTACTCACCCTTGTAGACGGGGACAAAGTACGCATCCGCAGCGTAGAACACCCTGAACGCTATTTCGACATGGATTTCATGGAAATTGTATGCGTTCCTGCAGACATGGGAAGATATGTTGTCGAGAATCTCGGCAAGGAGCCTGTACGCGTACACAAGACCACGCTTCGTGAAGGATTTGAGAATGACGAGAAATAGTGCATACATTGTAATGGACGTCGGAGGGACTTTCATAAAGTCCGGAATAATGTCAGCAGACGGCTGTCTTCTGGACGGCTGCCAGCAGTCTGTCAGAATCAATTCCGACGGCACTGAAGCAGAAATATGCAATTCCCTGACCTCTGCGGTAAGTCAGGGAATTGCTCTATGCAGATATTACGGATATTCGCCTGCAGGTGTCGGCATATGTATGCCTGGACCGTTCCACTACAACGCAGGAATCTCTCAAATGGAGCATAAGTTCGCTTCAATCAAGAACATACCCTTGAAGAATGTTATTGCTGAAGCACTTGACGGACTTGATATACCTGTCGTATTCGGGCATGATGTCAACACACAGCTCTATGGAGAAATGTGCGGAGGAAACGCAAAAGGGTTTGACAATGTATGTCTGGTGTCACTCGGCACAGGACTTGGATTTGCGATGGCAGCAGAAGGTAAAGTACTTCAGACAACCACCGGTTCTCCTCTGATAAGCATATGGAATCTCCCATACAATGGAGGTATTCTGGAAGACTACGCGTCAAAGCGCGGATTCTACAATATCTGGGAGAAGGTTACAGGCTACAGACCTCCACAAGAGATGACAGTTGCGGAAATGGGACGCATGGCACGGGAAGGAGACGAGACATCGCTTGAAGTATTCAGAAGGGTCGGTGAATTCATCGGCATCCAAATCAAGGACAAGCTCAAGCAGTATAGGATCAGATGCCTTCTTTTCGGAGGTCAGATATCGAGATCATTCTTGTTCATGGAGGATGCCATAAGAAAGGAATTATCTGACATCGAAGGACTTACGATAACAACCGTATCGGATTTCAGCAATGCTGCATTCAAAGGGCTCAAGGCTATGCTGGAAGAGGCTGAATAGTCTCTTCCTCTTTTTTTTGCAAAACCGGAAACAAATCTCTACATTGCAGAAACTATTGACAATCCATTAAAACATCTTCCATGAAAACTTCGCGTCATACCTGTTCCATATTATGGAAAACTGCAATTTCTGCATTAGCCCTGTGCATTTCCTTTACAGCTGCATCCCAGCAGAATGTCGGATTCAGACAGGGAGACCTGATTTCACCTGTAATCAACTCCGACAATACTGTTACATTCCTCGTACATGCACCTATGGCCAAGGAAGTGCAAGTGTTCGGAGACTGGGAAGCTGACAACGGATATGGAAAACTGGAGAAAGACGCCGAGGGGATATGGAAGTTCACGACAGTCCCTCTTCCATCCGAAATGTACACCTATCGCATTATGATAGATGGAGTGATGGGGCTGGATCCAAGCAACCCGTTCACCAGACGTGACGTCGGAAACAACTTCAGCATCTTTTACATTGATGGAGGATATGCCGACTATTACCAGGTAAAGGATGTTCCACATGGCAACCTTAGCTATGTATGGTATCAATCAGAAAAGCTGGGTACAGAACGAAGGATGAGCGTATACACACCTCCATGCTATGGAAGGGGAAAGAAAAGATATCCTGTGCTGTATCTGCTTCACGGAAGCGGAGGAGATGAAAACGCATGGATAGAGCTTGGACATACCGTAAGGATAATGGATAATCTTATAGCCGAAGGAAAGGCTGAACCAATGATCGTAGTCATGCCTAACGGCAATTCTCTTAAGCAGGCTGCACCAGGAGAGACAAGCGAAAACCTTGAATACAGGCCGGTAATGACCAACATGATGCCAGGCTATAAGAACGGGAACTACGAAATGGCATTTGACGAGATCGTAAACTACATCGACAACCATTTCCGTACCATAGCGAAAAAAGAAATGAGGGCAGTAGCCGGTCTTTCAATGGGAGGTTTCCACTCCCTGTTCATAGCACTTAACCATCCAGGAATGTTCGACTACATCGGTCTTTTCTCTGCAGGACTCAACACTGCCTTTCTGGACATGTCTCTACCTGTCTATTCCGACATGGAGAAAAAGTTGGAGAATCTGAAAGAAGAAGGATATGAATTGTTCTGGATAGCCATCGGAAAGGATGACTTCCTGTACCAGGACAATCTCAAATTCATGAAGACATGTGATGAAGCCGGTTTTGATTATAAATACCATGAAACCTCAAGAGGTCATATTTGGGCAAACTGGCGGCAATACCTGCTTCTCTTCGCACCAATGCTTTTCTGATCCTAGAACCGAGGGAAAAGCAGTTTCATATCCTTGTCAAGAGCCTTTTCCGCTTCTTCATACGGAACGAAATTCCATCTGCCGATTACTGCAGGGTTTCCTATGACCTCAGGATCGATGGAACCGTTCTTCTTTAGATAATCATAGAGGAGATCCCTTATTTCCGGATAATAAGCAACTGTCCTTTCTTCTATTCTATCGGTATCGACACCTGCACCATTACGCATGATGCCACCACCGCCACTGGCTCGGTATGACGTCATGGCTACATCATACTCCGCATCAAGTGCAAAAGGCGTCCCATTGGCCATAGATCTGACAACCACGCGTTCGCCGGACGGTCTGGTCACATCAACCTCATACACCAGTCCACCTGCAGAATCAAAATTATAGAAACGGTTCACAAATGACCAGTTTGCCTGTCCTGTCCGAGGATCAGGAGCATCTGCAATCTTCAGAAGATGCAGTGTTTCCTTATCATATGTATTGATCCATAAATCATATGAATACTCCAGATAGTCCTTAATCTCCTTTCCTGTCATCTTGACGACATAGAGTTGATTTTCAAAAGGATATATGGTAAACAGATCATTATAAACAAGTGTTCCGGCCTTTACGTACCCATTGAATGTAAGCGGAGCGGCAAATGATATCCGCGCAGGAGCACATCCAAGAGAAATTGTATGGATCAGATTCATATAATCAGACATGCCACGATAGGAATCACGTGTGATAAGGTCTGCCTTCAATTCTCCGACTTCTTCAAGGGTAAAAGCCTTTACAGCTTCATAATCATCCTGAAACATTGTGCGCATAGCCTCATCTGTATTATTCTTATCAACATTAATGAGCCCGGCAGAAAGTGACTTTGAAACCACATTACCCTTCTTTACCTTCAATGTAATCTGACCATGACCAATATTCCGACAATGGCTTCCCGTATTAATAAGGGCAATACTGTCATTCTGAAGCACCACAGGACGGTGATCATGTGAACATATCACGAAATCCACACCCGAAAGACTCTTGAAGAGGTCCAATCCCTGACTTTCATACTGCCTCCCGTCTCCCTCACCGGTACCGGAATGAACCGCCACAACAACTACATCCGGCCTTTCCTGTGATCTGACCCTGTCTACAGTCTCCTGCACGAAAGGAAGAAGAGACCTGAACTCCATTCCCTCCCACAACTTTGGGGAAAGCCAGTTCCTGATGTTCGGATTGGTGAATCCAAGGACTGCAATCTTCAGTCCGTGTCTCTTTACAATGACGTATTCCCGGAAATAAGGTTCAGAGGAACCTGTCCTGAGAGCATTGGCAGCAAGGAAAGGAGTACTCATCTGGTTTACAATACGGTCATACACAGGATGTCCCGTCTCAATGTCATGATTACCGACAACAACTGCATCATATCCCATATAATCGACCATACGCGAAAAAAGATGATCTGAAAGAGTGTCAATGTAGTTGAAGTAATATGCAGCATTGTCTCCCTGCAGACAGTCACCTGCATCTATCAGGATTACATTCTCCTTTCCGGCTGAATTGCGCAGGCTATCTACATACCATGATACAGATAAAAGTGACTGGAGTGTCCTATCCGACACATAGGTAGAATCAAAATATCTTCCATGCACATCATTAGTGGAGAGTATACGGAAAGTGTATTCGCCATCCTCCGGACCGCAGGAAACAGCGGCAACCGACAGCAAAGCAGCAAGTAAACGTTTCATAATCATTCTATTGATTTCTTTTGCCATGCAGAAGATCCTGCAGATTGAAGCCGAATGTAACCACCTGCTGACATCCGGAATATCTTGATCCGTTGAAATGGAATACAGCAGCTGCACGTATCCTCAGGAATCTTCCTACAACCGGCTCATAAAAGACTTCCAGCCTTTCATATATGCCGGGACCGTCTGTTCCATCATCATGCACCCTGTAGAATGGAGAGCCCATATACAATTGATTTCCATACTTGTATCCACCTGCATCATATGCATTATAATAAGGCATCATGTCCTTTCCATAAAAAAGAGCACTACGTACCCCGGCATTCCAATGTCCTATTTCCATGTCGAGCTGACCACCGCAAGGAAACACATATCTGCCCACATGGAGACGATCATTCTGCAAGGACTGAAGCCAGTTCAATGAAATGTTGAAACACTGAAGGCCTGTAATGCCAGAAAGATCGAACTTTACGAAAGGACTCGCAAGTATGTTGTCAACAACACCATCAATATGTCTGGTACATGCGAAATGGTACATATATGCGGAATAGCCCAACGACATGAAAGGAAGCACCTTGCCTTCTCCTGAAGAGAAAATCATAAACCTTTCCCGCCTTGACTCCCCAATCTTCCCCATCCAGTCACAGCCTATCTCAAAATGTGCCTTAGGGCGCCCGATCTGCACAAGAAGACCTTCCAGATTATTGTCATAGAACATAAGGGAATCCGAAAAGAAAGCCCTCGAATACGAGCCACTCATGAAACGGCGTGGAAAAATACCGGCATAGACATCAAGATCCGTCTTATCGAATTTCCTTCCAAGCTTATAATATAAGGTCATCTCCTTGAAAAGATCCAGATTAATCTGTCTTGCAGATGTTTCATTCTCTCCGTCTATGGAAAATTCGGGAGAAACAGGAGAAGCACCGAAATCCTTCATGACATCTATTCCAAGCATTACACGGTGATTCCAACCGTCCTGACTACCTGCATCAATACCTAAGGACGGGGTTATCCTCGCTCCAAATATGGTCATTGAACCGGTAAAACTGCTTCGATAAAACTCCCTGTTATCAAAATCCATATCGAAGTCTACATCATATGCAAATCTGACAGATGTCGAATCTTTAGCACTGACGACACCTACATAAGAAATACATATGAAAAAGAACAGTACGCGTCTGAATGCATTCATAGGTTTCATGTAGATAAAATCGTTCAAAGATAACACTTTTGAAGTATTTTTGATACTTTTGCAAACACAAGAAGCTATTTGAACAACTTCCAAGTAATCATCAAGGACATCATGAAGCTACAGACACCGGTCATAGAAGAAAAATGCAAGGTCAGCATCTCCTATCAAGACAGAATACTGATGCTTGGAAGCTGCTTTTCCGACAATATCGGACAGCAGCTCCGGAACTTTGGCTTTGACGTATGCATCAATCCCTTCGGTACGCTATACAATCCTGTCTCCATACTTAACAGCCTCAGGAGACTTTCAGAAGGCAAAGGCATCAGCAAAGAAGACATAGTACAGATAGGTGCCGGCGACACAAGATGGTGTTCCTTCTTTCATCACACTTCATTCTCAGCTGAAACCCCGGAAGACTTTCTGCTCAAGGCATCGGAAGCTCTGAAAACTGCGCATGACTACTTTAATAACTGCACAAGACTCATAATCACATTAGGAACCAGCTGGTGTTACCGGCACAACGATACCGGACTGATTGTATCCAACTGTCTTAAGCATCCCGGACAGGAATTTACACGCGAAAGACTAGACATTAAAGAAACTTCCGAGACACTTCTTGAAATCATCAGAACATGCGCCGGCTGCAGTGTACCGAAAAAGATCATATTTACAGTAAGTCCTATCCGTCACTTCAAAGATGGAGCGCATGGCAACCAGCTCAGCAAATCCACACTACTTCTGGGAATTGACGAAGCCCTCGCACTCACCGACAACGAATCTGCGGACTATTTTCCTGCATATGAAATAGTTATGGACGAACTGCGAGACTATCGCTTTTATGCAGAAGACATGTGTCATCCTTCTGCACAAACGGTCAACCATATCCGTGAACGCTTCCTCAACTGGGCACTTCCTCAGGATGAACACACCAGATTGCAAGAAAACATCCGTTCATACCTACACGCATCCCACCACACGCGGAACATAGCTGAATGACACAACTATCAGCAGCACTCTGCAATTGACAGATCGTCAGAAACATCTCCATACAGATGTTTCAACCCCCTCATTCATCCCTCTTGACAACCGGATTTCTGTCTGAGAAGAAAAAAATATGAAAATTTATTTGCTGGTTTTAAAAAATGCACTACATTTGCAGTGTATTACATCACTAGTACACCGCGCGTGGCAAAACGATCTATAACATTTAACTGGAAGGCAAGATGATTACAATCAAAGACCTCGGATTCTCATACGGTGAAAGAAACGTATTGAAGAACATCAACATGACGCTTGAAGAAGGCAGAATCTACGGACTGCTAGGCGAAAACGGAGTGGGCAAGACTACCCTTCTGACACTTTTATGCGGACTTAAGAAACCGCAGGAAGGTTCTGTCGATGCAGACGGACATACCCCATTCAAACGTGAGACTGAACTCCTGTCATCACAGTACTATCTCAGTGACGATGTTGCAACCGTGAATATGAAAGCCATAGATTACGCTGCCGACTATGGCAGATTCTGGGAAGGATTCAGCATGGAAAAATTCGTCAGTGCAATGAAAGACCTTGAGACTGACCCTCAACTTAAGATGAACAAGATGTCATATGGACAGCTCAAGAAAACCTACATCAGCTTTGCATTGGCATGCAATGCAAAATTCCTCTATATGGACGAACCTACCAACGGTCTCGACATTCCGTCAAAAGCACAATTCAGAAAAGCAGTAACCAAATACACAAGAGAGGATTCGATCATAGTAATCTCGACTCATCAGGTACGCGACCTGGAGAATATCATCGACCCGATAATCATTTTAGACAGACAGGACGTGCTTCTGAATGCAACTATTGAGGAAATCTCAAAGAAGCTTCATTTCGACTACACCAACAACAGACGTCCAGACTCACTGTACAGCGAAATGATTCCAGGAGGCAGCATTCAGGTATCTCTGAATACCGATGAACAGGACAGCAAAGTGAACATCGAAGCACTTTTCAATACTGTACATCTCCATAAGGAACTTATAAAAGGTATCTTCAGCAAATAGAAATACAATGAAAGCGAAATGCAATCTTAAAAACTTCGGCAGATATTTCCTGCACGATCTGAAGGAAGCCTTGTCCAAAAGCTGGCCCATTACCTTGACAATGGCGATGTATCCGGTTCTTAACTTCCTTATCTACGCATATATAGGATATCTGCAGCAAGATCCTTACTGGCTGATAGACACATACTCCATCAGCTGGATATACGAAGGAATTGCAATATTGTACTTCCTCTTCGTGCCCATCACATGCTACGGAAGATACACTGAAAAGACTGAGGGAGCCGGATTCATCCTTCTTCCATCTTCACATACCACCAGATTTGCAAGCATGGCAGTCATCAGCGTCATCATTCTCCCCGTGATATTCATCGTAATATTCATGACAGCCGATTATATGATTTTCCTTGCAGCACCGGAAAGATTCGCAAATGAAACGCCTCTGCTGAATAAAATTTCCGCAGATTTGAAATTTTTCACATTCGACAGGAAACTGCACGCCATGACGGTAAACTTCGGATTCATGAGTGGTCTTTTCATTCCATTTATGGTATCCTCAGCCGGCCTCTGCGGCGCATGGCTCTACAGGAAAGGCAACAAACATGCAAAGACATTCCTGACCTGTGCATTGTCATTCATCACTCTTATGGCTATCCTCATTCTTATTGCCGAGAAAACAGGCAGTGCCAGATGGTTCATTCCTGAAAATGTCGGAATAATGGCCATAAGTTGGGTTATATTCCAAATATTCTGCGCCATATGCTGCCTTGGTTATGTTTATCTGAGAACAAAAAAAATAGAATTCTAAAATGAGCAATATATTCGACATAAAAAGATTCGGCAGGTACATTGTATCAGACCTGAAGCAATGTATCGCCAACTTCGGAATCAGCTTCCTGCTTCTGACATTCATGGGAGTGATCATATATGCAGGGACAACCATTACCGGACTTCTGCTCAACAGCACATGGAACGGACCGGGAATAGTATTCAGAGCCATCACATTCGGTGTATGCCTGACAATACTCGTCATTACTATGCCTGGAAAATGCTATGGCTACATTACAGACAAGAAATCAGGAAGCCTATATCTAATGGTTCCTGCATCAACTCTAGAGAAATTCCTCTCAATGGTATTCATGATGGTTGTAGTCTTCCCATCTTTATTTCTGCTCGGCTACCTAGGCACCGATTTTCTGCTTTGCAGTGTGGACAAGACATGTGGTGAAGCCATCATCCGGGTCGGAGGCATAATCAGCGAAGAAATAAAGGAACTCAACGAAGCAAGCCTGCTCGCAATCACTGAAACCATAAAGAAACCTATCCTATATATTGACGATATCATCGGCATAATAACATTGTTTCTTATGGGTTCGGTCATATTCAGAAAGCATAAGGTTGCATATACACTGCTGGCAGCCTTAGCATTCAGCATGGTAACATCCACCATAACCGCACCATTGATGTTGGGCGACATGGCATTTCTGATGAATCCGGAGATAATGAATGATACCGATACAGCTGCAGCACTGATATCAGCCTCCAGCACGCTGTCAAACATCTCCGTGATAGATACAGTCAACGACCTCATCCTTATCACCGGAACACTTGCCGGAACATATTGGAGATTAAAGACATTAAAATTTTAAAACATGGAATTCAACAGCAACAAATCCATATACCTCCAGATATGCGACGTCATATGTGAGAATATCCTGAACGGTTCACTTGCACCAGATGCAAGGATTCCGTCAGTAAGAGAATACGGAGCCGAAATCGGTGTAAATCCCAACACTGTAATGAGGGCATATGAAAAACTCACAAATGAGGGTATCATCTATAATCGGAGAGGCATAGGATATTTCATAAATCCGCAAGCAAAACAAATAGTCCTGAAGAGCCGCCGTAAGGAATTTCTTGAAAACGAGCTTCCGGAAATAATAAGAAGGATGAAGCTTCTGGGGATAGACCCATCCGAACTAGACATCCGCTAAGACACATTCAGCCTCTCAAGTCCACTTCTATGTATAAGGAGGACTTGAGAGGAATACCCTCCACATTGACAAACAGTCTGCATAAGGAATATTGCTATAAAGGATTTTTTATATATCTTTGCAGCGTACTGAACCTGAACCGGCGTTTTAAACAGACACCGGAATGAAAAGAGCAATCAAGTACTTTATAGCAACTTTCCTCGCTGCAGCAGCCATATCATGCAGCAAATCATATCCAACAGACTGCAAAGTCATCATTGTCGGACGCATACTTTCATTGTCCGAAAACCGTCCACTGGAGAACATAAAAGTCACCTTCAACACAGTTGATGATGGTGAGTCTCATTATACGGATACCTATACAGATGAGTACGGTATGTTCCTTATTGAAGCAGAAAACTTCCATAAACCGGCAAGCGGCATCGTATCTGCAGAAGACCCCGAAGACAGATATACAGCAGCATCCATAAATCTAGAGATATCATGGAAAGGCCCTGCATTCAATACAGAGCAGAAGACATTCTACATCAACGACTGCAACTTCCTTTTGGAAAAGAAGAAATAACCAGCAGATGCTATAAGACAGAAGATGCAGACTCACGCCACTGCTTAGGTGAGCACCCGACCATCATTACAAACTGACGATGAAAATTGGAACGGTCACTGAATCCGGCCATCTCGCATATGATATGGATGGACAGTCCTCTGTTCTCAACAAGAAGCCGCTTGGCTTCCTCAATTCTCAACTGTGTCCTCCATGTCTTGAAGTCCACACCTTTCTTTGAAACGAAATAATGATAAAGAATCTCCTTTGAAGTATTCAGTTCACGGGCTATATCTTCCCGACTTTTATCATATTCACAGAACTTTTTGTCTGCAACCCATTTTTCTAAGGATTTCTCAAGTTTCCTGAATTCATTTTCACAATATTGCCCTATGGCATCCTCATTCTGCTTCCTCTTTCTCCGTGGCAGGTGGGCAAAGACCTTTCCGGAAAGCGTCTTATAGGCAAAAGCATCCAGCACAAGCTTGTGACTTCCGATGAAAGAAATGAAATTGGACGTAAGGTAAAGCATATAGACAAGATACCACAAGGTATATAGAGAGGCCACCTCCATCTTATAGTCAAGGAAATAATACAGACAAAGATATACAAGGATAAACAGATTTGTCAACATGGAGATCACATAGCAGAACCTTATCCATTTGACCTTGTGACTCTCATCCTCATCGTAATAGTTCTCAAGATCTTTCAATGACTGCTTATATGCCCTGTCAAAATATATGATGTAGGTAACAGACTGTATCAGGAAGGCAACAATAGCCACAACACATACAAACCAGAAATACCTCATCTTACCAAGACAGAACATTTCTATAAGCAGGAACGAAATCACAGCAGAAACAAAAAGCCCAGGTACGAACAGGTTCTCCTTCTTATGCTTCTCCGTCTTTAGCAATGCAATCATCGAATAGGATATTATCGATGTAGAGAAATGCACCACTATATATATGGTAAGCATGGTGAAAGTCTCCCAGTCATGGATACGTGGATTGCCATAATTGGCCATGGTGTAGAACATCATGAAGCCACATATGAGGAAACTCACGACAATAGCAAGCTTGGAATTAGAGAGCTTTGAATTATAGTCTGACTTTGGTATCTTGATCAGCATAAGCAGAACCGCAAGAATGGTTGACCCGACACCAACTATAAGTTGAACCGCAGTATCGCTATTTATATTCAATGATATCATTTTATGTGTGCATATGGAAGATACGGGCCGGATCAGCAGCCCGCACCTTGATATGGTGGTGTCTACCAGCCAAGAACGTAAGAGAAGATTAGTGGAGCTACTATGGTGGCATCAGACTCTACGATGAAACGTGGAGTATCGATGTCAAGCTTGCCCCATGTGATCTTCTCATTAGGAACTGCACCTGAATAAGAACCATATGATGTGGTACAATCCGATATCTGGCAGAAATATGCCCAAAGCGGAACATCAGGCCAAGCAAGGTCCTGAGCCATCATAGGCACGACACAGATAGGGAAATCACCCGCAGTACCTCCACCTATCTGGAAGAAGCCTACACCCTGTCCGCCGCAATTCTCACGATACCACTCTGTAAGGAAGATCATGGTTTCGATACCATTCTTTATCATACCAGGCTCGAACTCGCCCTTGATACAATGTGCAGTGTATATATTTGCTGTAGTACAGTCCTCCCACGCCGGCACCACGATAGGTATATTCTTCTCACAGGCAGCAAGTACCCAGCTATCCTTCGGGTCAATTTCATAATACTGTTCGAGAACGCCGCTACGCAGAAGCTTGTATATAACTTCCCATGGGAAAAGTCTTTCACCTGAAGCCTTCATCTCGTTCCAAACATCCACCAGATGATCTTCAAGACGACGGAAAGCTTCTTCTTCCGGTATGCATGTATCGGTGACACGGTTCATGTGATTGTTGAGGAGTTCCTTCTCCTGCTCCGGTGTAAGATCCCTATAGTTAGGAACCCTATAGTAATGATTATGAGCCACAAGGTTCATAATATCCTCTTCAAGATTGTTTGCCGAACATGAAACGATCTGAATCTTGTCCTGACGGATCATCTCAGCCAGCGAAAGTCCAAGCTCTGCCGTAGACATCGCACCGGCCATAGCCAGCATCATCTTTCCACCCTTGTTCATATGCTCATCATATGCCTTTGCCGCATCAACCAGGGCTGCAGAGTTGAAATGACGATAATGATGCGTGATGAATTTTGAAATAGGTCCTTTTTCCATTTTATCAATATTTTAGAATCTGTTTAAATCTTTCTACCGTTTATACATTGTCATGGCCCATGAGGCCGTATTTCCGTTATTTCATTACAATCTGCGAAATTACGGATTTTTTCGCTATTTTTGCAACCGTTTTTCTCCTATTTTAAGAAAACGGACGAAAGTTGACTTTTTTAAAGGCGCATTACAGACGAATATGCTTGACAACAATATCATAGACAGACTTGACAGGATTGCGACTCCGTTCTATTATTACGATATGGATCTTTTCCGCAGGACAGTGGACCATGTCGCAGAACTTGCCGCTGCCCATGACATAAAGGTACACTATGCAATAAAGGCCAATGCAGAGAAACCCTTGCTCGAATATATCAGCAGCAAAGGTTTCGGAGCCGATTGCGTAAGCGGAAATGAAGTGTTGCATGCTCATAAGTGCGGATTCCCTGCAAAGAAGATAGTATATGCAGGTGTAGGAAAAAGCGACAAGGAAATCTATCAGGCCCTTATGCTGGGAATTGAAGCCTTCAACTGCGAATCCCTGCAGGAAATATACGTAATCAACGAAATGGCCAGGGCTCATGGTAAACAGGCAGACATTTCCATACGTATCAATCCTGACATCGACGCCCATACACATAAATATGTCACGACAGGTCTATACGAAAACAAGTTCGGCATATCACAACACGAATTCGACAAACTGATAGACATACTGAAGAACAGCACAAACATCAATTTCATAGGCCTGCACTTCCACATCGGCTCCCAGATAACACGTGTAGACGAGGTATTCGCACTCGAATGCCAAAGAGTGAATGACATTGTGGCTTATTTTGAAAGACAGGGGCTGAGTGTGGACAACATCAACCTTGGAGGAGGTCTTGGAGTTGATTATGACGACCCTGATGAGAATCCGATTGCTGATTTCGGCACATGGTTCAGAACAATTTCCGACAACATAAGACGAAGCCCGCATCAAAGCATACATGTTGAGCCAGGACGTTCACTTACGGCACAGTGCGCATCACTCATATCACGTGTCCTTTTTGTCAAAAGCGGAGAGACTAAGAACTTTCTGATAATGGATGCCGGAATGAATGACCTGATCAGACCTGCCCTTTACGGTGCCTATCACAAGATTGAAAACCTGTCGGCAGCTCAAAGACCGTTCTTCCCTACCCATCAGGCATACGACATCGTAGGTCCCGTCTGCGAATCCAGTGACGTATGGGGAGCCGGAAGACTGCTTCCGCTGAGTGTCCGAGGAGACCTCATGGCTATAAGAAGCACTGGTGCTTACGGTCAGGTAATGGCCAGCCGCTACAATATGAAGGATCTGGCTCCCGCTGTATTCAGCGACAGACTTGAGGACGCACCGCTGATGACGGATTACTTCAACCTGTGACAGAAAGCATGCACTTTGTCCTGATGACAACAGACAACACATTGCATAATATCAAGAAAATATAAGACAAACCATATGTTTGAGAATTTAAGTGAAAGATTAGAGAGATCGTTCAAGATCCTCAAAGGCGAAGGCAAGATAACCGAGATCAATATCTCGGAAGCAATGAAGGACATCAGACGCGCTCTTCTCGACGCCGATGTAAGCTACAAGATAGCCAAGCAGTTCTGTGACGACGTGAAGAAGAAGGCCATAGGCCAGAACGTCCTTACGGCAGTAAAGCCACAACAGATGATCGTCAAGATCGTACATGACGAGCTTGCTGCCCTGATGGGAAGCGAATCATCCGCGATAAACCTCAAAGGATCGCCTGCCGTTATTCTGGTAGCCGGCCTCAATGGTTCCGGAAAGACGACATTCTCCGGTAAACTCGCTCTCAACATCAAGAGCAAAAGAGGCATGAAGGTTCTCCTTGCAGCCTGCGATTATTTCCGCCCTGCCGCCATTGACCAGCTCAAGGTCCTGGGAGAACAGATCGGGGTCGATGTATATTCCGAGGAAGGCGTAAAAGATCCGAACCAGATTGCACTCCATGCTGTTGCAAAGGCTAAATCCGAAGGATATTCTGTTGTAATAGTGGATACTGCCGGACGTCTTGCCGTAGACCAGGAACTGATGGATGAAATCTCGTCATTGAAGAATGCCCTGAATCCTGCGGAGACCCTCTTTGTTGTGGATGCCATGACCGGCCAGGACGCAGTGGAGACTGCCAAGGCATTCAACGACAGACTTGACTTCGACGGAGTCGTACTCACCAAGATGGACGGTGACACCAGAGGCGGTGCAGCCCTTTCAATCAAAGCTGTAGTAGGAAAACCTATCAAATTCGTCAGCACCGGAGAAAAGATGGAAGCTCTGGATGTCTTTCATCCGTCACGTATAGCTGACCGTATTCTCGGAATGGGAGACGTTGTCTCACTCGTGGAAAAGGCACAGGAACAGTTTGACGAGAAACAGGCACGCGAACTCAAGAAGAAACTGGCGAAGGACCAGTTCACACTATGGGATTTCTACAACCAGATACAGCAGATCAAGAAGATGGGCAACATCAAGGATCTTGCATCAATGATTCCTGGAATGGGCAAGGCTCTGAAGGATGTAGACATGGACAATGACTCTTTCAAAGGGATTGAGGCCATCATTCTCTCAATGACTCCATACGAGCGTGAGCACCCTGATATCATCAACGGAAGCCGACGCAAGAGGATTGCCGACGGCTCCGGTACTTCCCTGCCGGAAGTCAACAAACTTCTGAAACAGTTTGAAGGAACCCGAAAGATGATGAAGACTGTCATGGGAGCCAATATGGGCAACATGATGAAAGGCGCAATGAGACGGCGCAGATAATCAGTCTTGCCATTACCATAAGAACGGACCATTATAGCCCTGAAAATCTATAATGATCCGTTCTTTTCGTTTTCCAGACGCTTGCGATAAGCATCCATACGCTTCTTCCATGCTATCTGACGGGCTTTCTGCTCTTTTGAGCGCCTGCGCTGCATGTCTTCATATTTCTTTTCAAGATAATTGTCTGCCATAGATACCTATAACCTGTTATATGCCTCAAGAGCCTTTTCCAGAACGACAAGCGCTCTGCGCAAATCATCTTTATTAAGGACATAGGCGATTCTGACCTCATCACGTCCAAGACCAGGAGTCGAATAAAAACCGCTGGCAGGAGCCATCATTACAGTCTCACCTTCATAATCGAAATCAGACAGACACCATGCGCAGAACTTCTCAGCATCATCGACAGGAAGTCTGGCCACAGTATAGAAAGCCCCCATAGGTATAGGAGAATACACACCCGGAATCCTGTTAAGTCCGTCTACAAGACATTTTCTCCTCTCAACATATTCATCATACACATCAGCTTCATATTCTTCCGTCCCATCAATAGAAGCTTCCGCGACAATCTGACCGATCAGAGGAGGACTAAGACGAGCCTGACACAACTTCATTACAGCATCACGAACTGCATTATTCTTAGTCACCAGAGTACCGATCCTGATTCCGCACTCCGAATAACGTTTTGACACGGAATCAATCAGTACGACATTATCTTCAATCCCTTCAAGATGACATGCCGAGATATAAGGTGACCCGGTATATATGAATTCCCTGTATACCTCGTCAGAGAACAGATACAGATCATGCTTGAGAACAAGATCGCGTATACGGTTCATTTCCGCACGGGTATAAAGGTAGCCCGTAGGATTGTTCGGATTACATATAAGGATAGCCTTTGTGCGTTCTGTAATAAGTTCCTCAAACTTCTCCACAGGAGGTAGGGCAAATCCGGATTCGATTGTAGATGTTACCGTTCTGATCACAGCACCGGCAGATATAGCGAAAGCCATGTAATTGGCATAGGCTGGCTCCGGAACAATTATTTCGTCTCCCGGATCAAGACATGCAAGGAAGGCGAAAAGCACAGCCTCAGATCCCCCGCTGGTAACAATCACATCATCCGGATCAAGTGATATGTTGAACTTGGAATAATATTTTACTAATTTTTCACGCAATGACAGAAAACCCTGACTGGGACTATACTCCAAAATGCTCCGGTCCACATTCTTCAATGAATCAAGAGCCTTCTGAGGAGTCGGAAGGTCAGGCTGCCCGATATTCAGATGATATACCTTGATGCCACGGGACTTCGCCGCATTCGCAAGCGGAGTAAGCTTTCTTATTGGTGATGAGGGCATTTTAAATCCTCTCTCAGATATTACAGGCATGGTTTTCAATTTTAGAATCTGCAAATTTACAGGATTTCAACAATTATTCAAAGCCAAATATTATCTTTGTAGAGTTTTAACTCCAAATAAAGCATTATGGATTACCAGAAGATACTGGAAGACATCTATCAGGAGATTCTTCCATTTGCCAGCATCGGCAGGCAGGCCGACTACATACCGGCATTGGCAAAAACAGATCCAGATCAGTTCGGAATGTGTCTGAAGACTGTTACCGGAGAAACATATGAAATCATGCAGTCTGACACACGCTTCTCCATACAAAGTATCGCCAAGGTATTCGCTCTGGCAATGGGACTATCTCTGAAAGGTGAAGACCTATGGAAGAATGTAGGCAAGGAGCCTTCCGGTACAGCATTCAACTCAATGATACAGCTGGAAATGGAAAAGGGTATGCCTCGTAATCCTTTCATCAATGCAGGTGCCATCGTAATCGCAGACCTGCTGCTGAGCGAACTGGAGGATGCCGAGGCCGGATTCCTTGGATTCATCAGGGCTCTGGCCGGGAATGACACTATTGACTACAACATGGAAGTAGCGATCTCAGAGCGTGAAAACGGCTATCTCAACGCAGCCATAGCCAATCTGCTCAAATATTACGGAACCATATCCAATGACATTGAAAAAGTACTTATGTTCTATTTCAAGATGTGCTCCGTAGAAATGAGCTGCAGGGAACTTGCCAATGCTTTCCTAGCCTTTACAAATCACACTTCATTTGAATATGCCGGGTACAGGTTGAGTTCGTCGCGTATCAAGCGACTAAATGCCGTAATGCAGACATGCGGTTTCTACGACGAGGCCGGAGAGTTCTCCTATCTGGTCGGCCTGCCTGGAAAGAGTGGTGTCGGAGGTGGAATTGTAGCAATACACCCACTCAGATATTCTGTTGCAGTATGGAGTCCCCGTCTCAATTCCAAAGGCAATTCAGTAATGGGAATCAAGGCACTGGAACTGCTCACTACCTATACACAGGAATCAATATTCTGATTCGTCGCAAACACAACTTCTTAAAATTTGCAACTACAAATACGCCAAAATCAACAAATCGCAAATTTTCATAACCGCAATTTTACGATATATCATTTTTACTAGCTTTTAAAAAACGATCTGAAACCAGGACACTTTTCTTTTCATACCCCTGTTTTTACCATTCGTCAGAGTCATACATAAAGGTTATTGCAGATGAAAAAAAAAGCAGTACCTTTGCATTCGAGTTGATCAGAGAGTTATTCTGAAACTCTCACAACTTATTGGTTATTAGTTTTAGTGTTATTAATTATGTGGTTAGTATGAGGCGTCCCCGCATGAGCGGCGAAGTCTCATTTTTTTTATAAAAGACTTGCACAATCGGAATTTTGTCGTAACTTTGGCAAATCAACATCGGACTTAACCCTATAAAACATGAAAAAGACCTCACCTTACGCTGTTTCTGCAGCATCGAAATTCATTATATCATATATTAATTATTAATCTTTAATTATTATTGTCATGAAACGTTATTTTATGTTTATGGCGCTTGCTGCGCTTACTCTTGCCGGTTGCAAGAAAGACGACACAACTACTGACCCGACCACTCCTCCAACCGAGCCGGAAGGACCAAAGTATGACGTAGAGCTGGTTGCACAGCATCTCGACGGTGAATATTATGGCACAGAATATTCTGATGCATATAACTATTACATCCTTCTGTCCGACAAAGGACTGGATGCAGACGGATATACTGCTCCGGACGGAAAGTTCTATGTACTTGACATATTCTCAGATACAGCAGTAGGAGACGGCGAATTTGTTCTTCCATTGGGAACATATACCCTTGATCCGGAAAGCACAATGACAGCCGGCACATTCACCTATGAATACAGCTGCTATTATGAAACCGACAGCGATGGTTGGGAAATAGAAGAAAGCCTCAGCACCTTCAAGACCGGTACTCTGACTGTAACAGCAAACAAGATCGACCTGGTTCTTGAATTCTACAACGGACAGCTTCATCATGTAACATACGAAGGTTCATTGGTTTTCTATGAGACACCGAAGCTCAGCAACCTTACCGAAGACCTGAACATCAACATAAACAGCGAATCAGCTATAGCAATGCCTGAAGCATGGGGTGATTACTACGAGGTAGGATGTGAGAATTTCGCGATCAACATCCTGGAAGATGCCTACACCGCAAACGGACTGTTTGTCATACTTGACGTTCTCAGCGGAACTGATTCTTATTACAGAACATACTCAGCTCTTGATTATAATGTAGAAGAATATGCAGACACGTTCATACCTGGAGAACTTATTGAAGAGGATGGAGAGTTATATAATGTCGGATGCTGGGTATTCAGCGCGACAGACGGTGAACTTGATGGAGAGATCATGGCACCTATCACTTCCGGAACCATCAAGTTTGAAGATCTCGGAAACTACCAGGGCAAGTTCACTCTTGACTGCAAGGATGACCGTGGAAATGCAATTAAAGGAACCATCCAGTGTCTGGTATATGACGAAAGTCTTATGGGCGTAGCTCCAAGAAAAGCAGCTCCTGCAAAGGTAGCAAAGACAAACACACTTAAAAAGACTCCTGCAAAGGCAAAGCTTTTCAAGAAATAAATTTCAACAAATAACCAGAACAGGCCCGGTACAATCGTATCGGGCCTGTTTGTCATATCAACGAAAAACACTACCTTTGTCAGACTGAAACAACTAAACCTATTACATATCATGAGTCCTGAAGTCATTGCGCATCTCGATGCGATAAAGGTAAACATGAACGAGGCCGGCATGAACGCAATCAATATAGTACTAGCGTTCGTAATGTTCGGAGTAGCTCTCGGCATAAAGCCAAGAACATTTGTCGACATTGTCAAGAAGCCTCAATCCGTCATATTGGGAATCATCTGCCAACTTGTGCTGCTGCCAGCATTGACCTTCCTTCTTACAATCACATTCAAGAATTGGATTTCACCTATGATAGCTTTGGGAATGATTCTGGTCGCATCCTGTCCCGGAGGAAACATATCCAACTTCATCACCTCCCTATCAAGAGGCAACACCGAACTTTCCGTATCGCTTACAGCCTTCAACACAGCTGCCTGCATATTCACGACTCCTCTGAATTTCTCTTTCTGGGGCGGTCTCTACCTGAACTTCGCAGAGAAACGAATGCTGCTTCCGGAACTTGAAATACCATTCTGGGAGATATTCAAGACCATAGTCATCCTGCTTGGAATTCCTCTTATTCTGGGAATTTTATGTTCTCAATATCTTCCGAAAGTGACCAATGCCCTCAAGAAGCCTATGCAGTATCTGTCAGTAGCATTCTTCATCATCATGGTCGTGCTGACCTTCGGCAACAATATCGATGCATTCATGAAGTGTATCAGATACATATTCCTCATAGTCCTTGTACACAATCTTCTGGCCCTTGGCATAGGATTCGGTACAGGCTCGCTGTTCAAGGTTCCATACAAGGACAGAAGAACTCTTACCATTGAGACCGGTATCCAGAATTCAGGACTTGGACTTGTGCTTCTGTTCAATCCCGCAATATTTGACCCTGTGATATGGTCGGCCAACGGAGGCATGGTAGTGATTACTGCATGGTGGGGCGTATGGCACATCATATCCGGACTCACACTCGCCTATGCATGGAAAGTAAAAGGAAGAAAAGAACCTGACGAGCAATAATATGGGCAAATCAAAGATTTTTGAAAACGATCCTCTATACAATTTCCTGAGGCCGTATGTAGACTTGTGCATCAAGCGTTGCTACCGCAAGATAGAGGTGATCGGAGAGGAAAACATCCCCACTGACGGGGCAGTCATTCTGACACCTAACCACTGCAACACTTTGATGGATGCCCTGGTAGTACTGAGGGCACATAAAGGCCCTACTGTATTTGGTGCAAGGGCAGACATGTTCAACAATCCGATGGTTGCAAAGATAATGTTCTTCCTGAGAATCCTTCCTATGGTAAGACAAAGAGACGGATTGAGGAATGTCCTGAAGAACCATCAGACGCAGGAAACCATAGTCGAAACACTTGAGAACGGTGTCCGCTTCTGCATCTATCCTGAGGGCAGGCATCGCGCAGCAAAGTCTCTGCTGCCTCTTGGGAAAGGAGTGTTCAGAGCTGCAATAGCTGCAAATGCAAGATTCGGAGAAGAAAAACCTGTTTATATTGTGCCTGTAGGACTGGATTACGGGGATTTCTTCAGATTCCGCAGCACTTCCCTGCTCACATACGGTCCGGCCATCAACGTGACGGAATTCGTAAGAAGTCTGGACACCGATAATGAAGCTGCAATGATTGAGCCTTTGAGAAAGGAACTTGCCGGCAGGATATCCGGACTATTCTCATACATAAAAGACGATGAACAGCTGCAGAACAAATGGGTCCTGACCAAAATGCTGGCTGTCTCCGGACAGAAAAAGGGCTATGGCGACTTCCGTACAAGCCTTGCTGAAGGAACTCTGAGAAACCGTGAGATCATCTCAATCATTGAAGGCAAATGTTTATCTGCACCGGAAAAGATGGAAAAACTGTTGCAGGAAGTATCTGAATTTGACAGGAAGAGACGCAAGAAAGGTATTTCCATCTACTCCTTCAGAAAAAGGAAACCTGTAACGGATGCCATGGCTAAAGGAGTGGCAGCATTGCTCGGACTACCATATTTCATCTACAGCGCAGCAGTTGCTTCTCCTATGTGGGTGGCATCAGCAATCATAAGAAGCAAGGTAAAGGATAGAGCATTCCGCAATACGGTGAATCTAGGAGTAAGGCTTGTACTTGGAGCTTTGATGTTACCTGTCTGGGCTGCGCTTGCATTCTGCCTTGCACCTTGGTGGATCGCCCTCCCTGCCCTACTGCTGGCATTACCTTCATACAACTATTTCCACGATTATATTGAAGGATGCAGAAGATGGTCATCAGACCTCAGACTTATGAATCAGAAGAAACTTCGCAAATCTTTTGACCAGATCATAAAGACATACAGATCAATTGATTGAATTTAAAACAACTGAAATCAGAACCATGAAAAAGACGTTCATTATAGCCCTTGCAGCCCTGGCGCTCCATACGGCTCTCCCTGCATACGGAACAGATGTTCCAAAAGACGAGACCACCTCCGGGCAGTCACAAAAGAAACAGAAGAAGAATGTAACATACAACGAAAAAGGAGAAATCATAAAGACAGGTCTTAACCTTGGACCTCTTCCTGTCGTGGCATTTGATGCAGACAGAGGATTTCAATTCGGAGCACTTGCCAATATCTACAATTTCGGAGATGGAAAGAATTATCCGAATCCTAATTCACAATGGTATTTCGAGGCATCTGCATATGTAAAGGAATCGAGAGTCGGAAGCTACCTGTTCAGAGCCGAATATGACAACAAGACTCTTATACCAGGGGTCAGGATGTCGGTATGTGCCGGATACTATAAAGATGAAGCACTGGATTTTTATGGATTCAACGGCTATCAGAGCAACTATGACCTTAAATTGCTTGAGGACCATATAGCCTTCAATGACAGCAAAGGTGGAGAGAAGCTTTACAACAAGTACACAGGTTCATTGGAAAAAGGCAAGTTGAAACTGCCTAAAGGGTTCTACAGATACACAAGAGAACTGATAAGGTTCAAGGCGGATTTCACAGGAAAGATTCTGAAGAACTTCTATTGGGAAGCTGGCTACAACTTCAACTGGGTCAATGCCAGATCATTCTCGCCCAAGGATTATGTAGTATATGGAAATATTGTAGAAGGAGGTACGACATTATTTGAACTCTACAAGGATTGGGGACTTATCCCTGAAAAAGATGCAGAGGGAGGCTTTATTTCATCCGTCAGGGCTGGCCTTATGTATGACAGCAGAAACATTGAAAACAACCCGACAAAAGGCATCTGGGCCGAAGCGCATGTCATAGCCGCCCCTAAATGGCTCGGCACTACACATGAGCACTATAAGTTCTGCGCTACCATGAGACAGTACATTCCTCTCGGAACACCTAAGGTTGTATTTGCATACAGAATTGCATATCAGGGATTTTTCGGTGATGCCCCATGGTATGCCATGCCGGTTTACACAACAATGGGCCCGAAACCAGACTACGATGGGCTCGGAGGCTACAGAACAGTGAGAGGTATCATGCTCAACAGAGTGCAGGGTCTTCATACAGGATTCTACAATGCAGAAGTCCGTTACAGATTCATAGACTTCAAGCTGTTCAAGCAGAACATCGCATTTGCCGTTTCCGGATTCTGTGATGGCGCCCATGTATTCAAAGGCTACGACCTGACCATGAGCGATACAAGAAGGGCTGAGCTAGCAGCATCTGCTCCGGAAAAGCTTGCCTTGTACAACAAATACATAATCGACAGAAAAGATGGATTCCACGGTTCGGCTGGAGCCGGATTGAGGTTCATAATGAACGAAAACTTCATTGTAGCATTTGAATACGCCAGATGCTTCAACAAACAGGATGGAGACGGCGCATTCTACATAAACATAGGATTCCTCTTCTAAATTTTAACGACATGCATATAGGAATTGCAGGAAATATCGGTTGCGGCAAAACCACACTCACAAAAATGCTTGCAGAGCATTACGGATGGACTCCCAAATATGAGGCAGTAACTTATAATCCATATCTTGAAGATTATTACAAGGATATAGAGAGATGGTCCTATAACCTTGAGACATACTTTCTTGCACAAAGATTTCAGGACCTGCTTGATATCGCAAAATCCAATGATGTAATAATCCAGGACAGGACCATATTGGAAGGCGTCCATATCTTCGTTGCAAACAACAAGGCTATGGGCAATCTTTCTGACCGCGACTTTGCCACCTACATGCAGCTGTTCAACCTGATGATGTCGATGGTAAACGAACCGGACCTGCTTATTTATCTCAGGACGTCCGTACCTACCCTAGTTGCACAGATACAGAAAAGAGGCCGTGAATATGAAAAGGGTATCAGCATTGAATACCTGAGCAATCTCAACGAGAGATATGAATCATGGATCGCTGATTACAAAGGAAAAGTCCTGATAATCGAAGCTGACGAACTCGATTATGAGCATCGTCCGGAAGACTTTGCAATGATTACAGACAAAATAGATGCCCAGTTGTACGGTCTGTTCTAAACAACATCAATACAGCATTTCAGCCAGTCTGTCATAAAACTTCTTGGATACGGGGATGTGTCTTACATCCTCCGCATCCATTTCTGCATACACAATCCCATCCTTATCCTTTCTCAGCACCTTGATATGGGATGGATTCACATAAAAAGACCTGTGACACCTCACCAGTCCATGCTCCTGACATAGTTCGTCCAGTGCTTTCATGGAACTTCTCAGCACATATGTTTTCACTTTGTCATTATCAAGGTAGAAAATGCTGACATAATTTATTTCTGCGCAGATATATAAAAGCGCCTGACGCAAGAGGACCAGTTTAAGATTATGCTTCTCATCATAGAATCGCATCCTCTGGACAGAAGCATCAGGAACCTCCAGGACATTGCTGTGGTACTCATAAAGCCGCAAAGACAATGCAAGCAGGGAATATGCAATTACAAGACTCAGAAACACATACTGGAAAGAAACGGCAAGAACTTCAAAATACTGCAGCGGTTTCTTCAGGACAAGCCATATATAGAGGGCTGTAAAAAAGGACATGAATATGATTTCCCCCAGACACCAGAAGATATATAACGCATAATTGAGCTTCATCGGTAAAAAGTAATAAAGCGATCTTGTCATAACCGTACATATAAGGATTATACTGGCTATGATGGTCACATGTACTCCATACCACTCAGCACCAAAGAATGAAATTGCACCGAAGGGGCGATATATCAGCATGAATGCAAAATAAAAAAAAGGGAGTACGATCACATGAAGAAGCTGCGGTACAAACCGTCTGAACACTGGAGATATATGGCTCATTTCTAATCACATTTTAGGTGGGACAAAAATAGCAATAATATTTTTTAATCCCAAATAATCAATTTTAATCCCTAAAAAGGGCCGATTAAAACATTTTCACCCCAATAATCCCATCAATTTGACTGTATCGGAATACAGAGTTAAATTTGTCGTCAGAAAACAGAATGAAAGGAGCCCGCACGTTTATAACAAAAAAGTTAACAAAGCTGGCGGTTCCAATTCAAATGAATTCTAAGTTAAAGTTTCAAGAAAAGGGCTGCCTGTGAGGGTCGCCCTTTTTCAGAATCCCGGCATATCGATATAAACCGGCGGTAAAAGGAGAATGAAACCTACAACGATAAGCAAGAGTATGAACTTCCATATAAACCTGAACCATCTTTCATAAGGAATCCTTGCAACCGACAGAACTGCCATCAGGACACCGGAACAAGGCGTAATCATATTGGTGAACCCATCTCCAAACTGAAAAGCCAGAACGTTAACCTGACGTGAAAGGCCGATCAGATCTGAAAATGGAGCCATTACAGGCATCGTAACAGCTGCCTTTGCAGATGCTGAAGGAATTAAAAGATTGATTAAGTTCTGTATTCCATACATGGAGGCAAGCGCCCCAGTTCTTCCACTACTCTCAAGAATTGAGGCCATAGATGCTATCATTGTGTCAATTACCTGTCCATTTTCTAGAATGACGATGATACCTGCGGCAAATCCTATCACCATTGCAGCTGAAAAAATATCCTTGGCTCCAGTTATGAATTCTTTGGCAACAGTATCAGCCGAATATCCGGCAGAAATCCCTGATGTGACACCTAAAGCCAAGAAAAGAGCGCAGATCTGCGGAAGATACCACCCGTATCCCATTACACCAGCAACAAGAAAGATTATCGTAAAAATGAGCTGACACAGAATAAACATTCCTGCAGACTTCATCAATGCCGGCAGAGCAGCTGCAACCCATGCTGCCGTAAGTACCCAAAGAAGCCAAGGTACACTTATATTGCTCTGCCCCATCCTGATTACACAATCCGAGGCGTAACATACAGAAAAGGCAATCAAGGCTACCGTTACACCGATGAATGTAACCCATGCTCCGGCACCGGGTTTTCCAGTAGCTGTATCTGATTCTGTAGCACAGACATCAGAGCCTTCCGGACTGAAAGTCTGATTACTTTTCTTCACACGTGAAGCATATATGAGTACAACTGCTATAGTCAGCATCATCAATACAAGCCAGCAGAAGCATCGGTATTCTATACCGGAAAACAACGGAAGACCGGACATTTCCTGAGCGATACCTATTGTGAACGGATTCAGCATCGCACCGGCAAAACCAACATGCGCGGCGACATATACCATGCAGATCCCAACAATTTCATCATATCCCAACGAACGGGCAAGAGGAATGGATACAGCCACAAAAGCGATAGTTTCTTCACTCATACCGAATACCGCCCCAAAGATTCCGAAAAGAAGCATGATCAGAACTATTACAATGTTACCCGCCCCTGCACGACGAACAAACGGATAACGCTCAAGACTTCTGACACCGGCGATAAACTTCCTGATACCTTCATCCAGGGCCTTTGTACTGTTTACAACCCAAAATGCACCTCCGATTATGAGAACAAAAGCTATTATGCCTGCCTGACTTATGAATCCTTCATACACAGCAGAGAACACCTGCCATGTCTGCGGCACTCCTCCTGGTATGATCCAGGTCAGCACCGCACATAAGACGAGCACTGCCGAGATGATCACATACGTGTTCGGAACTCTGAATTTCCACATATACTGCTATTTTATCATAAGAAAGCGTTTATATTGAAAGAATTATAAACAACTTCTAAGGTGCAAATATAAGAAGCTGTTTATAATTTCTCAAAAAGATGTCGCATCTGCCGGCAAAAAGTCCACCGGAGTCCGATTTTATCGGATTTCCGGTGGAAAGCAAAACAAAGGTGAATATGATGAGCCTCAGGGTATGGTCGGCCTAACCACTTCTGAGGACGTAAGAGCACTACCTGACCTTGAGCATTTCTATAGGCTGCTGCAATACAGTATCAAGAGGATGAGACTGATAGCGTACCTTTCCGAAATCAATGTCAAGCAGATCTATACATCTGATATTGCTGTTCCATGCAGTCCTGTAATAGAATTTCATTGCTTTCTGGTCGGTGGCAGCAGTAAACTGTGTTGCACTTGGAAGGCCTTTAGGTACCTGTCCCTCAGGATGCTGTATTCCAATCGGGATATCGAAATTGTTCAATATATGGAAAGCCTGCACAACTGCATCAAAACCTGTATCCCATTTAGGAGCAGTTGTCTTGAAGAATGTTGCACGTACAAACCTTGAAGGTGGTGTAAAGTCTCCTGGAAGCCCGAGCATTCCACTTCCGCCGCCGATTGCCCTGAGTTGCACACCAGGAGCGATGGTATGGTCTGCAACTGCACCTGGCTGAAGATTGACATAATTGTCGAGATTTGTCATATGCCATGGAAATCCAGGGGAATTGGTCAGAACTCCAAGTTCGTTTTCATAGAAGTGAGGTACTCCAGCAACTACCTCAAGCACGACCATTCTCCCATCCGGCTGAGCTATTCTCCAATGAACCGCACCGATCTTGCTGTCAAGAGTCACAAGATCTACCTGACTGAGAGCCTGTTTCACCTGATCAATCGTTGAAAATTCAGCAAGGACCCATGAGACAAACTGCATATCACACAGGGTGCGATCATTGTGTGCCGGATCATATGGTGCATAATCACCATATTGCGGGAAAAAGAAAAGTCCGGCAGACAACCCTGATTCATTGATCCCTTCCACTACAAAGGGTTCATAATCAGTATATATCCCTACATATCCATATAGTGATTTATACTTGATCCCGTTCTCACCTGAAGGAGTATATGACTGATGGTTGTGCCCGCGTGGAACCACTACATAACTGCAATGCATCGGAGTAGCAGACCACTCCACAGTCCTGGCGACGACATTGCTGCCATCCAATGCTGAAAGCGATATACCGGTGCATGCATCCGATTCTGCTGCAAAAATACCTCCAAAGGCAATTGCAACCAATAATGCGATCAAACGTTTCATACTTAGCTAATTTTCATAAATTCAAAACAAGACAATACAATGTCCAAGCCACAGCCACACGGAAGAAGAATTCTTAAAGAAAATCATTACTTTTGTGCAGATTATTATAAGAGCATATAAAACTTTAACAGCTTCTGACTGCATGGGAACTATAGCCGATTTCGTTGCACAACATATCAACGATGACACGTCGAAACTCCTGCTGAATGCCGGCAAATGGCCTGAGGTGGACATGGAACTCGCCGTAAACTGCATTGAAAGCAGAAGAAAGCTACGCGGAAAGCTCAATGAATGGTACATGAATCCGGATTTGATTTTTCCTGTAAAATTGTCCGCAGAACAATGCAGCAGCAGCGCAACAGGGAAATACAAAGCAGAACTTGCACAAAGGATCATCACTGAGACTTCAGCAGATGGATTTGACGGAACATGGCGCATAGCAGATCTTACAGGGGGTCTCGGAGCCGACAGCTGGTTCTTTTCTCAATTTGCATCAGAAGTGCTTTACAATGAGATGAATACGGTACTATGCAATGCGACAGAGCACAATTTCAATATACTCAATGCCAGCAATATTATCGTTTCCAACCATGCGGTGGTCCCGTCTGAAAGTATCAACGGCACAGACGGACAATATCATGCCTCGCCAGGGTATATACTTCAGAATTTCAAACCGGATATGATCTATATGGATCCTGCAAGACGTGGAGAAGGCGGTAAAAAGGTTTTTCTGATTGAGGAATGCAGTCCTGACATCTTGAGCATGAAGGAGGAATTGCTGTCCATATGCCGGCACCTGCTGGTAAAACTGTCCCCTATGGCAGATATAAGCATGGTATGCAGCAGAATCGGCAACTGCTGTCGCGAAGTGCATGTGACAGCAACGGGAGGAGAATGCAAGGAACTTCTCATATGGATAGACAGAGAATGGGATTCCGAATACACTATAACTGCCGCCGAACTTCCTTCCGATTATCCTGCTTCTCCTCCTGCCACTTTCAGATTCAGTCCGTCCGAAGAAAAGGCAGGCCGTGCTGTCCTTGCAGAAAAATCTGACGCCATATATATTTTTGAACCAGGTAAAGCCCTGATGAAAGCAGGAGCATTCAATCTTATCAGCGAACGATTCTCACTTAAGAAGCTTGGCAAGTCGACTCATTACTACATGATCGGAGCAGAAACTGAAAGCCGTATAGTCCAGAACCTGTCAGGCCTTGGGAAACTATATGAAATAGCGGATTGCCGTCAACTGGACAAAAGAAGCATCAGGGAAGTCGGGAAAAATTACCCTGAGGCTGAGGTAACAGCGAGAAACATCCCTATGGATACCGACACACTCAGAAAGAGACTGGGAGTCCGATCCGGAAACGGGATTCATGTTTTCGGGCTCAGATCCGACCTGGAAGGCAATCTGCTCATCACAGCAAAGCGGTCTCAGGTTACAGGATTCCCAGATGATCAAAAAGAATCTTGAATCCCATGACTATCAGTATAAGCCCACCTGCAAATTCAGCCTTCGACTTGTAACGGCTCCCGAACATATTGCCGATCATTACCCCTGAAGCAGAAAATAAGGCTGTCATCAATCCTATGATGAGCACAGCATAATAAATATTGACATTCAGAAACGCCAATGTAACACCTATGGCCAATGCATCAATGCTTGTAGCCACGGCCATTGTCAACATCGTCCTGAACGAAAAATCCGGATCAACCTTGCAGCATTCGTCCTTATGAAATGATTCACGGATCATATTGGCACCTATGATCCCCAGCAGCAGCAATGACAGCCAATGGTCTATGCTTGATACGAATTCCGTAAAACTGACTCCGAGAAAATAACCAAGAAGAGGCATCAACGCCTGAAAACCGCCAAACCATAGTCCGGTCTTGCAAACGTGGACCGGCTTGATATGTGGAACGGACAAGCCCTTGCATATGGATACTGCGAATGCATCCATGGAGACTCCTACGGCTATTACAAGCAATTCGACAATTCCCATCTTCAGAAACGGACCTTAAGATTTCCTATTTCCAGTCCCCACTTCCAGTCTGTCACAATCACCACATCCTCCCCTTCCGGATTCCGCACAGTCTTCAGACTGTCAAGATGCGTATGTGAATGGCCTCCGACGATAACATCGACATCTTCTACTGCAGCAGCGAGTTCCGTGTCATTATAATCTTCACCTTCGTATCCAAGATGCGTCAGGCATATTACAAGATCACATTTCTTTTCTTCCTTGAGATATTCCGCATAATGTCCCGTCACCTCTACAGGATCCTTATACTCCAACACCTCAGCAATATCACTATCAACAACGGAACTGATATCCGTAAGCAGACCTATCACACCTATTTTCTTACCAGCCTTGCGCAATATGACGTATGGCTTGACCAATGATTCAAGGGGTGAGCCGGAAAAGTCATAATTAGCGCATACCACAGGCGTTTTCAGAGATGCAAGTCTTCTTGCAAGCTCCTGCATTCCATTGTCGAATTCATGATTACCAAGGCATACTACATCAAAGTCCATAGCATTCATGACGTCTATTTCAATATCCCCTCCAAGTTCTGTAAAATAAGATGTTCCCTGACTGAAATCACCGGCATGCAGCAACAAAACATTCCTGTTTCCGTCTGCGACACGCACACTGTCGATATAGGCAGCCTGCTCTATCACTCCTCCGCAGCCTGTATGCTTACCCGACCTCTGAGGATCAATGTGACTATGGGTATCATTAAGGTGAAGTATCGTAAGTTCCTGTGCATAAATGGAAAACGTACAACACATCAATATAATCGGTATGAATATGGTTCGTTTCATAAGCTCTATCTTATTACAACACGTCCGTCAGACTTGGAAACAATATGTCTTCCTGCCGCAGTCTCTGCCCTGACATGCTCTAGAACAGCATCAATTATATCTACATCAAATTTCGTGACGCTCTCTGCTCCTTCTGCCAAGGCAAGGTTGTCACCACCATATAGAAGGAAGGATATGGTAGCTACTCCATATACCTTATCATCATCGAGAGGGTCTCCCCCGACAGTTGCTGAGACAATCTTTCCATCCTCAGCAACTACCCGGACTCCTCCAAGTACCTGGAATCTGCCTGAGGCCATCGACTCCAGTATACCTCTTACAACACTTCCCTTAAGCTCAACATATACCAGCTGATTCTTGAACGGAAACATGGAAAGCATATCGTCAAGAATGACATCACCTTGAGGCATATCTACCCTTATGCCTCCGAAATTGCTTATTCCGATGTCGACATGCCTGCCTGAAATTTCTTCAACCTTCTTCATCAGGATATCCACAAACCAGTTTGACAAAGGTCCTTCGGGGTACTCGACCTCCATAGCTTCAGGAGAATATGCAATAACCTCCTTCACTCTTGCCATATATGGCTGAGCCTCTATAACTATTTCTGCAACAGCAGATACCGCCGACTTCTTCGGGAACGTCTTACCATCAGAAGCAACATATCGTCCTCTTTTCATGGTTCCCAAGGTCCTGCCTGTCCTGCTTCCATCCATCCGTACGCTTTCCCATGAATACTCCTGAGCCTGAAGAGGCAAGGAGATCATCAGAAACGCCAATATGCCGTAAAGAATCTTCATATGCCTTTATTTCTGTTTCAGCCACTTCCACAGATCTTTGAAAGTGGTCTTCTTTCCATACATCAATATACCTATCTTGTAAATCTTGGCAGACACCCAAGCGCATGCAACAAATGTGAAAGCAAGCAGAGCAACAGAAAGTACAAGTTCCCACATCGGAACTCCGAAAGGAATACGTGAAAGCATTACTATCGGAGATGTGAAAGGTATCATGGATCCCCAGAAGACAATCGGACTGTCCGGAGCATTGAATGCGTACAATGATATAAAGAAAGCAATGAGCAGAGGAATTGTCACAGGCATCTGCAACTGGTTGGTGTCGGCCTCGTTTTCAACAGCCGAACCAATTGCAGCAAACAGAGACGCATACAGAAGGTATCCCAAGGCGAAATAAATGACAAAAGCAAGAATCATCTGACCCCACTTTATATCCCTCAAAGTAGAGAGCACTGCTCCCAGTTCAGAGTCATCATCAGCGATCTCCATCATTTCAGCAGCATCAACCCCTCCTATGGAAGCACCAGCCATCTCCATCATCTGACCGGCAGAGGCAGGATCCCCCATCAGTGAATCAAAACCGACAAATGCAGAAAAACCTCCTACAAGCACAGCGGTGAGCATTATCCACAGAAAGAACTGGGTGAGAGCCACGCAAGCTACACCGATGATCTTTCCGAACATAAGTTCTGTTGCCTTTACTGAGGACACGAGTACTTCCACAACACGGCTGGACTTCTCTTCGATAACACTCTGCATCACCATTCCCGTAAACATGGCAATGAACATGTATATTATCATCGACAGGATCATAGAAATGATCATATAGACTTCTGAAGATGTTATCTTTTCCTCTCCGGATTCGTCCAAGGTATATGTAGACATATCCACATCAGACTTGATATCAGCCATAATCTGCTTAAGGTCAGCAATATCATACTGAGCGACCCTATACTCCTCAACAGCATCATCAGTCCTTGACTTGATGGCCTCTTTCAACCCGACTCCCAATGGTTTTGGAGAATACGCTATAACAGAAACGCTTCTTGACAATGAATCAAGCGGGGAAATCACCACAAGGACATCAAGTGCCAGATCGTCGAAATGAGCCTTGACACTGTCCGGATGCTCTGCAGAATAATCCACATAATCCGCTTCATCATTATCTTCCAGATATGACAGGACAATACCGGACTGATCCACTACAGCAACCTGCTTCTGCGAATCCTTGGCAAAGAACATTATCACACTTGGAAGTATGCACATTGCAGCAAAAAGCACTGGTACCAGGAAAGTAGTCAGAAGAAACGACTTCTTCTTTACCCTTGTCAGATACTCCCTTGATATTATAACACCTATATTCTTGATTTTCATAACCTATTCCTCCTCTGTTACAAGTTTAATGAAAATGTCATTCATCCTCGGTATGAGTTCCTTGAACGAATTGACCGTCATCCCCTGAGCTATCACAGCAGCCAGTACATCATTTCCGCACACTCCGGATTCCAAAGCAAGAACTGATGTATGCCGTCCTGCATCATCCTTATCAGAAAGCACCCTGAAAAGCCCCTCAACCGGCTGCAATGTCTGTTCGGAAGTATATATGAGTTCTGCGTTATCGTTACCGTATTTATGTCTGATTTCATCCACTCCACCGGTAATGACTACATGCGATCTGTTTATCAAGGCAATATTATCGCATAGTTCTTCAACTGATTCCATATTATGGGTTGAAAGAATTATGGTAGCTCCTTCTTCCTTGAGTCTAAGTATCTCTTCACGTATAAGCTGCGCATTAACCGGGTCAAAACCGGAAAACGGCTCATCCAGTATCAGCAGAGAAGGACGGTGAACGACAGTCGTAATGAACTGAACCTTCTGGGCCATACCCTTGGAAAGTTCCTCTACTTTCTTGTTCCACCAGCTTTCTATGCCGAATCTGACGAACCATTTCTTCAGTTCATTGACAGCATCTTTGCTGCTCATTCCCTTCAGTTGTGCAAAATACATTGCCTGATCTCCTACCGTCATCTTCCTGTAAAGTCCTCTTTCTTCGGGAAGATAGCCGATCTTTTCAACATCTTCCTGAGTGATAGGACGTCCATCAAAGAACACTTCACCGCTGTTCGGAATCGTAATACGGTTTATTATGCGGATAAGTGTTGTCTTTCCTGCTCCATTCGGGCCAAGAAGCCCGAAAATCTTTCCTTCCGGGATGTCTACCGACACATTTTCAAGAGCGACCTTTTCACCAAAGCTCTTGCAGACATCTTTACATTGAATCAATCCCATATCTGTAAGTTGTTTCTAATTATTCAAAATCCTTGCTGTAAGTTCCACCATAAGCTCTGCGGGAGTCGCTTCCCCAGTATTGCCACCCTTTCCCTTGAAATCGTACTCCTTCAACAAAGCGATTACTGCCATACATCTTTTCATCGGATAATTCCTGACTGCAGCATCATACTCGCCGAAAAAGTATGGATTCACTCCCAATACTCTGGCTTTCATGTCATTCCCCGGATGAGGATTCTGCATAAGAAGGGCCTCATACTTAAGAATCCTGTAGAAATGCACAAATAATGCACTGACTGCCATAGGCATGGCAAACTTGGCTGCCGAACCGATATATGCCGCAATACGCAATGCCTTTGCGGAATTTTTCATGGAGAGTTCACGGGTCAGTTCAAAAATGCTGAACTGGCGGCTTATGCCGACATTTCTTTCTATATCTGAAGCCGAAACCTCGACAGTTCCTTCCGGAAGGTTCTTCAGCATCTTATCCGTCTCGATTGCTATCTTATTCAGATCCGTACCTGCATACTCACCTAAAAGAGATGCAGCATCGGGCGCTATTTGCAGTCCTCTTTTCTGATAGTACATAGATATCCATCGCGGCATCTCATAATCCCTGAGAACAGACGACTCAACGACCACTCCATTCTTTGCTACAGACTTGTATAGCGACTTTCGCTTATCGGCGGATGCTCCATGCATGACGATGACAAGTACTGTAGACTCCAAAGGCTTCTGACAATACAATGCCAGGTCCTCTATACCTCTCATCATCTGAGCTTCCTTCACCACTACAAGCTGTCGCTCGGAAAACATAGGATAACGCCTTGCAGCTGTTATCACAGTTTCCGCATCCACATCAGCACCGTAACATATTGTCTGATTGAAATCCCTTTCGCTTTCATCCAGACAATTCTCCACAATGGCATCGCATACCATATCCACATAATACGATTCATCTCCCATCAAGAGATAAACCGGCTTGAAGACACCGCTATGTACCTCTGAGACTATTTCCCTGCAAAGTGTATCTGTTTCTGCAAAACCTTTAGCCATAATCTTATCTCTGTCCGACGAAATACACCTACCTGAACCATCGGCCCAAGTGAATTTACAAAGATACGAAATATATCGGAAAAATTTCCTGCATGCCCCGAATTCAGTAATAGAAATGAATACTTCAGCCCAAAACTCTATTCGGATTACCGATGGAGATGACCATATAAAAAAAACAGCACCTTCCGGTGCTGCCTGTAATCATTAAATAGTTTATTCTGCTCTTCTTTCCTTAACTTTCACAAGTTTTTCCTTAAGAATGTCCGCACAATCCACAACCGCATCTTCAAATGTCTTGGCATTCTTCTCTACAACGATTGTGTTGCCAGGGATGCTCACCTGCACTTTCACATTCTTGTTTTCATGTTCTGGAAGCAATGACAGCGCTACATCTACAGCTGTAACCGCATCATAGAATTTCTCAAGTCTTGAGAATTTCTTTTCAACAAAGTCCAACAGTTTCTGATCTGCATTGAACTTGATCGACTGCACTCTAATCTCCATGTTTACCTCCGTTTTTAGCCCGTGGATGGGCTTGTTCATAAATATTCTTCAGTCTGGCAATGTTGCTGTGAGTATAGATCTGCGTGACCGACAGAGACGAATGGCCAAGAAGCTCCTTTATGGAATTCAGGTCCGCCCCTTCATTAAGAAGTTCCGTAGCCAACGAGTGACGAAGGACATGAGGCGACTTGCGTCCCCGGACATCCTCGGCATCTGCCAATTCACTCTTGACAACTCTGTCAACATACATAGGATATAATCTTCGACCCTTATATGTAACAAACAGAGGATCATTCAAAGACCTTTCACCACCGCACACAACCGTAACTGCATCCAAATATAATAAAATTTCTTGAGATAATGATGCCACAAGGGGAATTTCTCTCATTTTATCTCCTTTTCCTCTTACTTTGACAACTTTTCGCCCAAAGTCGACATTACCAACGTCAAGTCCTATGAGTTCCGAACGTCTAAGTCCTAATGAATACAATACAGAAACAAGAACTCTTGCCACCCTCTTCTCATACAACAACCTGCCGTGGGGTGTATCAGCACACTGCCGGAAAATCTCCAATGAATCCTCTCCAGCATAATATTCAGTAGATCTGAAATATTTGTCCATAGCTTCCTTACGGTAAAAGGATGGGAGCCTTTTATTCATCCTTGGCCTTGGGACAAGCTTGACCGGATTGGAAGACAGTATGCTGCATGATACAAGATAATTGCAGAAACTGCTCAGTACGGTCATGTGCAGATTGACCGTCCTTGGCTGAAGTTTCCTTTCATCTAGAAGCATGACCTCATAAGAGCGCAGTTCTGAAGGATTCAGAGATTCTATAAGTATATTGTCAGGCATATCAGAAGTACCGGAAACCATGACCTTGTATTCCTTCAGCACTTCCTCATATATCTGAACCGTACGGGAAGAGTACCTCCTGACGTCCCTTATATACAATATATATTTATCTGTAATAGACATAAACTATCTGATCGGGAAAAGTCCGATATCTGCCGCACATTTCCTCATGAAATCATCGGCAGCCTCAAATGTGTTCTCGATTTCGCCGTCAAGGATGGCATTCTTCACCATTTCCTTCAGTTGTCCGATGGTATTGCATGGTTCAATCCCGAAAAGGGCCATCACATAATCGCCCGTAATAGGATTCTTGAAGTTGCGGATAGCATCCTTGGCCTCCACTTCAATCAGCTTAGCCTTCACCAATTCAAAGTTAGCATGCAGGCGTGCGACCTTGCGGGGATTCCTGGAAGTTATATCTGCATTGCATAGAAGCATCAGGTCATCTATATCATTTCCGGCATCAAAAAGAAGACGACGCACCGCAGAATCTGTAACTTCCTCTGTAACAAGCGCTATAGGACGAAGATGAAGGTTGACAAGTTTCTGAACATATTTCATCTTTTCGTTCAATGGCATCTTCAGAGTCTGGAATATCTTCGGAATCCATCTAGCCCCAACCACCTCATGTCCATGGAAAGTCCATCCCAAGGCCGGATCATAGCGTTTTGTTGCCGGTTTTGCAATGTCGTGCAGAAGCGCAGCCCAACGGAGCCACACATTAGGCGATGTGCGGACCATCCCGGTTTCCACACCATCTTCAAAAACAAAATCTTTCAGTCTTCCTTCCCTGATTGCATCTTCTTCAGCAGAAGCCACATTGTCCAGTACTTCAAGGGTATGGGAAAAATTTTCCTTATGTCCCTTGCCATCAACGGTTTCCACACCTTTCAGCTTCACCAGTTGCGGAAGAACATATTCAAGCAGGCCGGTTTCGTCCAGAAGTCTGAAACCAATCGATGGCTTTGGAGTGACCAGAATCTTGTTCAGTTCTTCCACTATACGTTCTTTAGAGAGTATAGTCATCCTTTCGCGATTCCTCCTGATCGAATCCAAAGATTCCGACACAATAGTGAATTTTCTATCACCTTCTGTCAGTTTCGTTGCAAAACGTATGGCACGAACCATTCTCAACGGGTCGTCACTATAGGTGGTATCAGGGTCCAGAGGTGTACGGATTATTCCGGAAGCAAGATCTCTTATTCCTCCGAAAGGGTCTACCAGTGCCCCGAAATCTTCTTTCTGAAGACTGAATGCCATGGCATTTATTGTAAAATCGCGCCTCAACTGATCATCTTCAAGCGTTCCGTTCTCCACTATCGGCTTACGCGAATCCCTTCGGTATGATTCTTTTCTAGCCCCCACGAATTCCACTTCTACACCATGATACTTCAACATCGCCGTGCCGAAGTTCCGGAATACCGACACATTGCTGCGTACACGTTCACCCACAGCCTCAGCAAGAGCTATTCCACTCCCCTCTACAACTATATCTATATCCTTGCTCGGACGTCCGAGAAAACAGTCACGCACATAACCTCCTATGACAAAAGCACGGACGCCAAGCTCTGCTGCCGCATCAGACACGATTGAAAAAATCTTATGATCCAGAAAACCTTGTGTTACAGTACCAGCCATATCTACTTAAGCATTTCTTCGTAATGAGGCAGGGACTCCATGATCCGATACCCATCTTCAGTCAATCCAAACATACAGGTCCTGTTTCCGTTGGTAATGACGATATATTTCAGATTCAGTGCCATGTTATACCTAATGACCTGATCCACAACCTCCTGAGACAACTCTACTTCAGGCCTCTTGCACTCTACCATCATAAGCGGTCTGGCATTGCGGTCATATACCATTATATCCGCCCTGAACCTTTTTCCTCCCAGTCTGAATCCCACTTCACTCATCATCATATGCACAGGAACAGAAAAATGCCCTGCAAGCACACCTATGAACCATTGCCTTACCCTCTCCTCAGGAGTAAACGCAACATCCTTTTTCCTCAACGGATCCCAAACCGTACCCTTTTCCGCCATTTCCACAGATTATGAAAGACAACCTGCAAATATAATCAATTTAACTGATTATCCTTCATTACACGAGCAAACCATGCATCCTCAGTCACCGGTGGCACTGCGCAATGGAAACCGACAGGCAATACCCACATTCTGATAACGAGGCCATGACCTGATATTTACCACATATATGTCAAGTCATAGTCTGTTTACACAAAAACACTTATTTTCTGACACGGAATTCAAGATGCTGTAGGAATTTTTATGTAAATTTGCTGCACTATGAAAAGAAAGAACAGGAACAAGGAAAATCTTGAAATAACATATGAGGACGACTGGATCATTGTAGCAGAAAAACCGTCCGGACTCCTGACGATGTCAACTGGAAAGTCAGGTGAAGTGACGGCTTATTCAATGCTGACAGAATATGTCCGATCTACGGATTGTATGACATCAGGAAAACATGGTAATCATACTGACAGACGTCTTTTCATAGTGCACAGGCTTGACAGGGACACATCTGGGCTTCTTGTATTTGCCAAGGATCATCAGACAAAGTTGGCTCTTCAGGAGAACTGGAACGAGACTGTGCTGGAAAGGAAATACATTGCGATTCTGGAAGGAGATATCGAGGACGAAGACGGGTGGATCGAGACATGGAACTACGAGAACACGAAATCAATGAAAGTGCATTGCTACCCGTTCAAAATAACGGACAATCCTGAGAAGCCTCCAAGAAAAGACTGGCAGTATGCATCCAGCCACTGCAGGAAGATACTGACAGCGGCCATCAATGAAAATGTATACACAATGGTCGAATTTGAACTGGAAACAGGACGCAAGAATCAGATAAGGGCACATTCGCAGTGGATCGGACATCCAGTAGCAGGTGACAGGAAATACGAAGCAAAGACAAATCCCTTCGGACGGCTTGCACTCCATGCCAAGACCCTTTCATTCATACATCCGTGGACAGGCAGGACAATGAGATTCACCTCCAAGCTGCCACACATATTCTGGCAGCTAAAGGAAAGCCCCGGTATCCATTGATTCCCTCCTCAATCTGATCAGTTTCCTGAATGATCCGATGAAACTGAAGATGAATCTGAAGACCTGGGAAGAACGGTACATGATGCTTATTGCAAGAAGTTCCAGAGGCTGCAGGATAAGACGCAGCCAAAGAATATTGGACGGATTGCTGACCTTTACCACTGACGCCACACATTTGAGCCTCATCGCCGCCTCTTTTGACATAGGTCTCATTTCCCTGTCATGGACAGCCTTTGCACCAGAATGTATGCCTACCTTATATCCCTTTGACAGCGCCCTGTGGATATAATTGTCATCCTCACCATAATGTGGGAAAGCAGGAGAAAATCCTCCGACATCTGCAAGACACCGGCGGCATACAAGCCAATGGGCGGCCATGACGAATTTCACCTTATGGATTTTTCCCTTAGAACGTCTTTTTCCAAGAGAACGTGCTGCGCCGGAAGGACACCATCTTGCAAATCTTGGATCAAGTCTGTCGGCTGAGGCCGTCAGCTGCATAGGGCTCAAGATGCCAAGTCCCTCATCAGATTCCATTGCAGCAACCAGGCGTCCGAATGTATCTGGGAATACCCATGCGTCCTGATTCAGAAGATAGACATACTCATAGCCTCTATCCAACGCATACCTGAATCCTATGTTATTAGCCTTCCCGAATCCGTTGTTTTCTCCTGTACAACACAATCTGACTTCAGGAAATTCATCCCTGATATACTCTGCTGTTCCATCTGTAGAGCCATTGTCTACAGCCATCACATCCACAGGCATATCAGACAACATAAGGCTGCCGAAACACCTGTCGACCCATTTCATACCATTATAGGTAACTACGATTACTAGTATCTTATTCATTGGAACAGCTATTTGATTTTCCGGAGAACAATGATATAACTGATGAAAAGGCATGATATACCGTCATAGTAACAGATGGTCTGGACAATCTGTACAGCAAAAGATTCAGAAATTGACCGGGACGTACTGTCAGATATCCGAGATCGGCATCTTCATCCATCCACCGGTAAAGCTTAAGCAGACTTTCCTCTGTCATCAATCCGGAACCACGCATCAAGAATGTTGTAAGGATTCTGAATACATACCTCCCTATAAAATCATTGTGATAAAGCCCGGCAACCCGTGTACTTTCATCATATTTCTTTACCAAAGATAAAAGAAGAGGATGGTAATGTTCGAGAAGAAGCAGAACCTGCTCCAGATGCCGGTCTGAAATGACATCGCTGCTAAGTGAATCTGGCTGAAGCATATAGCTATACACTACAGAAGGTAGCGTACGTACCTTTTTCACATGCAGCAGAAACTCCATCACAAACATCTTGTCCTCTGCATAATCTAATCCTTCGATGAACCCAAGTCCATTTTCCACAATTATGGAACGACGGAAAAGCTTGAAGCAGGCGGAGTTCAGAAGATAGGTATGACGCTTGGCAATCACATCATCCATAAACCGGCACAGCTGTCTGTCATGGGAGTAAACAGCATCTACAGGTGGACAATATGATTCTTCAATCCTGGAGTTTCGTATCTTTTCAAACCCAGCCAGAACGAAATCGCATTCAGATGAATACATCTGATTGAAAGTCTCATGACTTATCAGATCGTCTGCATCAAGGAACATCACGAAATCTCCTACAGCAATTGCAAGCCCTGCATTCCTCGCAGAACTCACCCCGCCGTTATCCTTATGGATTACCCTGATCCTGCTATCTTCGGCAGCAAGTATGTCACATATATTCGCTGAATCATCCTCACTGCCATCATTGACAAGAATTATCTCAAAGCGTTCATCTTCCTGGATAAGCACACTTTCTACTGCACGAGCAACATATGCAGCAGCATTATAGACCGGTATTATCACCGATATGTTAACCTTCTCATTTCTCATTGAACAATGTTTTCTGCAAGATATGCCAATGAAGCCTCACATCTGTGTTGCAGGCGTTCATGTAAGGCGGAAAAATCCATAGGCAGCGGTTCCGGAGCTGAATCCGATGAAATAACCCTATCTTCAGCGCCGACAGAAGTGAGCAATTCCATATATCTCAAATCGTAGCCTCCCCACAAAGGCATGACATAGAACGGTGTTCCGAACTTCAGCGAAAAAACCACCCCATGGAAAGAAGTCGTCATCACATATTTAGCATATTTGAAAAGTGAGACAAAATCACTCACAGTATACTTCATTGATGAGAGGTCAATCACTTCGCATTTCTTTCCAATATGCCGGGCCAGTTCCTCTGCTTTCTTCTTCAGAAGTCCACGGGTCTCCTCATTCCACCTTACCTCATAGACCAAAACATAGTCACGTCCTTTCCATCTGTCATCGATCACAGGGTCCCAAAGAGAGACATCTGCCAGAAGTGTAGGATCAAGACACACATCACAATGCTTTCCTGAAATTTCCGTCACTTTATCAGCAACAGCCTTTTCACGCATTGACAAGGCATCAAAAAGTGGTGCATGTGAAGCAATCATGCCGCTGGATGAATCTACGGAATGCATGTCAGCACTGACAGCATACCCGATCAGCTTGCTTCTCCCTGCTCTCCTGAAATCACCAAGATATACAGGATCGAGATTTCCTCCAAGGCAGTGAAGACTCCAAAGCTGGTCACTTCCGATCACATATACATCATAATCCTGCGGAATATCATCCTTGCCACAAGAAGATGAAAGTCTCAGAAAATCATTTCGGAAACTTCTGAAATGAGATGCTTTCAGAGGGGAAACAACGAATTTCTTCAACCTGTTCCTCAGAAATGCTGACAATCCGGCAAGCGAACCGGAATTGAGCCTCATCATAGAAGGACTGAACACCTTGTAGAATTCCTCTATCCAAGGCTGCCTGTAGTCTATGACGCTGACATCATGACCCAGACCTCGCAGAATTTCCTGCAAGGCATAACATTGAAGCACAGCGCCATAATTCTGCGCCCTATGAAATGTCAGTATTCCAACCTTCATTTTTTACGAAAGATATTTGCAATATATTTCTTGATTTTCCATGCCTTGTATCTCCATCCAAGATCAGCCCACCTTTGAGCCACATGAACAAACCCTTTTTCTTGATATGCAGTTTCAAAACACTCCAGATCCTTATCAGGAACCGATGGCCGTACAAGATTCGGATTCTTCCTAAGAAGAAATTCCTTTGAGACGACTGCCTTTGCGGTTCTCAGATATGATGAAGCCCTGGAAAACAGCTTGCTACCCTTTTCAGTAAAGCATATCACCATTGAAACGCCTTTTCCGTCTGCTAGCTCAGGAACAATCTCCTCCACTCCCCAGAAATCAGCCATCGTCACATCAGCTTTCCTTTCGTTAATGTTGTAAGGACACCTGAAGCAGCTTCTGCGGAGCATTATATTCTTATAAAACAACAACCGCCATGTTTCCCTGAACTCCTTCCTGCCGGCATAGCTGAAGGATTCCCAATGAACCCTCCATCCCATGTCACCATCCCTGAAGGATACACCTGACGGCTTTGCTCTGCCGGACATCCATGTCACATAATCATTCCATACTGCCGGAGACGGTACTCCATGACATATGAAATCTACAGTAAACAGATTTTCCTGAAGATGAGGTACAATAAAAGACCTGAGTCCGGCCACCTGACAAGGTGTACCCGTAAACATCACTGGAATTCCTTTCTGAAGGTCATTCCGGACAGAAGCAAAAATGCCTGTGAGATTGCTTTGCACATATTTGCTGCCTTTGAGACATTCACGTGAATGTATGTTATCAACCCTTATGTGCGATACAGAATAGTCATCCGTCAATGATGCCCCATATACGACACCCCCTTCAGCAAGTATGACATCCGACAAGGCTGTGAACACCCCTCCACTCTGACTTCCCGCAAGCTTTTCATCATCCACATGCCGGGCTGCTATCACTTTCACCCTATCAGGAACGGGATCCTTTGCCCGTTCTTGAATGAAATCACAAGTCCTGACACACAGACCACACTCTGTACACAGGGATTCATCCAACTGAGGATATGCAAATCCCATCCTGTCCTCCTTCATTGAAATGGCTCCATGCGGACAGACGGAGGCACATGCAGTGCAACCGCAGCAGCTGGATCTGTCGGTTATTCTGATCATGACCTCATACGTTTAACCAGCATAGTCCATAACTCATGCCTTTCGACTCTGCTGCATCCGACCAGCAGTATGCTTGCACATGCTGACACAATACATACAGACACACTTGAACACATCCCAATGAATCCTTCCTGCACAATACTTTCCACAAACCACGGAAGAGGCAATGCAACAAGTGTCACCGCAATGACATTGAAATACACTCTTCTGAGAAAATCCCTTACCGGCAATGAAATCATCTTCTTCAGCATGAGCAGACGGGCAGCAAGACACATCTGGGAGACTACAATTGCCACCACAACAGTCATTTCAGGCGGAGCACCTGCCTTCAGAAGAAGATACGAAACAGGAAAATTGAGGAACTGAAGTCCACCAACAATAATCTGATAATTACGTATATTTCCGGTAGCAAGCATTGCTGTCACAAGAGGATGCGAAACAGATTCACTTAGAGCCAGCACCATAAAAAGTCCTGCAAACAGAGCAGTATGATCCGGCACATCCTTCAGCCATATCCCCAGCAGATATTCGATATTGAATATGATAGGCAGTACAAGCACAAACAGCAGGTAATATGACATTCTGGAAGCCTTGCGAACAAGAGAAAACATGAATTCATGCTCACCTGAAGCATATGATTTGGTAATCTGAGGATTTACTGCAGTCATGAAATTTGTCACAAAATTCTGTACCGTACCACTCAGCTGGTAAGCCATTCCCCTCGCGGCATTCACAGCCGGGCCGGAAAACATGTTGACAAGAATATTTCCTCCATGATCTCTAAGCACTCCGGACGCAACTCCGATGAAATTCCAGCCGGCAAATGAGAACATCTCCCTCATCAATCCCTTTTCAAATACGAAGCGATAACGGCATTCCTTAAAATTCACTCTGCAATATATCCAGTAGGCAGTGCGTACAACAAGAACAGTACATGCCATAAGGGCCGCATAAAAAACCAGTCTGTCATATTCCGAGTGCGCGATGAGCAGCGCCACCATAAGTCTCAACAATCCGTCCAGGATACCGATATATGCATATGCAGACATACGCTCATGAGCCGTAATGGAAGCAAGCTGAGGCACACTCATCAGATTGATGACAAATGAAAGTACGGAAAAATGTAACACCCGTCTTGCAGCAGGGATCCGTGACGGGTCGATGGTCATCTCATTATCAATGAACCATAATCCTGCAGGTTCGGCAAGAATGACTACGATTACAGACAGAATCATCTGAATGGTAACCGCCGTACTGTAGACCTTGTCAAGTCTCGCCGCAGATCCTTTTCCCATCTCGAACGTGATGAACCTGGAAACAGCAGAATTAAGGGCTCCGGATATGACGGTGAACATCGCAACAACACCTCCGATCACATTGTATATACCGAAGTTTTCCTCTCCCAAAGCTTCCAGGACCACTCTAGATGTATACAAGCCGACTATCATGAGAAAGAACATCCTGATATAAAGCATCATGGTGTTCCTTGCTATTCTTCGATTTCTGTCACGCTGATTCATCCCGTCTCTAATACTCTCATTGATACAGAAAGCAAATTTAACAATTATTATCATATTACCCGCAACTGAACCCCAATCTTTCCTTCGGAAGATATAAGTTGTGGGAACATGTGACATTTATATTTGGCAAAGTCAATTATTGTTGCTAAATTAGTGGTCGGTTTGAAAAGTTCAAACGTATAACATTTTTTCGTGAAAAATTAAAACTGATTCTAAGAATCACTAAACACAAACAGATATGGTTAGATATTGCGTAATGTGGAAGTTCAAGCCATCAGATGGCAAGACTCCAAAGGAACTCGCTGAAGATGTCAAGGAAAAATATGAGTCCCTCCTGGGACTCGTGCCTGGTCTTACAAGCATCGAAGTAGGTATCAACAGAAACGAAGGCAAGACTTCTTATGATGCAGTGATGCTTGCAGATTTTGACAGTTGGGAAGCACTGGCAGCTTACAAGGCAGACACCATGAGGGACAACGTCATTGAATACGTGAAGACAATTGCAGAAGTCCGCGCAAAAGTTGAATATGAAAGATAGGCCTGAAGCCTGAAAATAAAAATCCTCCAGTTGGAGGATTTTTATTTTTTTATGCCATTTATGATTATTGCCTTTATATCCTGACGTCTGTTATCTATATAAGCCTTGCGCAGATTGGAATCACACTCGCCGTTCGCAAATCCTTTCGGAGCCACAATGAACGCAGATATAGTGAGTGACATTATATCAATGAGAAGGTCTATTGCCTTTATCTGCCTTATCTGTCCTGCAGCAATTTCTTCATCGACCATTTTTTCAAACCTCACGAAAGCCATTCTTCGGCTCTCGCTCCTGAGGAAGCGGTCCCTGAACTTATTCCACCTTCCAGGATTCATTATAAGTTCATTGACGATAAAAGGGGCCAGTCTCTCATCAAGTTCAAGAATCCCGAAATAGAAATCAACAATATTGCAGATTCTATCAATAAAGTCAATGGACTCGTCTAAAGGAGCATCCAGATATTCAACCACCTGCTCCATCTTCGGAGCGAAGACATCCCAAAACAGCTTTTCCTTGGTACGGAAATAATAATGGATTAGAGCTTGGTTGCAGCCGACAGTCTTAGCTATTTCAGTAGTGGACGTGCCACTGAACCCTTTTTCAAGAAAAAGTCGTTCTGCAACCCATAAGATTCGTTTTTCGATATTCTGATTCCGTTCCATGTGTAATAAATGCTGAAAAGCAAATATAGCAATTATTTCCGACTTTTCATATCGATCCAAAGCCACAGACGCCACATAAGCCATCCCCACGCAATAAAAAGAGCGACATGCACCCATACAGGGACATTGGTCTGGTATGCATCATTTGGCAGGACTTCACTGAAATCAGGAATATCAACATAGTAATATGCACCAACACCAAAATCATATCCATCGACCAGTCCCATATGATGCACTACTATATATGCAGCAGCAATAATCACAATCACCGCCATAATGACGGTGATTGCATTTAACATCAGTTTCTTATTTAGTTTCATCTGTCTCTGTTTCTGTTGTCATCTGCACTACCGGTACAGACTGCATGACAAGTTCCTTCTTTGCCTTGACCTTCTCTTCCTTGTCAGTAAATGTCTTGATATCCGGCATAGGGAAAAATCTTCCTGACAGAAGCAGCCATACAACGGCAAAGGTAAGGATTATGTTGAAGGTCTGACCCACAATGTAAAGCCAGAGGACCTTACCGCCCTGCATGCTTCGCGCAATCTTCTTGAAATTGGTATCAAGACCTATGGAAGTAAAGGCAAGGACAAAAGCCCAATCCTTATATTGCCCCAAGACCTTGTTTATCGCTCCCGTTTTTTCTGCACCTACGGCAGGAACAAAAATAACGGACGCTACGATGGAGGCTACCATGAACCCAATGATGAATTTAGGGAAACGTGTCCATATTTCACTGGCTCCAACTTCTGACTTTCCGGTCTTGTCAACCTTCTTTGCAAAGAAGATGGCAACAAAGAATGCGATGAATCCGATGAGAATGTTCTGAATCATCTTGACAAGTGAGGCAACCTGCTCTGCTTCAGGTCCCAATGCACTTCCGGCCAGCACGACTGCGCCTGTTGAATCCACTGTTCCACCGATAAGGGCACCTCCCATGATCTGTCCAAGTCCGCACCACTGGATTATCATCGGTTCAAAAACCATCATTATGATGGTGAATATGATAGATATCGAGATTGCAACGGAGAGGTCTTCCTTCTTGGCTCCTGATGCGGCTCCCGTAGCGATGGCAGCAGAAGTTCCGCACACAGATGTGGCTGCCGCTACAGTCATCAGCAGAGGCTTGTTACGAATCTTCAGTATCCTGTTTCCAAACCACCACATGAAGATTATGACAATCGGAGTAACACCCCAAGCGATTCCCAGGCCATAAAGTCCGAACTTTGCAATATTGGAAAACAACACTGAAAAACCGAATACGACAAGACCTGTCTTGATATAGAATTCTGTTCTGATAGCAGGTTTGAGCCAGTTCGGAACACCGGCTGTATTAGCTATAAGAAGTCCTATCAACAACGCCCAGAAAGCCCATTCCAGATATCTTTTCAAGGTAAACTCGGCACTTACCATACGTACAACGACAGCAATGACGAACAATGCAATAAAAGCCGGTATGAACTTTTTAAGTTTCTCTCCCTGAAGCTTTACTGCTGCACCGAACAATACACCGAGAATAACAACAGTCTTGAGGCACTTAGCCCAGAATGACCATGAGCCTAACTGCTGTATCAATGGCACGACCTTAGCCGCATCCTTTTCTCCAAGGGTCTCACCGACGGTCCATGTCTTGAAGCTCAAAGCAGAGAAATCGAACCATCCGGTAAGGACAGCAACGCATCCCAATGCAATTACAATCGCTCCTATCCATACGGAAAGCCAGTCTTCCGTAGTATAGAGCTTGGAAAAATTACGTTTATCAGTCATATAAGGTAGGTTTTAGTATTTGTCTGACGATCATGAACCTGTTCAAACAGATTCTTAATAAGCTATTAAATAATATGCAAAATAAACTATACTTTATCTAAAAAACAAGCCATCGGCAGAAATTCTGCCGATGGCTGCAGCTCTAAGAATATGACTGTCAGTCCTGATACTTCCTTGTATGCTCCGCTATGAGGTCTGCATCATCGAAATAGTCAATACGCATTGCCTTACGCACATCGGCTAATGTTCTGGCTGCCTCGGCACGGGCTGTTTCCGAACCTTTGCGAAGAATCTCATACACCAAAGGAATATTCTTCTGATATTGCGCTCTCCTTTCCCGGATAGGCTGAAGGATATCCTCCATTATACTATAAAGGAATTTCTTGCATGTTCCGTCACCAAGGCCTCCTCTGCGATAATGATCCTTCATTTCATCAAGGTTTGCATATTCCGGAAGGAAGCGGGCAAAGTGTTCCTCAGTACTGAAGGCATCAAGATATGTAAACACCACATTACCTTCCACATGACCCGGATCAGTTATCTGAAGGTGCTGCGGATCAGTGAACATGCTGTTGACCTTCTTCTTGATTTCCTTTGAAGTATCTGACAGGTATATGCAGTTTCCCAACGACTTACTCATCTTGGCCTTGCCGTCAGTGCCGGGCAGTCTGCAGCATACAGCATTTTCCGGCAGAAGCATTTCCGGTGTTACAAGTGTTTCACCATAAACCGAGTTGAACTTATGCACTATTTCACGGGTCTGCTCGATCATTGGAGCCTGGTCCACACCGACAGGAACTGTTGTGGCACGGAATGCAGTAATGTCAGAAGCCTGACTTATAGGATATGTAAAGAATCCCACAGGTATGCCTTTTCTACTCTGCACCTCGTCATCTTCACAGTCAGAAAAGCCTCTGAGCTGGATTTCCTGCTTTACGGTAGGATTTCTCTGAAGTCGTTGAACTGTCACAAGATTCATATAATAGAATGCAAGTTCGCAAAGTTCTGGTACCTGGGACTGGATGAAGATTGTAACCTTTTCGGGATCAAGACCTGCTGAAAGATAATCCAGAGCAACTTCTATAATGTTCTGTCGTATCTTTTCCGGATTATCGGCATTATCGGTGAGTGCCTGAGCATCTGCAATCATTATGAATATCTTTTCAAACTCACCGCTGTTCTGAAGTTCAACCCTGCGTCGAAGCGAACCGACATAATGTCCAAGATGAAGCTTACCGGTAGGACGGTCACCTGTTAAAATAATCTTTCCCATCACAATATCTTATTATATGTTTTCTAATTCGTAAAAATGACTTCAAATATATCCGCCTCACCAAGAATGTCTGCAATTACAGCACCATCCTTAATGTCCATTGAGACGAAAGCTCCATCAGGAACAATCTCGACAATGAGTGAGCCATCGCTGCCCAGCTGCCTGACGACGGTATTTTCCACAGGAGCAGACTTGAACAGGACAACGCATCTTTCCGCATCAGCCGGAATCTGATACTCCGCCTTTCCCTTAAGTTTCATAAATATTGAAGTATCAGGCCGTAAGAATGCTTTTCCAGACAATTCTTCATAGAAAGCCGCTGCCATATCATTCATGAGATTCTCGTAAAAAGGCTGAAGCTTCTGTGTTCCTGACTTGTGTGCATTGTAAGCCTGACGGTCAGCATCAGTCATAAGATTACAAACATATGAGTTCCAGAATGCCTTATGGTCTCCCTCACGTAAAATCTTCAGACACTCCAGAGCCTTACGTCCCCGTAAGCCTAGTTTACCGAATTCCACAAGCCACGGTCTGAGTTCTTCCAGAAGCATCTTATTGGAACAACGGGCCATGACATCTGGCACGGTTTCAATCCTCTTGAATTCCTCCAGCATAGCTGCATACTTTTCATCACTGTATGATTCTACAGTGAAAGTCTCCGTTTCCCATGACTCCACACGGCGATATCCTGTCTCGGTATCACAAGAATGTATCGCAAATGTCCTGTATGCGTCCTTCACCTCTGGAGCAAGTTCCTCCAGTCCTCTTTCCCAATTGTCGATAGGATTGTAAGCACCAACGTTCCATGTATAGTCCGCAACTCCATATAAAGCCAGCTTAGAGGCTTCACCATGTTCCATAGGATTGCTGACAAAACCTGCAAGATCTTCTGAAGTCATCGTACCATCCAATCCATAGACCGGGCCCTGCATGAGTATATGACGTGCATAATCCGTCACCGGATAGTTCCACCAATAGAATCCAGGTCTCCTGATCCTGTCGTTTACCCATGTCATAGTCTCCTTTGTAAGATCACTGCAAACGAAATCTCCAGTCCATAATATCTTCACAGAAGGATCCATAGTACGCCCGTAGATACTGAGGCTGCCTTCTGGAGACGGATCTGCCCATAGTTTTGAATAGTCTGTAGGACACAATATAAGAGGCTTTACATCCTTCTTTATGGAAATGAAATCTGCATTCAGTCTGTTCACAAGATCGACTTGTCTTACAGGGTCTGTCCCCTCACCGCTTATATCATCAAAAAACAAGGCAAAAGAACGGACTCCAAGGTAATACATCAATATAAACTTGTTCAGAAGGAACTTATAGTCTTCTTCATTCCACTTTATGTCTTTGCCTGGATGAATGGCCCATATGAAATCTACCCTATTGCGTTTGCAGGCCGCCACAAGCTCCTTTATCTCAGATGCCTGCTTTTCAGGATACGGGAAACGCCATGACGGACTGCTGTGATACGGATCATCCTTCGGTCCATAAATATAGCAGTTCATCTTGTTCCTGCCATAAAAATCTATAAGGGAAAGACGTACCTGATGGGACCAAGGTTCACCGTAAAATCCTTCCACCACACCCCTGTACCTGAGGTCCGGCCAATCCGAAACGGATACAAAAGGCAGTTTTCCTCCGGCACATGCAGGACTTTCGACAAGCTGACGAAGAGTCTGTATGCCATAGAACGCCCCCTGCTCATCGTATCCTGCAATCATTATCGCTCTGGCAGTGACATTAAGCACATAAGCACCTGGCAACTTCTCTACATTATGTTTCTCAGCTGCTTTCGAGCCATAATCCACAATAAGCTTAAGGCCTTTTTCAACTTTCGGAACAAAATCAAGGTCAGCACGGAACTTCCCCTTGACATCTACAAACACAATCCCTTTGGAAATATCCACATAGCCCTCATCCATGAAAGCTATGTGCTGAGGTACGGGATTTAAAACAATCCCTCTGTTGGTCAACCTCTCTCCCGAAATGGATTTTATATTCTGAGATTCAGATCTTTGCAATAAAAGGTCAAATTCATCGTCCTGCGCATTCATGACCAAAGTCATAGGAAATACGGCAATCAGCATGGCAAGAATTCGAGTCATTAGGGACATATCTATCAATAATGGTTGGTATATCATTACAAAGATAAGAAACTGTTTTGATTTACAACTCTTTTTAGAAGCTGCTGCAAAAAACAATCATTTTCTGAGATAGTTACGAGGCAGCATTCACACACCCGCTTGTTCTTTATCAAGTATGATGCGGTACAGATTGCAACCTACCAGATTCCCTGTAACTATGCAGAGATAGACGGCAAGGACATCGAATGCATTTGCCTTCAGGAATGTCACCGGTACACAAAGATAATAAAAGGCATCAGCAATGCAGTGAGTGAAACCACATACAATGAAAAGAGGCACAGCAAGCAGAAGGGGAAGATAATGCTGCCTGCGGGCAAAGGTTACTGCTGTCGTCATCATGAATCCGCAGCCTATTCCCAGAACACCACAACGCAAGGGGCCTGTCTCAAGACGGAGTCCGATGACTTTCATAGCAGCTCCCTGTATATCCATCGGAGAAACCCTGGCAATAAGAGCAACAAGCAGACATCCAAGTATATTCCCGAATAAGATAACAAAAAGCTTCCCTATTTCATCCTTTCTTATGAACCCTGCTGTTCCCGTATAAAGAGCAAGCTTATAGCCGACAACAGCAAGAAGACCGAATGAGAACAATATTGCCCCGAAAAGAAAGCCATATGCCTCACTCTGTAAACCTGAGGCAAGGAATCCGAAACCGGCACACCCTATTGCAAAACCGGCAAAGATCGAAGAACGGATAAGTTTCATAATTCTATATCTTCTATTGAAAGTAGATCACCAATCACTTTGAATCTGACGTTCACACCTGAAAAGGACATACCATAGATTCTGTCAGGGTCATCATGATATGAAGGCCGAGGATCGAGCGAAAGCACCTCGATCAATGTGCCAAGAAGTTCATCATTCCCGCACTTTGCTCTAACAGCATCAGGAACATCCACATTCAATCTTTTTACAGAAAGAGAATCGACATAGCCTGCCTCTGCATCAGGATATGAATCAGCATAAGGAAGATATGGCTTGATGTCATACACCGGAGTTCCATCCATAAGGTCTGCTCCAAGGACATGTATCACAGGTCCTTCTATTGCCTCATATTCAATACTGTCAATTCTGACACACGAAAGCCCCAAAGGATTAGGACGGAATGGTGAACGGGTTGCAAAAACTCCCATGTGCACATTTCCACCGAGACGTGGCGGACGTACTGTCGGCTGCCAAGACCTGCCTCCGCAAAGGTTGGCGGAGAACTCCCATATCAGCCACATATGAGTGAACCCCTCCAATCCACGCAAAGCATCCGGATTACGGAATTCAGGCTCAAATACAATGGTTCCGCGCAAAGAGGCTGCCAGCCCGCTTTGGCGCGGAATTCCAAATTTTTCAGGAAACTGCGTCCTGATATATGCTATAGGTCTAATTTCCATCCTGCTTTGGCAACGTACTGTTGAGAAGGAAGCATCCGAGCAGAGCAGAAATCACAGAACCAGTCAACACTCCCAGTTTGGCTTGTGCGAGCAGAGATGCTCCTGCAGTTCCAAGACCTGCATAGGAAAGGTCGGCAATGAACATGGATACTGTGAATCCGATACCACATACGACACACACACTAGCAAACGACTTCCATGTAGCACCTGCCGGCAAAGCCACGATCTTCAACCGAACTGCAAGCCATGAGAAAGAGAAAACTCCCACGAATTTTCCTATGACCAGACCAAGCATCACAGAGAGGCCTACTCCGGAAAACAGACTGCCTATGCTCATCTGGGAAAGGTCTATTCCTGCATTTGCAAAAGCAAACAGAGGAATGACTATGAAATTGATGAGAAAATGCAGATTGTCCTCAAGATCCTGTAGAGGGCTGATCATCTTATCCGCAGCAGATTCGATACTCTTGAGAGTGTGGATCTGCTCGTTGGTTAGCACTATGGTGTTGTGCCTGTCATCAACATCTATTACAGGGAACTTGTTCACATTCTTGCGAATGCGTTCAAGGTAATGACCTGTGCCCTTCTTCAATGTAGCCGGTACGCATAAAGCAACGATCACACCTGAAATGGTCGCATGTATGCCGGACTGGAGCATCATATACCATAGAACAAGACCTAATGTGACATAATATGCCTTGGAACGAACTTTAAACAGATTTCCCAGCACCATGACAAGTACGCATAATGCAGAAAGTCCAAGATATAGCATATTGATATCGGAAGAATAGAAAAGAGCTATGACTATGATTCCTCCAAGGTCATCAGCAACAGCTAAAGCCGCAAGAAAGACCTTGAGTCCTACGGGTACTCTGGTCTTGAAAACAGAAAGTACTCCAAGTGAAAAGGCTATATCGGTAGCCATAGGTATGGCAAGACCACGCTGCATTGCAGAATCAGCGGGACAGAACAGCCAGAATATCAATACCGGGACAAGCATTCCTCCACAAGCACCGATTATAGGAAGGAGAGCCTTTTCACGGGACGATAGTTCTCCTACGCGAATCTCGCGCTTGATTTCCAGTCCTACGGAAAGGAAGAAGATTGCCATCAGGAAATCATTTATCACCTGACCCAGGTTCATCGTATGTCCTGCATGGGAGAAAAGGTTGAACTCACCGATAGACACACTCACAGGATTTAGCCAAAGTGCAGCATACCAATCCTTTACGACTGGGATATTTGCACATATAAGGGCCAGCAAGGTAAAGAAGATCAAAACCATGCTGGAATTGACATGTCGCTTGAATTTACTCAAGAAACTATAGTTTTTTGTCTGTGTATGACTCATGATCTTACCCTCATTTTTTCAAAACGGGCGCAAATGTACGAAAAAAGTATGAAAGACGAAAACGACGATAAAAAAGCAGTCCGGCAGCAGTCAAACCCAGTGGGAAGGACATCCAGATACCTGTCAATCCCCAATCACAGACAAATCCGAAGATGTACCCTGCCGGAAGGGAAATAATGAAATATGCTATGAAAGCATACCAAGTGACCATCTTTACATCTGAAATTCCACGCAAGGAGTTTGAATAATTGCATTGCATGCCATCACCGAACTGATATATTATAAAAGGTATTACTAAAGATGCTACCATTGAAATGACTTCAGGATTGTCGGTAAACAGTCCGCCAATGACATTACGGCAGAAGAACATTATCAAGGATACTGCTGCCGCCATAACAAGAATCATATGGAAACCGGCACTTGAAGTGATACGTACCTGTTCCCAGTCATTTTTGCCATACCAGTTGCTTACACGGACAGCAACAGCAGCTGCCATACCGTAATAAATCATGAATCCTAACTGTCCCACTGTAAGCATAATCTGATGGGCAGCCAGAGCAAGAGTTCCAAGCCATCCTACCATGATGGTTGAAAGACTGAACGATGCTGTTTCCAGCCCCATCTGGAGTCCCACAGGCATACCGATCTTAAACAATGCAGAAATATCACTGCTGTTGATGTTACCATGGAAGAATCCATATCTGTATGGGGCATATCTGCGGCTTAGAAAAAACACCATGATAAAGATAAGAAGCATCATGATACGTGAGAACAAGGTTGCCAACCCTGCTCCGACAAGACCTAACTGAGGAAATCCGGCCTTGCCATATATAAGAAGCCAGTTTCCTGCTATATTCATGACATTTCCCGCAAGAAGGATGCACATTGGTGTAACCGTATCGGTTATCCCGTCCGAAAACTGCTTGAATGCATTGAAAAGCATGACAAAAAGCAATGAAACCAGCAGAATCATGTAATATGGGCGCATAAGCGGCAGAAGTTCTACGGGCTGCCCCATCCTATGGATGTTGAGATACAGCACCCACATCAGCAACATCATCACTAATGCAACAATTCCGTTAAGAATCAGGGCATTCTTAAGTACAGAACCTATCGAAGCAGTATCATTGTTACCAAAAAGTCTTCCTACCACAGGGGTAAGTCCATATGAGAATCCTGTTGCAAAGATTATGACCAGATTGAACATATTGTTCACAAAGGATGCGGAAGCAAGTTCGGACGTACCATACCTTCCGACCATCATCGTATCAGCAAAACTCAGTACAATGATACCAAGCTGGCCCACCATGATAGGCAGGCCAAGTTTGATAAGTTCTTTATAATGAGTGATATATTTTCTTATCCCCATCATTCAGAAGCTGTAAAAAACAAACAACTTCTTATTCGGCTGATGCAGCAAGAGGTGACGGAACATTGTATACCCTTGCACCCAGCTCCTTGTCAAGCATATACATTCCATACTTGTTGCCCTCAACAGCTTCAAATGCACAAATCATCTCACGTGCAGATTCCTCTTCTTCAACCTGTTCGTCAATGAACCACGCCAGACGGTTGATGGATGCATAATCCTTGTCGGCATCAGCAATTGCAGCCAGATTATTGATAAGAGAAGTCACCTTCTTCTCATGCTCCAATGTCTGCCTGAACATATCAAGAACACTGTCCCATGCAGAAGGAACAGCTTCTATCGGGAGCAGTTCCACCTTTGCATCTACAGAATTCAGATAATTCATGAAAATACGGGCATGCGCCTGTTCCTCCTGGAACTGCACATAGAACCAGTTGGCAACACCTTTATGGCCTTTTGCCTCAGCATCAAGCGACATAGACAGATAAAGATATGCGGACCATAATTCTGCATTGACCTGTGCATTTATTGCATCGTGTAATTTCTGTGACAACATGATCATAAATTTTAAAGTTTGATTTCCGAATGGCGTAATTTTGAATTATTCAAAATTACTAACACATTGCAAAGTTACGAAAAGAAATGAGGAATCCAAAACTCTTTCATATATTTGCGCCATGAATCCATGCTTTGCAATCATAGACTCCAATACCTTGAGCGCAATTTCACTCAAAGAAATGCTCAGCAGCATCTTCTGCGGAGTGGAAATACATACCTATGGTTCAATAGAAAGGTTCATAATGGACTCAAACAGGCACTTTATCCATTTCTTTGCCAGTACAGACATACTCTTCAGCAATCCGGAAGAATTCGAGACACTGAAGGAACAGACTACCATAATATCCAGAGGAGCAGGCAGGAAATTCGAGGAAGCAGGTTACAATGTATTGAATGTATCGCTCGAAAAAGCTGAAATTGCAGCACAACTCCTGCAGCTGCCATTTACGAGTGCAGGAAGAAAACTTCGTTCATTGTCAAGGACACAAAGCAGACAGGAGCTCTCCGACAGAGAAAAAGAAGTCCTCCGACACATGGTCAAAGGACTTATCAACAAGGAGATTGCGGACTTGATGGGAATCTCGGTACCGACAGTAATATTTCACCGCAACAACATATGCAGGAAGATGAATACACGTGCCATCGGCAGACTGGCCATATACGCAGTCCTCTCCGGGATAATAGACATGAAAGAAATATAGATGACATGGATCCGTTCCAGATACCCGGAAACCGTATCATTTCTCCGACACGACATCAGCAGATCCGTCTGCTACTCATCAATCAGCCAGCGGACAGCTTACTACATCTCATCCGGAGCATATTTGTAACTGTCAAGAGGCGAAATATAATCACAGTAATCTGACTCGACAAAGAAACGGTCCAGCTCAATTGTCGCATTTTCCAATGAATCGGAAGTGTGGACTATGTTCTCCTGAGCACTCATGCTGAAATCACCTCTGATCGTACCAGGAACAGCCTTGCTTGCACGAGTGGCACCTGCCATGTCACGTACCACCTGTACCGCACTGTATCCCTCCCAGCAGCATAGGATTACTGGAGCAGCCTTCATTCCATCCCGAAGCCAAGGGAAGAATGGTTTTTCCTTGAGATGAGCATAATGGACATCAAGTATCTCATCAGTAAGCTGTACCATCTTCATGGCCACAAGCTTCAGACCTCTTTTTTCAAACCTGGAGATCACCTCTCCCACCAGTCCTCTTTGGAGGCATCCCGGTTTAAGAATAACTAAAGTTCTTTCCATAGACATATATATATAAAATCACCAATTCACTTTCTGTCTCGAAAGAGGCATTGTCATACACCTCGCCCCTCCACCTCCTCTAGGAAGTTCAGAGCCATCGATGGTAACGGCGCATAGCCCGCTTCCCCGTACGATGTCGTCATTTCTTCCTGCAATGAAATCCGAAGCTTTCACAATTTCAAAACCACATTTATCAAGTTCATCAAGAGTATGGATGTTGCGTGCATATGTAAGCACCTTTCCCGGTGCATACGCGAAGAAATTCGCACCACTGTGCCACTGTTCCCTCTCCTGATCCCACTCATCTGCACCGCCACATACGATAGGATGAAGATCCATGCCAAGAGCCTTGAGCACCTGCAGCAATCCTGCAACCGGACGAATACTGGTCACGACTCCGTCATCTACCGTGATATGAACTGTCTGATATTGATTCGCCTGCATGATCAAAGGCTTGAAGACCATGCACTTATCCTTATCCAGCAATGTAAACACCATGTCCAGATGAATGAAGGATTCCGGCTCCGAAGGAAGCTGCTGCACAATGATATTGTAACGTCCCGGAGGAGAATTCCTGCGGAAGCGCTCAACCATGAAATCAATTCCTTGAGATGTAGTACGCACTCCGTTGCCTACAATCAGTATATCTTCCCTGGCTACAATGATATCGCCGCCTTCCATTATTACAGGAGATGTCTCTCCCTGAAAGTCATTAACATCAGTCACATCACACGAGAAAGCACCGCTATATCTGTATATCGCATTCATTATAAGGGATTCACGCATCCTCACCTTGTTGGCCATGCGACATATGAGAGCCTGATTGCCGATTGTAACAGCAGCATCACGCGTAAAATAGAAATTATATAACGGATAAAGGGCATAATATTCATTCTTAAGATATGAGGTCAGCGTATCTATGCGCGCCGGAAGGCCCTCGATAAGCACACGTGCAAGTTCTTCCGACTTCATATCCAGAAGTTCGTCCATATAAGAAGTAACATCCTCGCTAACACATATCCTTTGGATCAGATCCTCACGAGGTTTTTCCTTTTCAAGGACCCTGACCAGAAGTTCCTTGATCTCATACACATCACACAAACGTCCCAGAACACCTGAAAGCTGCTCATATTCAGCCTGCGCTATTGAAAGATTAAGTATGTCGCTATAAAGAGCTCTCTGTACATTCAGAGGTGTCATATTCTCGACTTCCGCCCCCGGTCTGTGCAGAAGCACAGCATCAAGTTTGCCGATTTCAGACTGGATATCAATTCTTAAAGGTTCCATAATCTCCATTAACATATATTCGACTTCAAAAACGTCTGACTGACAGTTTGAAAGTTAATATTTTGTAAAAGTAATAAATATTTCCCGAATCAGCAAATACAGTACAAAACAGCAACATCAGATCAGATTCTGAAGCTATCATCGTATATAGTTGATGAGAAACTGCTGAATAATTTAAACTGATGTTAAAGTTTTCAACAGATTCTTGCTACATTTGGAGCCGATTCATCGGAATTTGTTGCTTTTATCATGAAAATAAAAGAGAATTACAAACATTTTGACGGTAAACAAGCATGGGAAAAAGTCGTGAGCCATGTATTGGACAACAAGCATATCACGACAGTGACAGGAATAGTGTTCGAGGCTACTTTTGTAGGAAGCTGCATATTTATCAAAGGAGGACGGCCCGGAACAAAGCGTGCTGAAAAAGGCGAATATCTGACAGGAAAGGACTTCATGCATGCATACGACATTATCCGGAACTGGGAAGACATCAACACAGGAAACGTCAAGCCGCACATCAGGAGGCAGCAGACTCCATTCATTGCACTGCTTATGTGTGCAGGAATATTGGAGTAAAGCGGTACATATTGACTTGACAGGAGCGACATTTGTTGTATATTTGCAGTAAAGTGAACCAGAAGCTGTAAAAACATGAAAGGAAAATTAATTGCAATCGCAGCTATCGTTGTCGCAGCTGCCCTGTCGATATTCATCTACTTCAAGTTCTTCTTTGTATTCGGAGAAGGAGTAAAGGCCGGTGAGCTGAATTTCGTGGTCTATAAAGGCTATGTATTCAAGACTTATGAAGGCCGTGCCATTCAGGCAGGATTCGGCAAAGGCCAGGGAGTGATCCAGTCCTATGAGTTTGATTTTTCCATCACGGAGAAGGCAATTGCCGATTCTCTGATGAGGTGTGGCGGAAAGACCGTAGAGCTGCACTATAAGGAATATCTCGGAACTCTCCCATGGAGGGGCAAGCAGAAATATATTGTAGACAAGATTGTTTCAGTCAGATGATGAACCAAAGTATTATGAAAACATTCACAGTCCTGGGCGCTATGTGCCTGGGATTGATTCTGTCAGCACAGGAAAGTGTGATAGCTACCAGACAGGCCAATTCTGCGTCAGGAAGGATGCTGACTATGGAAGAGACTATCCTGTCACGTTCTCTCTCCCCGGAAAACCTTTACTGCAGATGGCATGATGATGAAAGCCTTATTGTATTCAAAGACGGAAGCAGCTGGATCTACAACATCAGAAAAGACAAGGAGATCCCATACAGTCATATCGCGTCTGAGCCCAGAGCATTCATAAAAGGACAGAGCATCTACCTGAGGACAGAAGACGGCGGAACCATTCCGATAGCAGAAAGCGAAAGCGGAGACATCACATACGGGCAATTCGTCAGCCGCAATGAATTCGGCATTGAAGACGGCATATTCTGGGCTCCTGACAGTTCAAAAGTGGCTTTCTACAGAAAGGATGAAAGCAAAGTGAGCAGATTTCCCCTTCTTGATATAACCACAAGGACCGGAAGTCTGAAGGAAATCAGATATCCTATGGCCGGCATGGACTCTGAAAATGTACAGGTCGGCATTTATGACATTGAGAACGGTTCTGTCTCATATGTCAAGGCTGATGACTTCGGTTATGACATGTACCTGACCAACATCACATGGACCCCTGATGCATCCGGACTCTTGATCCAGGTGCTGGACAGGAGTCAGAAGCATATGAGGCTGAACCTCTATGAAACCGGCAGCGGGAATTTCGTCAAGACCATACTCACCGAAGACAATGATAAGTACGTTGAGCCTCAGGATCCGGTCTGGTTCGTGAAGGGACGCAATGACCTGATGATCTACCGCACAGACAATAGACATGGCTACCGCAATCTGTATCTTTGCGACATGGACGGCAACATACGCAGGCTCACTGAAGTTGATGCAGATGTAGCCTATATAGCCAATGATGGAAAATACGTATGGTACACCTCAGCAGAGGTCTCACCTGTCGAAAACCATCTTTTCAGGATAAAGATAGACAACGGGAAGACTGAAAGACTTACTTTCGAAGCAGGCTGGCATGAGATTGCAATGAGTCCGGACTGCAGGCACTACACTGACAGCTGGAGCAGCATTGCTGTACCACGGGTCACCGATCTGTGCACCTCATCAGGAAAAAGAGTCAGGAATCTCCTCACTGCGGCAGATCCGACTTTGGATTATGCATACACTGAAATATCCCTCGGCACAGTCAGAAGTGCCGATGGGAAATATGACAATTACTACAGACTGGTCAAGCCAAAGGATTTCGATCCGGAGAAGAAATATCCTGTCATAGTGTATGTCTACGGAGGACCGCATTCACAGATGGTAAAGAACACGTTCCTTGCACAATTGAGACGATGGGAAATGTACATGGCTCAAAGAGGGTATCTGGTATATGTCCAGGATAACAGAGGAACCCAGAACAGAGGGGCAGAATTTGAAAAGGCAATTCACAGGCAGTGCGGTCAGGCAGAAATGGCTGATCAGATGGCAGGAGTGAACATGCTCCTGGAACTCCCATATGTTGACAAGGAAAGGATCGGTGTCCATGGTTGGAGCTATGGTGGCTTCATGACCATATCACTCATGACAAACTACCCTGATATATTCAAGGTCGGGGTTGCAGGAGGTCCTGTCATAGACTGGAAATGGTATGAAGTGATGTACGGAGAACGATATATGGGTCATCCGGATGAAAATCCGGAAGGATATGCCATGACCAGCCTTATCAATAAAGCCAGAAACCTTAAAGGCAAGTTGCTTATATGTCAGGGAGCCATTGATCCAGTGGTCGTATGGCAGCACAGTCTAAGTTTCATCAGGGAATGCATAATCCACAACATACAGGTAGACTACTTCCCATACCCATGCGCCGAGCATAATGTCATGGGAAAGGACAGAGTGCATCTTCATGACAAGATCACCACGTATTTTGAAGACTATCTATAGCGGAACTCTGAGTGATGGCGGTTCTGAAACGGTATCGGAGCCACTGAGGTTCCTATGCTGATGATGAACTCCCCTACTACAAAGGATGTCTGCGCACCGAAAGAAAAGACTTCCGGTGTGGCAGGCATTCTTATTGCTGCCCCGTCTCCAGACAAATCAGGAAACATTACAGGCGAATATACCGCTACCGACTGGAAATACTGAGTCCAGAATATTATTGAAACCAGTTCAGAAGGATTCCAGACAAAACCGTCTCTTGTGCCCATACCCCAGTTGTTCCCCATCGTTCCCATCTGAGCTCCATACAGAATGCCCGACATGAAATAGAATTTCTTGCCTATCTTGATAGTATTGCCTACCATCATCTGTTCAGATATGAACAACTGCGGAAGGTCTATCAGAAAAGCACCGTTCAGAGTAGAGAAGAACCGTTCCGGATGTACCTGATCGTACGCACCGACACCTAACACACTACTATTGCCGGTTGCAGACAATACATGGACCACAGGTCTGAGAAGAGGGGCGGCAATCCAAGGCTGCAATCCGCGTAGACGGTCCCTGGGAATGAAGAGCTGAGGAGAAAGCAGGTCTGGAACAGGACGCGGCACACTTTCGTCACCGGCATGTGATTCCTGTCCGTTCAATCGCATGACAGGAATCAATATAATCAATATCATGAGTTTTCTGTACATTTCCAACAATTCAAGAAATCATCATAGGGCAACTACTATGCCCCGATAAATTTACGGTACCAATTGTTTTAATTCTGCATTTATTATAAATTTGCTCCGTTTTTCCAAAAAGGAAAGACTAGGGAAACACATTGTTTTTCGGTCATAAGTTTGAAAGTCATTAAGAAGCTGTTTAATTTTTTATCAACATAAATTTCAAACAACTTCTAAACCACAGCAATTGTAATGAAATCGATAAGAGACGTCTATAAAATCGGCAAAGGTCCATCAAGCAGTCATACGATGGGCCCGTTCAAAGCCGTAAGGAATTACCTTGAGCATCATCATGATGCTGATCATATCCATGTGACACTGTATGGTTCATTGGCTGCAACAGGGAAAGGCCACCTCACAGACAAAGCAATAGAGGAAGCTTTTACAACGTGGAAATGGACTGACAAAGAAACTCTTGAAAGCAATGACAGGAGAAGCGGAGACGTGACCATAGAGTGGAGACCTAAAGAGAATCTGCAGCTTCATCCCAACGGCATGAAGATAGCTTCCGTCAATATTGATGGTGACCTATACGACAGATGGACCTACTACAGCATAGGAGGCGGTGATATTATATGTATGGATAACCCTATAGAAGAAGACGGGGCTGATGACATATACGAACTGACAACACTGAAAGACATAATGAACTGGTGCAATGCCAACGGGAAATCTTACTGGGAATATGTAGATGAGCATGAAGGCAATACATTCGGATTCTGGGAATATCTGGAGCTGGTATGGAAAGTCATGAGGAAAGCCGTCGAAAGAGGTATTGACCAGGAAGGCGCTCTGCCCGGTCCATTGAATATGAGACGTAAGGCATCAAGCTATTTCATAAGGGCAGAAGGCTATGGAGATGTCCTTCGCACAAGAGGTCTCATATTTGCATACGCGCTTGCCGTAAGTGAGGAGAATGCAAGCGGCGGGACTATTGTCACTGCCCCGACATGCGGGTCATGCGGTGTCCTTCCCGGAGTTCTTTACCATCTCCAGAAAGTGTACAATTTCAGTGACCAGAGAATCATAAGAGCACTTGCAACTGCCGGAATCGTAGGTACAATAGTAAAGAATAATGCATCTGTATCAGGGGCAGAGGTCGGATGCCAGGGGGAAGTCGGAGTAGCATGTGCAATGGCTGCCGCTGCAGTAACACAACTTATGGGAGGCAGTCCATCTCAGATAGAATATGCTGCTGAAATGGGTCTGGAACATCACTTGGGACTTACATGCGATCCGGTAGGCGGACTTGTGCAGATACCTTGCATCGAAAGGAATGCATATGCTGCGGCACGAGCCCTTGATGCCAGCATATATGCTCTTTACACTGACGGACGACACAGGGTTTCATTCGACCAGGCCGTAGAAGTCATGAAACAGACAGGAAATGATCTGCCTTCACTATACAAGGAAACAAGCGAAGGCGGACTTGCCAAAGCACTGGAATAAAAAGAGGCAGAGACATGGCAGGTAGAAAATTCGATACATGCTTTTTTGAACGATATGCCCAGGTCAGTCTGGAGACACTGCTTGGGCATCATTATTCCGACCTGATCAATGAAGACAGGCCTGACCTTCAGAAACCTGACCACAGTCTCGGAATCGAGGTAACCCGCGCCATGGAGCCAAAGAAAGATGCAGCAATGAAAATGCTGAAGGAAATGGCTGGAATTCCAACTGACGAAGAAGACAAGGAAGATGTTGACCGGATTATCTCAAGCGGATACGGATACGGTCTTCAGGACGGACGCTATATCGGACACCTTGAATATGACTACTGGGCTTTGGCCCTACCCCTGCGCAGAATAATAGAAAGCAAAGTGAGCAAAGTAGGATCCGGATTCTATGGAGACTTCAATGAATTCGGTCTGTATATATTCTGCAAGGACAATCTTACCGAAGAAGAGGTCAGGCTGACTATGGAATATACATGGGATCTGCAACGCAACCTGGATTTAAAGTATTCAACCTTATATCTTTCGCTAATTGACAGGCTCTACGTCTGCGACCTTGGACAAGCGGACCGTATGCTCCATGAAACAAAATACACATCCTACGAAATAAGCCGCAGGATGTGCAAAGAGTTTTTTCTGAAATCTCTTGATTAGAGATTCGCTGTCCTGGATGCTGCCTCAGCTGCAGCCCTAGCGAAGTTTTCCGTTCCGTCTGCGTAAAGAATCCCACGTGATGAATTGATCAGCAGACCTCCGTATCCATTGGCTCCATGCGCGATGACCTCTTCTGCCGAACCTCCCTGGGCACCGACACCCGGCACAAGAAAGAAGTTGTCAGGACAGAAACTGCGAAGTTCCTCAAGTTTGTCAGCCTTGGTTGCCCCAACGACAAACATCATATTGTCCGGATCAGAGATTTCCATCATTTCTTCCATGACAGCGCGATATAAAGGTTTACCGTCCTTAACGGCATTCTGGAACTGATATGCCGATGCATTGGAGGTCAGAGCCAGCACTATCGCCCATTTATCCTTATACTCAAGAAATGGAGTCACACTGTCTGCACCCATATAAGGAGCAATGGTCACTGCATCAAAATCCATTTCCTCAAAAAATGCCTTAGCATACATCTTTGCAGTATTTCCTATGTCGCCGCGCTTGGCATCTGCAATAAGGAAGATTTCCGGATACTTGGTCCTGATGTAATCCACTGTAGCATCGAGAGCCCGCATACCATCTAAACCATAGCACTCATAGAATGCCAGATTCGGCTTATAGGCAACACAGTGGGCAGCAGTCGCATCGACAATTGCCTTGTTGAACTCGACAATAGCGCGAGCCTTTCCTTTGAAAAGTTCACCCTTGACTGCAAGTTCACCATGTCTGGCAAGTGACTTAATATGCTCAGGCATCTTGTCGAAATCAACATCCAGCCCTACACAAAGCATACTCTTCTTATCAACAATCTGCTGATATAATTCCTTTCTATTCATAATGACATGTAATTTTTCTATATCACAATGTTCCCCTAGTCCATGGAAGACTTAGACACCAGACCTGTTCTACAATCGGTAATACCTATAGAACAAGGCTATGGCTTCCATACCTGCAAAGAACTGCTTCAACAGATAACTCTCATTAGGCGAATGAATTGTATCACGTTCAAGACCGAAGCCCATCAATAGAGGATCTACCTTAAGGATACGCTGAAGATCAGCAAGAACAGGGATGGAACCACCGCCACGAGAAGGTACAGGCTCAATACCATATACTTCTGTCATCGCTCTTTCTGCTGCCTTATATGCAGGTGAAGATATCGGTATAAGGAAACCGTCACCTCCGTGATGAGGAATAACCTCCACCTTCACATAATCAGGAGCGATAGCCCTGAAATGCTCGGAAAACAATCTTGTAATGGTAGCACTATCCTGGTTCGGAACCAGCCTCATGGATATCTTCGCATGAGCGACAGACGGAAGTACAGTCTTCGCTCCTTCTCCGGTATAACCGCCCCATATTCCGTTGACATCAAGGCAAGGACGGATACCGGTACGCTCCAATGTGCTGTAGCCTGCTTCTCCCTTTACCTCATTGATACCAAGGAACTCCTTATACTCTTCCATATCGAAAGGAGCACGGGAAAGTTTTGCCCTGTCTTCATCGGAAAGGAGGACCACATCATCATAGAATCCCTTTATCGTAATATGGCCGTCTTTATCGATAAGAGAAGATATCATGTCACACAGGACATTTATCGGGTTCGCTACTGCTCCTCCATAATGACCTGAATGAAGGTCCTTGTTCGGTCCCGTAACCTTTACCTCGACATATGACAATCCACGCATGCCACAATTGATCGATGGTACTGTTTCTGAAATCATGGTCGTATCTGAGACCAGGATGATGTCAGAAGCAAGAAGTTCCTTATTTTCCATAGCCCATGCCGCCAGAGAGGGACTACCTATTTCCTCCTCTCCTTCCAGAATGAACTTGACATTATGTTTCAGCAATCCTTCACGTACCATGAATTCAAAGGCCTTGATATGCATGAAAAGCTGTCCTTTATCATCATTGGCTCCTCTAGCATAAATAGCTCCGTTACGTATTTCAGGTTCAAAAGGATCTGAATGCCAAAGTTCGACAGGATCTATCGGCTGCACATCATAATGACCGTACACCAACACCGTAGGAAACGACGGATCTGTAATTTTCTGACCGAACACAAGCGGATGACCTGCTGTAGGATACACGGAAGCCTCATCTGCCCCTGCTTCGAGAAGCAGTTCAACAAGTCTCTCGGCACAATGCTGCATATCCGGCTTGTGCTGCTCCAGAGAACTGACAGAAGGTATTCTTAAAAGAGAAAACAATTCTTCAAGGAATCTATCCTTGTTGGTTTCGATATAGTGTTTCATAAAATGTGGTATTATTTTTCTTTCAGCTTCGACTTTGCATACGACAAGGTCAGACGGAAAGTCTTTCTGGAGGATGACGGTGCATCATACATAGCATCAGTCATTATGGCCTCGCAGATAGAGCGCAGCCCACGTGCTCCAAGCTTGTTCTCTATTGAAGTATCAACTATAAGGTCCAGAACTTCAGGCTCCACCGTCAGTTTGATTCCATCCAGTTCAAAAATCTTCTCATACTGACGCAGCAAGGCATTCTTCGGTTCAGTAAGAATAAGCTTGAGAGCATCCCTGTCCAGATTATCAAGATAAGTAATGACAGGAAGACGTCCGATTATCTCCGGTATCAGGCCATAAGCTCTCAGATCCTGGGCTTCAACATATTTAAGAAGATTATCCTTATCTATCTTCTTCTTGCCTGTGGCCCCGAAGCCTATCACTTGTGTATTCAATCTCTGGGCTATCCTTTTCTCTATTCCCTCAAAGGCACCCCCACAGATAAAGAGAATATTCTGAGTGTTCACATGAAGGAATTCCTGTTCAGGATGCTTTCTGCCTCCCTTAGGCGGAACATTTACCACGCTCCCTTCCAGAAGTTTGAGCATTGCCTGCTGCACACCCTCACCGGACACATCGCGGGTTATGGATGGATTATCACTCTTACGCGCAATCTTATCTATTTCATCAATAAAGACAATACCCCTTTCTGCACGCGCAACATCATAATCGGCTTCCTGAAGAAGGCGGGACAAAATGCTTTCCACATCTTCACCCACATAACCTGCTTCTGTAAGAACGGTAGCATCCACTATTGTGAACGGAACATTCAGCAGCTTAGCTATAGTCTTAGCCAATAATGTCTTTCCTGTACCGGTAGGTCCCACCATAAGGATATTGGACTTCTCCAGTTCAAATTCAGCATCATCGGAAAGATTGTTGTTTATCCTCTTATAGTGGTTGTAAACTGCAACTGAAAGCAGCTTCTTGGCCCTGTCCTGTCCTATCACATATTGATCCAGATAATCATGGATCTCTTTCGGTTTGTGCAGACTTTCCACCTTTGAGGGCAAAGAAGACTTTGCAGACCTGTCATAATCCTTAAGATAATCACCGGCTAGCTTGACACATTCAGAACATATGCACGCATCCATTCCCTGAAGCAACAACTGCACTTCCTTCTCGTTCCTTCCGCAGAACATGCAGTATCTGCCTGATTTTCTTTCCTTAGCCATTCTTCTTTCTCTTTGTCAGGATTTCGTCAATCATTCCGTACTCAAGCGCCTCAGCAGATGACATCCAGAAATCCCGGTCACCATCAGCATAGATCTTCTCTATCGGCTGTCCTGAGTGCTCAGCTATGATAGAATACAATTCCTCTCTTGTCTTTTCAATCTCCTGAGCTGCAATAAGTATATCCGATGCCTGGCCTCTTGCACCTCCCAAAGGCTGATGTATCATGACTCTGGAATGCGGCAACGCAGAACGTTTGCCATGGGCTCCTGCGCAAAGAAGAACCGACCCCATAGACGCCGCCATTCCGGTACAGATGGTTGCTACATCCGGTTCTATCAGCTGCATGGTATCATATATCCCCAATCCGGAAGACACCTGTCCGCCTGGAGTATTGATATACAGGGAAATATCGCTTGAAGAGTCGTTTGATGCAAGAAAAAGAAGCTGAGCCTGGATAATATTCGCAACATCGTCATCAATCGGAACCCCCAGAAAGATTATCCTGTCCATCATCAGGCGACTGAACACATCCATGGAAGCAACGTTAAACTTCCTTTCTTCGATAATAGTAGGGTTGATGTAAGCATCAAGCACCGAGTTGTACCTGTGCATGGTCATAGAACTGATGCCATGCTCAAGTCTTGCATATCTGTCAAATTCCTTATTCATATCTATACATTATACTTCCCGAACCAAAACAAAAGGCCAGCTTTGCGAGCCGGCCTTAGATGGTTCATATTATTTCAACTCGCGGAATTTGTCTACCGAAATCTTCTTTTTCTTAAGGGACACAACTTCACGCACAGCTGCAACAGTCTTCTCATTCTCAACCTGGTCAAGAATTCTTCTGCCCTGCTCTTCCTGTGAAAGAATGTTCTTTGCAAATGACTCAAGCTGTTCATCTGGTACATTGTTCATACCATACATTGCAAACTGGTATGCAGCAAATCCCTTTGCGCTTGCAAGAAGGTCTGCTTCCTCCACCTTGACTCCATATTTTTCCATAAGATAGCTGCGGACCATCTGCCACTTGTAATCAGCAATGAAAAGATCCCACTCCTTCTCAATGTCCTCCATAGTGAACTTTCCTTCATTGATCACATGGATCCATCTCTTCAGGAACTTCTCGGCAACCTTGACGTCAGCTTTTTCCACAAGGAAGTTCCTTGCATCTTTTGAAAAGCGGAAATCAGCCTCCTGTACATACTCAGCACGGATTCTGTCTTCAATCCTGGCATTGAACTCCTCCTCTGTCTTCACACCGAACACCTTTTCAAAAGTCTCTTCAGTGAGAGGTGCATTTACAAATGTCTTGACGTTCTTTACGGTCATCTTGAACATAGGGTCAAGAGTTGCAAGTTCATCCTTATTTACCTTAAGCATAGAGGCACGGTCTGTCTCATTCTCGAATGCCTCGTTGACATTGACATCAAGCACATCACCTGGCTTTACACCCACGAAAGATTTCCTTACAGCCTCAGCAACATTACGTAGAGCCACATATGTACCTTCCACCTTAGTCTCACCCTGCTCAAAATCAACAATTATGAAATCTTCCTCTTTAGCAGCCTTGCCTTCTTCAAGAGAACCATACTGTCTGAGAAGATTCTCCTTCATCTCCTTCTTGGCAGCTTCTGTTACCGTAATGGTGTAATAAGGTATCTCATCATCCTTTGAGAGTTCAAAAGATATCTCCGGATTAAGGGCAACATCAAATTTGAAAGTGAAATCATTTCCGTCAACCCACTCTGCCTGAGGCTGATTCTCACTTGGAAGAGGCTCTCCAAGCACCTTAAGGCCATTATCGCGGATGAATCCGTTAAGATTCTCAGATATAACGTCATTCACTGCATCAACGAGAGCAGACTGTCCATACATCTTTTCCACCAAAGACACAGGTACCATTCCCTTACGGAAACCTTTGATCTCAGCCTTCTTTCTGAAATCGTTAAGTCTTTTCTTCTTGTTTTCCGCATAATCCTCCTTTCCGACTGAAAGGGTTAGCTCTAGATTGAGATCATCAATCCTGTTCTGTTCAAGTTTCATATTTTATATAGTCTTTTAATATTATCCTAATTGGAATCTGTTTGAAATTTTCTCAAAAGCCTGCAAAATTAATCATTATGGCCGACATTTCAAAATATCATTTCCTGGCTCTTCTTCTCGGATATACGACGCGGGAGTGATACATCTGCTGGAGATATGACTTTATGACTTCGCGCACTATGTTAAGTTCCTTGAGAGAGATATCAGCATCGGCCAGCTGTCCGGCATCTGCCTTCCCATCTATTATTCTGTCTACAAGAGCTGACACATTCTCTGGAGAATAATCCTTCAGACTGCGGGAAGCTGCCTCGACTGCATCGCACAACATAAGTATCACCTGTTCCTTCTCGGTAGGCTTAACTCCGTCATAATAAAAATCAGCCACATCATCAGGATCACCTCCGGCATTCAGATATTTGGCATAGAAGTATCCGGTACATGTAGTACCATGATGAGTACGTATAAAATCCTTTATCACATCAGGAAGATTATATTTTTCCGCAAGAGCCAATCCGTCTGCGACATGACGTATGATCTCCTGAGCACTTTCCTTAGGTGAAAGGGATGCATGATAGTTGACTCCCGGATTCTCATTTTCCGTAAAACACTGAGGATTGGCAATCTTTCCTATGTCATGGTAAAGAGCACCTGCACGTATGAGAGGCACGTTAGCATCTATCGACCTTGCTGCAGCATCTGCTATATTCATTACCTGAAGAGAATGCTGGAATGTACCAGGAGCCTGGTCTGCAAGAAGCCTGAGAAGCTTGTTGCTGGTATCACTGAGCTCCACAAGCTTGGAATTGGACACCAGTCTGAACATCTTTTCAAAAAGGAAGATCAAAGGATAGCATGCTACCGACAAGAGAGAGCCCAGAGCCATATCTATCACTGTATGATAGGTCTTCAGACCATCCGGACCATCTATGAGCCTGAACGCGCTCCATACAAGTACCATCACAGCAAATACTATCAAGGCCGTCACAAACTGGAGCCACCCTCTATTGAAATAACTGAACACCAGCATGCACACAGCACCAGCGGTAAGATACATGATGAACAATTCCATTCCGTTAGCAGCAAAGAGCAGCATCGGGAGCAGAGATATGACATACACGATAAACACCAGGCGCTTCTTGAAGAATGCCAGCAGATACAGGGCTATCAATGTAAAAGGAACAAGATAAAAGAGGTCGGGATCCGTCCTGGCCACTATGGAAGATGCAATGACCGACAAGGCAAATATCATCAGCAGATACAGATACTTGTTATACTGGGCGAATATCCTGTAATTGCAATAATATATGGAAAGGAAAAGGATAAGTACCAGAGAGAACGCAATAATGATGTTCCCAAGCCACTGCCATGCAGTATTTCCATCATACCCGACGCTGGAATCGTATTCTTCCCTGTAAGAATCAAGCAGCTGCTCTATCTCAGCTGTAACGATCTCACCGTTCGAGACTATCACCTGCCCTGCTCTGGCAACACCTTGCGTGCCTGAAATGTTATCGACCATCTCTTCATGGACAAGATCGGTGATCTGCTGGTCATAGATCAGGTCCGGCACTATAAGGGTATTCATGGAAGTAGCGCTGATAAGCGAGTCAACATTGCAACCGGCACAGCATTCTTCCACAGTCTTCCTCAAAAGAGAATTTGCAAGTTCAAGGGTATAGACCTCCGCAGAAGACACCTTGACAGCCCTCCTGTCCTTCTGGATGAATATCAGATTTTCCGTCCCATATCTTTCCTGGTCTTCCGGAAGTTCAGTACGAGGAGATAAAACACCTTTTGAATATATCTGTCCGACAACGTCGGCAACATTTCTCCTCATATATGAATGGACTCCCAGTTCCATCCCTGAGATACGCTTTCCCACTTCCGATGCTACTCCGGCATCAAGACGATAGTAAGGTATCACAGCTGAACCTGCCCTGTCACGTTCCTGCTGCATCTGAAGTTCAGTCTTCAGGATCGGAAAATCAAACTGGGATATCAACGTCTCATACATCCACGGTGACCCTTTCTTGTAATCATAGCTGAACTTCGGATTCCTAGGCATGATTGCCAGAACAAGGAAGAACAGCAGGACAAGTGGAAGATACACCTTGAATTTACGTGGGAAATTCACCTTTTCCATATAAAAATATATTCTAATAAATGACCCTGTCTAAAAGCATAGTCAGTGCCGCCACGCAAGTGACGACACTGATTCCTTATCAAAAGCTATCCAATGTTATTTGATTGCCATGTCAACGATATCACCCTCATCACCATCATAATATCCGGCATCAAGCTTTGCGCGAACCTCGGTGAATGCCTTAAGAGTACGCTCGACATCCTCCATAGAGTGAGCTGCTGTAGATATGATACGGAATATCACCATACCCTTTGGAATAACAGGATATATGACTACCGAGCAGAATATGCCATAGTTCTCACGAAGATCTACCGCCATTCTTGAAGCCTGACCGACACCACCCTTTATCTGTACCGGAGTAACACAAGCCTCAGCCGGTCCTATCTCGAAGCCGAGATTGCGGAATCCATCCTGCAGGGCCTTGGTAATGGTAAAGAGTTTCTTACGAAGTTCATCACCTTCCTTGCTACGGATGATTTCCAGCCTCTTGAGACCTCCTGCCACAAGCGCCATAGGAAGCGACTTTGCATAGATCTGAGAACGCATATTGAAACGGAGATAGTTGATGATCTTCTTAGGGCCTGCAACAAAACCGCCTATTGAAGCCATAGACTTCGCATATGCACCTATATAAAGATCAACCTCATCCATTACACCGAAATGCTCGGAAGTACCACGACCTGTAGGGCCCATATTGCCGAATCCATGAGCATCATCAATAAGAATCCTGAACTTGTATTTCTTTTTCAGTTCCACAATCTTGTCAAGGAAGCCCAGTGCACCGGTCATTCCATATACACCTTCAGTAATGAGAAGGATACCTCCACCGGTCTCCTCACAAAGCTTTGTAGCTCTCTGAAGAGTCTTTTCACAACTCTCATAGTCATTATGACGGAAAGTCATTCTCTTACCCATATGGAGACGGGCTCCATCTATAAGACATGCATGAGCCTCAGAGTCATAAACTATCACATCATGACGGTCCATAAGGGCGTCGATAGTGGAAAGGATACCCTGATAACCGAAATTGAACAGGAAGGCATCCTCCTTTCTTTCAAACTCAGCAAGTTCTCTTTCAAAACGTTCATGAAGATCGGTATGACCTGTCATCATACGGCTGCCCATCGGATATGCCAGACCCCACTTTGCAGCAGCTTCTGCATCAGCCTTTCTTACTTCAGGATGGTTAGCAAGACCCAGATAATTATTCAGACTCCACACAAGCACATCCTTGCCCTGGAACTTCATATGGGGTCCTAGTTCACCTTCAAGCTTAGGGAACATATAATACCCGAAAGCCTTGGCAGCATACTGACCAAGAGGACCACCGGAATGTTTCTCGATTCTTTCAAAAATATCTGTCATAACTATAAATGTTTGGTTTAGTACAAATCGTATTCTATTTCAAAATCAATTATAACATGACGCACTTCTGCGAGAGGCTCAATGCATCAGGCATCAATATTGGCATAATGTGCATTCTGTTCTATAAACTCGCGACGAGGAGGAACATCATCACCCATAAGCATCGAGAAGGTTCGTTCTGCCTCTGCAGCATTTTCAATGGTGATCTGACGGAGGAGTCTCTTTTCAGGATCCATTGTAGTAGACTGAAGCTGTTCGGCACTCATCTCTCCAAGACCTTTATATCTCTGCACAAACACGCCTTTTTCCGAACCCTTGCCAAGCTGGAGGGTAGCCTCCTTTCGCTGAGCCTCTGTCCAGCAGTATATTTCCTCTTTTCCTTTCTTTACAAGATACAGAGGCGGTGTCGCCAGATATACATACCCGTTCTTGATGAGGTCTATCATATAACGGAAGAAGAATGTAAGAATCAAGGTAGCAATATGGCTTCCATCCACATCGGCATCGGTCATAATAATAACCTTATGATAACGCAACTTGCTTAGATTCAAAGCCTTACTATCTTCTTCTGTTCCCACGGTCACACCAAGAGCCGTATAGATATTTCGGATTTCCTCACTCTCGAACACCCTATGTTCCATTGCTTTCTCAACATTGAGGATCTTACCTCTGAGTGGAAGGATCGCCTGAGTCATACGGTCACGTCCCTGTTTTGCAGTACCACCTGCCGAATCTCCCTCGACAAGGAAAAGTTCGCAAACCTCAGGATCTCTGGAAGAACAATCCGCAAGTTTTCCAGGCATTCCGGCTCCGGACATCACAGTCTTTCTCTGTACCATCTCACGAGCCTTGCGAGCCGCATGACGGGCAGTAGCTGCCAGAATAACCTTCTCAACGATCATCTTAGCTTCCTTAGGATTCTCTTCAAGATAAGACTCCAATGCAGCCGCAGTAGCCTGGGATACAGCAGACACAACTTCACCGTTACCCAACTTTGTCTTTGTCTGTCCTTCAAACTGAGGCTCAGCCACCTTCACTGACACGACAGCGGTAAGACCTTCACGGAAATCATCGGCAGCAAGGTCAAACTTCAATTTTGCAAGCATGCCGGCCTTATCCGCATAATTCTTCAGCGTTCTGGTCAGACCCATCTTGAAACCCTGAAGATGGGTACCGCCCTCTATTGTATTGATGTTGTTTACGTAAGAATATATCTTTTCAGTATAACTTGTGTTATATTGAAGAGCAATTTCAATAGGAATGATCTTATCAGTCTCAAGATAGATAGGAGTCTCTATAAGTTTTTCGGCACCTCCGTCAAGATACTCGACGAATTCTCTGAGTCCTTCCTTTGAATAGAAGACATCACTTCTGAAATGCGTCGTTTCGAGTTCATTTCCATTCTCGTCAACATCATTGACAAGCGTCCTCCTGTCTGTCAGCGAAAGATGGATACCCTTGTTGAGATATGCGAGCTCACGCAGGCGTGCAGCCAGTGTATCATACTTATAGACAGTAGTCACCTGGAAAATCTCAGGATCCGGATGGAATGTGACTATGGTTCCAGTATCATCAGCCTCTCCCGTAACCTCCACCGGCTTATACGGCTTTCCCTGCGAATACTCCTGGACGAACACCTTTCCCTCACGATGGATCTCTGCCTTGAGATAGTCGGAAAGAGCATTGACACATGACACACCCACACCATGAAGACCTCCGGAAACCTTATAACTGTCCTTGCTGAACTTTCCTCCTGCATGAAGAACAGTCAGGACCACTTCCAGAGCCGAACGGTTCTCCTTTTCGTGCATACCGGTAGGTATACCACGTCCGTTATCCTTGACAGTAATGGAATTATCCTCATTGATTGTGACTTCTATATGCGTACAATATCCGGCCAAGGCCTCATCGATACTATTGTCGACCACCTCGTAAACAAGATGATGAAGACCTCTCTCTCCCACATCACCGATGTACATGGACGGTCTTTTCCTCACCGCTTCCAGTCCTTCAAGGACCTGGATACTATTGGCAGAGTACTGCTCCGCCGACACATTGCTTATTACTTCTTCACTCATTATCCTATGTTCTTTTTTCTTTCAGATCCATGCATGCCTTCACAAATCGCGACAAGGCAAACAAACGTACAAATATAGCAATTTTTCCTATATTTTCAAACAGATTCCTGCCGTAAAATGCAGTCCTTTTTCAGCATAAAAGACATTACGGCATATTGTATCATTCAAGAGATTTCCTCCACGGATCCAGAAGGAGAATCTTCTCAGTGCGGCATACTCGGCATACACTCCAAGGTCAGCATACCCAGGTATCGTGACAGCAACTGATTCCACAGGGGAAAAAGCAAGCATGGCATCACGTGATAAGGCAAACGTACAGTCAACCCCGACAAATATCCTTTTCCTCCAATTGTAGACAAATGACACATCACCCTCCAGCTCAGATGGAGCGAAGAATCCTCCTTGATAAGGAAGATCCCAAACGTGATTATATGCGAGCATTCCATCAAAGCATACGCATTCCGCGTCAAGGCGCCAGCCAAGCCGGGCAAATGCATTCCTGAAAGAAGCATAGCCAAGCGAAGGCAATATAATGGTCCCGTCTGTCATCTTATCAGCAGCAAAAGCATCAAGAACGGCGTTCCTCATGTCAGAATAGCCTCCTTTCAGATCATAACTGAAGATATTTCCTATTCTTCCCTCAAAACCCAATGTGCCGGAGAAACGTTCTACTGTCGTATCAAAGACCTCATTTCGTCCTCTCCCCCACAGATAACTGAAATGATGGTTCCTTTTCAACAAGGATGAGTAAGTATTGATCCTGTTGCCACCGCCGAGTTCCGCATACATCTTCATGGCATCCGGTATAAGAGCCAGCTCGATCTGCATATCAGGATATATATACTGTTCACGCGCCGAATAATGGACCACCTGTCCGTCAGGCCTGAGCATCATAGAAAGAAGCACTCCGACATCAACTTTCAGTGCACCTTTCGTAAAAACATAATGCGGGGCGAATGATATCTCTCCAACCATCGTGTCAATACCACCTGAATACATGGCAAACTCTCCCCCCAGGTCAAACAGGAACTTATGTCTTGTCTTCCATACAGGTCCAAGCACCACCTCACATTCAATGTTCTGTTCTCTTAATCCAACAGACATATTATCATAACCGTATCTGTATTTCACTCCAATATCATAAAGGAAATGATCCGGCCACGGAGATTTTGAATGCATCCGTAATGCTGCTTCCAATGCATTATAAGCACCCTTATCCAGAAAATCTGAACGGTAAACATTATCATATCCCACATCAATCCCCAATGAAGCGGAATTCCAGTCGCAGTTCATATGCACATCAGCATCGGTCTTCGCATCGGCACCTTTCCAATCTGATTCCGAAATTCCTCCTACGGCCTCGTATTCCCCAAAATAAGACCTGTGCGACGCATGCACATCAATAGAGAAGGAGCGACGTTTGAACTGCGGTGACCACACCATATCCATCACTGGATGCAAGGCATATCCGGCACCTGCCCGGAGATACAGTTTTCCGGGTCTGTATGTATCGCCGGACGGAGTCAGGGATACAGCATAAGGATTGAATTCATATGCACCTTTATAAGGACTTTCAAATATAGAATAATCGAAATCCAGGTCGAACTTCATAACGGAATCCGGAACAGCCATAGCCAGTACCGGCTTATGCACTTCCATCAGTTTGCCTTCGTATGCACGGCTGACTTCAACGGTTGGATCCAGATCCTGGGCAGAAGCAAGGAATCCGGCAGAAAATGTCAATGCCGTCAAAGCCAGAGCAAGTATTCTCTTCATCATAAACCTCATTTCAAATTATTCCTCAGACATAATCTTTTCAAGTCTTTCAAGGCGCATTCTTACATTATCCTTCACATCATCCTCAGCTGATTCCGGCTCATAGCTTTCCATGATGCTGGTGAACGTAGCCTTGGCCTGACTTATATTGTCACGTTCCACATAAGAATCGCCAAGTACCATGAAACTCTTGGCCAGCCAATAAAGCTGTCCGGTATCAGAATCGGAAAAAGCAAAAACCTTTTCTTCCACCTTATCGAATTCACCTCTGTCATAGCAGTCAAGAATAACCAGATATGCCGCTTCCGCGCCATAGACACTTTCCATATCTGCAGACAGCTTTTCAAAGACAGCATAAGCCTCATCTCTGCGACTTGTGGCAAGGAATGACTTTGCCTTGATATATTCAGCTTCAGTGCGCAGCGCCGTTCCGGAACGTGAATCTGCAATCACTTCCACAGCTGCCTTGACAGCATTGTTCCAGTCATGACTGCGATATGCAGACCTCATCATGCCGCACAATGCAGTAAACCCATTATTACCCAGTCTGGCTACACTTCTCAAAGATGAATATCCGCCATAAGCATCATCCCAACGTTCCAGACGATATGACAGATTTGAAAAATTCAGCATTGAAAGTTCCACAAATGACCCCTCTCCGCCTGCAATAACATTGCGATAACAGTCGCAGGCCTGTTCCAGCTTATTCAGATGCCTGTACGACTCAGCCATATAGAATTCCGCCTTATACCCATCATGCCCGGACGGATACCTGTCCAGATAGGATTGAAGTGCAACAAGGGCCTTCTGATAATTTTCCGAAAGAAATATCTGCTCTGCCGAATTGAATATCATCTTTTCCTTCTCGTCTTCAGTCTTTATATTCCCCCTGCCGATGGACTCGATATACGCCAGATATTCATCTGTACGTCCCTGGGTCTGATAGACAGCTTCGATAGCAAGCATTGCATCTTCGGCATATTCCGACATAGGCATCTGCTCCACAACAGTCTTATAATATCCAAGCGCCTCATTGAACTGGGACTGATTGCGCGAAATAGAACCCATTTCTATATATGCCTTGGCAATATAAGTACTGTCCCTAACTGTCTCAGTCAAAGCAGTAAAACAGTCGAAAGCCGCTTCATCATCTTCGCGTACAGCATAGGCTCGCCCCAGCTCAAACAAAGCCTCAGGATAGAACTCTGCATCAGGGGACGCCTTAAGTACAGAAGACAGCAGTTCGACCTTCTTGTCCATATCATTTACCAATCCATATGAAACAGCAGCCTGATAATATGGATAGATGTCATTGACATCATGATAATCCTTCAGGACAAGTTCATAACCGGCTGCAGCCTTTCCATAGTCCTTTGCCATGAAGTGGCAGTCCGCACTCCTCTCAAGAGCCTCCTTCCTATAAAGTACCGAACTCTCTCCCAGATACGAAGAAAACCACTTCAGAGCATTAGGATAATCCGCCTCCTTGTAGTAGCAGTAGGCAATGTTATAAAGCACCAGCCCCGACTCCGGCATACCGTAAAGTGCAGATGTATTGTACAGTTCGGTGAATATATCGCGTGCCTGGGCATATTGGTCATTGCGGTAACAGGCCTCACCAAGCCAGAATCTGGACAATTGGTGGAAACGGCTGCCTTTCTCAGAATACCATGCTGCAGCCTTCAGACACGGAACCGCCTTCCTATATGATCCGCTACGGATCAGCTGATTAGCTCTCAGATAATTAGCTTTCATATAGTTAAGCTTCATCCCCTCATCAAGTTCATCAACCTTGTCATAAGCCTCCACAGCCCCTTCATAATCATGATTGAAGAGTGCAGCAACAGCTATGTAGCTGTATATTCTGTCTCCCTTGTCCAGATCGGAATATATCTTCAGATAGTCTTGAAAGACAGAGGCATCGTTATTAAGGTCAAAGGAGAGTTTGGCATAGTTGAAATACGCATCTTCAGCTATATCGGGATCAAATGAAAGAGAAGAGGCTTGCTTGAATGCAGCCATTGCAGACACCTTGTCCTTCAGCTGGATGTGACTGTATCCCATATGATAGCTGGCGATCTGTCCTATGGAGTCGTTCCTCTCCCCCATCATGGAAAAGCAGTCAACAGCTCCCTTATAGTCCTGCACAGCATAAAGCACCGATCCGCTGTAGAACCAGTCAGAACGGCTCTTGTCATCATGTCCATCCTCCAGCCTGCCGAGGTCATAGAAACGTCTGGCATTTCCGGCATCCCCAAGAACAAGATATGATTCGGAAATAAGACGGGACAGATGTGCCTTGCGCTCTTTAGGTACAGAAGGATAAAGGGCTGTTCCTGTCTTTACCACCTGTTCATAATCCTTGAGCATGAAACGGCATTCTACCATATAAAACTCGGCCAGTCCCTTGAAGCGTCCGTCCGAAGATGCCTTTTCAAACCACACCAAAGCTTCCTTGAATTCGCTTTTATTGTAGCATGCATATCCTAAAGCATATCGAGCTGGTGCGGTGTAATCAGACAAGCTCATGGCTTCAACCGTCCCGAAATCCTCGATAGCGTCATCAAATTTTCCTGTCTCCATGGCACTGCATGCCTTTTTAAACAGATACTCAGGTATATGATCCGGTCTTATACGCTTCACAGGAATTCCGGCAAACTGCTCATATGCCGAAGCATATTCCTTGCGTTCAAAAAGATTGAAAGCATGAAGAAGACGCATCTGCGGGATATAAGGTGACTGAGGCTCAGCTGCAATGAAAGTATCCATCCTTGCAGAATATCCAGGTACCTGCATCCTGATGTCGCACAGAACCGAATATGCATAGGCATCGGTATTGTCGGCAGAACGGCTGATCTCATCAAAAAGATAACGGGAACGGCTTAGCATATTCCCGTCATACAGCATCATCACGCTCCGGATATCTTCACATAGACTGCCGCTACCAGATATGGGGCCATCATCAGAACCCGCCATAACATCAGTCATAGGATATAGCAGAAAGGCAACAGCCACTGCAATATGATGAAATTTCATAATCATTCAAAAATTTTACAAATTTAATAAATTCTGAGAAACTGTTTCTTATCTTTGTAAGATAATTCACATAAGATATGGAAAACCCGACACTTATAATCTCTTTCAGGAACGCAGACATAGTCAACGGTGAGACAAAGGTCATATACGGACTGAACATGGACATCTACAAAGGCGATTTCGTCTACATTGTCGGCAAAGTTGGAACCGGAAAGACGTCCATCATCAGGACCATGATTGCAGAGAACCCTCTAACCAAAGGCAAAGGCTCTGTTTGCGGCTACGACCTTCAGAATATCAAAGAAAAGGAAATACCTTACCTGAGACGCAAGCTGGGAGTTGTATTTCAGGATTTCCAGCTGCTTATGGACAGAAACGTTGAAGAAAATCTCCGTTTTGTTCTGAAAGCAACCGGATGGAAGGACGAGACAGCCATATCACAGCGCATTTCAATGGTTCTCAGAGCAGTAGGAATGGAGTTGAAGGCTCACAAGATGCCTCATCAGCTTTCAGGAGGAGAGCAGCAGAGAGTTGCCATAGCCCGTTCCCTGCTCAACGACCCACAGGTAATAATAGCAGACGAACCAACCGGAAACCTCGACAATGAGACGGCTGACGGCATAATGAGACTTCTCACCGGCATCAACAGGGAGAAAGGAACTGCGATAGTCATGGTCACCCATAACAGACAGATCTTTGAAAAGTATCCAGGAAGAGTAATGATCTGCAAAGACGAGACATGCACTGAGCAGCAGGCAGATGAGGTGATTGATCTTGAACTAACTATCTGATATGGACAGAAGAGAGCTCTTCCATCACGTTACAGCATGGTTTTCTGCCAATATGGAGAATGCTGAAACCGAACTCCATTATGACACCCCCTTCCATCTGCTTATAGCTGTGATACTTTCGGCACAATGCACAGACCGAAGGGTCAACATGCATACACCAAAGATCTTTGAAAGGTTCCCGGAGGCATCCGACCTGGCTGGAGCATCATTTGACGAAGTATATAGTCTCATCAGATCCATATCCTTCCCCAACAACAAGGCCAGACACCTGATAGGTATGGCGCAAAAGCTTGTTTCTGACTTCAATGGAGAGGTTCCATCTGAACCCGGACAGCTGGAGACTCTGCCAGGCGTAGGCAGAAAGACCGCCAACGTGATCGCATCTGTAATATACGACAAGCCGGTAATAGCTGTCGACACGCATGTATTCCGCGTTTCCAGACGTCTTGGACTTTCTGACGGGAACAACGTCGAGACCGTAGAAAAGGATCTGACCTCAGGATTTGCCCCTGAACTGAGAGCCAAAGCTCATCACTGGCTCATACTTCACGGAAGATACACATGCACCGCACGCAAACCTGAATGCAGCAGATGCGGTCTTAAGGACATATGCAGAGAATACATATCCAACAATACCAAAGTGTGATCCGCAAATTCCCGCAATCCTTTACGGAAAAAGGTCCGGAAAAATTCACAGACCCATTCCGCTATCATCCGCATCCTTATGTTGCCAAGGCTGCGGCCATCCTTCTTCATCAAATAGATTCCGACAAGGAACTGTCCGATGCATTATCAGAAGGAAAGATGCTTGGAGTACTGGTCGTCAGGGATTCGGATTCTGGATTCGGATTTCTTGCCGGCTTCTCAGGAAATGTAGGCGGAAAGAGTCATATTGAGGGTTTCGTACCACCGATATTCGATCTTACTGTCCCCGAAGGACATTTCAAGCGCAAGGAAGAGGAAATCACTCTTCTCAGCAAGCAGATATGCCGGATAGAAAACTCACCGGAACTGCTGACCTTGCTGCAGGAGTCGGACCTTCTCAGGAAAACCGCTGACGAAGAACTCGGACGGATGAAAGCGGAAATGGCGGCAAGAAAGAGAAGACGCGAGGCAATCCGCAGGGAATCAGACGACATCGAAAATACAAGTGAACTGATCAGAGAAAGCCAGAAGGACAAGGCTGATTACCGCAGACTCCGTCTGTCATGGGAAGAAAGGAAGGAGAAGAATGCTGCGAGGATTAAAGAAATCAAGAACCGAATCGATAAGATGAAAATTCTCAGAGCCAGCATGTCCGACGAACTTCAGAAATGGATATTCAGCCGTTATATAGTGCATAACGCCTGCGGCGGGGAAACATCTATCGGAGACCTGTTCTCAGCCCAAGGACTCGTACCACCAGGAGGGACAGGAGAATGCGCCGCCCCGAAACTGCTTGAATATGCCTACCGGCACGGTCTTTCTCCTGTAGCGATGGGAGAATTCTGGTATGGAAGATCTCCAGGCACGGCAGTACGCACCCACGGACATTTTTACCCCTCATGCACAAGCAAATGCGGTCCCCTGCTGGGATTTATGCTCAAAGGGATAGAAACATCACCCGACATAATGCAGATTCCGGAACCTGTATCCGTATATGAAGACAATGAAATCATAGTCGTATGCAAACCATCAGGAATGCCATCTGTTCCTGGACTGGACGGCAGAGTGTCACTCCTGGAATGGCTCAGAACCAAGTACCGGACAGATATCATATCTGTCCACAGGCTGGACATGGATACCTCAGGAATCATGGTATTTGCAAAAACGGAAACCGCTGCCGCACACCTGCACCGTCAGTTTGAAGAACATACCGTCAGAAAAACATACATTGCAAGGCTCAGCGCACCTTTGCCTGGAGAATGTCCGACACAAGCATATCACGAAGGGGAAACAGGGACCATCAGACTTGCCCTAAGCCCCGACTATGACGAAAGACCGCGACAGAAAGCAGACATTATCAACGGGAAAGACGCTGTTACCGGCTATGAAGTAACTTCTGTCAATCCCGACAGAAGCATCGACATCACACTTCATCCTCTCACAGGTCGCACACATCAGCTGAGGGTCCATATGGCTCATACCCTGGGATTGGGAATGCCCATCATGGGAGACAAACTATACGGTGGAGCCACTGCCGCAAGACTCCATCTTCATGCCCTCTGCATCACCATTGCACATCCGTCAACAAAAAAGCTCCTCACATTTTCATGCAAGGAGCTATGCTGGTAAGCATCTGATCCATAAGTTGAATCATCATAGATGCCATGATCAAGCTAAAGACATGGGCACAGCTTATTGTAAGCAGGACACGGACTATAAAATCCTTCCCACCCACGATCTTTCTCCACATCATATGAAGCATATGGACTATCTTCAGGCGGATTGACAAACGGAACATACAGCATACCTACCGTCCCAGGCCTCATTCCATGTCTGTCGTCTGTTGCAGGCGGACAATCCGGATAGCAGAAAATTGCACTTGCATCACGGATATATGAGGCTGAAACAAAAGAGAGACTCCCCGGAAGATACATTGCACCAAGGTGATCAAACGGAGATGATACATCACCGTTTATGGTTCTTATTCCCTCACTGAATATAACCGAACCGATATAGGGACTTTCAAATGCTCCTCCGCTTATATCTATCTCTGAGACCAAGCCTGAAAATATTAGAGATCCGGCAATATTCGTGTTGGCAAACGCATTAGCACCTACATATTCCAGTAATGGTGGTATAAACAAGTTAATATTTTTCAGTCCGGTACTCATGAATGCATTCCCCCCGATACGCTTGAGATATAAAGGAAGAGTGACATAATGCAAAGATGCACATCCGTAGAAAGCATTGTCAGGTATTTCCGTGATATCGACATCAAACATATCCAAGACCTTCAGCTCCGAAAGGTAATTTCTGATGAAAGTAAAGTCAGCATCAAGGAGTATCCCATTGATATTCAAATAAACGAGATCACTGTAACTACACTCTTGCTGCTCAACATATTCATCGACCAATGTCTGCAATCTCGTTTCTGAATCAGGCTTGAACTTCACAGGATCACCATAGACTGAATCATAGTAGCCATATTGAAATACGGAAGCAGTGAAACATATACTCTGATATGTATCCACAATATTCTCAATGTCTGAAGAACGTACGGTACTCCCATCTGTAGAGCGTACAATAATACGTACAATTCGCGCATCAGCATTCCGATTCAGATCAATGGAAACCTCCACATTTTGGATACCTGCATTACCAGATGATGGTGATGCCTTTATCCAATCTACAGATTCTCCGTCATAAGTTTCAAACCGGATTTCCCATTGGGTCTCAGTTTCAAACTTAATCAGTGTTTTCGTAGAATTGGCATCCATATAACAGAGCTGCAGATTTCCATCCAATTCCATGACAGGCAGATTTTCCTCTGGTGTAACTTGAACCTCTGGATTTTCTGCTTTTTTACAAGAGGTAACAAACATGACAAGAGACACTAATACTGCTCCGAACAATCTTTTCATTATCTTAAAAACTGTTTAAATTTTAATGATTCGATCAGAAATGGAATCCTAATCTGAGGGCGACACATGTGTGGCCTCCAACAGCATACTTACCTTTAGTCTCTGTAACCGATGCTCCCTTAGAGGAATTCCAATACGGTTTGTCATCAATTTTCTGGATTTTCTTTACCTTATGAGCACCTATACCATTGATCTCCAATCCAAGAGATAATGTCTTTCCGAACATGGCACCCACTCCTGTCTTCCACGCAAAAGCAAAGGCAGGATTATAACGCGTAATATCGTAATAATGCCTTTCACCTGTATTATAATAGTGCTTGTCGGTTATATCCGAACTGAAATCCTCTACAGTATGGGATTCACCTTTCCATACTGACCTCGTATTGAATACACCGGCAACTCCAAAAGCAGCTTCAGCCCAAACTCCTACCTTTCCAAAAGAATAACAATAATTGGCTCCAACATTTACCGGAAGTGTGAAATATTGAGAATTACGGTGCTTGACATCAGCTGTAGTCGAACCATAGCGGTTAGAATCATTTTCATAACCCATGCTTTCAGCCCGCTGAGCTGAAGAAATCTCCGCCTGCTCCCGAACGGATTTCTTCAAAGGAGCATATGTAAAATCAGCACTGACAATCACTCCAAGTCCCTTTACAGGCAGCTCGAACTGATATTTGTATCCGATCATAGGGCCTGGCTTGGCTGAGAGGTTGCCCCCGATATAAAATGAAGAACCCTTTACCTGAGCAAAGGCAGTTGCCGTCAGACAAAGAACGGCTAGGACAGAAATAAACTTTTTCATATAAAATTATTATAAATGATTAATCTGCAGAACCTGATACTTATTGTTTCTATCAGATAGAAACACAAATATAATCCATCCCATGTTATTCTCCAAACTATCAGAAGAAATCTGAGATGGTAACGCGGCTGGCTGCCCACTGGGGTATTTGCCAGCCAGCTGCTAAAAGCAAGCTGCGCGAGCTGCCACTTGGATGAATTAAAAAACAAAAGGCCCGCATCATAGCGAGCCTTAACCATATGTCTTGGAAGAATTACTTCTTCTTTGCGTATCTCTGATAGAACTTGTCAACGCGACCTGCAGTATCGACGAGCTTCATCTTACCAGTGTAGAACGGATGAGAAGTATTAGAGATCTCAAGTTTAACAACCGGATACTCAACGCCGTCAACAACGATGGTCTCCTTTGTGTTCGCGCATGAGCGTGTGATGAACACAACATCATTTGACATATCCTTGAAAGCTACAAGACGGTAGGTTTCGGGATGTATACCTTTTTTCATAACGTTATAAAAATTTAGTTAACTATTTTGCGGGCGCAAATATACAGTGTTTTTATATAAAAAACAACCTTTGTCCAAGTTTTTGTCACTTTATACGATATGGCTGGTCCTCGTAAAGAGTGAATTTCTTAGCTTTACGGATCCATTTCTGCTCTTCGAGCTTCACATGCTCCTTCATTTCCTGTAAAGAAACACTTCCAAGTATATAATCCATAAGCACCTGATCGGACAATTTGGCTTCAAATCCATCGTCCAGACGGAATTCCGGATAACGTTCCTTGAAATAACGCATGAGCTGAAGAGTATGAAGCAGCGAATGATACTCTACTCCAGGCTCAAGCATTATCTGATATCCGAAACATTTCTTACCCTCATACTTTCCACATGACGGCGTAAACGAACATGGCCTGAGCATGACTCCCTCAGCTGCAGGAACCGGTTCGTTTGAAGATGTCTTGACAAACGGTGCCCCTATATATTCATATGGACGTGCAGTACCAATGGCTGGAGAAATGTTCGTATTGTTCCAGAGACCTCCTCCGCTATACATATCACATGTAAAGAGTCCGGGAATATCCGATGCCGGAGCAATCGTCCAAGGCATAAGCTGCTTGTTGGAGTCCGTCGCAAGAGCCGATATGACATGCAGAGCAAACCTCGCCCCTATCTCGTGGTAATACAGGTTGGCCAGTTCACCTAATGTAAGTCCATGACGATGAGCAACTTTAGGCACATTGGCCTCTATAGTGGAAGAAGGCATTGTTCCTTCGACCACCCTTCCAGCCGGATTGATATGATCAACAACATACAACGCCGGAGCTTCATCCTTGAGCGCCTTAAGCGCATCCATAAGACGAAATACATCCTTGGTATAATTGAAATACCTTGCCCCGACATCCTGGATTTCCACAACCACAGCATTAAGTCCGGCAAGATCCGTGAGGGAAAATTCTATATGATTGGTCAACGGAGTCAGTTCCGTATCACGAGGTGAAAATATCATCTGCAGATTGCCTCGCAAATGAAATATATCATACATATAGCGTCCCCGTTCGGTATCCCAACAGTTCTGGGTACAGAAACAACCAACCCGGCCTTCATGCAGGGATTTGTCAAGCTGTTCTTCCAGCGAAGTCGTTCTGAATGAAAACATGCCCTACGTCTCTATGCCTCAGAAGCCAGGACCTTGTCAGCTATAGCTATCATCTGCTGAGCCAGAGCATCTGCAGCTTCTTTTGTGGCGGCCTCCGCATAGATACGGATGATAGGCTCAGTATTGGAACTACGAAGATGTACCCATTCCTTGCGGGACTCGAATGACACCTTCACGCCATCGACAGTATTGACATCCTCATCTGCAAATGCAGTCTTGACTGCATCCATAATCTTACCTATCAAAGCCTTGTCGGATAGTTCTATCCTATTCTTTGCAATGACATAATGCGGATATGTGGCAAGAAGTTCGGAAACCTTCATCTTCTTGTAGGCAAGATTGGTAAGGAACAGAGCCACACCAACCATTGCATCACGTCCGTAATGGAGGGCAGGATAAATCACACCTCCGTTACCTTCACCACCGATGATTGCACCGCACTCCTTCATTTTGGTTGTCACATTCACCTCACCCACTGCTGATGCATTATACACTCCTCCATACTGCTCGGTAACATCGCGCAATGCCCTAGAAGAAGAAAGATTAGATGAAGTAGCCATTGAATATGGTGCAGCAATATCTTCCATTGACTTACCCGTTGCCAGAGCCTCGTCATAAACTCTGGACAAAAGGTAATCTGCCACACTTACAAGAGTATATTCTTCGCCGAAAGGCTTTCCATCCTCACAGATAAGGGCCAGACGGTCTACATCAGGGTCAACTGAAATACCCATATCCGCCTTATTTGCAACCACAGCCTCGGAAAGTTCTGTCAGATTGGACGGAAGCGGCTCTGGATTATGCGCAAACTCTCCTGTCGGTTCACAGTTCACACATATGCACTCGACACCGAGACGCTCAAGAAGGCGAGGCATGATGATGCCTCCGACAGAATTCACAGCATCAAGCGCCACCTTGAAATGAGCATTACGCACAGCCTCGACATCAACCATCGGCAAAGCCAGAACTGCATCAAGATGTGCATCCGTAAAATCCTTATCTTCCATGCATCCCAACGAGTCAACATCTGCAAAGCTGAAATTCTCAGCCTCAGCACATTCCAGAATGGCTGCACCTTCAGCTGCATTAAGGAATTCTCCACGCTCATTGAGCAGTTTGAGGGCATTCCACTGCTTAGGATTGTGAGACGCAGTCAGGATGATACCACCGTCCGCCTGCTCAAAGACTACTGCCATTTCCGTTGTTGGAGTGGAGGCAAAACCTGCCTTGACAACATCCACACCACATGACACAAGAGTTCCGCATACAAGTTGTTCAACCATATCGCCAGAAAGACGGGCATCCTTGCCCACAACGACTTTATACCTTTCCCCAGATGCCTTTGGACGGCGTTCCTTCATCTTCTCACAATATGCATATGTAAACTTTACAACATCAATCGGTGACAACCCCTCACCTGGAGCTCCTCCGATGGTTCCGCGGATACCGGAAATGGATTTAATCAGTGTCATATCTTTATGTTTTTAATAGTCCTGATACATCTCCTGCAGCTCAGAAAACGCTCAAGAAAGCAGGAGAGATTCTCATAAGCATGCAAAAGTAAGAGTTTATAACTGCAATTACAAATTTAATATTACATTTGCACCCGCAAAAAAATCGATCCTAAAAAACGTTTAGACAATTTCTTAAGATGAAAGCCATCTGGACAATCCTGCTTCTTATAGCTTCGAATGTATTCATGACATTCGCCTGGTACGGCCACCTCAAACTTCAGGAAATGAAGATATCATCAGGATGGCCCCTGATTGTGGTCATTCTATTCTCATGGAGCGTAGCATTTCTTGAATACTGCGCACAGGTTCCGGCAAACAGAATAGGGTTTGTTGAGAATGGAGGACCCTTCAATCTGATGCAGTTGAAAATCATACAGGAAGTGATATCGCTGACCGTATTCACAGTTTTGGTAACAGTAATGTTCAAAGGTCAGCCTTTGCAATGGAATCATTTTGCAGCATTCTTCTGCCTGATAATGGCGGTGTTCTTCGTGTTCCTGAAATAACAGAAGCTGTCTCCTTTCAGACAGCTTCTATATCTATATGCAGTTTCAGACCTGCTGCATCCGCCACCTTATATACATAAGAAACAAAACATTCATCAGTGGCGAACCACCTTGCGACTGTCGATTTGCTGACCTGCAGTCTCTCGGCGACACAGTCGCGAGATATATGAAAATCGTCCAACGCCTGCTTCATGAAAGCCAGATTCTTATGATCCCCATGTCTGTTGACCTTGATGTTCACAATAACATCAGACTTAATGTCGGGAGGCGGGGATTTACCCTTCAGGGAAAAGGATATCCGATATCCGCACAAACTGAAAAGCCGGTATACCTGCGAGATCTTCATATCATCCTTGGCAAACCAGTAATATACAGACTGTCTGGTCAGTCCCATAATTCCTGCTACCTGCACGGTAGAGAGACCGGCAGCCTTCATGAAATCGACAAGGAACTTCAGATGGACAACATTCCATTGTCCATCCCTGAAGTTCCCAGTCACATTCATTTTATCGTTCTTCATAAACAATCGTCACACAGAACCATCTTTTTCGGCTGCAGCAATGAGTCTATCATTGTCACCACAAAGAGCGAAACTACGCGACATTCCATCTGCTAAAATTTCTGAAAAGTATCCCAGCTGCCATTGATCTCAGCCGTATTCTCCACACTGTCAGGAAGATTAACGAAGAAGTCGAATCCCGTCCACGCCTCGATCTGGTCGACTGAGACAGCGTAGTTTGCATAAATGCTGTTATCGTAGTCCTTGTGATCGAACCAGAAGCCTACTGCACTGGCTGAAGTCACTGTGCTGCCTGAATACTTGACCTTCAGAACAACCTTATAGAAATAGTTCGGGATCGCGCACTTCTGAGAACTG